>NZ_JBXARS010000001.1:0-694649 GCF_058808515.1 Bacillus sp. GW821-FHT11D08
GTGTGCTGGCGCTGACGTGCGCGAAAAAAAACGCCGTCAGCATCTGTCTGCAGCACGGAGCGCTTATGGGAGATGAAGCGTTTCTGCCCGTATTTACGGACTATCAGGCCGTATTCGGGGCTTATGAAGCGGAGTGGTATAAAGCAAAAGGCTGCAGGGATGAACAAATCATCATCACGGGGCATCCCCGTTTCGACGAGATTTTCTCAAGAGAGCCGATAGATCAGGACACGTTTTACCGCAAACTTTCTTTTCTCCCGTCACAGCGGACGGCGCTGATCGCCACGCAGCCGTTTTCTGATGAATTTTATACAGGAGTGCTTGAAGAGCTTGCCGGCCAAAAGAACATGCAGCTCATTATTAAACCGCATCCGTGGGAAATCGGCAAAAACAAGCTGGATGCTTACAATCAGGTGCTGCGGAAATATAAAGCAGGCAAAATCATCAAAAAAGAGATGGAGCTGTATGATATTCTCCCGTATGTTGACGCTGCGGTGACACAGACATCAACGGTCGGTCTTGAAGCGATGCTGTTTCAAAAGCCCGTGCTGATCGGAAAATCAGCGGGAACCCGCCGATACCCTTATTATCACTCACTTGGAGAATTTGTCTTTGAGGACCCGCAGGCACTTGCTCAGGAATTAATCCGGATATGCGAAAGCCCCGCAGAATATCAAAAAGCGGAACAGGCGCGCCGTGCTTTTGTCGCCGCGAACTACCCGGTTCAGGATTCGCTTGCCGCTTTATGCCAAGTGCTTCAGGAAAAAACCGGAGTCAGCTTCAGACGGGTTGACCCTTCATAAAAAAGATAGGAGCGCAAAGAAAATGGTGCAAAAAAGATCAGCTTTTCTTCCCTATTCATTGCCCATGATCGGGAAGGACGAAATTCAGGAGGTTATTGATACGCTTGAATCGGGCTGGCTTTCAAAGGGACCGAAAGTAGAGGCGTTTGAAAAAGCCTTTGCCGCCTGGACGGGGGCAAAGCACGCGATCGCGCTGAACTCATGTACCGCCGCTTTGTTTTTGGCCCTGAAAGCGAAAGGGATCGGTCCCGGCGACGAGGTCATCACGTCTGCCGTGACGTTCAGTTCAACGGCCAATACAATCGTGCACACAGGCGCCGTTCCGGTGTTTGTTGACATCGATCCGCTTTCGCTGAATGCGGACCCTAAAAAAATTGAGGCGGCCGTCACCCCGCGGACAAAAGCGATTGTACCCGTTCATTTCGCCGGCCAGTCGTGTGATATGGATCAGATTCTGGCCATTGCCGAAAAGCATCAGTTATTTGTCTTAGAGGATGCCGCACATGCCGTGTATACCACGTATAAACAGAAAATGATCGGATCAATCGGCGATGCGACGGCATTCAGCTTCTACGCGACAAAAAACCTGGCAACCGGTGAAGGCGGCATGCTGACGACGGACGATGACGGGCTCGCCGATCAGATCAGGGTGCTCAGCCTTCACGGCATGAGCAAAGGCGCGTGGAACCGCTATTCTTCAAACGGAAGCTGGTACTACGAGGTCGAAACGCCCGGCTATAAAATGAATATGTTTGATCTTCAGGCAGCGCTTGGGCTTCATCAGCTGAAACGGATTGACAGCATGCAGCAAAGAAGAGCCGACATTGCGAGCCGCTACCAGGACGCCTTCAGACACATGAAAGGGCTGACCATCCCGCATGTCAGTGATGACGGACGGCATGCATGGCATCTGTATGTTCTTCAAATAGAGGAGCAGGAGGCCGGGGTCAGCCGGAACGATCTGATTTCCGCTTTAAAAGACCAATATAATATCGGCACAAGTGTTCATTTTATTCCGGTTCCGTTCCATCCGTATTATCAAAAAACGTACGGGTATAAGGAAACTGACTTTCCGGCCGCTGCAGCGTATTATCACCGCACCGTGTCACTCCCTCTTTATCCGTCAATGACAGATGACGACGTTGAATACGTCATTGCAGCCGTTACGGATATCGTCAAAGGGGCTGATTAGGTGTACAGACTGAGGGAAAATCTTGCGCAGGACATGATTCATACCTTCCTGCATCAGAAGGGCATTCAGCCGGAAGCCTATGAATCGTCGCTCTGTTTATTGGAAGAAAACAGCCTTCAAGGCGTGATTTTATATGAAAACTCTTCGTGGGAAAGTCAATTGTTCCGAAAAAATATCATCAATGTGAAGCTTGCAGCCGCAAACAGCGCCGGTCAGCTTAAAAGGCTGTTTCAGGAATTTTACGCGGCAAGGCGGGCGGCAGGCACTGATTTTATATTTATTAAAATACCGGCTGAAGATATCGGCGCGATGCAGGTCGTTCAGCAGCTTCCGAACGCTTATTTTGTAGGGAGTCTTCTCAAGCTCGTCAGTCCGGTGCGTGTTTATAACAGCACGCCGCCATTTGAGATTACAGAAGCCGGACCCGGCGACACGGAAGCGATCAGCCGGCTGGCCCGCGACGCCTTTACAAAAAGCAGGTATTATCAAGACCCCCATCTCAGCTATGAAAGTGCAAACCGCCTGTTTGAAGAGTGGGCGCGGAATAATGCGGAAGGCAGAGCTTCGTTACAATTCGCCGCCACATATAAGGGAGAGACCGTGGGCTTTGTTCAGGGGCTGTCTAAAGGCGATGAATTCGTCCTTGATCTGATGGCGGTAAAGCCGGGATTTGAAGGAAAAGGAGCGGGATTCCATTTAGCGGCGCATGTGATTGAACAATCATTGCGCTTTCAGCATAAGACTGTATCAGCGGGAACGCAGCTCCACAATGTAAGAGCCATCCGCCTGTATGAAAGAATGGGATTTAAAGCGGATGCGTCCTATTACTACTATCATGTGTGGCCCGGGAAGGAGGCGGACTGATGGCATCATGCCAAATCGGAACGAAGTCAATCGGCGAAGGTTCGCCCGTATTCATCATTGCCGAAGCCGGAATTAATCATGACGGAAAACTGAGCCAGGCGTTTGAATTGATAGATGCGGCCAGTGAGGCCGGCGCGGACGCGGTCAAGTTCCAAATGTTTCAGGCTGACAAAATGTATCAGAAAGACCCCGGCTTGTACAAAACCGCTGCGGGAAAAAACGTCTCTATTTTTTCTTTAGTGCAATCAATGGAAATGCCCCCCGAGTGGATCGAACCGCTGCTTGAATATTGTAAGAAAAAAGGCGTGCTGTTTTTAAGCACGGTCTGTGACGAAGGCTCTGCCGACTTACTGTATGCGACTTCCCCTTCAGCCTTTAAAATCGCCTCCTACGAGCTGAATCATCTGCCGTTATTGAAATATGTTGCGGGACTGAAGACACCGATTATCTTTTCCACCGCGGGTGCTGATATTTCAGATATTCAGGAGGCTTATCAAACCATTACCGGCAAGGGGAACACAGAAATTGCGATCATGCATTGTGTAGCGAAATATCCCGCGCCGCCTGAATACAGCAATCTGAGCGTCATTCCCATGCTTGCCGCTGCATTCCCGGATGCTGTGATCGGTTTCTCCGATCACAGCGCCCATCCGTATGATGTGCCGTGCGCGGCTGTCAGGCTCGGAGCGAAACTGATTGAAAAGCATTTTACGATCGATAAAAACCTGCCCGGTGCTGATCACTCCTTCGCCCTCAATCCGGATGAATTAAAACAAATGGTTGCGGCGATCCGCTCAGTTGAAGCGGAGCTGCGGCAGGGGCATCACGCTTCGGTGCCGGAAGTGCTGTCGGGAAGCTCCCATAAAACCACGACACCGATTGAAGGAGATATCAGAAGGTTCGCTTACAGAGGCATTTTTTCAACAGCGCCGATTCAAAAAGGCGAATGTTTTACGGCGGAAAACCTTGCCGTCCTTCGTCCCGGCCAAAAACCGCAGGGGCTCCACCCGAGATATTTTGAACTTTTAACTGACGGGACGCGTGCGGTCAGGGATATCCCCGCTGACACGGGCATCACTTGGGATGACCTTTTGACGAAAGGCAGCCCATATGATGACTGACATTTTGTTTATCATTCAGGCGCGGATGGGAAGCGGGCGTCTTCCCGGTAAAGTGCTGAAACCGATCGGCGGGTATACGATCCTCGATATGATTGTCAAAAGGGTTCGGCAAAGCGCGTATTATGATCAATCGCGGGATAATCTGATCGTCGCCGCGTCTGACAGCAAGACCGACGACATTCTGTCTGCGCACTGCCTCAGCAAGAACTACCGTGTGCACCGCGGCAGCGAGCAGCGCGTGCTTGACCGGTTTTCACAAGTCATCGAACAAGTTAAACCGGACATCGCAGTCAGACTGACGGGGGATAACCCGTTTGTCGACCCTTCGCTGCTTGATTTTCTGATTCAATCGCATTTAGATCAGCACGCAGACTACACGTATATCTGCGGTACACCGCTCGGCATCGGCGGCGAGGCGGTAAACGCGCGACTTTTAACGGAGATCAATGCCGACAAAACGCTGGCGGACAAATACCAGGAACATGTCACGCTTTTAATAAGAGAATCTCCTGAGAGGTACCGGCTTCTCTTTCCTGAGCCCCCGCAGGAACTCCGGGCTCCTCACTTGCGGATGACCGTCGATACAGAAGAGGACTACAGGCTGGCCCGCGAGCTGTACGTAAAAGCGGGCTCGCGTCCTGATATTCCGGCAAAAGAATTGATCCATCTGCTGAATAGTGATCCGGAGCTCAGGGCCATTAATCAAATGATCCGGCAAAAAGAGGCTGATTAGCATGCGGGTTCTGATTTTCGCTGACGGGGGCCGTGACATCGGCATGGGGCACGCGGTCCGGATGAAGCTGCTTGCCGGTGCCATTAAGAACAATTGCTCAATAACGTTCTACACAAATAAAGAGGCTTCTTCTTATCTGTCATCTGATCAATGGGAAGTGATCATCAAGCCTGACAAGGGACAGAAGGAATTTATTGTCCGGGAAATAAACAGGCAGGCTCCTGACCTTCTCATATTCGATCTGCTCGATATGCCGTGTGACTGGTTAGAGGAAGTCAAAAAGCATTCATCGGCACGCATCGTCTTATTTGAAGAAAAACGGGAACATGTCATTCATTTATGCGATGCCGTTATAAACGGCATTTACGGAGGGCTGAAAAGCCGGACGGTCCAAATGGGCAGCGCCGCTGTATATGAAGGCCCGGAATATATGATTCTTCATCCGGGTTTTGAAAAAGCAAAGCAGCTCTATCAGCTGAATAAAGAATGCCGGACCATATTGGTCTCATTAGGAGGAAGCGACCCGAAGAAGCTTGTCTTTAAAGTGATGGAAGCATGCCGCCGCATCCCCGACATTCATCGAAAACGAGTGATCATCGTCATGGGCGGCGCCGCGGCTCATGCTGATGACGTGCGCGCGCATCTTACACAAATGCCTTATGCCGAGATGGTAAGGCAGACAAATGACATGGCCGCGCTTCTTTCGAGGGCTGATATGGCCGTCGTGTCCGGCGGGATCACTTTATATGAAACCATTTGTACAGGTGTGCCCTGCATCGTACTTTCTCAAGTGGAGCATCAAACTGAGACGGCGGAAAAATTCGTCGCACGGGGGGCCGCCGTTCATCTCGGCCTTGGTGAATGCATATCAGCGGACGTTCTCGCACGGCATATGTCTGACATGGCCGCTGATTATCCGATGCGGACCGGACTTCATCAAAACGGAAAGCCGCTGGTTGACGGCAGGGGCATCAAACGGGCGGCGGCGATTCTTTATGATTTGTGATAAAACCACACGTAAGGAAGTGTTCATGTGAAAGGTGTTATCTTAGCCGGAGGCACCGGCTCACGCCTTATGCCGCTGACAAAAGCGGTCAATAAGCATTTACTCCCTGTCGGTCCATATCCGATGATTTACTGGTCGGTCATGAAGCTGGAAGAAGCGGGGATTACAGATATTTTGCTGATTACACAAAAAGAATATATTCCGCAATTTCATAAACTTCTCGAAACCGGAGAAGAGCTCGGCGTCTCAATCACATATCAGGTTCAGCCAGCCGCATCCGGCATATCCGACGGTTTATCATACGCAAAGCGATTTACAGGTCGCGATCCGTTCGTTCTGCTTTTGGGAGATAATATTTTTGAAGATTCATTAAAACCTTATACGGAGCGTTTCGCAAAGCAGGGAAAAGGAGCGAAAGTGCTGCTGAAAGAAGTGGACGATCCGGAGCGCTTCGGCATCGCCGAGATTGATGAGAAAAACAAACGGATCAAGTCGATCATTGAAAAGCCGGAGCAGCCGCCGACCAGACTATGCGTCACAGGGATCTACATGTACGACGCAGAAGTGTTTTCCTATATTGAACAAATTTCCCCTTCAAAACGCGGCGAACTGGAAATTACGGATGTCAATAATTTATACATTGAACACAGTGAGCTGACGTATGATGTGTTAACGGGCTGGTGGGTGGATGCGGGCACGCATGAATCGCTCTACCTCGCCGGAAGCCTGGCGCATCAGGCATTACAGAAAGGACAGGAGCATTAATCATGCCAAAATCATATTTAATTACAGGGGGCGCCGGATTTATCGGCCTTACCTTTACAAAGATGATGCTGAAAGAAACGGACGCGCAGATTACCGTCCTGGATAATCTCACGTATGCAAGCAGGCCGCTTGAAATAGAAGCCTTAAAAAAGAACGGCCGTTTCCGTTTTATCAAAGGTGACATTTCTGAAAAAGAGGACATTGACAAAGTCTTTTCCCAAATGTATGACGCTGTCATTCATTTTGCGGCTGAATCCCATGTGGACAGAAGCATAAATCAGGCAGAGCCGTTTATCACAACAAATGTGATGGGCACATACCGACTGGCGGACGCGGTGTTACAGGGAAAAGCCGGCAGGCTGATTCACATTTCCACAGATGAGGTGTACGGAGATTTGGCGCCGGATGATCCCGCTTTTACGGAGACGACGCCGCTTTCTCCGAACAATCCGTATTCCGCCAGCAAGGCAAGCTCAGACCTGCTCGTCATGTCTTACGTGAGAACCCATAAGCTTCCTGCCATCATTACAAGATGCAGCAACAATTACGGGCCGTACCAGCATCACGAGAAAATGATTCCGACCATTATCAGGCATGCCGTAAACGGCACGCCGGTTCCGCTGTACGGCGACGGGATGCAGATCAGAGACTGGCTGTTCGCCGAAGATCATTGCCGCGCCATTAAGCTCGTGCTGGAAAAAGGAACACTCGGTGACATTTACAATATCGGCGGAGGAAATGAACGGACGAATAAAGAGCTTGCGTCATTTATCATGAAGGAGCTCGGTGTCGAGGAACGGTTTGCTCATGTCGAAGACAGAAAAGGGCATGACCGCCGTTACGCCATCAATGCTTCAAAGCTGAAAAATGAGCTGGGATGGCGGCAGGACGTCACATTTGAAGAAGGAATGAGAAGAACCATTCGCTGGTATACAGACAGCCAAGACTAATCGGAAAGAAGGGGATCCGATTGACGAAGGTATTAGTAACCGGAGCGGCCGGCCAGCTGGGGCGGGAGTTATGCCGCCAGCTGAAGCGGGAAGGGTATGAAGTGATCGCCTTGACAAAAGCGATGATGAACATATCCGACCAGCGTTCGGTGCGGCACTCGTTCAGCCATTACAAGCCGGATATCGTCGTCAATACGGCGGCATACACCTCCGTTGACAAATGTGAAACGGAGCTCGACAAAGCGTATTTAATAAACGGAATCGGCGCTTATTATGCCGCGCTTGAGGCTGAAAACACCGGCGCGAAATTCATTCACATCAGCACCGATTACGTCTTCAGCGGCAAAGGAACACGGCCATACCAGACCGATGATCCCGCAGATCCGGGCACGATTTACGGAAAAAGCAAAAAACTCGGCGAAGAACTGATCCGGTTAACGGGAAAAAACCACACCATTATCAGAACGTCGTGGGTGTACGGCAGCGGCGGGCACAACTTTGTCAATACGATGCTGAAACTTGCGGATACACATGATCAGGTGCGTGTCGTTAACGATCAAGTCGGAGCGCCGACGTACACAAAGGATTTAGCCGAAACGGTGATCGGTCTGTTTGACAGGCCGCCGGGCTTATACCACGCCGCAAACAGCGGAGTGTGCAGCTGGTATGAATTTGCCAAGGCTATTTTTGAAGAAAGCGGCAGAACCGCCTCCGTGCTGCCCGTCACGACGGAGGAATACGGAAATGAGACGCCGCGCCCCGCTTACTCGGTGTTGAGTCTTGAGTCGATTGAACGGCAGGGGCTCGGCATGAGGCATTGGCGGGAAGCGCTGCATGATTATTTACAAAGGGAGGGACAGTGCAAGTGATCGAAGGCGTAAAAATCAAAAAGCTGATCAAACACAGCGATGACCGGGGTTTTTTCTCAGAACTCGTCCGTGACGATGAACATCTCTTAGAGCGTTTCGGGCAGGCTTCCTGGTCCAAAAGCTACCCCGGCGTCATTAAAGCATTTCACTATCATGAGAAACAGGATGACCTGTGGTTTTTTCCGACGGGCCACGCCCAGGTCGTGCTGCATGACCTTCGCGAAGAGTCGGCAACCAAGGGAGAAACGGATGTCTACTACATGGGAGAAGACAATCCGATGCTCCTTCTCATTCCTAGGGGCGTCGCACACGGGTACAGAGTGCTGGGTGAAACCCCGCTGACCATTATTTATTTCACGACAATGTCCTACAATCCGGATCAGCCTGACGAAAAAAGAATTCCGTGGAATGATGACACCATCGGATTTGACTGGCAGACGGCTCACCGATAGCGCACAAGACGAAGACAGCGGATGTCTTCGTTTTTTGTGCTGATTCATCTCGTGAAAAATAAATGATTGAATATTCTAAAAAATAATTTACTTCCATGGATAAAGGTGGTAGATTATTCTCAGGAAAAGAGAAACCCAATTCGCGAATGGAACCATCAGACACGCTTTTCCGGCAGAGGACGCTCTGAATCCCATATGATCTGGAGGAATTCATGATGTTAAAAAGAAAATCATTTTCGGCCTTTCTCATCAGTGCTGCGGTATTTTCATCTGTGTTCTTGCCATCTTTTCATGCGAATGCCCAATCTGCCGTTATTGAAGCGAAAACCGTCAATAGTACGAAAGAATACGCGACGTCTGATATTGAAGTCACATACAAGCCGAATGCGCTGCTTGCCGTCGGCGCCGTTGAATTTCAATTTCCTGACGGGTTCAACGCCACTGTGAGGGACTCTGTAAACGGAAGAACACTGAAAGAAACGCAAATTCTCAACTACGGAAAAACGGTCAGACTTCCGCTTACCCTTGACTTATTGGGCGCGTCTGAATACAATCTCGTCCTAGTGCGTAAAAACCTTCCGCGCGCGGGCGCGTATACAATTAAAGGCGATTACGTAAACGGTTTGGGGGCCGGCAGTCTTTATGCCGAAACAAAGCTGGTTATTGACCCGCGTTAATCGGGGATGAAAGAGGCTGACAACAGCCTCTTTTTTTATGCGCAAAAAACCTGGCATGAATCTTGCATATAAAAAGGGCGTAACGACAATGTGAAAGGGATTGATGGGTTTTGGTGTAAAAGCGCTTACATTTTGTTCTGCCGGTAATTGAAGCTTACACGTAAAATACGATGAGGTGATAAAACATGTCAGCCAACCCGCTTTCTAAAAGCAATCAGAAAGATGAAGAAAAAGAAGTTCTTAATTTGTTCTTGTCAACACAATCGATCATAAAAGAAGCCCTGCGCAAACTGGGCTATCCTGACAATATGTATGAACTGATGAAAGAGCCGATGCGGCTTTTAACCGTCCGCATCCCTGTCAAAATGGACAATGGCTCAGTACAGGTTTTCACGGGCTACCGCTCACAGCATAATGACGCAGTCGGCCCGACAAAAGGGGGCGTGCGGTTTCATCCGGAAGTCAGTGAAGAAGAGGTTAAGGCGCTTTCCATCTGGATGACTTTAAAATGCGGCATCACAAATCTTCCTTACGGGGGCGGAAAAGGCGGCATCATCTGTGATCCGCGGACGATGTCATTCGGAGAGCTGGAACGGCTGAGCCGCGGATATGTGCGTGCGATCAGCCAGATCGTCGGTCCGACAAAGGATATTCCGGCTCCCGACGTATATACCAACTCGCAGATTATGGCATGGATGATGGACGAATACAGCCGCCTGAGAGAATTTGATTCACCGGGATTCATTACGGGCAAACCGATCGTTCTCGGCGGTTCACAGGGGCGGGAGACGGCGACCGCGCAAGGCGTCACGATTTGTATTGAGGAAGCCGTTAAGAAAAAAGGGATTCCATTGGAAAATGCGCGGATCATCATTCAGGGGTTCGGAAATGCGGGGAGCTTTCTCGCTAAATTTATGCATGACGCCGGTGCCAAGGTGATCGGCATCTCAGACGCCCACGGCGCTTTGTATGACCCTGACGGCCTTGACATTGATTACCTGCTGGATAAGCGGGACAGCTTCGGCACGGTGACGAATCTCTTCTCGGATGTCATAACGAACAGGGAGCTGCTGGAAAAGGACTGTGATATTCTCGTGCCCGCCGCAATCTCCAATCAGATTACGGCTGAAAACGCCCATCACATTAAAGCCTCAATCATTGTGGAGGCGGCAAACGGCCCGACAACGATAGATGCCACGAAAATTCTGAATGAAAGAGGCGTGCTTCTCGTGCCGGATATTTTGGCAAGCGCCGGCGGCGTGACGGTGTCTTATTTTGAATGGGTGCAAAATAATCAAGGCTTTTACTGGTCTGAGGAGGAAGTCGCCGGAAAACTGCGCAGCGTCATGGTGAATTCGTTTGAATCCATTTATCAGACAGCGCATACCCACAAAGTCGATATGCGTTTAGCCGCCTATATGACGGGCATCAGAAAGTCGGCTGAAGCGGCCCGGTTCCGCGGCTGGGTATAAGTGTTATCCGCAAAGAGATTTTGCATCAGTTATATAGCGGATCGCAAAATTTCTTTGCGTTTTCAGATTACAGCTGACAGATTCGGACAAGCTTCGTCCGCTTTCGGCAAAGATTTTCTTATTTTTATCACAAATTGCTATGCTGGTATGCTTCTTGCATCATCATAAAGCGTGAGCACACATTACAAAATACGGGGAGGAATTCTAATGACAGTTTCATACGCACACGAACCATTTACAAATTTTCAGGAAGAGACAAATAAACAATCGTTTCAGGAAGCGCTGGCTTATGTGAATTCACAGCTCGGCAAGCATTATCCGCTTATTATCAACGGTGAAGCGATTGAAACGGATAAAAAGATCATTTCCGTCAATCCGGCAGATAAAAAAGAAGTGATCGGTTCTGTATCGGCCGCCGGAAAAGAACTTGCGGAAAAGGCCATGCAGGCTGCGCTGCAGGCATTTCAAACATGGAAAAAAGTACGGCCGGAACACCGCGCGAATGTGCTGTTTAAAGCGGCGGCGATCATCCGCAGAAGAAAGCACGAATTCTCCGCGTATCTAGTGAAAGAAGCGGGAAAACCGTGGAAGGAAGCGGATGCGGATACGGCGGAAGCGATCGACTTTTTAGAGTATTACGCCCGTCAGATGCTGAAACTGAAAGACGGTTCTCCTGTAAAGAGCCGTGACGGAGAATATAATCAGTATCACTATGAGCCGCTTGGGGTGGGAATCGTCATTTCTCCATTCAACTTCCCGCTTGCGATCATGGCGGGAACGGCGGCGGCAGCCATCGTAACAGGCAACACGATACTGCTGAAACCGGCGGATGCGGCGCCTGTCGTGGCGGCGAAATTCGTTGAAGTGATGAAAGAAGCGGGCCTGCCGGACGGCGTGCTCCAATTCATACCGGGCGACGGAGGAGAAATCGGCGACTATCTGGTTGAGCATCCGAAGACGAGATTTGTGTCGTTTACAGGTTCCCGCGCGGTTGGATGCCGTATTTATGAACGCGCCGCAAAAGTACAGCCGGGCCAAAAGTGGCTGAAACGGGTCATTGCCGAAATGGGAGGGAAAGATACGGTGCTTGTAGACAGAGATGCTGATCTTGATCTTGCCGCTTCCTCAATCGTGTATTCCGCCTTCGGATTCTCAGGCCAAAAATGTTCAGCCGGTTCCCGTGCGGTCATCCATCAGGACGTCTATGATGAAGTTGTTGAAAAAGCCGTCGCTTTAACAAAATCACTCACTGTCGGAAGTCCGGAAGATTTTGATACATACATGGGGCCAGTCATCCACGAAGCATCTTATAATAAAGTCATGAGTTATATCGAAATCGGCAAAACAGAAGGAAAACTCCTGACGGGAGGCGAAGGTGATGATTCAAAAGGATACTTTATTCAGCCGACCATTTTTGCGGATGTTGATGAAAACGCCCGCCTGATGAAGGAGGAAATTTTCGGGCCGGTCGTCGCGATCTCAAAAGCCCGTGATTTCGACCATATGCTTGAGATTGCCAATAATACCGATTACGGACTGACGGGCGCTCTGTTATCAAAAACCCGCGCGCACATTGAACGCGCCCGCGAAGATTTTCACGTCGGAAATCTATACTTCAACCGCGGCTGTACGGGAGCGATTGTCGGATACCAGCCGTTCGGCGGCTTCAATATGTCAGGAACCGATTCAAAAGCAGGAGGACCTGACTATCTGATTCTTCATATGCAGGCAAAAACAACGTCTGAAGCCTATTAATCTTTCGGAAATAGCGCGATGAAAAAGAGAGTCGCGCTATTTTCTCTATATGAGGGTAAGGAGGATGGAATATGTACCAGCAGCTCAGCAAAATGCTTCCGGAGGAGAAAATAGAAGCCATTACGAAATCACTGGTGGCGTTAAACAGCATCAACGGCACATTGGGAGAAGGAAAAAAAGCCGACTATATCAAAGATATGATCAAGAGCTTTCCCTACTTTCAGGAGAATCCGTCACATGTGTGGGAGCAGGCGATTCCTGAGGACCCTTACGGCCGCAAAAATATTTTCGCATTTATTGAGGGAAACGGCGAAAGCCTGAATACGGTCATTTATCACGCTCATCTTGATACGGTCGGCATCGAGGATTTCGGCCCTTTAAAAGATATCGCTTTTGATTCCGACCGTCTCGCGGAGTATTTCTCAAACTATGAATTTGATCGGGATGTGCAGCGGGACGCCCGCTCAGGCGAGTGGATGTTCGGAAGGGGTTCGGTTGATATGCAGAGCGGTATTGCCGTTCATCTCGCCAATCTGCTTCACTTTTCTGAACGGCGCGATCAGCTGCCGGGCCATATTCTGTTCATGGCAAACCCGGATGAAGAAAGCCAGCATTCCGGCATTTTAACCAGCATTTCTGAATTAAAACGGCTGAAACAAGAAAAGCAGCTTCGTTATTTAGCAGCGATTAATAACGATTTTATCACCCCGCTGTATGAGGGTGACACGACAAGGTACATCTACACGGGCGCGGCAGGAAAGCTTTTGCCTTGCTTTGCGATTTACGGGCGGGAGGTGCATGTCGGTGATACGCTGTCCGGCATCGATCCGAATTTGATCGCGTCAGAAATCACCAGAAGAATTCACAACAATATTCATATGGCGGAAAACATTGAAGGGGAGCTTGTGCTTCCGCCGACCTGCCTGTACCAGCGTGACAACAAGGAAGCGTATAACGTGCAGACCGCCGTCAGCAGCTATGTCTATTTTAATTATTTTATTTACGAGAAAACCGCCAAAGAAGTCATGGATCAGCTGACCGCCGTGGCTGACGAAGCCTGCAAAGAGACAGAACGAAAATTATCTGATTATTACGACGAATACTGTGAGAGAACGAGCCTGCCGAAAAAAGAGATGTCATGGAACGTTCAAGTGTACAGTCTGGAAGATTACCTGAAAAGGCTGAGAAGCCGCGGGATAGACCCTGCACAGTGTATCGGGCAGGCATTTAAAACATATGAACATCTTGAACTGCGGATGAGATGCTTTAAAGCCGTCGAGGAACTGCAAAAACTCGATCCTGAGCAGGGAGCCAAGGTCATTATTTTCTATGCGCCGCCTTACCTTCCGCACAATTATCTGAAAGAAGAGAGCACACGGGACCGGCTTTTGCAGCATGTCATTCAAGAAGCGGTCGATAAAACAGCGGCGTCAACCGGAGAAACATTCGCCTTTAAAAAGTTTTTCCCTTATTTAGCGGACGGAAGCTTTTTATCGCTGCATGAAACAGACGAGGAGGTCTCCGCCTTTACCGATAATTTTCCGGGCTGGGATGTCATCGGGACGATTCCTTTTAAAGAAATCAGGGAATTGAATATTCCGTCGGTCAATATAGGGGTATACGGAAAGGACGGCCATAAATGGACGGAACGCGTGTACAAGCCGTACACATTCCATGTGCTGCCGGAACTCATTCAGCAGACAACAATGCACCTTTTGCACAGCTACCGATTAGACATACGCACAAATGGCTGACATAACAGAATAAGGGGGATGTATATGCAGGGAGATACCAATCAAACTGAATTGCAGCGCACGATGAAGGGCCGGCATTTGTTTATGATCGCCCTCGGCGGCGTGATCGGGACGGGGCTTTTTCTGGGCTCCGGTTTTACGATCAGTGAAGCGGGACCGATCGGCGCGATATTGGCTTATGTGATCGGCGGATTTTTAATGTATTTGGTGATGCTTTGTTTGGGGGAGCTCGCGGTCGCCATGCCGGTCGCAGGATCATTTCAGGCGTATGCGGCAAAGTTTCTCGGGCCGTCGACGGGTTTTACGATCGGATGGATGTACGCATTCAGCTGGGCCAATACAGTGGGGCTTGAACTGACGTCGGCGGGGATTTTAATGCAGCGGTGGTTTCCGGCCGTTCCGATTTGGGTGTGGTGCCTTGTATTCGGCGTCGTCATTTTTTCCATTAACGCGCTGTCTGCGCGGAGTTTTGCGGAAATGGAATTTTGGTTTTCCAGCATTAAGGTCATGGCCATTGTATTGTTTATTATTCTCGGCTGCGCTGCGGTATTCGGCTTTGTCGGTTTTAACGGCGGGCAGACGGCTCCGTATCTGTCAAACTTTACGACGGACAAAGGGCTTTTCCCGAACGGTGCCCAAGCCGTGCTGTTTACCCTTGTCATGGTGAATTTTTCATTCCAGGGCACCGAGCTGGTCGGAATCGCCTCGGGAGAAAGCGAAAATCCGGAAAAGACGCTTCCCCGCTCAATCCGAAACGTCATATGGCGGACGCTGTTTTTCTTCGTGCTGGCGATGTTTGTTCTCGTGTCCATTTTGCCGTACCAAACGGCAGGCGTCATCGAAAGCCCGTTTGTGGCTGTGCTGGATAAAATCGGCGTTCCCTATGCGGCTGATATCATGAACTTTGTCATCCTGACCGCCATGCTGTCGGTGGCGAATTCCGGGCTGTACGCTTCGTCCAGAATGATGTGGTCCCTATCAAAAACTAAGATGGGCCCCGCTTCCTTAACGAAACTGACGAAAAAAGGCGTGCCTCTGAAAGCTCTTTCCATCACCATCGCTATCTCCGGTTTATCCCTGCTGACAAGTGTATTCGCGGCTGAAACGGTGTATGTGTGGCTCATTTCCATCTCCGGTATGATTACGGTCGTCGCGTGGATGTCAATCTGCGCTTCACAATTCGTTTTCCGGAGGCGCTTTCTCGCTGAAGGAGGAAACCTGAAAGACCTGGCATTTAAAACGCCTCTTTATCCGATCGTGCCGATTCTCGGATTTTCGGTTTACGGTCTTATCTTAATCAGTCTCATCTTTATCCCCGACCAGCGTATCGGTCTGTACTGCGGCGTCCCGCTGATGATCATCTGTTACGCGTATTATCACTTCGGTATTAAAAAACGCCTGAATCGTGAGCCGGCTTCTTCGAAAAAAGGCGCTGCCGGATAAGAAAAAAAGCCCTCCGCAAAAAGCGGCGGGCTTTACTTTGTTTTTCGTTTGGCCGACAGCACATAGGATAGAACGGCAAAGAACTCAAAACCGAAAATGCTGACGGCCATCGGCCAGGCATTTTCTTCTCCGGCAATCCCGACAAGGGGAGCGGCAGCCGCACCGCCGATAAAGGGCAGGAGTCCGAGAAGAGCCGCAGCGCTTCCCGCGCCTTTCTCCTGTTTCTGCATAGCCAGAGAAAATCCCGTCGTCGTGACGATCCCGACAGAAGAAACAATGATGAATAAAGAAATGCAGACCGCCGTCAGGCCTAAACCAAACGCAAGTGATAAAAGCAAAGCGATGCTTCCGATGACGGCGATCAACAGTCCGGAGACAAACAGCTTCCGTTCATCATGTGTTTTGGCCATCCGTCCGGTGATTTGGGTGGCGCATATGATTCCCGTACCGTTTACGGCGAACAGCAGGCTGAACATTTGGGCCGATACGCCGTAGATGTTTTGCAGTACAAACGGCGATCCGGCAATATATGCGAACATGCCGGTCATCACAAATGCCTGGCTGAGCGCAAATCCCATAAACATCCGGTCGCCAAGCAGGCCCCGAAACGTCATCAGCGTCTCCCGGAGTCCGCCGCTTGTCCGCTTTTCCGGCGGGAGTGATTCAGGCAACGCCGTAAGCACGGCGGCAGTAATGATACAGCCGATCACCGCCAGCACGACAAATACGATTTTCCAGCCGGCAAACTGAAGGATAAGTCCCCCTGTAATCGGCGCTAAAATCGGCGCCGCCCCATTGACGAGCATCAGTAATGAGAAAAAAGCCGTCAATTCTTTTCCGGAATACATATCGCGCGCGGACGCCCGTGCGATGACGATTCCGGCCGCCCCGGTGAATCCTTGAATAAACCTCATGACAATTAAAAACGAAACAGAAGGGCTGAAGGCGCATAATAAAGAAGACAGCGTATAAAGCAGCAATGACAGAATGAGCGGCTTCCGGCGCCCGATCATATCACTGAGCGGCCCGACAACGATCTGCCCGACCGCCAGCCCCAAAAGACAAAACGTCAGGCTCAGCTGCGCAAGTGACGCTGTCGTATGAAGATCGGCCGCCACCTCAGGCAAAGCGGGCAGATACATATCGAGCGAAAGCGGCCCGAATGAAGCGAGCGTCCCGAGAATCAGTACCATGCCGAGGCCTGCGCGGGCGGCCTTTGAATCAGCGTTATTCATTTCATGACCCCCACCTTAACAAATGATTCTATCACTATAGCATAACCGGACGACGTATTTTATATCATTTATTGAATACAAACTAAATATTTTATTTAAAATCTGAATGTAAATAAAAAAACAGAATTAGTTTTCATGTGAAATGTAAAATGAAACATAAGGATGCTAAACTATAAAACAACAAAAGGTAGAAAAGTTTTACGGAAGAGGTGTTCAAAGAGCATGAACAGCAAACAAACCGATCACATCGAAACGAAACGCCGATTTCCGATCTGTCTCGCGCTTGCTTTGACATTAGGCGTATTTGCCGCCGGTTCTGAAGAGCTGGTGATTTCTCCGCTGCTTCCGGATTTAGCGCGGGCTTTCAGCTCGGATGTCAGTGTGCTGGCGCTTTCCATCAGTATTTACGGAGTGATGATTTTTATCGGCGCGCCGCTTCTCGTTCCGCTGGGAGATAAATATTCCCGGGAACTCAGCCTGATGACGGGGCTGCTTATATTTACGGCCGGCACGGTGATCTGCGCGTTGGCGCACAATCTCTTTTTCTTCTTTCTGGGCAGGGCGCTTTCCGGGCTTGCGGCGGGTGCGTTTGTGCCGACAGCTTATGCGGTGGTCGGCGACCGTGTGCCTTATGCGTACCGCGGCAAGGTGATGGGCCTGATCGTGTCAAGCTGGTCGCTCGCTTTGATTTTCGGCGTTCCGATCGGCTCTTTTATCGGCGGCGTTTTAAATTGGCGGTGGACGTTTTGGATTTTCGCCCTCATGTCTGTCCTCGTTGCTTCGCTCATTTTCATTGAGGCGCGCCGCAGCACGGCGGATGGGGATAAAACAGAAGAGGAAAACGGACGGCAGGCAGGCACTTTCCGGGATGCGCTGAAGGTGCCCCGTGTCCCTGTATACCTCACGATCACTTTTTGCAACATGATCGGTTTTTACGGCATGTATTCCTTTCTCGGCACATATCTTCACCGCGTGCTGCCGGGGGGGAATACAGCTTCAGGGCTGCTGATCATGGTGTACGGAATCGGTTTTTCCATGAGCGTGTTCACCGGAAAAATCGCAGATAAGGCGGGGAAAATGCGCTCTTTGATCGCGGCATTGGCCGTGATCAGCATATGGCTTTCCTGTCTCGCCTATGCGCCGTCATCAATGCCGTTTTTGGTCATCGGGTTATTCGTCTGGGGATTGATGCAAAGCCTGACGGTGACCTTGCTCAGCACCATTTTAAGTGATTGCTCACAGAGCCGCCGGGGCAAAATCATGGCATTTTACAGCCTGGCGTCCAATTTGGCCGTCACCTTGGGTTCTGCTGTCATGGGTCCGGTCTATGTCGGATACGGATATGCAGCTGTCGGATTTATCTGTGCGGCCGTCACCCTCATCGGCTTTGTCCTCAGCGTTTTCGCATACAGAAGGTATGGGAAATATGAGCATCAGGCCGACCAATCATTGTATCGGTAAAATAAAGTTTCTATAATTTTGTAAATGTTAATTTTTAGCACCCTATTTCATAGGGTGTTTTCTAATATATAGGAATAATTATCAATATTTTCAAATAATATTGACAGCTTGAACGTCTATGGATAATATTTACTTAAAATTTAACAGATTGGTTGGTGCTCATGATTATATTGGATAATAGCATTCAAACGAAAAGCAAGGCTTATTCAATATCTAAACTGATTACGATCAACACGCTCGGTCCTGAAGGGACAAGCAGTGAGTACGCAGCAAAAAACTTCATCACCAATTTTACCCTTCTCCAAGGGGTGAACAGTAAATTATCACTGCATGATACATTTGAATCGTGCATTGAAAAAACGCTTCAAAGTCCGCTGGAATACACAATTGTGCCTCACGCGTATGACGGCATTAAGCACTTCTACATGAGACCGGATCTGCAGCTTCTGCAAATTTTCAGGTGCGACACCCCGATGTACGGCCTGGCTGTCCGGCCCGGTTTTGAATATACGGATGACATGCTTGATCAGACTGTCATCGTATCCCACCCGTCTCCTATCAATTTGATTAAGTATTTTACCCGTAAAGATGTCACGTTTGATCTGGTGAACTCAACGAGCGCAGCCGCGAAAAGAGTGAAGGACGGTTTGTCCGACATCGCGCTGACAAATGAGCTGGCCAGACAAAAGTACGGCCTTCACTTTGTCAAAACATTTAAAAGCATTCCCATGAGCTGGTCATTATTTGGAAAAGGAGAGATTCATGATGAAAACTGAACAAGATTTGCAGGAACTTTATTTCCCGACGCCTAAATTAATAGAATGGGATAACGGAGTAAGACAATATTCGTCCGTCAGAGGAGATACGGAAGTTCTGCTTTCTTACGTTCCGCCGCATACAAACGTGGAACCGCATCAGCATAAGGAAGTCCAAATCGGCCTTGTCGTTTCCGGGGAGCTGTCCATGACTGTCGGAGATGTCACAAGAAAGATGACAGCGCTGGAATCAGCCTATATCGCGCCTCCTAATGTGCCTCACGGCGCAAGAAATGAGACGGATCAAGAAGTGATCGCCATTGATATTAAACGCCTGAAAGCCGGTGAAACCTACACAAGCCCTGAAGATTATTTTTTGAATATTTTTAAAACGAGAGACTTATTGCCCGGTATGGAAGTCACGTTCTTCGTGGAAGACTGGGTGGAAATCATGCTTGCCAACATTCCGGGCAACGGGGGAGAAATGCCGTTCCATAAACACCGCAATGAACAGATCGGCATCTGCATCGGCGGCGGCTATGATATGACCATTGAAGGCTGCAAAGTGGATATGACATTCGGCACAGCTTATTTCTGCGATCCGAGAGAAGATCACGGCGCCATCAACAGATTTGAAAAAGATTCAAAATCAGTCAATATCTTTTTCCCTCCGCGCTATAACAGAGCAAAAGCGAAAAAATTAGAGGCGAAAGAGTCATGAACCTGACGGATAAAACCGTCCTCATCACAGGGGGCGCATCAGGCATCGGTTATGCCGCGGTTCAGGCGTTTCTGAATCAGCAGGCGAATGTGGTCGTCGCGGATATTGATGAGGCGCAGGGAGAAACGATGATCAGGAAAGAAAACAATGACAGGCTGCATTTTGTGCAGACGGATATTACAGATGAGCCGGCATGTCAAAACGCCATCCGGTCAGCGGCGGACAAGTTCGGCGGATTGGACGTGTTAATCAATAACGCCGGCATCGAAATTGTCGCCCCGATTCACGAGATGGAGCTGAGCGATTGGAACAAGGTGCTCAACGTCAATCTGACGGGCATGTTTCTTATGAGCAAGCACGCGCTCAAGTATATGCTCAAAAGCGGCAAGGGCAACATCATTAATACGTGCTCCGTCGGAGGAGTCGTTGCATGGCCCGACATTCCCGCATATAACGCCTCTAAAGGCGGCGTATTGCAGCTGACGCGTTCGATGGCCGTCGATTACGCCAAACACAACATCCGCGTCAATTGCGTGTGCCCGGGAATCATTGACACACCTTTGAATGAAAAGTCGTTCCTTGAAAACAACGAAGGCACGCTTGAAGAAATCAAAAAAGAAAAAGCGAAAGTCAATCCGCTGCTGAGACTCGGCAAGCCTGAAGAAATAGCGAACGTCATGCTGTTTCTCGCGTCGGATTTATCAAGCTATATGACCGGAAGCGCGATCACCGCAGACGGTGGATACACCGCACAATAGAGAAGGAGTGTTTACATATGGAGAGAAAAACAGTATTGGTTATCGCTGACCTTGGGGGATGCCCGCCGCATATGTTTTACAAAAGCGCAGCCGAAAAATACAACCTCGTCAGCTTTATTCCGAGACCTTTTGCAATTACAGCCTCTCATGCGGCATTAATTGAAAAATACTCGGTCGCGGTCATAAAAGATAAAGACTATTTTAAGAGTCTGGCTGATTTTGAGCATCCCGATTCGATTTACTGGGCTCATGAAGATCATGACAAACCTGAGGAAGAAGTAGTCGAAGAAATCGTCAAGGTGGCCGGCATGTTCGCGGTTGACGCCATTACGACCAACAATGAACTGTTTATCGCTCCGATGGCAAAAGCGTGTGAACGTCTCGGCCTGCGGGGAGCGGGCGTACAGGCCGCTGAAAATGCCA
Source organism: Bacillus sp. GW821-FHT11D08 (assembly GCF_058808515.1). Taxonomy (NCBI): domain Bacteria; kingdom Bacillati; phylum Bacillota; class Bacilli; order Caryophanales; family Bacillaceae; genus Bacillus; species Bacillus sp. GW821-FHT11D08. The sequence goes on from NZ_JBXARS010000001.1 coordinate 21,210, forward strand.
GAGATAAAAACAAAATGAGAGCCGCCTTCAACCGGGCCGGCGTCAAGTCTATCAAAAACAAACGGGTGACGACGCTGGAAGATTTCCGCGCCGCGCTTCAGGAAATCGGAACGCCGCTCATTCTGAAGCCTACATATCTGGCGAGCTCCATCGGCGTGACGCTCATCAAAGAGAGGGAAACGGCAGAAGCCGAATTTAACAGAGTCAATGAATACCTGAAGTCGATTAACGTACCGAAAGCGGTCACGTTTGAAGCGCCGTTTATCGCGGAAGAATTTTTGCAGGGCGAGTATGACGACTGGTACGAAACAAGCGGTTATTCCGACTATATCAGCATAGAAGGCATCATGGCCGACGGAGAATACTTCCCTGTCGCGATTCATGATAAAACACCGCAAATCGGATTCACGGAGACATCGCATATTACGCCGTCCATCCTGGATGATGACGCGAAGCGGAAAATCGTCGAAGCAGCCAAAAAGGCGAATGAAGGACTCGGCCTCGAAAACTGCGCAACCCATACAGAGATTAAATTAATGAAAAACCGGGAAGCCGGACTGATTGAATCAGCGGCACGATTTGCGGGCTGGAACATGATTCCGAATATTAAAAAGGTCTTCGGCGTCGATATGGCGCAGCTGTTATTGGATGTTCTCTGTTTCGGAAAAGAAGCCGATCTGCCGAAAGGATTATTGGAGCAGGAGCCATGCTATGTCGCCGACTGCCACTTGTATCCTCAGCATTTCAAAGAAAACGGCCAGCTGCCTGAGACGGCTGTCGATTTCGTCATTGAAAGCATTGACATTCCGGACGGCGTCTTAAAGGGAGACACCGAAATCGTTTCTTTCTCGGCGGCCGAGGCGGGTACATCCGTGGATCTGCGGCTGTTCGAAGCGTTCAACAGCATTGCGGCGTTCGAACTGAAAGGAAGCAATTCGGGTGACGTGGCCGAATCAATTAAACAAATTCAGCAGCAGGCGAAGCTGACTGCAAAGTATGCGTTACCGGTATGAAACAGCTGAAACCGAACTCTAAGTATTTGCTTTTCGGGCAGGCGCTTTCGTTTATGGGAGACTATTGCGTTCTCCCGGCTCTGCTCATTTTGTCTACATACTATCACGACTACTGGGTGACGTCCGGCGTCATCGCGGTCCGCAGTATTCCGATGGTGTTTCAGCCGTTTTTAGGCGTGCTTGTGGACCGGCTCGACAGGGTGAAAATCATGCTGTGGACGGATGTGATCAGAGGTGTCATCTTTTTGGGGCTGACATTTCTCCCGAAAGGCGAATATCCGCTGCTTTTTCTGGCGCTGCTGTTTGTTTCTTACGGAAGCGGCGTGTTTTTTAACCCGGCACGTCTCGCGGTCATGTCGTCTTTAGAAGCGGATATTAAAAATATCAACACTTTGTTTGCAAAAGCCACGACGATTTCGATTATTGTCGGCGCTGCAGCCGGCGGACTTTTTCTGTTAGGCGGTTCTGTGGAGCTTGCCGTCGCGTTTAACGGGGTGACCTATCTTGTCTCCGCGTTTTTCATCAGCCGCATTAAGCTTCAATACGTGCCGATTCAGTCAGAAAACGTGAGAGAAGCTTTTCAGTCGTTTAAAGAAGGCCTGAAGGAAATCAAAACAAATGCTTTTGTGTTAAACGCCATGTTCACGATGATTACGATGGCGCTTTTGTGGGGTGTCGTCTACAGCTATTTCCCGATTGTCAGCCGCTTTTTAGGGGACGGTGAAATCGGCAATTTCGTCCTGACGTTCTGTATCGGCTTCGGCGGCTTTATCGGCGCCGCTCTTGTCAGCAAATGGGGCTTTAACAACAATAAAGGGCTGATGTATTTTACAGTGTTATCGATCGTCTCGCTTGCGCTGTTTTTGTTTACCCCGATTTTCGCCGTGTCAGTCATTGCCGCCATTCTTTTCTTTATCGCAATGGAATACGGTGAAGTGCTGGCGAAGGTCAAAGTTCAGGAGAACGCGGCGAACCAGATTCAGGGCCGGATCTTTTCGGTGGCGGAGGCCTCCATCGGATTGTGCATCGCCGTCGGTTCCATGCTGATCAACATTGTAGACGCGGCAGTCATCATGGCGTTTATCGTCCTTTTGGTCAGCGGGCTGTTTCTGCATACAAAACTGGTCAATAAATCCTTTTCAGAACGGAATAACGAATCAGAGCAAATTCATTTATAAGGAGCCTTTCAGATGGAAATCATACCGTCCGACGTCATCAAGACACTTCCGAAACAGGAATTTTCGCTCGTTTTTCAAAAGGTAAAAGAGATGGAGAAAACGGGAGCCCAGATCATTAATCTCGGGCAGGGGAATCCCGATCTCCCCACACCGCCGCATATCGTTGAAACATTGCGGGAGGCTGCGCTGAATCCTTCGTATCACGGATACGGCCCGTTCAGAGGCTATCCGTTTCTGAAAGAAGCCATCGCGGAATTTTATGAGAGAGAGTACGGGGTATCGGTCAATCCGGAGACAGAAGTCGCGCTGTTCGGCGGAGGGAAAGCTGGTTTGTACGTTTTGACGCAATGCCTGCTGAATCCCGGCGATATCGCCTTAGTCCCGAACCCCGGCTACCCTGAGTATTTATCGGGAATTACAATGGCCAGAGCGGAGCTGCATGAGATGCCGCTTCATCCGGAAAACGGCTATCTGCCGGATTTTGAGCGGATTGATCCCGCAGTCCTGAAAAAAGCCAAGCTGATGTTTTTGAATTACCCGAATAACCCGACGGGCGCGACTGCGGATCAGGCGTTTTATGAAAAAGCGGCAGCGTTTGCAAAAAAACATGACATCCATCTTATTCACGATTTTGCATACGGCGCGTTCGAATTTGATCAGAACCCGGCCAGCTTTCTTCAGGCGAAAGAAGCGAAAACGGTCGGCGCGGAGCTTTATTCATTTTCGAAAACCTTCAATATGGCAGGCTGGAGAATGGCATTTGCTGTGGGGAATGAGAAAATCATTCAGGCGGTCAATGAGTTTCAGGATCACGTCTTCGTCGGCATGTTCGGCGGCCTTCAGCAGGCGGCAGCGGCGGCGCTGTCAGGAAATCCTGAGCATACCGAGCGTCTGAAGCGCACATATAAAGAACGGATTGACTTTTTCACGGCGTTATGTGAAAAGGAATTAGGCTGGAGCATTGAAAAACCGAAAGGGACTTTTTATGTCTGGGCTGAAATTCCGAATGAATTCGAGTCTTCACACCAGTTTTCGGACTATCTGCTGGAGCATGCCCATGTTGTCGTGACGCCCGGCGAGATTTTCGGCAACGGCGGAAAGCGTTATGTCAGAATATCAATGGTGGCCAAGAAGGGCGATTTGAGGGAATTCGTGCTGCGGATTCAAAAGCTCGGTTTGTCCTTTCCTTCATTACAAGAAACATCCCGCTGAGAGCGGGATGTTTTTATTATATGCTTTTCATGCTGCCGCCGTCGGCTGATACTTGCTGTCCGGTAATATAGGAGGCTTCTTCAGAGGCAAGAAAGGCAGCCAGCGCCGCGGTTTCTTCCGCAGTTCCGACACGCTTCATCGGGACGCCTGAGGCAATCCGTTCTTCCGCTTCCGCTTTAGAAATGCCGTTTTGCTTCATGACATTCTTCACGAATTGGTGATAACGGTCTGTGGCGATAAACCCGGGATTCAGACAGTTGACAGTAATGTGAAAAGGCGCAAGCTGAATGGCGATGTTTTTGCTGGCATTAATTAAAGCGGCGTTCATCATGCTGTTGGTAAACATATTGGCGCCGGGTTCTTTCCATAGGTTTCCGACGATATTAATGATTCTGCCGAATTCGTGCTGCTTCATGATTGCTGCGGCCGTTTTCATAGAGTCGATATAAGCGATCGTTTTATTCGTAAAGGTATTTGTCATATCTTCTATATCGCAGTTTTCAAAGGTATCCGGCGAGCCGCCCGGAATGTTGTTGATCAATACATCAAGCCGTCCGCATTGTGATCTGATCTCTTCAAAAATGCCGGCTCTTGTCTTCTGGTCCGACATATCCCCGGCCAGAACGGTGACGCCCGCATCCGGATGTTTGGCGAGGATCTCTTCTTTTACCGATTCGATATTTTCGGGAACTCGTGAATTAATGACGGTATGAAAGCCATTGTCCGCCAGTTTCAGAGCGATCGCTTTGCCGATCCCCTGACTGGCTCCCATAATAAACGCGGTTCGTTTTGACAACTGTCTGCACCCCTTTACCAAAATGGAATCTCCTTTACATCGTAAAAAAAAATGATAAAAATAGCAAATTTTATTTAAATTCTGACAAATAAAAACCCGCCGGACAGGCGGGTGGGTGTTACACGTGCAAAAACTTCGGAAGCGTGTCGAGAGACAAGCGGTTTCCGACAAAAAATGAACCAAATTCGCCGTAGCGCGCGCTGACTTCGTCAAAGCGCATTTCATAAACAAGTTTTTTGAACTGAAGCACATCATCGCTGAAGAGCGTAACGCCCCATTCGTAATCGTCAAAACCGACAGATCCCGTGATAATCTGTTTGACTTTGCCGGCATAGCTCCGTCCGATCAAGCCGTGGCTTCTCATCAGGTTTCTGCGTTCATCCATAGAAAGCATGTACCAGTTGTCATTGCCGCTTCTTCTTTTATCCATCGGATAGAAGCAGACGTATTTCGCTTCGGGCAGCTCAGGATACAGGCGGGCGCGGACATGCGGATTTTCATACGGATCGCCTTCTCCGCTTGCCAGGTAGTTGCTCAGCTCAACCACGGACACGTAAGAATAAGCCGGGATTGTAAATTCAGCAAGCTTTGATTTGTTAAATTCAAGCTCGATTTCGTTCAGCTCTTCCATTGTCGGGCGAAGAATCATCAGCATAAAATCAGCTTTCTGTCCGACGATGCTGTAGATCGTTTGCGAGCCTTTGCCTTCTTTTTGGGCGACGCCCCATTTTTCAAGCAGTCCCGTAAATTCGTGAATAATCGACAGGCGCTCATCGCTGGATAACATCTTCCATGACGTCCAGTCCATTGTGCGGAACTCGTGAAGCGCGTACCAGCCGTCAAGCGTTTGGGCGGCTTCGTTCGTTTTTTGCTGCTCACTCATGTATCTTCACTCCTATATCTTTTCATTGATGCCTTCACTATATCACAGTTTAACCGTTTCGGCTGTGGAGAAACCTTGAATAATCCGAAGCCTTGTGTCAGAAACTAAGCCGTGAAACAAACCGTCAATTAAATTAGTTAGAAAAATAAGATTTCTTTTTGAAAGCGCTATAATAGAAGTTGGTTATTTGAATTTAGCTGGAAGAAGAGTATGCTGTAAAAGTAAGCGTTTTTTGTCAACATAGAGGAGGGAATATCGTGGCAGATTTATTTACAAAAGTACAAGAAAAAGTCGCAGGAAAAGATGTGAAAATCGTATTTCCTGAAGGGTTGGACGAACGTATCCTGGTTGCGGTCAACAACTTGGCGGGCAACAAGGTATTAAAGCCGATCGTAGTCGGCAATAAAGAAGACATTCAAGCAAAAGCGAAAGAATTAAATCTTACGCTTGACGGCGTGGACATTTTTGACCCGCATACATATGAAGGCATGGAAGAACTCGTTCAGGCTTTCGTAGAACGCCGCAAAGGCAAAGCGACGGAAGAACAGGCCCGCAAAGCTTTGCTGGACGAAAACTATTTCGGCACGATGCTTGTGTACAAAGGTCTCGCAGACGGACTTGTCAGCGGAGCTGCACATTCTACTGCTGATACGGTGCGCCCTGCACTGCAAATCATCAAAACAAAAGAAGGCGTGAAAAAAACATCAGGCGTCTTCATCATGGCCCGCGGTGACGAGCAGTATGTGTTCGCTGATTGCGCGATCAACATTTCTCCTGACAGCCAGGACCTTGCCGAAATCGCCATTGAAAGCGCCAATACGGCTCAAATGTTTGACATTGACCCGCGCGTTGCCATGCTCAGCTTCTCTACAAAAGGATCGGCGAAATCAGACGAGACGGACAAAGTGGCTGAAGCCGTGAAAATTGCGAAGGAAAAAGCGCCTGAGCTTACGCTTGACGGCGAATTCCAATTCGACGCTGCATTTGTGCCGTCTGTCGCTGAGAAAAAAGCGCCGGACTCCGACATTAAAGGAGACGCGAATGTATTTGTATTCCCAAGCCTTGAAGCAGGAAACATCGGCTACAAAATCGCTCAGCGCTTAGGCGGCTTTGAAGCGGTCGGACCGATTCTGCAAGGATTAAATATGCCTGTAAACGATCTTTCCAGAGGATGTAATGCGGAAGACGTCTACAATCTTGCGTTAATTACGGCTGCTCAAGCGCTGTAATCCGCAAAAGCCGGCCTTTACGAGGGCCGGCATTTTTTTATAGAAAGAACGTCACTGCGGCCCAGCCGAACAGGGACAAACAGAGAGAACCGATCAAGCCTGCTGCGAGAGCTCGCCAGCCGTTATGGCGAAACGCCGATATATGGACTTTCAAACCGAGACCCGCCATCGCCATGCCGATTAAAACATAAGACACTTGAACAAGAAACGCGGAAAACGAAGCTGAAATAACGCCTGATGTATGGATGGCGCTCATTCCGAGAAATCCGAAGATAAACCAAGGGATGGGGAGCGAAGCGGCAGAAGCCGTCTTTGACTTTCCGCTGCGGCGCGCCCGCATTCCGAGCATGAATGCGGCCGGGACGAGCAGCGCGACCCGGGTCAGTTTGACGATCACCGCCATCTCGACGGCTGCTTTTCCTCCGGCGCTGCCGGCCGCCGCCGCATGCGCCACCTCGTGAAGCGTTGCCCCGCAAAAGGCTCCGTAAGCCGCAGGAGAAAAGCCCAATCCATGATAAGCAAGAGAATATACAACAGTAAAAACGGTTCCTAATAACGAAACGGCGGCCGCGCTGATGGCGGTTGCATTTTCATTTGATCTGATCTGCGGCGCGATCGCGGCAATGGCAGCCGCTCCGCAGATCGCTGTGCCGCAGGCTGTCAGCGTGCTGAGTGTCTGATCTATACGGAACAGCCGGGACAGTCCGTATACAACGGCACCCGCAAACATCATACAGCAGACGGCAATTGCAAATACGTGCCAGCCCGCATGATAGATATCCGCCAGATTCAGTCTCATGCCAAGCAGGATGATGCCTGCTTTCAGCAAGTATTTGCTTGAGAACGCGATCCCCGGCTCTAATGCCGCCCGCTGTCCGAATACGGCGCGCCAGAGCATGCCGATCAGCATTGCAAGGACAAGCATTCCGAACATATGCAAAAACGGCAGGCGGCTGACATAGAAAGCCGCAAACGCAATTCCTGCGGTAACTGAAACACCTTTTACCATCTTCATCTCAGTCACTTCCCATTATCTTGATAACTCCACTTTACTGCGGTCTTAATCATTAGTAAAATATATTTATATGATCTAAACGATTAGGAAAAATAATGATTAGGGGCGATGCTTTTTGTATTATGGGGAACTGAAAACATTCATTGCCGTCGTGGAAGAAAAAAACTTTACAAAGGCGGCGCAGAAGCTGATGATTTCTCAGCCGAGCGTCAGCCTTCACATTAAAAACCTGGAGAAAGAATTTCAAACCGCCTTGCTGAACCGCTCTCCGAAGCACTTTACGACTACGCCGACGGGGGACATTCTCTATCAGCGCGCCAAGCAGATGGTCTTTTTGTACGAACAGGCGAAATCCGAAATTTACGCCCATCATCATTATGTCAAAGGGAAGCTCAAAATCGCCGCGAGCTTTACCATCGGCGAATATATTCTGCCGCCGCTTCTCGCAAAGCTTCATAACGAGTATCCCGAGCTGAACCTGGACGTCATGATCGGAAACACGGAGGAGGTCAGCGAAGCGGTTCGGATGCTTCAAGCCGATATCGGATTAATTGAAGGGCATACGGGGAAAAACGAGCTGGACATTCAGCCGTTTATGGAGGATGAATTGTGCATTGCCGCACCGAACGGACACCCGCTCGCCGGCAGAAAAAACATCCCGGCTGCAGAATTGCAAAATCAAGCGTGGGTGACGAGGGAGAAGGGTTCGGGAACGAGGGAATATTTAGACCATGTCCTTCAATCAAACGGACTGCGGCCGAAATCCATGATGACGATCAGCAGCAACCAGGGCGTCAAAGAAGCCGTGATCAGCGGAATGGGTCTTTCCGTTCTGTCAAAAAGCGTGCTGCAAAAGGATCTGCTTCACGGCAGCATTTCCGTGCTTGAGGTAAAAGGGTTCTCCTTAAAACGGAAACTGTCTATCATCCAATCTTCCATTATGGAGAACACAAAAAACAAAGAAATCTTCATCGCTCTATTGAAAAGCCAATTTCAATCATCACAAGCGGAGTGATATAATAAATGCATGGAAAGCCTATGACGAAAGGGATTTAATATAGATGGGAAAGCAACCGATTGATTTACTGATGCAGCCGAGCTGGAGAATCATTGACCAATCCAGCCTCGGCCCTTATTTTGATGCGAAGCAGTCATTCGCAATGGATGATACGCTGTGCGCCTCCGTAGGCAAAGGGGAATCGCCTGCGACGGCACGCTCTTGGGTGCACCACCGGACGATCGTGCTCGGCATTCAGGACACACGCCTGCCGTTTTTAGAGGACGGCGTGAAATTGCTGGAGGACGAAGGCTATCGTGTCATTGTCCGCAATTCCGGAGGCCTCGCCGTCGTACTGGACGAAGGCGTATTGAATATCTCCCTTATTTTTGAAGACGAAAAAAAAGGCATCGACATCGACAGAGGCTACGAGGCGATGACAGAGCTGGTGCGGCGGATGCTGCGTCCGCACCATGCCGAAATTGAAGCATATGAAATTAAAGGATCGTACTGTCCGGGCAGCTATGATCTCAGCATCGGCGGACGAAAATTCGCGGGAATCTCACAAAGACGCCTGCGGGGCGGAACCGCGGTTCAGATTTACCTTTGCGCCGATAAAAGCGGAAGCGAACGCGCCGATCTGATCAGACGTTTCTATCAAGCCGCTTTAAAAGACAAAAGCAACGATACAAAAGGCGTATATCCCGATATCCGGCCCGAAACGATGGCTTCATTAAGCGAATTGCTGCAAACGGACATTACCGTGCAAGACTTAATGCTGGCGCTTTTGACTGAACTGAAGGAACTCAGCGGACGCCTGTATGCAGCCGGATTATCGCCGGAAGAGGAAATGGTATTTGAAAAAAATCTGACCCGAATGCTGGAACGGAATGAGAAGGTGTTCGGCACGCAGGAAAGCTTGGACTAAGTCCGGGCTTTTTTGTTTTTGGTAATTATATACTATTTAGTTATAGTGAAAAAGAATCGTTATATCAAAACTAGTTTACATTATATACCTTATTTGATTAATATATTTATGTAGGTTCCAAATAATTCTATAAACTGAAGGAGATGGAGATATGAACTTTAAAAAAATAAAAGAAGAAAAAAGAATCACGATCCCGACACATTTGTTAGCCGGAGATGCGGAACAATCAGGCAATTCTTTCGCTTGGAGCGGCTGGGTGCTTGTAGTGCCGAGCCAAGAAGACAATCAAAACCCGAATTTGAATTTCTCTGATTTAGCCGCTCAAAAGTAGGATAATCACTGTTTGGAGCCTACACATCTGAGACGAGGCGGTGAGAGTTTGACACAAGAGTATATAAGAGAAATTAAGCGGGGAGCACTGTCATGGATTGTTAAAAATATCCATTATTTTGATATGAATCATAAAGTAGCGAATGATTTCAGATGGCGCCTTAAAACATTTATAGAACTCATTTTTCTTACCAATTACCTGATCAGAAATCAGGCAGATGATAAGGAAGTTGCTGTTATAACGGAGTTTATTACAGAAAGGCTCCGTAATGATCAGCTTGAAGAATTTATTCATTTTGATCCGGACGGTCTCGCCGGATTGGCTATTGCGGGTGAATTTCTTACCTTGACTGATCATCCGTCACGGGCTTCGGTGATATGGGAGCTGGAAAAATTCACGGCAGCGCGTTTTGATTGCAGCCTTGCTAAAGTTCCCTTTCGGAAAATGGATCTGAAGTACAGTCTGCAAAGAGCAGGCGTAACCTCGGAAATAACGGATTTTTCTGACTTATATCACTACACAGCAGCTGGTCAGGATATCCCAAATACATATATGACGGATCATGATGCGTACAGCATCACTCATACGATTTTTTATATAACAGACATGGGATGTTCTTCGCTTACGGATAAAGAGTATCATCTGCCGTCCTTAAAAGAAAAGGTCCTGAAATTTCTCGGGATCTATATCTGTCTTGAGAATTTAGATATTACCAGTGAATTATTGATGTGCAGCTCTTTTTTACATATCAACATGGATAAGGACAACCATAAACCGCTCTATGAAGCAGCCTGGAATAAAATCTATCAGGGCCGAATGAAAGAGGGGAATGTCCCGAGCATCACCTATCAACATAAACCCGGTTTGACAGGTGAACAGCGAAGAGAAGATGTGTTCAAACATTGCTATCATACAACACTTGTCGCCGCTGGTGCCGCGCATGCCTGTCTTAGAGCAGAAAGGAACGATTAACTTGAATAGATTAGCTGAAGAGACAGATCAATTTTTATTATCTTTTGCTGAACAATCGCTTCCGGATCAAAAGAGCATTCAGCTGTTTGCCGGCTTCTGCAAGTACTACAGGAAGACGAGCCATTCTTCCGCTGTAAAAGAACATACTGAAAGGATTGCCTCCGCTTTCGTTGATAAGTCATGCTGGGAAGATCTGTTTCACTGTAACACGGCCATTGTCAATGAGTTGATTCATATCTATTTAACGGCAAAAGCTTATAAAAAGAAGCAGGGAATGGATTCGGATGATCAGGTCATACGTCACGGATTGCAAAACGGCTATCTTATAAAAAAAGAATGGCCTTATTTTAAATACGCCGAATTCGTCGGTTTGCTGAGCGAGCTGGGAATGTCAACTGACCATGAAAAAGTGCGCTTTTACAAGAATTCGATGTTTCAGCCTTTGCTCCATGACGCATGGAAAAGAACAGCTGAAAACGAGCTGGAGTTTGTCGAGTACTGTCTTCTTCATTTGAATGAGGGAGAGCATCTGCTTCATCCCGGCTTGAAGGCGTCCATTCAAAAATGGCTTGTGTTTTGTCTCGGCAGCCGAAAAATGAAACAGCTGTGCAATATGTTATTTATCCAATCGTGTATCGATCCATTTTTTTATGGCTGTCAAGCGGCTCTTCATCATATAAATAACGAGAATCCATCCATTCATTGTGCTCCGGCTCTTCTGCCGGCGATTGAGATTCTGAATCTGGAGTGTGGAACATGCAGATAGTCAAGGAACATTTTAATATAAAAAAAACAGAAGAATGGCTGCTGGGTTTTTGGAAGAACATTCAGCTGCAGCCGGAAGAAATAGAAGCAGATGATCTCATGCACCTGTTTTGCGGTTTAGCGGCATGTCATCACTTTGAAAAAAGAAAGGATACAGAAGAAGTCATTCTATTCCTAGATCGTTATTTTGGAGAAAAAACGCACGAATGCCATCCGGTCCTGTTCGCGTATGCGTATCATGTGTACCGCAGGATAGATGCCGCAAAAAGCATCTTTTTTCATAACGGACTTGAACAAATGGTCCGCGGTTTACAAGAGGAACTGAAATCAGAGCCGTCCTCTATGATCCTCATGGTGTTAGGAGCTTATTTTGGGGCGGTGACTCCGGAAGAACTGATCGTGTTCTTAGAAACCGGGATGAAACGTGAGGCCGATTTGCTCATGGCACCGGGCGGCATGCAGGAAGAACAGGCGGATGCCCTTTATGCCGTCACTTATTTGCAAATGAAAGAATTGCAGCCTTTTCTCACGGAATGGTACAAAACATCAGACTTTGCTTTTTCAGGTTTAATGTTAGCCGAGTGCAGAAAGTATCACATTGACGCCGTTGCAAAATACACTGCCATTATGAAATTTCTCCGATTCGATGAGGCGCTTTTTATACGGGAAGGGCGGGAATTTCTACACTTTCAGCAGCGAAGCAGCGGGAGCTTCGGTTATTTGAATCCGTTAGCGATGGACCAAGGGGCGGCCAGCGGCAAATTACTGGACCGTCAGTATTTCCTGCCGTCCGCTCATTATGCCGCCGCCTCTCTGTCTATGCTGTAATGTCTCTCTTTTGAAAGACGGAAAAAGAAATCAATAAACATATAAGAAAGTAGATCGCTATAACCGTCATGGAATAGGGGATGTTTAACGTTGAAATCGCATCACCCGCACTTTTATTTACATAAGCAACGAGATTTAAATGCGGAAAGAGCGTAAATTTATACCACGTAAATTGGGCAAGCAAATCAGTTCCGCCCAATATACTGCCGGCAAACAGCAGTAAAATGGATAAGCAAAGGGAGAGCGCCTGGCTTTTGCACAATACTGACAAAGTGAACGCAATGGTGACAATGCTTATAATTGATATGAAACGCAAAAGCAGAATGATTCCGGATGCTTTGATTGAACTGATGGTATACAGACTGTCATTTAAATGAGTATAGACGAGCGGATATGAAGCATTGGAAAAACCGAATAACACGCCGCCGATCAGCAAACAGCTCACACAGTAAAATAAGTAAATCATACCGGTAAACAGAAGAGAGGCCAGAAATTTCGATGTTAAAATCCGCCATCTTCGGTTCGGGCTTGTAGCGATAAACTTAATCGTCCCAAGGGCAAACTCTTTAGAAACAACCCCGCTGACGGTTAAAATCGCGGTCAAGCTGACGAAAATCTCAAGCCCGTTTGAAGTAACCGTGCCGAAAAACCTCCAGCCGTTCCATTCATAAGGGTTGATGATATGCTCCAAATAATAGTCTTTATTCTTAACATCAGCAGAATAATAAACGCCTGTCGTTTCAGCCGGTTTATCAATTTCTTCCTGTTTTTTTTCGGCGAGAAGCCGTTCTTTCCAATTGTTATCCGAGGAAGCATCTAACTCATGATTCATAATAAGGCCGGCCAGCAAAACGATGAGAAACAGGAAAAAAAGAGATAAAAGTGTGCCTTTTTTTCGGGTTATTTTTATGAATTCGTTCTGCGCCAGATGAAATATGCTCATACCGCGTCCTCCTGATCTGTAATCATCATGTATTTCTCTTCCAATGACAAAGTTCTTGCAGAAACGCGGGAAATCAGAATCTCTTTCTCTGCCAAAGATTTAATGACATACGGGATGGTATCTTCTTCCGCTTCCAATTCAATGATGCGGCTGTCTTTTTGCTGTACTTGAAGAATACCGTCCTGCTCTAATATTTCTTTCGCCCTTGCCGGATGATCGACCGTGACGGTAAACAGCTTTTTCTGACCAAGGTCATGTCTGTTCTTCATGTCTTCAATTCCTAAAATCCGTCCCTTTTTAATATAGGCAACCCTATCGCAAATCTCCTCCATTTCCGACAATAAATGGCTTGATAATAAAATGGAAACCCCTTGCTTCGCTAAATCGGAAAGAATGGTGCGCAATTCTTTCATTCCTTTAGGATCGAGGCCGTTCATCGGTTCATCCAGAATTAATAATCCGGGATTGTGAAGAAGAGAATAAGCGAGCCCCAAGCGCTGTTTCATGCCTAATGAGAAATGTTTCACTTTTTTGCGGGCAGCCTGCTCTAGTCCGACTTTTGCAAGGGTATTCATAAGGTCATCCGTTCGCAGCGAGGTGCTGCGCAGTTTAGTAAAATATTTTAGGTTTTGCAAAGTGGTCATATTCGGATACATATCCGGGCCTTCAATGATAACCCCGATATGTCTCATAAAATATTCAAAGTCGCTGTCCGGTCTGCCTCTGAATGAAATGGCTCCTTCTGTTTTTTTAATAAGCTGTACGATCATTCTGAAAATAGTGGTTTTTCCTGAGCCGTTCGGCCCTAAAAGGCCGAAAATCTCGCCTTTTCTCACATCGAAAGAAATTGACTGTACAATAGGGGTATGATTGATTGTTTTAGAGACATCTTTTAATATCAGGGCTGGTTCAGTCATGATATTTGCACACCTTCCTTATGATTTAGGGTAAAAGCCGTCAAAACCGAAGAACATGCTTCCGATCAGGCCGGCAGCGATTAAAATGAGAGCAATGCTATACCACATTTTTCGATTCAATGGTTTCCCTCCTTACAACGCTGACATTCCATTTGAAATAGCGCAAAAAGATGCGGAATATCAGTTTCGAAAGATCAAATCCGGCCATAAACACCGCCATACCCGCTCCAAGAACCATACATCCGTTAAAAATGGCTGTTACAATCGGCACTTTTACGAGGAGAAAGAATGATCCGGTCATCAGCATCAGGCCGATCGCCATCAAACTTAACACCGCAACAGAGGCAAAAAGAAACGGTGTCAGCATAAACATGAAGTTGAACATGCCCATCCCCAGCATCAGGCCGAATGCTTTGAAAAAGGAGCGCCATGTTTTCTGCTCCTCGGCATCACTAATGAAAATATCCGCTTTTAAGGCGCGCGCAAGTGTTTTGGGGTTTCCTAAATTGCCGGCGATTTGTTCATCGCTTTTTCCTTCAGCGCCGCCCATTTGGAATATTTCGCCGATATCGGCGAGTATCTCTTTTTGCTCAAGTTCCGGCAGATCTTTTATTTCCCGCCGGAGATGTTTTAAATATTGGTCTTTACACATTCATTTTCCCTCCTTAATGATGCTGTTCACTTTTTCGGACAGGTCAAGCCATTCCGATTTTAATGTTTGATGATATAAGGCGCCTTCTTCTGTTACTTTGTAATATTTGCGTGACGGGCCTTGATCGGAAGCTGCTGTATACGTTTTTAGGTAGTTATTTTTTGTGAGTCTTCGTAATATGGGGTAGATGGTGCCCTCCGATACAGGGAACGTTTCACTTATGATCTTGATTAATTCATAACCATATAAATCTTCATAAAGAAGCAGGGACAACACACAAAGTTCCAACGCTCCTTTTCGTAATTGGCTACTCATTTACTATCATTCCCATCATATCTAATAATTGTATTCTCTATACAGTGTATTGCACAGTAGCTAATCGATCAATAATTCCCAAGAACCATTTGGGATGAGGAATTGAATCTTTATGCTTATGTGCGGGCGGGGACCGAGATGCGCAGCCCTTGCGGGAAGAAGGCCTCCTGAACAATGTTTACATTAATATAGATCAGGATGCGCGTCATTGACAAATGGCAAAAACCCCTTTTTCCATGACAAGGAAAGGGGTTTTTCCGTTATTCGGCCATTTTTTCTAAATTGCCGTTCCGGTCCATTTTGAAGGACGGAGAGGCATGTTCGTCGTCTTCAAATAAAACTAGTTTTCTGGCTCTGTTCATAATTTTCACCAAGGTTTCGTAGTCTTCCTGAATGGTTTTTTGATCTTTTTCAAGCTTTTCGACGGCCGCTTCCAGCTGCTCGGTTTTAGACTGAAGTTCTTGGTTTTCCCGTTTTAAACGGTCATTTTCCATTTGCAGGGCGGAAGTTTGCTTTCCGCTGCCTTCATAGCTCTTCAGAAATTGAATGACGTCTGCCATTGTGAGCTCCGCCTTTTGGCTCGGCTGCTGAGGCGCCAGCAAATGTGATAAACTAGCTAACTCTTCCTTGAAGCTTTCATCGACATAAGGCATATGTTCGCCGGACATGACGGCTTGCCGATCCTCTTTTGGCGCTTCCGTTTGAACCGTCTCTTCGGCTGCGGTTTCCTGCATGATGTCCGCATCCGGCGCAGGCGGCTGATATAATAGTTTCTTCTTGGCCGGCTGGCCGTTTCCGAGCGCGCGCATCCGCTGTTTCCGCTGTTTTTTGGCGAGCTGAAGCGCTTTTTCGTATTGATGGCGGACGACGGCATTCCATCTGAAACCGCACGCTGCCGACGTTCTGTTTAATTTATCGCCTACCTCTTCAAAGGCGTTCAGCTGCGTGCTTCCTTCCCGGACGTGCCGGAGCACGGTTTCCGCAAGCAGCAGGTCATTTTCCTCCGACCAGGCGTCCTGTCTTTGTTTTGTCAATGTTCTCAACCCCCAATATCTTTGATGGTATTAGAATGTCCAGATTGGAAAATATTTATACAAATTGGCTGAAAGAATGAGAGATACGCAGAGCCTTGCAGGATAAGATGAATCCTTGTACAATGAGATGTGATGTGATTTTTTTCGTTTTTAAAATTAAGATTTAACATAGAGGAACATTGAATGAAGGGAAGCGTACATCATGGCTAATGAATTCCGAGTGTGTGATGATTGCCAGGCCACCAATATTAAGACTTTGCTGCCGCGTTTGAAAGAAGCTGACCCGGATGCAAAAGTGGAGGTCGGATGTCAGTCATATTGCGGGCCCGGACGCAAAAAATCGTTTGCTTTCGTAAACAACCGCCCGCTGTCGGCGCCGACTGAGGACGAGCTGATTGAGAAAGTGAAAAAGAAGATCAAAAAGTAAATGTGTATTTTACGACAGCCTCGCCCGATGGGTCAGGCTTTTTTGCTTCAAAAAATCAATGTCGGAAAACTGGAACAAAACGCCGGACAAATTCAAGGATGTTTTCAAATTACAGAGCCGATATAATAGAATCACGGCTAAAAAAAAGAGGGAATGACGATGGCGTATCCAAACGGAAAATTATCAGAAGAAAAAGTGTTTAAAGATCCCGTTCACCGCTATGTTCATGTGCGGGACAAGCTGATCTGGGATTTGATCGGCACCCGTGAATTTCAGCGGCTGCGACGGATCAAACAGCTCGGTACGACGTATTTGACGTTTCACGGCGCGGAACACAGCCGTTTTAACCATTCTCTCGGCGTCTATGAGATTGTCAGACGAATGGTTGATGATGTTTTTAAAGGGCGTCCTGAATGGGATGACAATGAACGCGAACTCTGTCTCAGCGCCGCGCTTTTGCACGATTTGGGACATGGGCCGTTTTCGCATTCCTTTGAAAAGGTTTTTCATCTGGATCATGAAGACTATACGAGGGAAATCATTCTCGGCGACACCGAGGTGAATCAGGTTCTCAGAAAGGCGGGACCGGGATTTCCGCAGGATGTTGCCGAAGTCATTGCCAAAACATACAAAAACAAACAGGTGGTCAGCCTGATTTCGAGCCAGATTGACGCCGACAGGATGGATTACCTTCAGCGGGACGCATACTATACGGGCGTCAGCTACGGACATTTTGATATGGAACGGATTTTAAGGGTGATGCGTCCGCGAGAGGATCAGATCGTCATTAAGCAAAGCGGCATGCACGCTGTCGAAGACTATATTATGAGCCGCTATCAAATGTACTGGCAGGTGTATTTTCATCCCGTGACGAGAAGCGCTGAAGTCATATTGACGAAAATTCTCCACCGTGCGAAGCAGCTCCATGAAGAAGGGTATATCTTCACTCATGCTCCCGTTCATTTTTATTCCATTTTTGAAGGGAAGCTGACGCTTGCGGATTATCTGAAGCTTGATGAAGCCATCATTTTATATTATTTCCAGGCTTGGGAAGAAGAAGAGGACCCGATTCTGTCCGACTTGTGCCGCCGCTTCATTAACCGCCAGCTGTTTCAATATGCCGAATTTAACCCCAATGAGGAAATGTCGGCTTATTTTGAACTGACCGCTCTGTTTAAAGAGGCGGGAATTGATCCCAATTACTATTTAGTGGTCGATTCTTCATCGGATCTGCCGTATGATTTTTACCGGCCGGGTGAAGAGGAGGAGCGTCTGCCGATTCACCTGTTAACGCAGAACGGCCAGATCAAAGAGCTGTCCAGGCAGTCCGCCATTGTCGAATCCATTTCGGGCAAACGCCGGACGGACCATAAGCTCTACTATCCGATGGACCTCATTTGTGACGATTCAGAAAACCCTGAAGCAAAATTAAAAATCCGGCAGCTGCTGGGACTGACATAGAAGGATTTTGGTAAAGAAGGAAAAGGAGATGTCGGGAATTTGTTGAAAGAACATGCAAAACTGATGAAGGTGTTCTCGGATTCTGGAGAAATCATCGGGCGGAAAAAGCTGCAGAAAATCATTTATATCGCGAAGAAAATGCAGTATCCTTTCTACGAAAAATATGATTTTCATTTTTACGGCCCGTATTCCGAAGAACTGACGCTTCGAATTGAAGAGCTGTGCAATCTTGGGTTTCTGGATGAGGTGAAGGAAAAAAAGGGCGGCTACTTTCAATACCGGTACTCGCTGACGGAGACGGGAGCCGAGTTTTTACATCATGCGGAGCTTACGATGCCGGATATGAAGAAGTACATCGACAGCGTCAACAGCCGCTCATCCCGGTTTTTGGAGCTGGTGTCTACGATTTTGTATTTTGACGGCCTTGAAGCTGAGGAAAAGAAAGAGAAAGTGTTTACGATAAAAAGCAAACAGAAATATACGGATGAAGAATATGATGAGGCGCTTCACTACATAGAAGAGCTGAAACACATTTGTTAAAGGCGATGGCTTTCGTCTTTTTTGATGAAAAAACCAGGCCGCGATAAAGCGGGCCTGGTTTTGTTTATTGTCTCAATTTGCTGTGCTTGTACGAATATAAAAAGTAAACGATGACGCCGATGATCAGCCAGACGGCAAAATAAAGCCACGTTTTCAGCGGCAGATTGACCATTAAAAACAAACAGCAGATAATGGCCAAAATCGGCAGAACGGGTACAAAAGGCACTTTAAATCCCCGTGGCAGATCCTTATGGGTGCGGCGCAGAATCAGCACGGACAGACTGACCATGGCAAATGTCAATAGCGCGCCGATGTTTGAGAGATCTGACAGCTCTTTCAGATCAACAAAACCCGCGATGCAGGCGCTGATCAGTCCGATCAGCCACGTATTAAAGATCGGCGCTCCCGATTTCTTTCCGACAATGGTAAAGACTTTCGGCAGCATTCCGTCTCTTGCCATCGCAAAAGATATACGGGTCGCCGCATAGGTATGGGCGAGAACGACGGCCATCAGTCCGATCACCGCACCGGCAGCGATAACGCCCGCCACCGCGTTTTGTCCGACAGACTGCAACACATAAGACATGGCTTCCGGCACATTAAGCTGTGAATACGGAACCATCCCCGTCATGACGAGACAGACGATGACGTATACCAATGTACAGATCACCAGTGAACCGATAATACCGATCGGCAGGTTGCGCTGCGGTTTTTTGACTTCTTCAGCCGAAGCGGAAATCGCGTCAAATCCGAGAAACGCAAAAAAGACGGCAGAAGCCCCCGTAATGACGCCTTTGATTCCAAAAGGCATAAAAGGATGCCAATTGCCCGGCTTTACAAAAAAGCTTCCTGTGATGATAAACAGCAAAACAATTCCGATTTTTACGAGAACCATTATATTATTAAAGGTTTTGCTCTCTTTAGAGCCGCGTGACAGAACGACGGCAATTAATAGAGTAATGATGATGGCAGGAAGGTTGACGATGCCCCCCTGGCTCGGCACGTGCAGCAGACTGTCCGGCAAAGGCATGCCGATTTCGGCTAACAGATTATTAAAATAACTTGACCAGCCGCTTGCCACCGCCGACGCCGTCACCATATAAACGGATAAGAGCGTCCAGCCCATTAAATGGCCGACAATTTCTCCCATGGTGGTATAAGAGTAAATATAGGCGCTTCCGTAAACCGGGAGAACAGAAGCGATTTCGGCGTAACATAATGCTGCAAGGCTGCAGACAACGGCTGCAATGATAAAAGAAAAGATTACGGAAGGTCCGGCGTTTTTCGCGGCCGTAATGCCTGTAAGAACCATGACGCCCGTCCCGATGACGGCGCCGATGCCCAGTAATGTTAAATCAAATCCACCCATCGTTTTGGCAGTCTGCCTGTTTCTGCTTTGTTCAAGCAGCTGGGTGATGTCTTTTTTTTGTAGGATATTCCGCAACACGCATCCCTCCATCCAAAAGCAAAAGCCAAGAGGGGCTCTTTGGCTTTTACCCGTGTCACATCTTCTGTGTAATCGACAATCCTGTGTTCTGTTTCCCCGTCTGTTCCGTTTCTTTTCCAGTCATATTGTCTGCTGCATCCGATCAGATTATCCTTTCCGTCAAACGCAGTCACCCTTAATGATTTTACCTGAATCATGTCTATAAAACCAGCATTGCATAAAAGGGATGGGTGAAAAAGCAGGAGATAATAGTCTGTATAGGGCAGGATAAAAGTTGCGGGCTTTCCGGCCGAAATTTTGACTTTCCCCGCGAGGTATCAGTAAAATGTAATAAAAAACAATCAAATGATGATGGATGCATCTTGAAATGGGGAGTTTCTGCATGGAGTACGATATATTGCAAGCAAATGTACTGGATTACGCGCTCACGAAATATTTAAAGAGCACGAAAAAGCTTGATGAGGCGACAATTCCGAAGAGTATAAACAATATCAGAGGATTTATTCTCAGGATTATTTACCGGCACGGCACGTGCACGATTAAAGATATATTGCAGGAAGTCACATTATCGCCTTCAGCCACGACAACCGCTCTGAATCACTTAGAAAAAGAGGGTTTCGTGGAAAGGTCGAGAAATAACGAAGACCGACGCACGGTATGGATGACGCTTTCCGAATCGGGGAAAATGGCGGCCATGCAAATGATTGAAAACCGGCAGATGCTCATTGACGAGCTGTTCGAGGCATTAACAGAAGAAGAAAAGAATACCTTTTTCAGCCTCGTTGAAAAAGTAATGAAATAAGCCGGCCTGACATAGCAGCGCCGGCCATTATCAAGGATTACTCCGTATCGCTGATCCGTTTGCCGGCGACGGCGTAATGATCCTTTCTCATTTCTTCAATCATGACAATGATCTTTTCTTCGGCTGCGCCTGTCGTTTCTTTTACGGCTTCTGTCACTTTTTCAACCAGATTCCGTTTTTGTTCATCTGTGCGGCCTTCAAGCATTTTAACGGTTACGAGCGGCATGGTGCTGATCCTCCTTTATCGTTTCCTCTCTTTGGAAGAGAGGTCACTTATAGTATACTGAATGAAGGACAATCTTGCATTTTTTAAAAAAGGGGATTTTTACATTTGGACAGATTTTTATATTATCCGCTGGAGCTTATGCCCTATGTCGTGATTACGCTGATTGTGGCATTTACGATGCATGAACTGGCGCACGCGTATGTCGCGTATCGGTTCGGAGACGATACCGCGGCGAGACAGGGCAGATTAACGCTCAATCCGATTAAACATCTTGATGTTTTCGGAACGATTCTAATTTTGGTCGCGGGTTTCGGCTGGGCCCGTCCGGTGCCGGTGAACCGCCGCGCCTTTAAAAGACCGCGGCTGGCGGGAGTGCTGGTTTCCGTCGCCGGGCCTGTAAGCAACCTGCTTCTTGCCTTTATCGGTTTCTTTTTGCTAGTGTTGATGCATGCTTACGGAATGGAGCTGCTTTCTGCATTCAGCATGGGGCTTGACCGCTTTTTCTCTATTTGGATTCAGCTGAATCTCGCGCTGTGTTTATTCAACCTGCTGCCGCTTCCTCCGCTTGACGGCTACCGGATTATTGAGGATCTCGTGCCGCCGCGGGTGCGCGCCAAAATGACTCAGTTTGAGAGCTACGGGATTATCGTGTTTCTCGTGCTGTTTGTGACACCGGTCGGCTCCTATGTCGTGTGGCCGCTGTTAAGTGAGGGGAGAGACTGGATTCTCAAGGTATTTGCCATTATATTTCAACCGCTTTTGTAGGAGGGTATTTTCATGGAAGAAAAAAAGAAGAAAACAATCGGATTTAATATTATTAAAAGTGATCCGACCGACGGACATGGCGGTTTTGGCGCCGGGGCACTGAGCCTTGACAATATTTCTCCGGTATTTGTCGATGTGGAAGAGAAGGAAGCCTTCGTTGACATCGGCGCCATGCATGCCCGCAGTGTCGTTGAAAAAGGCATCAAATTCCTGCCGAACAAAGATGAAGTGCCGAACGGAAAACCGTACTGGCTCGTGTGGGTCACCATCGACAGAAAAGAAGAAGGCCCTTATTACGCGGGTGTGACGGCTTGTGAAATGACCGTAGACAGAAGTATCCGCAGAGGCTATAAGTCATTGCCGGAGCATGTGAATTTAATGGATAAATCAATGAAGCGCTGCATTATCGTGGACAAAATGGACGCCAGCTCAAAGCAGGTGCTTGCTGAATTTCTGCAGAAGCATGACCAAGGGCTCTGGGAACGTTCATCCGATGAATTGAAAACAGGTCTGCTTCCGGAAGAAAAATAATTTGTGAACTTTTTGTGAACTTTATAAATATTTGCACTATTTTGCAATTGTACTGAGTAAACTGTTGATACAGAATCAGGACATGGAAAGTCCCGAGCCGAACCAAGACTCGGGGTTTTTCATGTTTACGCGGAGGTTTCATCATGTTCACCGTCTTTGACAACGGGCCATGGGTCATTGAAGCAGATGCGGCGGAAACGAGAAAACAATACGAAAAATCATGGCCTGATCCTTGCGATTGCGGGAGCTGCCGGAACTTTTCCGAGGCGGTGAATCTCCTTCCCGCCGAGAAAACAAGATTGTTTACGCAGTTTGGGATTCGTCCGGCTGTCTGTCACGACTTGGGGGAGCATGGAAAGGAAAACGGCCTGCATCATTATGCGGGCAGCTATCCGATTGTCGGCAGGCTTAGGGAAGGCTGGCCAAAGTTTCATATCGAGAGGGCGGGAGATATCCGCTTTTCGTTTTCATTGCCGAGTACAACATTTTTTATACCGAAGGGTTTTCCTGACCCTATTATCCATCTCGACTTTTCACTCTTGCTCCCGTGGGTGCTTGAGGAAGACGCGGATTAAAGCCCGGCGCGCAATGCACCGGGCTCAGTCTTTTTTGCCGAGCCACTTATCCCACCACTTTTTGCGCGGAGCTTCTTTGCGGGCGGGGGCGTGTTCCTTTTCTTTTTTAGAAGGTTCCGGTCCGTAGCACACATCCGCGGGCTCAGTGCCTGCGATGAAATACGTATAATGCTTTGCGGCGCAGCCGGGTCCCGAAGTGTAGCCGGAAGCGGGATCGATATAGACGCCCGTGACGCCCTTCGGCGGTTTAAGCGCTATTTCCGGTTCTCCTTCGAGCGCCTTCTCCATAAAGTCCGCCCAAATCGTCTTCGCATAGCTTTTTTCTTCTACTGAATCAATCGTGCTGCTTTTGTCATAACCTGTCCATACACCGGCGGCAAGAGCAGGGTTAAAGCCGATCATCCAGCTGTCTGCGCTTGTCGTGCCTGATTTACCGCCATAGGTTCGGGTCAGCCGGTCCGAAATGGTGCGTCCCGTGACGGAAGTATAGCCGTTTAAATCCTGATCAAACATGCCCGTCATCATGCTCGCCGTCACAAAAGCGGCTTTTTTATCAAGCGTCTGCTGATGTCCGCGCGGCTGTTCATACAAGACGTTGCCGGCGGTATCCGTCACTTTTGTGATAAAGGAAGGGGTGATTTGTTTTCCCCCGTTTGCGAGCATCGCGTAGGCATTAACCATCTCAATCGGGCGCACGGGTTCAGTTCCGAGCGCCAGAGACGGAAGAGGCTTTAAATGTTCGCTGATGCCGAATTCCTTTGCCGCCGACACGAGCTTATTCATGCCGAGAAAGAGATGGGTCTTCACGGCATAAATGTTGTCTGATAACGCAAGCGCCTGAAGCAGCGTAATCGGTTTATTGGCGTAGTAGCCGTTGTAATTGCTTGGAGAATAAGTATCTCCGTTGTCGTCAATCTTGAACTCTGTGGCTTCGCTTTTCATCAGCGTGACCGGTGTAAAGCCGCTTTGAATCGCTTTGTAGTACAAAAGCGGCTTGATCGTGGAAGCCGGCTGCCGTTTCGCCTGTGTCGCCCGGTCAAACGGGCTTTTTTCGTAGTCACGTCCGCCGAGAAGCGCAAGCACGCGCCCTGTTGCCGGATCAATCGCGGAAAAGCCGACCTGAATGTCAGAGCCGGTACGGATCGTATGTGCCACAGTGTTTTCCGCAATCCGCTGCATGCGCTTATCAAGCGTCGTATAAACACGCAATCCGCTCGTTGCGAGCTGTTCGCGCGTCATGCCGAGCTTTTTCTCGAGTTCTTTCATCGCATCATCGTAAAAATAAGGCGCCGTTTTCGCTGCGGTCCTGTTTTTCAGCGGCTGATAGGCAAGCGGCGTTTTCTTAAGCCTTTCCGCCTTTTCTTTTGAGATCATTTTTTGGCCGATCATCAGTCGGAGAATGGTTTCCTGGCGCTGTTTGGCCTTCTTTTCGCTGACATATGGCGAATAGCCGGACGGGCCTTTCGGTATGCCCGCCAAAAGCACGGCTTCCGCATCGTTCAGATCTTTGGCGTGTTTGCCGAAATACAGGCGCGAGGCGGCTTCAATTCCATATGCGCCGTGGCCGTAATATATCGTATTTACATAACCTTCTAAAATCTCGTTTTTAGAATAGTTCTGTTCAAGGCGGATCGTGTAAAATGCTTCGTTCCATTTTCGTTTCCATGTCTTATCATGCTCAAGGTAGAGATTTCTCGCGTATTGCTGGGTGATGGTGCTTGCGCCCTGAACCTTGGCCATTGCCTTTATGTCAGCCAGCGCGGCGGCGGCCATCCGCCGGTAATCAAAACCGTGGTGATTGTAAAAGTTTTGATCCTCCACCGCAATGGCGGCCTGCACCGCTATCGGATTGATATCTTTTAACCGGACCCAGTAGCGCTTTTCCCCGAAATCGGTCTCACCTAGCTTTGAGCCGTCATTTGCATAAAGAATCGTAGACTGAGGAACCCGGACGGAGGGGGCCCCCTGCCATTTCGCTGCAAGAAGAACGGATGTGAAGCAGACGCCGGCCAGCATTCCGCCGATCAGTGTCAGAAAGATGCAGGCGCGGATGATTTTGAATGTGATTCTGAGCTGTTTTCCAGATACTTTATCCACTTTTGGGGACCCCCTTTTTCATGATTCTATTATTATGTGAAAAAAGGGGGTTTTTTAAACATATCAAACCGGACACTTCTTTACTTTTTCCCCTCCATCCTCTATACTTTTTCCTTAGGTGAAAATGAGATTTTAACCGGAATAAAAGCGATACAGACGCTTACAATAAATGAAATAAGCCTTGAAAGGGAGATGACAATTGAGCGAGCTTTGGTATACGGAGAAGCAGACGAAGAATTTCGGCATTACATTAAAGGTGAAACAAACATTACATACGGAACAGACGGAATTTCAGCATCTGGAAATGGTGGAGACAGAAGAATTCGGCAACATGCTGTTCTTAGACGGAATGGTCATGACTTCTGAAAAAGACGAATTTGTCTATCATGAAATGGTTGCGCACGTCCCGTTATTTACGCACCCGAATCCGGAAAACGTCCTCGTTGTCGGCGGCGGAGACGGCGGTGTCATCAGAGAGATTCTGAAGCACCCAAGCGTAAAAAAAGCGACGCTGGTCGACATTGACGGCAAGGTTATTGAATACTCTAAAAAATTCCTTCCGTCCATTGCGGGCAAGCTTGATGATCCGCGCGTCGACGTGAGAGTCGATGACGGTTTCATGCACATCGCGAAATCAGAGAATGAGTATGACGTCATCATGGTTGATTCAACAGAACCGGTCGGACCGGCCGTCAATCTGTTCTCAAAAGGCTTCTATGCCGGAATTTCCAAGGCATTAAAAGAAGACGGCATCTTCGTCGCGCAGACGGACAACCCGTGGTTTACACCGGAGCTGATTACAAACGTACAGCGTGACGTGAAAGAAATCTTCCCGATCACCCGTCTGTATACGGCTAATATCCCGACGTATCCGAGCGGCCTGTGGACATTTACGATCGGTTCTAAAAAGTACGATCCGCTTGAAGTGGAAGACAGCCGTTTCTTTGACATCGACACGAAATATTACACGAAAGAGCTTCACAAAGCGGCATTTGTTCTTCCGAAATTTGTGAGCGACTTAATCAAATAAAAACGTACGGCGCAGGAGCGAATCTTGCGCTTTTTTACAGGAAAGCGAGGGTTTTATCATGAGGTTTGATGAAGCATATTCAGGAAAAGTATTTATCGCAAGCCGCCCCGACTGGAAAGAGGCGGACGCCATCCTTTACGGCATGCCGATGGATTGGACGGTCAGCTACCGTCCGGGTTCACGATTCGGGCCGGGGAGAATCCGCGAGGTGTCTATCGGTCTTGAAGAATACAGCCCGTATCTCGACCGTGACTTGGCTGATTTGAATTTCTTTGACGCCGGAGACATTCCGCTTCCGTTCGGCAATCCGCAAAGAAGCCTTGATATGATTGAAGAATACGTGGACAGCATTTTAGAAAAAGGAAAGTTCCCGCTCGGCATGGGAGGGGAGCACCTTGTATCATGGCCTGTCATAAAAGCCATGTATAAGAAGTTTCCGGACCTTGCCATCATTCATTTTGACGCGCACACCGACCTGCGCACGGATTATGAAGGCGAACCGCTTTCCCACTCTACTCCGATCCGAAAAGCGGCCGAGCTCATCGGGCCGCAAAACGTATTTTCATTCGGCATCCGTTCCGGAATGAAGGAAGAATTTGAATGGGCGAAAGAAAACGGCATGCACATTTCTAAGTTTGAAGTGCTTGAGCCGCTGAAAAAAGTGCTGCCGCAGCTTGCGGGACGCCCTGTTTATGTCACCATCGATATCGACGTTCTTGATCCCGCTCATGCGCCGGGAACGGGCACGGTTGACGCAGGAGGCATCACGTCTAAAGAATTGCTCGCGTCCATCCATGAAATCGCGCGCTCAGAAGTCAATGTAAAAGGCGCTGACCTCGTAGAAGTTGCGCCGGTCTATGACCACTCAGAACAAACCGCAAACACGGCAAGCAAGATGATTCGTGAAATGCTGCTTGGGTTTGTGAAATAAAAGAATTTCCCCCGCTTGAAACACGCGGGGGATTTTTATATTGTATATAAACTACTTAGAAGTTAGTAAAAGCAACATATTATTTTACCATTAATAATTGATGTTATTGATAAAAATTATATAATAGGGTATTATTTAGTAAATACATTTTTAGAAAGGAAGTTAGAATGAAAACAGCAGTAGAAAATGAATTGGAATTAAAAAAGATTGAAATTTCAGTAATTAAACTGATAATTGCTGAAAAACCTAATAAAGAGATCGCTAAGTCATTAAACTACTCGCAGCGTAATGTCGAATATATCATAGCCGGTCTCTGTAAAAAGTGGAATGTGAGTACTAGAGTCGGTATTGTTTCGGAAGCATATAAAAGGAATTGTATACAGTGAACGAAATGAAAGAAAAACCCCTATTGAGGGGGTTTATTTATATATGCTAAAAAAACATTCTATACAGGAATGCCGTAAAAATAAAAACTGAGATTGTCAGGTAGTTCAAATTTGTTCTCCATTTCAGAAGAATAAACAAAAGAAATAAGTATGCAATATTGAACAAATCAAAGATAGAAAAAATCAAATGATTACTTGTGAAAAATAAACTAGTGTTTGGATGTTCTGCGAAAATGTTTTTGAATGATATAAGAAAAAACTTAATTGCGACCGGGATGTTAGAAAACATAAATAGGGAATAAAAGGTTTTAATCTTAATTTGAGCGCCAAGAAAATTTATAATGAGAAATAATACAAATCCTTCAAAAATCACCCCGAACATTAAAAGAAACAGTGCGGCTATCGCAATGATATAATCTAAATGTTTTACTTGCTCAACAACTTGTATAGGGATGTTTTTGGGAATTAAACTTTTCATAAAAGGTAATAGGGAACTTAAATAAAAAGCTAACCCGATAATATAAAACAAAAATGAGGACAAAAAATTAATGTTTCGGTCCTTAAATGAAGATAATTCAATTTGCATAATCCTAAGAGACTCCTTTTATAAAGATAGGTGTAAGAAATGTTTCTAACATAGCTGCTATCATTAAACCGAGAAATATAATACCAATATATTTAAAAGTGAATTTTAAATTTATTTTGAGGAGTAATAAATCCAAAGTTAATTTCATTCCTACAGAAGCTGCAAGAAGCAATACCGGCACTTCAATTATTCCATGGGGTATAACAAGCAGTAAAAGGTTTAAATTGTCTTTGATGTTTCCTATCGCATTTCCTAAAATGAATCCATTAATAATTAAAACTGCAATCGTGCCGAGTGACAGCGTCAACGGGCCTAGAAAAACAAGCAGACTCGCTACTTTAATATTATTAAAGAAAATCTGAAAAAAATCCGGACGGATATTTCGATTTAGATTATTTACATTTGAAGCGGGATCTGTATAAAAATATGCTGTAAATAAAGCAATTAAAAATAAGATCAGACAGAGTATGTACAATTTGACTAAAACGTTCTTTTTAAACAAAGTATTTTCATCCATTCGTTTAAGGGACTGCCAGGGATATTGAATTTAATGTTTTATGTTAAGCTGCTGCTGTACTTGCTGCAGCCAATTGTTCTAAAACGGCTAAAGGCAAGCCTGCACCAAGAGATCCTAAAACAGTAATGATAGCCAGGACTGAACCCGTTGCGGTGATAGCACTGACAATCCAACTAGGAGCTATTATTCCAGCTCTGTTTAAAATATCGATGACATCCATGCTTAAATGATTATGTTTTATACTGAAAAGAGCGAGAACAATGATTCCTGATGCTACTAATGTAAAAATCGCTTTACTATTTTGTGTTTTTAAAAGTAGACTCATTTTTTCCTCCAATTTTTTCAATATCCCCAGCAAGTTAAATAATAAAATATATTGGAAGCTATTTGAATTGCGGATTTCCGAAAAAATATTTAAGAGGTGAAATCCGTTAAGGTATCTGCTGACTTATTTCAGTACAAAGAAAGCCGGACCATATGTATGATCCGGCTTTCTTTGTACTGAAACATTTATACTTTTTTTTCAAGAATAATATCAAAATAATCGGCTGCCCCATAACCTGAAATAGGAGGAGCAAATATTTGAACCAGCTTCCATCCTTGCTGCGAATACTTTTCAATAATTTCTTTATAGTCTTCTTTAGGCTTTCCTTTCCATCGGTTTACTTCTACTTTTATGAACTTATATTCGTACATTGCTGTATAATCCTCCGGAAGTGTATTGGAATTGTTACCTTGTTTTTCGATTATGATAAACTTGAATCCATAAATAGAGCGCGCAGCCTATTAAAAGTATTGGAAATTGCCATCCTGTATTTCCGTTTTTAAAATAATCTATTAATGACCATATCAGTAAAGCGACAGTATAAAAACTAAATGCTATTCTGGCGGCTATACCCGATTGGTGTTTTTGCATCTCATCCATTTTCTTCATAAGAACCGCTCCCTTACTTTTTTTTGGCGTTATAGTTGAATACTTTATCTATTCCCGTATTTAATGCGTGAGCTATCGAAAAAGCCAGACTTAATGTCGGGTCATATTTATTATTTTCAATTGCATTGATGGTTTGCCTGGTCACATTGCAGAGCTTAGCCAGATCATTTTGTGAAATATCAGCTGCTGTTCTAAGTTTTTTAATATTGTTATCCACTAAAACCCTCCTTAAATATTTTTGTTTTTATTTTAAATTTTCAAATTTATATATATTTATTTTAAATAATATATGTATGTGTGTCAAATACTTTTTACACATTTGAATTTTAAGGTATGATTTTTGTTTTTGCAAATTAGTTGTTTATATAAAAAACGGCTTGCAGTTTAACCTGCAAGCCTAAAAGTAATCATCATTTAAATCATTCCGCGCTGAGCAACTTCAAATTGATGTTTCGGTGCACTTGCGATGTCGGCTGAAACAAAAACAGTGCTTATTGCCAAGCAAGTAAGTGCTAATTTATACTTCAATTTCATACAACTTCACACCTCCTTGAATCTGCTGTCTTGTTTCTTCCACCTTTAAAAAATATGCGGAAGCCTTCTCGAAATTTTCTCTTTCATGATAATATTTTGCCACATCTAAGGCAAAATCTTCAAGATCAGCATACATCGATTTATCTCTGAGAAAGTCAAAACATTCCATGATTGCTTCTTCATCAGGCTCACCGACATACAAAGATTCCAAAAATTCATACTCCACTATATATAAGGAATCTTCTGCCTCCTCTGCATAAGATACCCCTTTGTCATGATATTGTCTGGCTATGGCCATATTTCCGATTTTATAATGTATTTGTGTGATTAAGAAATAGGCTTGCGGGAGAGAAGTGATGATGTTCCCATCTTCAAAAACAGCTATTGCCCGTTTTATGTAGTCAATGGCTGGTTTGTAATTTTCTTGGCTGTTAAAACAAAGTCCGATATTATATAGAGTCCGGCCCATTAATTGAGGCTGCTGTTCTGCCTCTGCCATGGCATAAGCCTTTTTAAAATGCTGAATTGCTTCATCATATTGCTTTAAGTCAAGAAAGTTGGTAGCGAACAATGAATGGCACTGAAGCACCCTTATATTATATGCCTCCTGCTTATGATAAATTTTATAAGCCTGCCGGGCATAATCCATAGAAAAATAAGTCTGTTTCATATAATAGTAGGACTCTGACATCTTAAAATAAAATTCAGCTTTCTCGATACAATCTTTGACAAAATCAAGCTTATATTCAGCTTTCTTAAAAAACTGAATCGCTGAAAGATATTCACGGCATTCCAGCTCATACATCCCCCGGAAAAAATTAAAATAATAATCAAGACGTCCGGTCAGCCGGGCCTGCTTTTTATCAATATCCGCGAGCAGATCCGATAGTCTCGGCTGTTCTTCTATCCGCTGCGATTCCAGCGGTTCGAGGTATTCGAGCATCAGATTATGGCGGAATTCCATGAGAGAATAGTATAGATGAAGATCCTGATCATCTTCCAGACCTGCAAGTTCTTCTTTGATTTCTCTCCGCAAGTACTCGGCGTCCGGGATGCTGAACCTTCGAATGTACATATACCATTCGTTGATTTTTTCTCCAACCGCTGAAGATGATAAAACACTCGCCACTATTCCGAATCCCTCCCTTCCACGTTATGTATATGACATATTTTATCATTTTCATTCGGAAGGATAGCGCAAAAATACCGCAATGTTTTCTTTCGTTAAAACCGCATGTCTGCGGATATCATTTCAAAAATCCACTATTATCCCCACAATTTGTACAAGCAAACAAATACACCTTCCCATATTCTGTTGTATCTGCGTGAGCAGTGTATGTCTGAAAAGGAAGTGAAGATATGAGAAATAACAAGCTTTCCTTTAAAGAAAAAGCAGGAGCCGCACAAGAAGAATGTTTATGTTTTTGCGAGGAAGAAGCAAGCCGTGAAGCGATGTTTCAAGCGCCGATTGAATTGCCTGAGGGGTTTGTCGTTGATCCGGCTGAAGCTGTTGCAGGCGTGACGTGGAATGCAGACGGCCTTTCTTGTGTCATTGAACGCTGTTTCATTGAGACGGGGCCAGAGCCTGATGAAATCGGTGTTCAATTCGCAGTGCGCCTGCAGGGAACTGTTACGCTTCTCGTCAGTGTCTCACCAGTGCGAAATCAATATGGACAAGGGAACGGGTCTGTTTCTGTCATCCGCAATGCAGAGATTGACCAAGTCGTCTATTATTCTGATGAACCCGATGATTGCCCGGATGTCAGTGACATTACGATCGAGAACCTTGTTGTCGTTCCGCCGTTCTATGGCAGTCCTTTATCGGTGACGGGCACGATTGTGTTTGTTCCTGAGCCGGAACCCGTTTATGCGTTTACAGCGAATCCAAATGATCAATCAGTTTCTGTGATTAATACAAACACTCATACTGTTGTGACAACGATTGCTCTACCGTACCGGCCGACAGGTATTGAAATAACTCCGGATAAAAGTGCTGTGTTTGTTTTGCACTTCAACAATAATGTGATTTCTGTCATCGATTATGACACTTTAACAGTGACAGCATCCATACTGCTGGATCAGCCGCCTGGATCGATAAAATGTATCCCAAATCATGAGTTTGCTTATGTTCTCGGCGATACTGCGATTTATGTGATTGGAATTGATACGTTAACTGTGGATAGGTCGATTCCTGTGGAAGGATTTGATTTTGCAATTGATCCCAATGGGTTATTCGCCTATGTTCTTGATTTTGGTTTAGTGCAAAAAGTGGACCTATTCACCGGTGAAGTCACAGGAACGATTGAACGAGATCTTATCGTATCATCCATAGAAACAGATTCTCTGGAGAGGTATGCGTATGTGTTAGAACAAGAATTCTTATTCAATTATTTGACGGTTATTGACTTAAATACGTTTACGATCAGCATTACCCAAGAGCTGGAGCCTGATGGCCAATATGTAATGTTTACGAGTGGATCAGAGGTGTATTTACATGACAGCTTCACTGGCAATTTATATGCTGTCAGTCCGAATGGTGCAGGCGTTATAGGAAATGTTCCGCAATCGGCAAGAGACTTTGCGTTTACTCCGAATGGCGAATTTCTGTATGCTGCTCATTTTTTAGAGCAGAACATCACTGTTTACAACACGGATGATTATTCTGTGGAAACTGTGATATCTCTTGGGGTTTCACCGGGAGATATTGTGATTTAACCAACTGCATGCTGTGCATTTCTAAAAGGACGTGAATTCATGAAAAAGAATGATCTGTCTGCTTTACAGGAAAATTGTTTCTGTTTTTGTGATGAGGAAATTAGCAGAGAAGCGCCGTTTCAAGTGCCGATTGACATTCCCGAGGGGTTCACCATTGATTCTGCCGAAGCAGCTGCGACAGTTACATGGAGTACTGATCATTTATTATGTATCAGTGAGCCTTGCTTAATCCAGACTGGGCCGGAACCAGAAGATATCGGTGTTCGATATGCCGTGAGAGTAAAAGGGACCGTTACGCTTCTTGTCAGTGTGTCGCCTGTACGAAATCAATATGGACAAGGGGACGGGTCTGTTTCTGTGATTCATACTGAAGAGATTGATCAAGTTGTTTATTATGCAGCGCAGTCTGGCCGCTGTCCTGATTTCAGTCAAATAACAGTGGAAGATCTTCTCATTGTACCGCCTTTCTACGGCAGTCCGCTTACGGTGACCGGGACGCTTGTTTTACCGCCACCGCCAGACCCTCAATCGTATGTGTTTACAGCCAATTCAGGAGACAGCACGGTTTCGGTTATTGATTCAGATTTAAACACTGTTGTAAAAACAATCCCTTTTTCTGACGTGCCAACTAATCTAGGCGTTACTTTCGATAAAGCTTTCACGTATGTCCTCCATGGGAATACCAACCTTGTCTCAGTGCTAGATAATAAAACATTAACCATCATAAATACCATCACTGTTGGAGGAGGGCCGAGAAAGGTTGAATTTGATTCAACAGATGAGTTCGCGTACGTGATGGCCGCCGGATCTATATATATGATCAACATGGCCTCTCAATCGGTCATTGATGTCATTCCGATACCCGGCGCTTTAGACTTTGCTCTTGATCCGAATGGACAGTATGTCTATACCGCTAATGGAAGCAGTTGGTCGGTTGATAAATATGATGTAAATACTGGGCAGTTGGTAGAAAGTATCATAGATACATTTGAATTTCCCAGTTTAATTGCCACTCCTTACGCTGGAAATTTTGCGTATGTGTTGAATGGTGAGCTGCTGCCGAAAGGGGTAACGGAGATCAGTTTGTCACCATTAAGCAGGGGAGGCGACTTCAACCGTTTATTTGAAACGCTGAGGACGATTGTATTTTCTCGCGATAGCACTAGGGCTTATTTTCTAGAGCCATATAGTGAACCGTTTCTCATTAATAACTTATACGTAGTTAATACGGCTGGACAGAGGATCATTGCAAACGTGTCTCTGCCCGGCGCCTTTGACCTCGCCGTAACACCTGATAATCAGTACATTTATGCAGCACAGCCCGACGACAATACCGTAACCGTGTACCGCACGAGTGATTATACAGCCATGACGGTGATTCCGGTTGGGACTGGTCCGTCAGCGATTGCGATGTAGCTTATTTCACAGGTTGAGAGAAGCAGAGCTGCGATAAAAAAATCGTTTATAAATAAATGAGCCGATCTGCTGGATGGCAGCCAGGATGATTAAAAACAGCAGTTCACTTACAGTGAAACTGAGCATCCGCCAAACCCCGGCTCCTGTCAGCGCTCCCGCATGCCCTTTTTTGAACAGGCTGACATGCTGGAAAAGCTGCAGCAAGTACGTCCGCATAAAATACAATAAATACAAAATCAGTAACACCGCGAGTCCCATTGATACGGCAAGGGGCGTGTGAAAGCGGAAAGGGACGGCTTTGACGATTTCGAACACGCAGCCGAATATGATGACTTGGCATAATACAGCAGCCATCACGTGTGTTTGGCGGACGTTTTTATAGCTGTCACGCAGCGCTTTGACATCGTTGGCATTTCTGCT
This sequence comes from Bacillus sp. GW821-FHT11D08, assembly GCF_058808515.1. Taxonomy (NCBI): domain Bacteria; kingdom Bacillati; phylum Bacillota; class Bacilli; order Caryophanales; family Bacillaceae; genus Bacillus; species Bacillus sp. GW821-FHT11D08. The sequence continues at coordinate 55,558 of NZ_JBXARS010000001.1, forward strand.
GCACAATCTATGTTGCCGGAAGTCGCAGCAGCTTCGATGAGACTGTGTGAGTTTCTGAAAAGCTGCTGTCATGTTTTTTACGGATTGGGTGACATAGTGATATGATTTTCTCTTCTCATAAGGAACTGCTTTTTATGAGGTTTATCTTCAAATCTAATGAGCAATGATGGTAAGATAGAAGCAGTTGAAGTTTACAAGCTGAATGATTATACTATTCAAGTCAAAGTGGAATGATGAAAAGGACGTGTCAAAATGAAGCAAGAGACACCGATAACACTCCATGTGAAGTCTGTGATCGAGGATGACGGAAATGATGAAGTCATCGAATTCCGTACTACCGGATTTTACTATGTAAAACAACAAAAAGTGTATCTATCTTATTATGAAGAACACGACCTAGGCAAAGTAAAAACGATTGTGAAGGTGAGCGAAGGCGAAGTCCTGATCATGAGGTCAGGCGCTGTTAAAATGAATCAGCGTTTCATAACGGGAGCTTCCACAATTGCGAAATATAAAATGTCATTTGGTGAGCTTGAGCTGGAAACAAGCACAAAATCGATTCAATCTGATCTCGGTGAAGAAAAAGGCCGAATCAGCATCGCATATGACATGCATGTCGGAGACGGGCAGCAGCATTTACATAATATGACGATCACGTATGAGGGAGGAACTCACGCATGAACATTGCGGAACAAATGAAGGACGTGCTGAAGGAAGAAATCAAAGCGGCCGTTCTGAAAGCGGGCCTGGCGGACGAAAGCCAGATTCCAAGCGTACTGTTAGAAACGCCGAAAGAAAAAACACACGGTGATTATTCCACAAACATGGCGATGCAGCTGGCGAGAATCGCAAAAAAAGCGCCGCGCCAAATCGCTGAGGAGATCGTGGCATCATTTGATAAAGGCAAAGCTTCCATTGAAAAGATGGATATTGCGGGACCCGGCTTTATCAACTTTTACATGAACAACAGCTACTTAACAAAACTGATTCCGTCCGTGCTTGAAGCGGGTGAACATTACGGAGAGACAAACATCGGACAAGGCGAAAAGATTCAGGTCGAATTCGTATCAGCCAACCCGACGGGAGATCTTCACTTAGGCCATGCGCGCGGCGCGGCGGTAGGTGACGCGCTGTGCAGCGTGCTTTCTAAAGCGGGCTATGATGTGAGCCGCGAATACTATATTAATGATGCGGGCAACCAGATTAACAACCTGGCGCTTTCCGTTGAAGTCCGTTATTTTGAAGCGCTCGGTCTCGAGAAACCGATGCCGGAAGACGGCTACCGCGGCGAGGATATTATCGCCATCGGGAAAAAGCTTGCCGAAGATTTCGGCGACCGTTTCGTACACGAAGAGGAGAGCGAACGTCAGGCGTTTTTCCGTGAATACGGCTTAAAGTACGAGCTTGATAAACTTCGCTCCGACCTGGAAAATTTCCGCGTGCCGTTTGACGTATGGTATTCTGAAACGTCACTGTACGAAAACGGAAAAATTGATCAGGCGCTTGAGGCGCTTCGCGAAAAGGGCCATGTATACGAAGAGGACGGCGCGACATGGTTCCGCTCCACATCGTTCGGCGACGATAAAGACCGTGTGCTGATCAAAAAAGACGGCTCATACACTTATTTGCTGCCGGATATCGCATACCATAAAGACAAACTTGACCGCGGATTCGACAAGCTCATCAATGTATGGGGCGCGGATCACCACGGGTATATTCCGCGTATGAAAGCGGCGATTGAAGCGCTCGGTTACAAGAAAGGCACATTGGAAGTTGAGATCATTCAGCTCGTTCATTTATACAAAAACGGCGAAAAAATGAAGATGAGCAAACGTACGGGGAAAGCCGTAACGATGCGCGACCTGATTGAAGAAGTCGGCTTGGATGCCGTGCGTTATTTCTTCGCGATGCGCAGCGCTGATACGCACATGGATTTTGACTTGGATCTTGCCGTATCCACATCTAACGAAAACCCTGTGTATTATGCACAATACGCACATGCACGTATTTGCAGCATGCTTCGCCAAGGGGAGGAGCAGGGACTTAAACCGGCGGCAGATCTTGATTTCAGCCATATTCAATCAGAAAAAGAATATGACCTGCTGAAAACGATCGGCGGCTTCCCTGAGGCAGTGGCAGAAGCGGCGGAAAAACGCATTCCTCACCGTGTCACAAACTATATTTATGATCTGGCTTCCGCTCTGCACAGCTTCTACAATGCGGAGAAAGTCATCGATCCGGAAAATAAAGAGAAGAGCCGCGCGCGTCTCGCTTTAATGAAGGCGACGCAAATTACGCTGAACAATGCGCTTCAGCTGATCGGCGTATCCGCTCCGGAAAAAATGTAATGATGATCAAAGGACAAAGTCTTCGGGCTTTGTTCTTTTTTGTATATAAAGCGTGTGATGTAATTCACAATCCCGCACACTGAGTTTTTGTATGATAAGACTGATATTGAATCAGTGAAAGGGGCAAGCCGAATGATCAATCGTCAACATATTCAATTATCGTTGCAGTCATTAAGCTTAGTGGCAGGGTTTATGGTGTGGGTGCTGATTTCATCGCTCATTTCTCAAATGACATCAGATATTCATTTAAGCAAAGGCGAGATTTCATTGGTGACGGCGATTCCCGTTATTCTCGGATCGCTTCTCCGTATTCCTTTAGGATATTTAACGAACAGGTATGGGGCGCGGCTGATGTTTATGATCAGCTTCATCCTGCTTTTGTTTCCTGTATTTTGGATCAGTATCGCGGATTCTTTATTTGATTTAATCGCGGGCGGCTTTTTCTTAGGGATCGGGGGAGCGGTATTCTCCATCGGAGTGACGTCCCTCCCGAAATATTATCCGAAAGAAAAGCACGGTGTCGTCAATGGGATTTACGGTGCCGGAAACATCGGGACCGCCGTTACTACCTTTGCGGCGCCGGTTATCGCTCAAGCCGCGGGATGGAAAGCAACCGTGCAGATGTATCTTGTTTTGCTGGCTGTTTTCGCATTATTGCACGTTTTGTTCGGCGACCGGCATGAGAAGAAAGTCAAAGTTTCCATAAAGACACAAATGAAAGCCGTTTACCGAAATCATGTGCTGTGGATGTTGAGCCTGTTTTATTTTATTACGTTCGGCGCCTTTGTCGCCTTTACCATCTATCTTCCGAATTTTTTGGTTGAGCATTTTGGGCTGAGCCCTGCGGACGCCGGTCTGCGGACGGCCGGCTTTATTGCGGTCTCTACACTGCTCAGGCCTGTGGGAGGGTTTCTTGCAGATAAACTGAGCCCGCTCCGCATTCTGATGTTCGTTTTCGCAGGGCTTACGCTGTCAGGGGTCATGCTGTCATTCTCCCCGACGATCGGCCTTTATGCGTTCGGATCGCTGACGGTGGCAGTCTGCTCAGGGATTGGAAACGGGACGGTATTTAAACTGGTGCCTTTCTATTTTTCGAAGCAAGCGGGGATTGCCAACGGAATTGTGTCTGCCATGGGCGGACTGGGCGGTTTTTTCCCTCCGCTGATTCTGGCAAGTGTATTTCAGGCAACAGGCCAATACGCGATCGGGTTTATGGCGCTTTCAGAGGTCGCGTTAGCCAGCTTTGTCCTTGTGATCTGGATGTATTGGCAGGAAAGAATGAAAACACATACGGAGAGAAACAGTCAGAGCCTCAATTCATAATGATCCATTCACAAGATTGTTAGTTTTTTCTGGGTGAGTGCAAATCAAGTCACGTTACAATATACATACGCAACGTGACTTTCTTCGAGGTGAGCTCATGAATATTCTCTCTGTCCGAAAATCTGATAAAGAACTTCTTTCCCGCGAACTGCATGAATTGCTGGAATCGATCAGTACGAAAAGGAAAATGAAAAAACATACTTATTTGTTTCAAGAAGGAATGGATGCAAAAGAGCTTTATCTGATTCAGTCAGGACTCATTGAAATCGGCAAACTGACGTCTGACGGAAAAGACCTGACGCTTAGAATCTGCCAAAAAAACGATATTGTCGGGGAATTGACGCTATTCACAGATGAGCCGAGATATATGCTCAGTGCGAAAGTGTTAGAGGATGGCGAGGTGCTCGTCATTAATAAAAACAAGCTGGAAAAGGAATTGATCCAAAACGGTGTTTTGACGTTTGAATTTATGAAATGGATGAGCACCCATCTTCGAAAAATCCAGTCCAAGATCAGGGACCTGCTTCTTCACGGCAAAAAGGGGGCGCTCTATTCTACTCTTATCCGCTTATCAAACAGCTACGGGGTAGTGCGAAACGACGGGATTCTGATTAACATTGTGCTGACAAATCAGGATTTGGCTAAGTTTTGCGCGGCGGCAAGGGAGAGTGTCAACCGCATGCTGGGAGACCTCCGCAAACAAGGGGTTATTTCGATAGACGAAACCGGAAAAATTATTTTGCACAAGCGGGACTATTTACGATTCGAGATCGAGTGTGAAAATTGTCCGCTGGAGATCTGCAATATTGACTGAAAAAAACAAGGGCAGCCGGTGTCCTTGTTTTTCAGCTTGTGATACATATACACATGACGGCGAAAAAGAAGCCGGCATTTACGATTTCCAGAATGCCGATCGTTTTCACCGGCCAGTCTCTTCCGTGAAAAAACCAGGCCCGCAGACTGCTTGGGATAAAAGCGAGAAACGCCCATCCTGCCCCGAGAAGAGCCGATAAAAAGGGGAGCAAGAGGTGATATCCCCACGACCAGTATGCAAACCTTCTGTTTTTTCTCTCCCGTATGACCGATTTCACATAAAAAGAACTCCCGACAAAAAATAAAGCGGATTGCAAGAATAGAAACCAAGCCCAGCTGTCAAGGGTTCCCGTTCCCAGCCAGCAGCTCGCAAGCCCGCCTGAACAAAAGAACAGAACACCCGCAATATCATTCGTGAGCGCCCGTTCGTTTTTTCGGCGGGCATAATGCGTATGTATGAGAAACAGCGGCAATAAAAAAACGCCGATCCAGACGAGCTGCGGCCTATGATAGACAGAAATGATCAAAAAGCAGCAGGCCGGAAAACCGTAATACCATATCCACTTTTGATAGGGCTGAAGCTGTTTTTTTTTCAAAGCGAGCGAAACGGGATAAACCGCTAAGTAAAGGAACAGCCAGCCCAGAAAGAGCGGAATATGCCAGAAAACCGGGCCTCCCTTGACCATGCCGAGTAAAAATGGAATCAGCAGCATCGCCCATGCGCCGTGCTGCTTCGGAATCATCGCCTTCATCGAAACCCTCCTTTTTATTTCATTATAAGTACAAACACTCTCCTGATAAGTGACTTTTATCATACAAGCTGTGAAATACATCACTGCCGCGCGGGCTCAATCGGGCTACACTAAAGCTATCCTTAGCACAGGAGGCTTTCCTATGAATCAGTGTGACTATTTATTATTTCTGAAACAACTTCCTATGTTTAATGAAGTGCCTCTGTCCATTGTCGAAACCTTGCTGAAAAACGGGACGTTTATCCGCGGCTCATCTGACCAATCTCCATCCTTTCTTCATTCACAATCCGTTTATATTGTATTAAAAGGCAATATCCGTTTTACGGACAGCAGGCTCCCTGAAGGGTCGCAAACCGTTGCGCTGTGGGAAAAAGGCGATGTGTTTCCGATTGATGAAAAAGGCGGGCTCTCTTTATCGCCTTTTATCTCAGTCAATGCCTCACCGGATATTCTGGTACTCCATATTCCATATTCCGTATTTAAGCAAATGATGTCTTACCATCCGCGGCTGCAAATGAACTTTTTGGCGATGCTTCAGCAAAATGTCTTCTGTTCCTATCAGTTGTTTTTGCGGTATCTGCATACATCACGGGATGAAAACGCCGAACCCGGTTCTTAAACAGAACCGGTTTTTTTTGATGACGCCGGGCGTCCCCATATCGTTTGAAAATCCTTCCTGCTGCTCTGTGTGAACGTTTTGTGAAAAAAGCAGAGTGTGTGACATAGTTCACAAGGTGATGCGCCGTCTCTGTTTATAGTGTACATAGCATTACCTGACTCGGAAGGAGTGAACGATCATGAAGAAAAAGAAAATGAGTCCGTTGCTCAGGAGATTAAACTATTTTTCTCCTACCGAACATCATTCAAATAACCATAGCCAAACGACAAGCGAAGATCGTGATTGGGAGAATGTATACAGAAACAGATGGCAGTACGACAAAGTCGTTCGCTCCACCCACGGCGTCAACTGCACGGGTTCTTGCAGCTGGAATATTTATGTGAAAAACGGAATTGTCACGTGGGAAGGACAAAACTTGAATTATCCATCAACAGGCCCGGATATGCCTGATTTCGAACCGAGAGGCTGCCCGCGGGGGGCCAGTTTTTCTTGGTACATCTACAGCCCGCTCCGTGTGAAATATCCATATGTGCGAGGTGTGCTGATCAATTTGTGGCGGGAAGCATTGCAGACGCATCAAAATCCGCTGGATGCCTGGAAATCGATCGTCGAAAACCCTGAAAAAGCGAAGTCCTATAAACAGGCAAGAGGGAAAGGCGGCTTTGTCCGCGCGGAATGGCCGGAGGTGCTGAAGCTGATTTCGGCCTCTCTGCTGTATACAGTGATGAAATACGGGCCTGACCGGAATGTCGGTTTTTCTCCGATCCCGGCGATGTCCATGATCAGCCACGCATCAGGTTCGCGATTCATGTCTTTAATCGGCGGCCCAATGCTCAGTTTTTATGACTGGTATGCGGATCTTCCGCCGGCGTCCCCGCAAATTTGGGGCGACCAGACGGACGTTCCGGAAAGCAGTGATTGGTACAATTCAGGCTATATCATCACATGGGGCTCCAACGTGCCGTTAACGAGAACGCCTGATGCGCATTTTCTGGCGGAAGCCCGCTATAAAGGCGCTAAAGTCATTTCGATCAGTCCCGATTTTGCGGAATCCTCAAAGTTTGCGGATGACTGGCTGAGTATCCGCCAGGGGACTGACGGGGCGCTTGCGATGGCGATGGGTCACGTCATTTTGCAGGAATTTTACGTGAACCAAGAAACTGAACGTTTTATTGAGTACGCGAAGCAATACACCGATTTTCCATTCTTCGTCACTCTTTCAAAAGAGAACGGCGTGTATACAGCGGGACGGTTTCTGCATGCAAAAGACATCGGGCGGCAGACAAAAAATGATCAGTGGAAGCCGGCGGTCTGGAATGAACAGACAGGTGCGTTTGCCATACCGCAAGGCACAATGGGCTCCCGCTGGGACGGGCAGCAGAAATGGAATCTGCACATGATCGACGAAGACACCGGGGAACAGATTGAGCCCCGTCTCTCCGTGCTCGGAATAGAGGACGAAATCGGCTCAGTGCGCATTCCGTATTTTTCAGATGACGGAAACAAAGTGCTTGAGCGGAATCTTCCTATTAAAAAACTGGACCTGAACGGTGAAGAGACGTACGTCACGACCGTGTTTGACTTGATATTGGCCAACTACGGCGTGAACCGGGGCATCGGCGGACAATCAGCCGCATCCTATGATGATCCCCGTCCGTTCACACCTGCCTGGCAGGAAAAGATTACGGGAATTAAAAGAGAAGCCGTTATACAGATTGCCAGGGAGTTTGCCCAAAATGCGATCGATACAGACGGCAGATCCATGATTATCGTAGGGGCGGGCATTAACCACTGGTTCAACTCCGACACGATTTACCGTGCGGTGTTAAATCTTGTTTTACTCGTAGGCGCCCAAGGCGTAAACGGCGGAGGCTGGGCCCATTACGTGGGGCAGGAAAAGCTCCGTCCGGCTGAAGGGTGGCAGACGATTGCCACCGCAAAGGACTGGGAAGGCGTGCCTAAACTGCAAAACGGCACCTCATTTTTTTACTTTGCGACAGACCAGTGGCGTTATGAAGACCAGCCGATCAGTGACTTGGCTTCACCGATCGCCGCGTCATCCCGCTACAAGCATCACGCCGATTACAATGTGCTGGCGGCGCGATTAGGGTGGCTTCCGTCTTACCCGACATTCAATCAAAACGGCATTGATCTGTACAAAGAAGCTGAGAAAGCGGGGGCGGCGACACCTGAAGACGTAGGTGCGTACGTGGCCTCACGGCTTCAAGAAAAAAAACTGAAATTCGCGATTGAAGACCCTGACAATGAAGTGAATTTCCCAAGAAATCTCTTCGTATGGCGGGCAAATCTGATCTCAAGCTCAGGGAAAGGGCATGAATATTTTCTCAAGCATCTGCTGGGGACGACGAACGGTCTGATGAATGACGACAGCGACAGCATCCGCCCTGAAGAAATCAAATGGCGGGAGCAGGCGCCGGAAGGCAAGCTCGACTTGTTAATCAATCTTGATTTTCGAATGGCGGGTACGGCGCTGTATTCCGATATCGTGCTGCCGGCGGCGACATGGTATGAAAAACACGATCTCAGCAGTACGGATATGCATCCGTTTATTCATCCATTTGCTCCGGCCATCTCGGCGCCGTGGGAATCGAAGTCAGACTGGGATATTTTTAAGGCGCTGTCAAAAGCCGTTTCCGATCTGGCGGAAGAAGTCGATATGGAGCCGGTAAATGAGGTAGTCGCAACGCCGCTTCTCCACGACACGATGCAGGAATTGGCCCAGCCGTTCGGCAAAATCAATGACTGGAGCAAGGGTGAATGTGAAGCCATTCCGGGAAAAACGATGCCGAACATCCATGTCGTTGAACGGGATTACAAACACATTTTTCATAAAATGACCGCGCTCGGCCCTCATACGGCTTTAAAACCGAGCGGAACAAAAGGGATGAGCTGGTCGATTGCGGATGAATATGAATCACTCAAACAGAGACTGGGAGAAACTAATTCAAACAGCGTTGCCAAAGGATGCCCGAATATAAGTGAAGCGAAGCAGGCGGCGGAAGCGATTTTAACCCTGTCGTCCACCTCCAATGGAAAAGTCGCCGTGAAAGCATGGGAATCGCTTGAAAACATTACCGATCTGGAGCTGAAAGACCTGGCGGAAGAGCGCGAGGAAGAATGCTTTACGTTCGAGCAAATTACAGCCCAGCCGAAAACGGTCATCACCTCTCCGGCCTTTACCGGTTCAGAAAAAGGAGGGCGCAGGTACTCGCCGTTTACTACGAATGTGGAAAAATTAATTCCGTGGCGGACGCTGACCGGCAGACAATCCTATTATGTCGATCATGAACTGATGATGGAATTCGGTGAAGCGATGGCGACATTTAAACCGATCCTCCAGCACCGTCCGTTCCTAAGCAAGCGGCCTGATCAAGAGGGCAAAGAAATCGTTCTTAATTATTTGACGCCGCATAATAAATGGTCCGTCCACAGCATGTATTTTGATTCTCTGCCGATGCTGACGCTGTTCCGCGGCGGGCCGACCGTGTGGATGAATAAAGATGACGCAGAGGACACGGATATCAAAGACAACGATTGGATTGAATGCTTCAACCGAAACGGCGTTGTCGTCGCGAGAGCGGTTTTGTCTCACCGGATTCCTAAAGGAATGGCGTTTATGCACCATGCCCAGGACCGCCACATCAATGTGCCCGGCACAAAACTGACGAATAACCGCGGAGGCACCCATAACAGCCCGACAAGGATTCACGTCAAGCCGACCCAGATGATCGGGGGCTATGCACAGCTGAGTTACGGCTTTAACTATTACGGTCCGACGGGGAATCAGCGCGACCTGAATGTCGTCATCCGCAAGCTGAAGGAGGTCGATTGGCTTGAAGATTAAAGCGCAGATCGGGATGGTCATGAACTTGGATAAATGCATCGGCTGCCACACGTGCAGCGTCACCTGCAAAAACACATGGACAAACCGTTCCGGTGCGGAATATATGTACTTCAATAATGTAGAAACAAAGCCCGGCATCGGCTACCCGAAGCAATGGGAGGACCAGGACAAATATAAAGGCGGCTGGACGTTGAAAAAAGGAAAGCTTGAACTGAAATCAGGCCCGAAAACGAATCGGCTCGCAGGCCTTTTCTATAACCCGAACCAGCCGACGATTGATGACTACTATGAACCTTGGAACTATGATTATGAAACATTAACAAACAGCCCGCAAAAAAAGCACCAGCCGGTGGCGCGCCCGAAATCGTCCTTGACGGGGGATTTTATGAATATCGAATGGGGTCCGAACTGGGAGGATGATCTCGCGGGCGGCCATATTACAGGGCTTGAAGATCCAAACGTGCAAAAAATGGAGGAATCGATCAAAACAGAATTCGATGAAGTCTTTATGATGTATCTGCCGCGTATTTGCGAACACTGCATCAATCCGGCGTGCGTGTCCTCCTGCCCGTCCGGCGCCATGTACAAACGTGAGGAGGACGGCATTGTGCTTGTTGATCAAAATGCATGCCGTTCATGGAGATATTGCGTCTCATCGTGTCCTTATAAAAAAGTCTATTTTAACTGGCAAACGAACAAAGCGGAAAAATGCACACTCTGCTTTCCGCGTTTGGAGGCGGGGCTGCCGACTATTTGCTCTGAAACGTGTGTGGGCAGAATCCGCTATCTCGGCGTCATGCTGTATGATGCGGACAAAGTGGAGGAAGCGGCCTCTGTTGAAAATGAAAAGGATCTCTACCATTCCCAACTGGACGTTTTTCTTGATCCGAATGATCCTGAGATTGCCAAACTGGCAAAAGAACAAGGCATCCCGGCTGAATGGATAGAAGCGGCGCAGCAATCGCCGATCTATAAAATGATCATTGACTGGAAGATTGCGCTTCCGCTTCACCCTGAGTACCGTACGCTGCCGATGGTTTGGTACATTCCGCCGCTCAGCCCGATTATGAATTTCTTTGAAGGAAAAGGCAGCCGGCAAACGGCGGAAGCGATTTTTCCGGCTATCGACCAAATGAGAATTCCGATTGACTATTTGGCGCAGCTGTTAACGGCGGGGGATACGGATCATATTCGATCCACGTTAAAGAAAATGTCTGTCATGCGCCAGTATATGAGGGCGGTTCAGACGAATAAATCCATGGACCCGGCATTGGTCTCCAGTGTCGGCTTAACAGAACAGCAAATTAAAGACATGTATCGGCTGCTGGCAATCGCCAAATATGATGACCGTTTTGTGATCCCGAGCAGCCATCGAGAAGAAGTGTCAGATTTATATGCTGAACAAGGGAGCTGCGGCTTATCATTTTCAGGCGGCCCGGGCTCTTGTTTCTAATTTTTCATAAATGAGGTGTAATAACATGAACACCACAGACCGGCAAATGACGTTCTTCGCTCTTTCCGTTCTTCTCTCTTATCCGGATGAAGAGTGGAGAGCCGAGATTCCCGATTGGAAGGCTCTTATCCATGACATCACCAACCGGCAAATCCGTGAGAAATTGCTGCACTTTTTAGAGGCGGCGGCCGGCTTTTCTCCGCAAGCGCTGATTGAACACTATGTGTATACGTTCGATTTCGGAAAAAAAACGAATATGTACGTCACCTACTTTAACTCAGGCGAACAAAGGGAGCGCGGCATTGAATTGCTGCATTTAAAAAACACCTACCAGCAATCCGGTTTCCTGCCGACAGAGAAAGAACTGCCTGATTACCTGCCGCTGATGCTGGAATTCGCTGCGGTTGCGGAGATTGAAGCGGCGAGAAGCGTGTTTGAGAAATACGTGTCTAATGTGAGGGAGCTGGCTTCCCGCCTCGAAAAAAATAACAGCATCTATGCTGAGCTGCTGCACGTGCTGCAGGCCGCACTGGAAAACATCGGTGTACGTGAAAGCATTGAAGAAGGGGCTGTTCAGGCATGAGCGGGCAGATCCTGTGGGGCGTTATGCCATACATTGTATTGACGATCTTTATCGGCGGGCATATTTACCGCTATCAGCATGACCAATTCGGCTGGACGGCGAAATCAAGCGAGCTGTTAGAAAAGAAAAAACTTGCCGCTGGCAGCACACTTTTTCATTGGGGACTGCTGTGCGTTGTCGGCGGACATGTCATGGGAATTTTGATCCCGGAAGGCGTGTATGCTTCTCTTGGCATTTCCGAGCACATGTATCACAAAATAGCGATCGGTGCAGGCCTGCCGGCGGGGATTGCTGCATGTGCCGGACTTGTCATCCTGACGTACAGAAGGCTGTTTGACAAAAGAATCCGCAAAACCAGCTCGCCATCGGATATCCTGACGCTCATCCTGATACTTTTTATGATGCTGTCGGGCGTTGCGGCCACGTTCCTCAACATTGACTCGAAAGGATTTGATTACAGGGCAACAGTCGGGCCGTGGTTCAGGAAAATCGTTTTGTTCCGGCCTGACGCTTCTTTGATGGAGAGTGTCCCGCTATGGTTTAAGTTTCATATCATCATAGGGTACGTCGTTTTTATCCTTTGGCCGTTTACAAGATTGGTTCACGTGTTCAGCCTGCCCCTCAAGTATTTGACCCGCAGCTATGTTGTCTATCGGAAACGCACGTAAAAATCCCCCCTGCAAGAGAGGGGGATTTTTTATGGTGAAAAAATAAAAACATAAGATATTTTCTGCCAAGGTAATGGCTGGGCGGCGGGATTCCTGTTATGTTTTATTTGGAAATAACAGCAACAAAAGGAGAGTGAAGAATGAAGCGGATTTTCCTCATTTTAGCCGCCTGTCTGATGACAAGCGCCGGCGTCCTGACACTCAGACATTCTCAAGTATTAACCGGCGGCACAGCGGGACTGTCACTAAGCCTGTCATACTTGTTTCATTCCTCGTTTGCGATTATCTTCTTTCTGATCAATATCCCGTTTTATATATTTTCTCTCATCAGAATGGGAATCAAATTCACTCTATCCACCGTTTTTGCAGTCACAGTGCTGACTCTGTTTACCGGCGCGGATCACTGGCTGCCGCCGGTCTCTGTTTCACCGCTTGCCGGGGCGATTTGCGGCGGGGTGCTGATCGGGTTCGGCCTGTCGCTCATGTTTTATCATCAGGCATCGCTCGGCGGCGCCAATATCCTCGCTTTATTTCTGCAAAAGCGCTGCGGATGGAATCCGGGTGCCGTTAATTTCCTCTTCGATTTTGGCGTCGTGCTGGCCGGCATTTTTTCCGTCGGGCTGCTGAAAGGGCTCTTCTCCTTAGTGTCGATAGCGGTCACCGGTCTGATCATCGGCATCTTCAAAAATAAAATCAAAGGCAGCTGCTCGCTCAATCCGGCATTGCTTCAGAACATCACACCCGGCCAATCACAGGAAGCTTCATCATAAGCCTTTCCGCTCGTGCGGAGAGGCTTTTTCATATGTTTACAAGCCGGAAAACAGAGGGTATACAGAGATATCGGATCAGATGGGAGAGAGTCGGGATGCTGAAAAGGAGACTGGAATTTTGCTTTTTATATATGATGCTTATCGGAGCATATGTCATATGGTTTTTTCCGGTTTCCAGGCTTGAGTTTTACGGAGGGGTGCTTTGCTATGCAAGCATTATTTTGTTCAGCATCTATTCGTTAATTCTTGAAAACCGCACCTCGCAGCACACGCTGTTATGGATTCATATTCTTGTGTTTTTTCCGATCGCCGGGTACTTATTTTACCTTTTTTCCGGCCAGCTTTATGAAAAAGGCAAGCTGTTCAGGTCGAAACGGACATACAACCGGGAAAAGCTGAGAACGATATTTGATATGGAACAAACTCCCGACCTGTCCGGGCTGAAAGGAAATCAGAAGCGTTTCTTTCAATATTCAATCAAGGCGTCCCATATGAATATTAATACAAAAAGCAGGCTGAAGGTGCTCAAAAACGGGGACGAAACATTTCCGGAGCTGTTTGAGGCGCTCCGGGAGGCCGCGTCATTTATACATATTGAGTATTACATGTTCAAATCAGACATGCTCGGGCACAAGATGATGGACATTATGATGGAAAAGGCGCGTCAAGGTGTGGAAGTGCGGTTTTTGTTCGACGCGGCCGGCAGCCTGAAGCTGGCCGGAAAAGATATTAAAAAACTGAAACGCGCGGGTGTGAACATCGTCCCGTTTCTGCCGCTGAAATACGGTTTTTTCAACCAAAAATTCAATTTCAGAAATCACCGCAAGATCGTCATCGTTGACGGGAAAGTCGGTTTTGTCGGCGGGCTGAATGTCGGCAAGGAGTATATCGGCAAAGACCAAGATGTCGGCTTTTGGCGGGACACACATATGAAAGTCGAAGGAGAAATCGTTCAGACGCTCCACAGCATTTTTATGCTTGATTGGGAATACGTTTCGGATGAGGTGCTGATTGATCAGAAAGCATATACCCGCCCGGTTGCGGCAGAAAGCGGCGGCGTCTATCAAGTCGTTCCGACAGGCCCCGATATGAAGGAGCGGATGAGCGATCTGTATTATGCCATGATAGCGGCGGCCGAATCGTCTGTATGGATCGCGACGCCTTATTTCGTGCCGAATGAGCCGATCCGCACAGCGCTAAAGGAGGCTGCTGCCAGAGGCGTCCGGGTGCGTGTCATGGTGCCGGAAACCAATGACGGGTTTTTAACCCAGTACGCGACGAGATCGTATTTCCCCGAGCTTCTTCGCGAAGGAATCGAAGTCTATTCTTATCAAAAAGGCTTTATGCATCAAAAGGTGCTCATCACTGACGGAAACCTCGCCTCTGTCGGGACGGCGAATATGGACATGAGAAGCTTTCAGCTGAACTTTGAAGTCAATGTCTTTTTTACGGATCAAGAGGCGATCAAAGATCTTGAAGCGCATTACCTGGAGGATATGAAGGAGTCTGAAAAAATCAGCCCCGTCCGTTTCTATAAGCGCACATTATGGGAAAGAACGAAGGAATCTTTCGCACGGTTATTTTCCGGCGTTTTATAAAAAACGCTTTTAAAACTCCTTGTGTATAGTATAATTGAGAAATATTATCATTAAGAACGAGGCACAAGGAGGACGGAATCGTGCTGCGACAATTTTTTTCTTATTATAAACCGTACAAAAAGCTGTTTTTTCTCGACTTCTTTTCTGCCATCGCCGGCGGATTGATGGAGCTGAGTTTTCCTCTGATTGTCAATTACTTTATCGATACATTGCTCCCGGGGCGGGATTGGAGTCTGATTATTTTGACTTCCGCTGCTTTATTCGGGGTCTACGCCCTCAGCTCGGCACTTCAGTATGTTGTGACGTATTGGGGCCATATGCTCGGCATTAACATTGAAACGGATATGCGGAAAAAGCTTTTCGACCATCTGCAAAAGCTTTCGTTCAAATTTTACGATAACAACAAAACGGGCAGTTTAATGTCCAAGCTCACCAATGATTTGATGTATATCGGAGAAACCGCCCACCACGGACCTGAAGACCTGTTTATCGCGATCATGACGATTTTGGGCGCATTCGGTGTGATGCTGTTTATTAACTGGCAGCTCGCGCTGTTGACTTTTATCATTATGCCGGTCGTCATATGGCTTGCTTTGTATTTCAATAAAAAAATGACCTCTGCGTTTACAAAACTGAACAAAGACGTCGGGGACTTCAGCGCGAGAGTTGAAAACAATATCGGCGGCATCCGTCTTGTTCAGGCTTTCAGCAATGAAGCGTTTGAAACGCAGCGGTTTGACGTGAACAATCAGCGTTTCCGCAAAACAAAGCTGACGTCTTATAAAATCATGGCGAAAAACGGCTCGATCAGTTACATGCTGACAAGATTCGTCACGCTGTTCGTCTTATTGTGCGGCACATGGTTCGTGATCCGCGGATCGTTATCTTACGGGGAATTCGTCGCTTTTGTGCTGCTGACGAACGTTCTGTTCCGTCCGATTGATAAAATCAACGCGATTATTGAGATGTATCCGAGAGGCATTGCCGGTTTTAAAAGCTTTATAGAAATACTGGAAACGGAGCCTGATATCAAGGACGCCCCGAACGCGAGACATGTGTCCGGTTTAAAAGGGAATATCCGTTATGATGGTGTGTCATTCGGTTACGAAGAAAACAGTCCGGTTCTGTCGGGAATCAATTTGTCCATTCATGCCGGGGAGACAGTCGCATTCGTCGGGCCTTCGGGAGCGGGAAAATCAACGCTGACAAGTCTGCTGCCGCGCTTTTATGAGCCGTCTGAAGGCGTGATTTCCATTGACGGAATCGATATTAAGGACATGACGCTGTCATCATTGCGCGGACAAATCGGCGTCGTCCAGCAGGATGTCTTTCTGTTTTCCGGCACATTGCGGGAAAACATTGCTTACGGGCGGCTCGACGCGTCTGAGGAAGAAATCTGGCAGGCCGTCCGCCAGGCGCATTTAGAGGACTTGGTAAACGGGTATCCCGACGGTTTAAACACGGTGATCGGCGAGCGCGGCGTGAAACTGTCAGGCGGGCAGAAGCAGCGGCTTTCCATCGCCAGAATGTTTTTGAAAAACCCGTCGATCTTAATTTTAGACGAGGCTACATCAGCCCTCGATACAGAAACGGAAGCCGCCATTCAAAAATCGCTGCAAGAGCTGTCTGAAGGACGCACGACGCTTGTGATCGCCCATCGGCTGGCTACGATTAAGGATGCGGACAGGATCGTCGTCGTCACGAAAGAAGGCATCGCTGAACAAGGTCATCATAAGGAACTGCTGGCATCCGGCGGCATGTACCAGAGACTTCATCAGGCCCAATTCGGCGAGCTGATTCATTAATAAAAGAAAAAGGATAGACGAGCGGGGGCCGGGCAGCCTCCTGTCTATCCTTTTTTATGTAGTCTGTATTTAATGGGCTTCTTTTTGCGCAGGTTCGATGATATGTTTGAAACGGTCAATAAGCTGCACCGCTTTCTTGCCTTCCACTACAATTAAATATTCTTGTTCTTTATGGGCCATTCTGAACGTTTCCAGCTCAATGATATCTTTGATCTTGCACATTGTTTTTTTAGAGTAGATATACAGCTCGTGGCCCCCCGTGTGGCAAAGCTGATAAAGCTGAAGCATGTTTCTTAAAGTGAACTTCTTAGCGGCTATTTTCAAAGATGTAATGTTTTTCATATGTTTTCTCCTCCGTCTGATGGTCTGTTATTTCGGAAATTCCCCATATAAACGGGTGATAAACCTGGTTATGCCTTCCACCTCAGCACTCCGCCCGCCAGGCGTTTGACTCCCCGGATGGCGCTTAATTCTTCGACGAGCCGGAGCAGCGCCCGGTCTTTCTCTTTCGCCTCAATCATAAAATCGATGTCCGTATCCCATTGTCGAAACCGCTCCAGCACCGGCAGAATAAAATTCGCATCCACATAGTCCGCATGACTGCGTATGGCTGATTCTGATTTTGGCGAGGAGAGATGGACCTTCGGCTTTAAGCCGATCCGCTGCCATGTTTTGATCATCCGCGGAAGAATGTCATCTAAATCAGCGTCATCGGTCGGATTGGCGTAAAAATGGTGATAATCAAACACAAACGGAATGCCTTCTTGTTCACATACACTGAGTGTTTCCTCGGACGTATACGTTTTATCATCGTTTTCTAAAGTCATCCGCTGTTTGATGACATCGGGAAGTTCTTTCAGATTCACGCGGAAACGGCCAAGCGCGCTTTGTTTGTCACCGTAAGCGCCTCCGACATGGATGTTGATGACGGAACGGTCCGCGATGCCCATTGCGTCCAGCATGTCATAATGATAGGCCATATCCTTGACCGCATTTGCGGTAATCTCCTGTTTCGGGCTTGTAAAAAGCGTGAATTGGTTCGGATGAAAGCTCGTTCTGAGATCATATTTTCTGACCAGCCCGCCGATCTCACGAAACTCCTGGCGAAACGGCGTGACAAAATCCCACAGCACATCCGGATGGGTGGCGAGCGGCACAATCGAGCTTGAGAACCTGTACAGCGGGATGCCGTGGCTGATCACATAGTGGATGGTGCGCAGCGTATTGGTAAGATTTGCTTTTGTCACAGAAAGCAGGGCGTCTTTCCGCTCACTGCGGGAAAGCTTGGTATAGCGCGCATATGTTAAGGTTTTTGCGGGGGACGCGTCCCAAAGGCGCATGGCGTTTGCGACGAATCCGAATCTGAACAGCATATGGTTTCTCCTTTATAAAAAGTAAGATATGGCCTTTCCCAGCCATTCTGCAGGAAGCTGTCTGACGGAGCGCTGTTTCACTTTTTCTAATGTGAGAAGCTCGGATTTTTCGATGTCCTGCTTTATGGTTGAAAGCACTTCCTTTGTAAAGGCTTCATCATGAATGATGACATTCACCTCTTCATTCCAGAACAGACTCCGTTTATCAAAATTCGGCGTGCCGATAATGCTGATGCGGTCATCAATAATGAAAGCTTTGACATGATAAAAGCCTTGATAATACCGATAGATGAGGCAGCCGGCCTTCAGAAGCTCGGGATAATAGGTAAAAGCTGTTTCCCGAACGAACGGGTGGTCTGACTTCATCGGCACGATCAAGATGACTTTGACGCCTTTTCGGCAGGCTGAAATAAGCGCTTCCTGAAGCTTTTTGCTCGGTACATAATAAGGCGTGCCGATAATGATTTTTTTCTCCGCCTTACGGATGCAGTTTTCATAATGCGATTCAAGCGAAAAACCGTCAGACGCATATGTCCTATGAGAGATATTCCCTTCGGATAATGCCGGATAAACCCCGGGTGATCCGGGTGCTTTTCCGGTGTTTCGTTTCAGATCGCTTACAAAAAGAGTCTGAAGATCCGCCGTGCCTTCTCCGGTCATCCGCAGGTGATAATCCTCCCAGTTTCCGAACTTCGCTTTTTTGCCGAGGTACTCTTCAGCGATATTAAAACCGCCGACATAGCCGATTTTGCCGTCAATGACAGTCACTTTCCGGTGATTCCGTTTTTGCAGCCTGAAAAATAGAAACGGAAATGCCGGTTTATTTAGAAAATGAAAGTGAACGCCGGCTTTTTTCAACGTTTGAATGGAAGGCTTTTTCACTTGGCGGCTGCCCGCCCAATCGAGCAGCAGATATACGGAGACGCCGGCCTGGGCCTTTTCCTTCAATAAATGAAACATCTCATGGCTGACTTGGTCGTTCTTCATAATAAAAAACATCATATGAATAGAAGAGACGGCTTGGCGGATATCAGCCGTCATCTGCCGCACAAGCTCGCTGCCGCAGTGAATGAGTGTGATATCACTCTTTTTCGGGTCAAAAACGGGCTCATACGCCTGTTTTTTGTACGCCGCCCGGCCAAGCAGCATATCAAGCAGCATAAGTGCGATCAATATGATAAAAATGACAAGCAACACAAAAATGACCTTCATACCGACGCTCCTTTCCGAAGTATTCGTAGTGTGCCCTGAGAATGTGAATTTAATTATTGACTGAACACTCATTCATTATTTATGATAAAGTAAAGATATGACAATGAAGAGGGGTATCAGAACAAAGGGGGAGACAAGATGAACGCATTTCTCATGGTAAACGCGCTGCTATTTTCAGCTGTAACCGCTTACGCCGTTTATTTATTCGTTTACCTGATCAGAACGAGGATCGCTTATATTAAGCTCGGCCAAAGGGAAGAATTTGATAAACGCCTGAAAGAACGTCTTCAGAAGATATGGGTGAATGTGTTCGGACAGAAAAAACTGCTGAAAGATAAAAAGAGCGGCATCATCCACGTTCTGTTTTTTTACGGTTTTATACTCGTTCAGTTCGGCGCAATTGATTTTATTCTGAAAGGGCTGCTTCCTGACCGCCATCTGCCGTTCGGTCCGCTTTATCCGGCGTTTACCTTTTTTCAGGAAATCGTCACGTTTCTGATTTTAGTCGCCGTAGTCTGGGCGTTTTACCGGCGCTACATTGAAAAACTCGTCAGACTGAAACGCGGGTTTAAAGCGGGGCTTGTCCTGCTGTTTATCGGCGGACTGATGGTGACGGTGCTTCTCGGGAACGCCATGAACCTTTTATGGCACGATCATTCTCTGTCTTGGACGGAACCGATCGCTTCCTCCATTGCGTTTGTGCTCGGCGGTCTTTCAGCGCCGGCGGCCGCCGCCGTGTTTTATGTTTCATGGTGGCTTCATCTGTTGTTTTTGCTCAGCTTTTTAGTGTACGTGCCGCAATCAAAGCATGCGCACTTAATTGCGGGTCCGGCGAATGTGTTCCTCAGCAGGCTGGATTCAAAAGGAAAGCTGGAAAAAATCGATTTCACCGATGAGTCGAAAGAAAGCTACGGCGTCGGAAAGATTGAAGACTTCCGCCGCTCTCAGCTTGTCGACCTTTACGCCTGCGTCGAATGCGGCCGCTGTACAAATATGTGTCCGGCCTCCGGTACGGGCAAGATGCTCTCGCCGATGGACCTCATTTTAAAGCTCAGAGACCATTTGACGGAAAAAGGCGCTGCCGTGACGTCAAAATCTCCGTGGGTGCCCGCGCCCGTTTTTCAGCACACGAAGGCGAATCAGCTCGCCGCGGCTTCCTCAGGGGGAGGATCGCGTGAAGCGGCGGCAGCCATCGATTACAACCCGAGCTTAATCGGCGAGGTCATCACGGAAGAGGAGATTTGGGCGTGCACCACTTGCCGCAACTGTGAAGATCAATGTCCGGTCATGAATGAACACGTTGATAAAATTATCGATCTGCGACGTTATCTTGTGCTTACGGAAGGGAAGATGGACAGCGACGCGCAGCGGGCCATGACTAGCATTGAAAGACAGGGAAACCCGTGGGGCTTAAACCGGAAAGAGCGGGAGAACTGGCGGGAGCAGGCTGATACAGAAATTCCGACAGTGAAAGAAATGAAAAAACAAGACAAAGAGTTCGACTATTTGTTTTGGGTCGGATCAATGGGTTCCTACGATAACAGGAGCCAAAAGATTGCCGTCTCATTTGCAAAGCTGCTTAATGAAGCGGGCGTATCCTTTGCGATTCTCGGCAATAAGGAAAAAAACTCAGGCGATACGCCGCGCCGTTTGGGCAACGAGTTTCTGTTCCAAGAGCTGGCGGAACACAACATCGGCGAATTTGAAAAACACGGGATCAAAAAAATCGTCACGATTGATCCGCACGCCTATAATATGTTCAAAAATGAATATCCTGATTTCGGATTCCGGGCCGAAGTCTATCATCATACTGAATTATTAGCCGAGCTTGTGTCACAGGGGAAACTAAAACCGCTTCACCCGGTGAATGAAACGATTACCTTCCATGACTCGTGCTATTTAGGAAGATACAATGAAGTGTATGAGCCGCCGAGAGCGATCTTAAAAGCCATTCCGGGCGTTCAATTGAAGGAAATGGAGCGCAGCCGCGAAAACGGGATGTGCTGCGGCGCCGGAGGAGGGCTCATGTGGATGGAAGAAGAAACGGGAGCGAGAATCAACACGGCCCGGACTGAGCAGGCGCTTTCTGTCAGTCCGACGGTCATCAGCTCCGGCTGTCCTTACTGTCTGACCATGCTCGGTGACGGTACGAAAGCGAAAGAAGCCGAAGACGCGATCGGCACTTATGATGTCAGTGAATTGCTCGCCATGTCTGTATTCGGCGCCGAAAAACAAGAGTCTTTATAGAAAGAAGCGGGCCGCCGGCGCATATGCCGGCGGCTTTGTTTTCGCACATCAGCCGATTTATGAAGGGACGGCTCTAAAATTTCTTAAATTACGCTGTTAAGGGTAGCATATTCTGTTTTAATTTGTTTATAATGAGAGGTATGGTTTATGAACAAAACAATACAAATTCGTTCTTATTATAGGATAGAAACAGATACATATAAGTAATAGAAAGGGAGTGTCCGACCTTGAGTATCAAACAATATTCTCAGGAACAGCTGAAGCAGATGGCTTTAGTTGAAATCGCTCACGAAATTTTCTCAGAACATAAAAAACCGGTTCCGTTCCAGGAGCTGCTGAATGAAATGATCTCCTTGCTCGGTGTTACGAAAGAGGAACTGGGTGACCGTATCGCCCAATTTTATACAGACCTGAACATTGACGGCCGCTTTATTGCTCTGTCAGACCAGACGTGGGGGCTTCGCAGCTGGTATCCGTACGATCAGCTGGACGAAGAAACACAGCCGACTGTAAAAGCGAAAAAGAAAAAAGCGAAAAAAGTCGTTGAGGAAGATCTCGACCTTGATGAATTCGAGGAAGTTGACGAAGATGACATCGATCTCGATGAAATAGAAGAAGATATTGACCTTGAAGCAGACAGCTTTGACGATGAAGATATCGATGAAGAAGATGACGACGAGCTTGAGATCGAAGACGAGATGATTGAAGAAGATGAGGAAGATTATGATGATGAGGAAGAGGATCGCAAAGACTGATTTTATATCAGCAAAACGATCTTGACTTTCATTGTCGAACTATGTAGTATGTATTTTGGGCTCTTCAAAAAGAAGAGAATTCATAAGAGTGCTACGCTCCCTTTCAAGAAATTGAAAGGGAGCTTTCTTATTTTCATCTCCCAAATTCTTTTACACATCATTTGTTTTTAGTGAAATGATTTTCTATAAAACGGCACATTTTAAGGAATGTAGCGCAGACCGAAGAGAGGAGCAAACGAAATGACGAAATATATTTTTGTAACCGGGGGAGTTGTATCATCACTCGGAAAAGGAATTGTGGCTGCATCACTTGGCCGCCTTTTGAAAAACAGAGGCATGAGCGTCACCATCCAAAAATTTGACCCTTATATCAACGTTGACCCGGGAACGATGAGCCCGTACCAGCACGGTGAGGTATTCGTTACCGATGACGGCGCTGAGACTGACCTTGACTTAGGGCATTATGAGCGGTTCATTGACATTAATCTGAACAGATTCAGCAACGTGACGACCGGTAAAATCTATTCTGCCGTATTGAAAAAAGAGCGCCGCGGGGACTACCTCGGCGGAACGGTTCAGGTCATTCCGCACATCACAAATGAACTGAAAGACCGCGTGTACCGTGCAGGCAAAGAAACAAACGCAGATGTAGTCATTACTGAGATCGGCGGAACAGTGGGAGATATCGAATCCCTTCCATTCCTTGAAGCCATCCGTCAAATGAAAAGCGACATCGGCCATGAAAACGTGATGTACATTCACTGTACGCTTGTTCCGTACATCAAAGCGGCGGGCGAGCTGAAAACAAAACCGACGCAGCACAGCGTAAAAGAGCTGAGAAGCCTCGGTATTCAGCCTAATATCATCGTCGTGCGCACGGAAATGCCGATTTCTCAAGATATGAAAGATAAAATCGCGCTCTTCTGCGATATTGACACGAAAGCGGTCATCGAGTGCGAAGATGCGGACAACCTTTACTCCATCCCGCTTAACCTTCAGGAGCAGGGACTCGATAAGCTTGTCTGCGATCATATGAAATTAGAATGCAAAGACCCGGATATGACGGAATGGAAAGACCTTGTCACGAAAGTGAAAAACTTGTCTAAAACCATTACAATCAGCCTCGTCGGTAAATACGTCGAGCTTCAGGACGCTTACATTTCAGTCGTTGAATCACTGCGCCACGCCGGCTATGCGTTTGACGCTGATGTGAAGATCAAATGGATTAACGCCGAAGAAGTGACAGAAAGCAATATTCAAGAGCTGACTAGCGGCACAGACGGAATCATCGTGCCCGGCGGTTTCGGAGACCGCGGCGTAGAAGGGAAAATCATCGCCGCCAAGTATGCGCGTGAGAATAAAATTCCGTTCTTCGGCATCTGCCTCGGTATGCAGATTGCATCCATTGAATATGCGCGAAACGTATTAGGTCTGGAAGGGGCTCACTCTGCGGAGATCGATCCGTCCACTCCTTATCCGATCATCGACCTTCTGCCAGAACAAAAAGATGTCGAGGATCTCGGAGGAACGCTTCGTCTCGGACTGTACCCTTGTAAGCTTCAGGAAGACACGAAAGCCTTCGAAGCGTATGCGGATGAAGTGGTATACGAACGCCACCGCCACCGTTATGAATTCAACAACGAATACAGACAGCAAATGGAAGAGAACGGATTTGTGTTCTCAGGAACAAGCCCTGACGGCCGTCTTGTGGAAATCATCGAGCTGAAAGATCATCCTTGGTATGTCGCTTGCCAGTTCCACCCTGAGTTCAAATCAAGACCGACAAGACCTCAGCCTTTATTCAAAGACTTTATCGGCGCTTCCGTACAAGCTGCAGAACAGAAGTAATAAAAAAAGACTTGCCTCCTTTAAAAGCGGCAAGTCTTTTTTCTGCATCAGGCATATTCCTGCATCATTTCCTTTAACGTAAAGGACAGTGCGTGATAGACATACAGGCCTGTCATTAATGAAGGAAAGCCGTATCTTGTCCCGTCTTCATCAGGCAGAAGCGGCATTTTTAATTTGCTGTCAATATGAACATCACAAAATTCCTCAATCCCGGTTTGATCTTTGATGACAGGAGATACGCCAACGAGGCCGATCCCTTTTTCATAAAGCTTTTGAGCCAGCGCCTGTTCTTCAGCCGTGCCCGGACCTGAACAAAACATCAGCACCCTGTCGCTTTCTGTAATCGAATCGGCTGTATCCGGAAACGCTTTGACGGAAGGCATCGGTTCTGAGCCGAGTTCCGCCTCGCACAAAATGCCCTGCATCTCATTTGCGCCGTATAAATAAATGGTATGGCCGCTGACGGCTGCCTGCGCCAGCAGGCGCGCGCCGTCTTCTATTGCTTCGGATTCCTTATCCTGAATGCGGGAAAAAATGCCTGCAAGCTGCGTCGTAAATATCTTTAACATGAGTGAAACCTCCTTTACACATACAAGAACAGTATACAACAAAAGAGAAAATGCTCAGAAAATGTCGGAAAGTAGACTATTATAATTAAAGGAAATGTGAAAATCAAACAGAATACATAAACAACTGCTTCCTTTTGACGAAAATGATAATATTGGGGTGTAAAATGATGAATGAAAAGATTTTAATCGTAGATGACCAATACGGTATACGCATATTGCTCAATGAAGTGTTTCATAAAGAAGGGTACCAGACGTTTCAGGCCGCCAACGGCATACAGGTGCTGGACATCGTAACGAAAGAACGGCCCGATCTCGTGCTTTTAGATATGAAAATCCCCGGCATGGACGGAATCGAAATTCTCAAGCGCATGAAGATGATCGACGAATCAATACGCGTCATTATCATGACCGCTTACGGAGAACTCGATATGATTAAGGAATCAAAAGAGCTCGGAGCGCTGACCCATTTTGCGAAACCTTTTGACATTGATGAGATCAGAGACGCGGTGAAAAAATATTTACCTCTAAAATCGAATTAATAAAATTAGAAACAATTATGTCATTGTGTTGCCGATTTGTCGAAAAGTTGGTATCCTAGAGATGGAGAAAAAGCGATCTGTTGTTTTACATATGACAGGTTTTTATGGTCATGCTATAGGTGGAAAGCTTTTTTCGAGAAGAAGCAAATCAGGCTACATAAGGAGGACTTTCGACATGCCTTTAGTTTCAATGACGGAAATGTTGAATACAGCTAAAGAAAAAGGATATGCTGTTGGACAATTTAACTTAAATAACCTTGAGTTCACTCAAGCTATTTTACAAGCAGCAGAAGAGGAAAAATCCCCGGTTATTCTTGGTGTTTCAGAAGGCGCGGGACGCTACATGGGCGGCTTCAAAACAGTGGTTGCCATGGTTAAAGCTCTTATGGAAGAATACAAAGTGACAGTTCCTGTCGCCATTCACTTAGACCACGGTTCAAGCTTTGAATCTTGTGCGAAAGCGATTCATGCAGGCTTCACTTCTGTAATGATCGACGCATCTCACCACCCGTTTGAGGAAAACGTAGCAACTACAGCTAAAGTGGTTGAGCTTGCTCATTTCCACGGCGTTTCAGTTGAAGCTGAGCTTGGAACTGTAGGCGGACAGGAAGATGACGTGATTGCTGAAGGCGTAATCTATGCTGACCCTAAAGAGTGTCAAGAACTTGTAGAGCGCACTGGCATCGACTGCCTTGCACCTGCACTGGGTTCTGTTCACGGCCCTTACAAAGGCGAACCGAACCTCGGTTTCAAAGAAATGGAAGATATCGGCAAATCAACCGGCCTTCCGTTAGTACTTCACGGCGGTACAGGAATTCCGACTGCCGACATTAAAAAATCAATCTCACTTGGTACGGCTAAAATCAACGTAAACACTGAAAACCAAATTTCTTCTGCAAAAGCTGTCCGCGAAACATTGGCAGCTAAGCCGAACGAATACGATCCTCGTAAATATCTTGGACCTGCTCGTGAAGCGATCAAAGAAACGGTTATCGGCAAAATGCGTGAGTTCGGTTCTTCAAACCAAGCTTAATCCAATGTAACATCCATAAACCGCCTGACAGGATTGACAGGCGGTTTTATGTCTTACCTTTAGAAAGCGCAATCATGTTTTACAGTTCTGAAAATTTATTACTGGGGAGGCTTTCCTTATGTTATTTTTCATTGATACAGCAAACATTGACGAGATTAAAGAAGCTTATGAACTTGGCGTTCTTGCCGGAGTTACGACAAACCCTAGTTTAGTGGCGAAAGAAGCTGACGTGTCTTTCCATGACAGACTTCGTGAGATTACGGAAGTCGTGAGCGGATCAGTAAGCGCGGAAGTCATTTCCCTGAATGCTGAAGAGATGATTGAAGAAGGTAAAGAACTTGCGAAAATCGCACCGAATATCACGGTGAAAATCCCGATGACGTCTGAAGGGTTAAAAGCCGTAAAAGCGCTGAGCGACCTGAACATTAAAACAAACGTAACGCTCATTTTCAGCGCCAACCAAGCGCTTTTGGCGGCAAGAGCCGGGGCGACTTATGTATCTCCGTTCTTAGGCCGTCTGGATGACATCGGCCATAACGGTCTTGAACTGATTTCAGAAATAAGACAGATTTTTGACATTCATGACATTGATACACAAATCATCGCAGCTTCCATCCGTCATGCGCAGCACGTGACTGAAGCCGCTTTACGCGGTGCGCATATCGGTACGATGCCGCTGAAAGTCATTCACCAGCTGGCGAAACATCCGTTAACGGATAAAGGCATCGAGCAATTCTTGGCAGACTGGAATAAATAAGGGTGAAAAGGGCGGCAAACCGGTTGCATCCGTTTGCCGCACCCTTATGTTTTCCTGTTTGGCAGCGGGCCTTCAGTATCAAAGTGAAGAGTGTGTTTCCCCGGAATGTGAACCCGGCGGGCCTCTGTGCATCCTGTGTTAAAAATGCCCCGCAAAGCTTCGCTATTTTCTTCCTGTTATTTTATAATGTCCTTGTATTCTTTCTCTTCGAATTGGCTACATTTTGGACAAGAGCTTTATTTGCAGAGACAGAATAAAATGCCATTTTATTTACGCTCCGCAGCTATCTTCTTATGGAAGGAGACTATCATGGAAAAGTTGAATATTGCCGGCGGCGATCCGTTAAACGGAACCGTACATATCAGCGGCGCGAAAAACAGCGCCGTCGCATTGATACCCGCAACCATTCTGGCAAATTCCGAAGTAACGATCGAAGGGCTTCCGGAGATCTCAGATATTGAAACGCTGCGTGACCTGCTGAAAGAAATCGGCGGAAACGTCCATTTTGAAAAAGGAGAAATGGTCGTCGACCCTTCCCCGATGATCAGCATGCCGCTTCCCAACGGCAAAGTGAAAAAACTCCGCGCTTCCTATTACTTAATGGGCGCGATGCTGGGCCGCTTCAAACAGGCTGTCATCGGACTGCCGGGCGGATGCCATCTCGGGCCGCGGCCGATTGACCAGCACATCAAAGGGTTTGAAGCGCTTGGGGCGGAAGTCACCAATGAACAAGGCGCGATTTATCTGCGCGCCGAAAGGCTGAGAGGCGCACGGATTTATTTAGATGTCGTCAGCGTCGGAGCGACGATCAATATCATGCTTGCCGCTGTACTGGCTGAAGGTAAAACCGTGATAGAAAACGCCGCCAAGGAACCTGAGATTATTGATGTTGCCACATTGCTCACCAGCATGGGCGCAAAGATCAAAGGCGCGGGAACCAATGTAATCAGAATCGACGGCGTAAAAGAGCTGCACGGATGCAGGCATACGATCATTCCGGACAGAATTGAGGCGGGCACCTTTATGATCGCCGGCGCCGCGATGGGGAAAGAAGTCATTATTGATAATGTCATACCGACTCACCTGGAGTCTTTAACGGCGAAGCTCAGGGAAATGGGTTTTCACATTGAGACGAGTGACGATCAGCTTCTTATGCTCGGCGGGCAGAAGAAGATAAAACCGGTCGACGTAAAAACGCTTGTTTACCCGGGATTCCCGACTGATCTTCAGCAGCCGATGACATCTCTGTTAACGAGAGCCAGCGGCACGAGCGTCGTAACCGACACCATCTACTCGGCCCGATTTAAACATATAGATGAGCTGAGACGGATGGGGGCCAACATGAAAGTGGAAGGCAGGTCGGCCATTATCACCGGTCCGGCCGAGCTTCAGGGCGCAAAAGTAAAGGCGAGCGATCTGCGTGCAGGCGCTTGTCTGGTCGTCGCCGGACTCATGGCTGACGGCGTAACCGAAATTACCGGTCTCGAGCATTTAGACCGCGGCTACAGCAATCTTGAGAAAAAACTCGAAGGTCTGGGCGCCACAATCTGGCGGCAAAGGCTGACGGACGAAGAGATAGAACAGCTCCAAAATTCATAGAAATGCGGACTTTTGAGAGGAGATCGTGTTGAAATGGAAAGAAGCTTATCGATGGAATTGGTTCGAGTCACTGAAGCGGCGGCTTTAGCATCTGCCAGATGGATGGGCCGCGGGAAAAAAGATGAAGCTGATGATGCGGCGACAAGCGCAATGCGTGACGTGTTTGACACGGTGCCGATGAAAGGCACGGTCGTGATCGGGGAAGGCGAGATGGATGAAGCGCCGATGCTTTACATCGGCGAAAAGCTCGGAAACGGATACGGCCCTCGCGTCGATGTCGCCGTCGATCCTCTTGAAGGCACAAACATCGTAGCGAGCGGCGGCTGGAATGCGCTGACGGTGATCGCGGTCGCCGACCATGGAACACTGCTGAACGCCCCGGATATGTATATGGAAAAAATCGCGGTCGGTCCTGAAGCGGTAGGCTGCATCGATATTGAAGCGCCTGTCATTGATAACTTAAAAGCCGTTGCGAAAGCGAAAAACAAAGACATTGAAGATGTCGTGGCAACCATTTTAAATCGTGACAGACACGAAAAAATCATCTCTGAATTGCGTGAGGCGGGCGCCAGAATCAAACTGATCAACGACGGTGATGTCGCGGGCGCCATCAATACGGCCTTTGACCATACGGGAGTAGACATTCTCTTCGGTTCAGGCGGGGCTCCTGAAGGCGTGCTGTCTGCCGTTGCGTTAAAAGCGCTCGGCGGCGAAATCATCGGCAGGCTTCTGCCGCAAAGTGCGGAAGAGCAGGCCCGCTGTGAGCGAATGGGCCTTGATGTATCCAAAGTGCTCCGGATGGAGGACCTTGTGAGAGGGGATGACGCCATTTTTGCCGCAACGGGCGTCACGGACGGAGAGCTGCTGAAAGGCGTTCAGTTCAAAGGCTCCGTCGGCACGACTGAAAGTCTGGTCATCCGGGCGAAATCAGGAACGGTCCGATTCGTTGACGGAAGACACAGCCTGAAGAAAAAACCAAATCTTGTGATCCGGCCATAAATAGAGAAAAGCGGGACGGAAAGTCCCGCTTTTCTTTTGCAATAAAGAGTCAACCCTATCATTTATATGTCAAAGCATTATTTAAGTTGAATAATTTTTTGAAATGAGGTAAAAATAAAGAGTGCTGCGATTTTTCTGTATCATTCCTTCTTTTGAGTACTGGGAAATTTTCAAATTCTACCGCATACAGACGATATAAATATTGATCTTCTCAAGTTTTTGTCCTCGCTTCCTTCAAAACTCATTAAGACATTCCTTTTTTAAAAAAGCGCCGATCATGGGTGGAAGTGTTACCGATAGAAGTTCCTGAACGTTTTATAAAAGAATGTGCTTTGGCGGAATCATGCGAAGCAGCCGATTTGAATGAAAACAGCAATACATTGACTATGAAAAGCGTGGTGTTTTTATGAAAGACGTATCTATTTCCTCTTTGGAAAATATGAAATTAAAAGAACTATATGAACTGGCCAGACATTATAAAATCTCCTACTACAGCAAACTGACTAAAAAAGAATTAATCTTTGCCATTCTGAAAGCCAACGCCGAGCAGGAGGATCTTCTGTTTATGGAAGGCGTGCTCGAAATCATCCAATCGGAAGGATTCGGCTTCCTCAGACCGATTAATTACTCGCCAAGCTCAGAAGACATCTACATTTCTGCTTCTCAGATCCGCCGCTTTGATTTAAGAAACGGTGACAAAGTATCCGGCAAGGTGCGTCCGCCGAAAGAAAACGAACGCTATTACGGACTTTTGCACGTTGAAGCGGTAAATGGAGATGATCCGGAATCTGCGAAGGAGCGCGTCCATTTTCCTGCGCTGACTCCGCTTTATCCGGACCGCCAAATGGTGCTTGAGACGAAACCGAATTATCTCTCAACAAGAATTCTCGATATGATGGCTCCCGTCGGTTTCGGCCAGCGCGGTCTGATCGTGGCGCCGCCGAAAGCCGGTAAAACCATGCTGTTAAAAGAAATCGCTAACAGCATTACGACAAATCAGCCTGACGCTGAATTGATCGTTCTCTTAATTGATGAAAGACCGGAAGAAGTAACGGATATTGAACGTTCCGTAGCGGGCGATGTCGTCAGCTCGACGTTCGATGAAGTGCCGGAAAATCACATTAAGGTAGCGGAGCTTGTGCTTGAACGGGCGATGCGTCTCGTTGAACACAAAAAAGACGTTATCATTCTGATGGACAGCATTACCCGCCTGGCACGGGCCTACAACCTCGTTATCCCGCCAAGCGGACGTACGCTTTCCGGCGGGATTGACCCGGCTGCGTTCCATCGTCCCAAGCGCTTTTTCGGTGCCGCGAGAAACATTGAAGAGGGCGGCAGTCTGACCATTTTGGCGACGGCGCTCGTAGACACGGGCTCCCGGATGGATGACGTCATCTATGAAGAGTTTAAAGGAACGGGCAACATGGAGCTTCACCTTGACCGTTCTCTTGCGGAAAGACGGATTTTCCCGGCGATCGATATCCGCCGCTCCGGCACACGGAAGGAAGAGCTGCTCGTGCCGAAAGAGCATCTTGACCGTTTATGGGCGATCCGCAAATCGATGTCTGATTCTCCGGACTTCGCAGAGAAGTTTATGAGAAAAATGAAAAAAACAAAAACGAATCAGGAATTCTTCGATCTGATCAACCAAGAATGGAAGCAGGCAAACCTTTCATCATCAGCCCGCCGCTGATAAAAAATGTATTTGCAAATGCAGTAAATGACTGATATAATTCTCTCATATGCGTTCCGGATTACTCCGGAATAATAACTCTGTTTCCACACGGGATTCAGGGCGGAAGGAGATGGATACAATGAAAGCAGGAATTCATCCTAATTTCAAAAAAGCAACAGTTAAATGCGCTTGCGGAAATGAATTTGAAACAGGCTCAGTAAAAGAAGAGGTACGCGTTGAGATTTGCTCTGAATGCCACCCATTCTACACTGGACGTCAAAAATTCGCTTCTGCTGATGGTCGTGTTGATCGCTTTAACAAAAAATACGGTCTTAAGTAATAATAGATTTTACAGGCAGGCAAGAATTGCTTCTTGCCTGTTTTTTATGTCCATAAACAGGAAAAAAAGGGGAGCGGATAGCCTATGTACATAATGAAGCAAAGCGGATGGCTTGAGCTGATATGCGGCAGCATGTTCTCTGGGAAATCAGAAGAGCTGATCCGCAGAGTGAAAAGAGCGACATATGCGAAGCAGGAGGTCAAGGTATTCAAACCTGCCATTGATAATCGCTACAGTGAGGAGGCCGTCGTTTCTCACAACGGCACATCCATGACAAGCCACGTCATCTCGTCTTCGGCTGAAATATGGGATCATATCAGTGAAAGCACGGACGTCATCGCGGTAGATGAGGTGCAGTTTTTCGGCGAATCGATCATCGGCGACTTATCCTCGCTTGCGGATAAAGGCTATCGTGTCATCGCGGCCGGACTTGATATGGATTTCCGGGGAGAGCCTTTCGGCGTGGTGCCGAATCTGATGGCGGTTGCCGAATCTGTGACGAAGCTGCAGGCGGTCTGCTCCGTTTGCGGGTCGCCGGCAAGCCGTACGCAGCGTTTGATTGACGGGAAGCCCGCTTCCTATGATGATCCGGTCATTTTAGTCGGCGCATCGGAGTCATACGAAGCGAGATGCAGACATCATCACGAAGTGCCGAAAAAAACAGACTGATAAATAACCCTTTTCATGAAAACATCGGTAAAAAATCCGGTGTTTTTTTGACGTTTTTTCAAAAATTGTAGTTAAATAACTTAAAAAAGAGTATGAAAAAATTAAGTAATTTTCATCTCTTGAATTTTCATTTTTACAGGCATAAAATGACTAAGTAATGTAAATAGTTATGAGACATTGTTCGAATAATTGTCAAAAAAAGATATAGCAGATCGCGATCACACTAGCCAAAATGGGTAATTACTTAACTTTGTTAACTATTTGAAGAAAGAAGGAGATTTTCTTGAATAATATTAAAGTAACGAAGGAAGGCAACTTAGAAACTACTTTAAGAGGAAAAGAAGTTCTATCTATCCCTACTTTAAATAAAGGTGTTGCGTTTTCAGCAGAAGAAAGAAAAAGCCTTGGATTAGACGGGCTGCTTCCTCCGACAATTCTGTCTCTTGATGAGCAGGCAAAACGCGCATACGAGCAGTTTCAAGCTCAGCCGGACCGCCTTCGCCAAAACGTGTATTTGAATGATTTGCAAAACCGTAACGAAGTTCTTTTCTTTAAATTGCTTCAAAACCATCTTCGTGAAATGCTGCCGGTTGTTTACACACCGACTGTCGGTGAAGCGATTCAAGAATACAGCCATGAGTACAGAAGACCTCAAGGGATTTACCTTTCTATCGATAACGTGGAAGGAATCGAAGAGGCATTTGAAAACCTTCATGCCACTGCCGGAGATATTGATCTGATCGTTGCGACAGACTCAGAAAGCATCCTCGGAATCGGTGACTGGGGTGTAGGCGGTATCAACATCGCCATCGGTAAATTAGCGGTATACACAGCTGCTGCCGGTATTGACCCAAGCCGCGTTATTCCTGTCGTTCTTGACGTCGGTACGAACAATGAAAAACTTCTGAACGATCCTTTATACATCGGTAACCGCCATGAACGTATCCAAGGCGAACGTTACGAAGCTTTCGTTGACGCTTATGTAAAAGCTGCGCTTAAATATTTCCCTAAAGCTCTTCTTCACTGGGAAGACCTTGGAAACAAAAACGCGCGCAATATCATGAAGAAATACAACCATGAAATTCTTACATTCAACGATGACATTCAAGGAACAGGCGCGATTACGCTTGCAGGTGTGCTTGCGGCTATGAAGAAAACAGGCGCGTCTATTAAAGACCAGCGTGTGGTTGTCTTCGGTGCGGGATCTGCCGGAATCGGAATCGCTGACCAAATCCGCGACACTATGGTGCTTGCCGGTCTTTCTGAAGAAGAAGCCAACAAAGCGTTCTACACAATGGATTACAGAGGCTTGTTAATTGAAGGTATGGAAAACATTCTTGATTTCCAAGAGCCGTACCTGCGCACAGCTGAAGAAATTAAAGATTGGAAACGCGATGAAAATGGACAAATTCCTTTCATTGAAGTGATCCGTCAAGCGAAACCGACAATCTTAATCGGTACATCAGGCCAAAGCGGCGCGTTCAGTGAAGAAATCGTCAAAGAAATGGCAAAACACGTTGAGCGTCCGGTCATCATGCCGATGTCTAACCCGACACCGCTTGCTGAAGCCGTTCCTAGCGATCTTTTCAAATGGACTGACGGCAAAGTGCTTGTGGCGACAGGAAGCCCGTTTGACAATGTAGAGTACAATGGCGTTTCTCATGAAATCGGACAATCTAACAACGCATTCGCGTTCCCTGGACTTGGTCTCGGTTCAATCGTTGTAGAAGCGAAAGTGATTACTCCTGCAATGTTTGCGGCAACTGCTGACGCAATCGCAGAAAGCGTTGATTTTGAAACACCGGGTGCAGGCCTTCTGCCGAGCATGAGCGACTTACAAGAAGTTTCAATTAAAGTTGCGATCGCCGTAGCGGAAACTGCCATTAAAGAAGGCGTGGCAAACCGCATTCCTGAAAATGTAGAACAAGCCGTTCTTGATGCAATGTGGAAACCGCAATATAAACAAGTTGTCGCTAAATAATTTTTACGATTAATTTTACAGTCCGAGGGAAAGCTTTTATGTAAAGGCTAAAGTATACGGACATTAAGGATTTGGAGGAGAACATTTTGAGCTTCTTAGATATTTTAATCCTCCTGGCGCCGATCTTTTTCGTGATCGTGCTGGGATGGTTCGCAGGTCGCTTCGGAAGTTATGACGCGAAGTCAGCAAAAGGGGTAAGCACCTTAGTTACGAAGTACGCGCTTCCGGCGCATTTTATCGCAAGTATTTTAACCACTTCAAGAAGTGCGTTTTTATCACAGGTTCCTTTGATGGTCGCTTTGATCATTGGGATTGTCGGATTCTTTATCGTCATTCTGTTGGTTTGCAAATTTATCTTCAAGTATGATTTAACGAATTCATCTGTATTTTCTTTAAACTCTGCACAACCGACATTTGCTTTTATGGGTATTCCCGTACTAGGAAGCTTATTCGGAGCAAGCGAAGTAGCGATTCCTATCGCCGTTACGGGTATCGTGGTTAACGCCATCCTTGACCCGCTTGCGATCATTATCGCTACTGTCGGTGAGTCATCTAAGAAAAAAGACACTGAAAACGAGAACTTCTGGAAAATGACTGGTAAGTCTATTCTTCACGGTCTTTCCGAACCGCTTGCGGCTGCACCGCTTATCAGTATCATTCTGGTACTCTGCGGTGTAACACTCCCTGGCTTGGGAGAAAAAATGCTTGATCAGCTCGGAAGCACAACATCAGGTGTTGCGCTCTTCGCCGTCGGTGTAACTGTCGGTATCCGCAACATTAAGCTCAGTCTGCCGGCTTTCGGTATCGCTTTGTTAAAAGTTGCCGTTCAGCCTGCGCTGATGTACTTGATCGCTCTTGCAGTCGGACTTCCGGCTGACCAGATCACTAAAGCGGTATTGCTCGTTGCATTCCCTGGATCTGCGGTAGCGGCGATGATTGCCACACGTTTCGAAAAACAAGAGGAAGAAACTGCGTCCGCGTTCGTGATCAGTGCGATTTTATCTCTCATCTCACTGCCGATCATCATTGCGCTGACTGCATAATCAAAAGCTCCCTGTTTCAGGGAGCTTTTTTAGTTAGAATTGAAATTTAAAAGGCGAAAATCTCGTTTTTTTTCTGGGTTTCTTATGTTCTGAAGAAGCGGCTGTTTCTGAGAGGGGAGCTGTCTGGGCAAGTTCCTGGATGCGGGAGGCCAATGTCTGCAATTCGGTATTGAGGTCGTCAATTTCCCGCCTGTGCTGAAGAAGCTGATAAGACACCCCTTCATCCGCCTTTTGTTTCAGCTGGCGTTCAAGCTCCTCTATCCTTGAAAGCAGATGGTTCTCACCTTGTTTCTCTTTCGTGAGAATGTCCAGTTTGCGCTCCAGCTCTGCCAATCTTTGTTCAGCGCCGCCATTGATTTTCGGACGCTGCAAAATGAAGCCCGTCCGTTTTTTCGGCTGCCGGGGCACTTGAACGTCCAGAAGGGCAGTGCCTTCAGAAATTTGCCGTTTGACCGATTTCAGCACATCAAGATCCTCAGGTGTAAAGGAATAATGTCCGAGCTCATTCCGTTCAGCCGGAAGATTCAGCTGCTTGACCCACCTTTGCACCGTTTTTGCGGAGACGCCGAGCTCTTTCGCGGCCATGTTTGTATTCATGATCACATACCTCCTTTTTGCTAGGTATTCGACCATGAGGCGGCGTTCCCTTCATGTTAGACAAAACAAGAAGGAATTCGCCAAAGAAAGCGGCATTTCTTCAAAAAACTTACGCTTCATACAATTCAAGCGGAAGCTTGTCGGGATCAAAGAAAAAGGTAAACCGTTTCCCCGTCAGCGGATCGGTTCTGATTGGTTCTGTGCCGACGCCCTTTTCCTTTAACTCTCTGACGGCTGCTTCAAGATCGTTTACGGTGAAAGCGAGATGCCGGAGACCCGCGGCTTCCGGTCTGGTCGGCCGTTCGGGCGGATCGGGAAAGGAAAACAATTCAATCGCGTACGCGCCGTCCAGCGCAAGATCAAGTTTATAAGATTCCCGTTCCTTTCGGTATGTTTCTTTTATAATGCCGAAGCCGAGAATCTCGGTGTAAAAAGCTTTCGACTTTTCATAATCAGAGCATATGATTGCTATATGGTGGATGGATTTCAGCATATCCGCCCCTCCTTTTTTGCTTCAGTATAACAGAGGCGAATTGCTTTTGACTGGCGATAAGCCCTATACTATAATGAGAATGTTACGCACAGGAAAACAGAGGTGAAGACCGTGTTAGACCGTTTACAGTCAATTGAACAACGATACGAAAAATTAAATGAGCTTTTAAGTGATCCGGAAGTGGTCAACGATCCGAAAAAGCTTAGAGAATATTCGAAAGAGCAATCTGATATACAAGAAACCGTTGAAGTCTATAGACAATACAGAGACGCATCAGAACAGCTTGCCGATGCGAAAGCGATGCTTGAGGAAAAGCTTGATGCCGATATGAGAGAAATGGTGAAGGAAGAAATCTCCGAACTGCAGGGAGAGACGGAAACCTTATCAGAGCGTTTGAAAGTGCTCCTCATCCCGAAAGACCCGAACGATGACAAAAACGTAATCATGGAGATCCGCGGAGCAGCGGGAGGAGAAGAAGCCGCGCTGTTTGCGGGAAATCTCTACAGAATGTACTCCCGTTATGCCGAAATCCAAGGCTGGAAGACTGAAGTCATGGAAGCAAACGTTACCGGAACGGGCGGTTACAAAGAAATCATCTTTATGATTACGGGAAAAGGCGCATACTCTAAGCTGAAGTATGAAAATGGCGCGCACCGCGTACAGCGTGTTCCGGAAACGGAATCAGGCGGCCGTATTCATACATCCACGGCGACGGTGGCGTGTCTTCCTGAAGCGGAAGAAGTAGAAGTGGACATTCACGAAAAAGACATCCGCGTCGATACATTCGCATCAAGCGGACCGGGCGGACAAAGCGTAAACACGACGATGTCGGCCGTACGCCTGACGCATTTACCGACTGGTGTTGTCGTTTCCTGTCAGGATGAAAAATCTCAGATTAAAAACAAAGAAAAAGCGATGAAGGTGCTCCGCGCCAGAATCTATGACAAATTCCAGCAGGAAGCTCAGGCTGAATATGATCAGACCCGTAAATCAGCCGTCGGTTCAGGCGACCGTTCCGAGCGTATCCGCACATACAATTTCCCGCAAAACCGTGTGACGGATCACCGCATCGGCCTGACGATTCAAAAGCTGGATCAAATCCTGGAAGGCAAGCTTGACGAAGTGGTTGAAGCGTTAATCGTAGAAGACCAGTCAAGCAAGCTCCAGCAGGCGGAAAATTAAGATGAAGACCGTTTTTGAAGCCCTAAGCTGGGCTTCTTCTTATTTAACCGAAGCGGGAAGAGAAAAAAACGCGGCCGAGCTGCTGTTGTTAAATGATACCGGAATGGACCGGAGCAAGCTTCTCGCAAGTCTGCAGGAGGCCGTCGGCGAGGACGAGCTTTATCGATTCAGGCGGCACGTGGAGATGCATAAAGAAGGTATTCCGATTCAATATATTATCGGGAAAGAACAGTTTTACGGCAGGGAATTTTTTGTGAATGACGATGTTCTCATTCCGCGTCCGGAAACGGAAGAAGTCGTCTTTCATCTGCTGGACAGACAAAAGCGGGTATTTTCCGAGGCAGAACGACTGAACGTCATTGATATCGGTACGGGGAGCGGTGCCATTGCGGTGACGCTCGCCCTTGAATGCGGACATTTTTCAGTATCGGCTTCGGATATTTCAAAAGAAGCGCTGCAGGTGGCGGAAAGAAATGCGCAAAACCTCGGAGCGGACGTCTGTTTTTTGCAGGGAGATCTGTTAACTCCTTTTATTTCATCAGGGAAAAAAGCGGATATTATTGTTTCCAATCCGCCGTATATTTCTGAAGAAGAAATGGCGGATTTGTCGGATATCGTCCGTTTCCATGAGCCGCTTCATGCTCTTACGGACGGCGGTGACGGTTTGAAATTCTACAAGCGGTTTATGGAGGAGCTGCCTCTTGTCATGAAAGATAAAGCGCTTGTCGTCTTTGAAATCGGATATAATCAGGGGAAAGCCGTGAAAGACCTGTTCCGTCATTCCTTTCCGAATGCGGAAGTGGAAGTCGTACAGGACATCAACGGAAAAGACAGAACCGTATCCGCGGTCATCACATCATGAAAAAAGCCCGCCGGTGACGCACACGGCGGGCTTTTGTTACAATGGAAAGAAAATGAAAGGGGCATCCGCCTTGAAAAAAGCGTTCGCCTTCGGATGTATACTCGCCGCCGCAGCTTATGCGGCGGGGGTTGTTCTGCCGTTTGGCGTTGATATCATTTTCGGCGCCGTTACGGCTGTTCTTATCGTCACAGCGATCATCGTTTCCGGGTTGGCCGTAAGCGGAGCGGAGCAGCGGGCCAATTATCATTCTGAAACAGAAGAAGGACGGCACGCCCGTTTAAAGATGGCCGCCGTTTTCTTTTGCTCCGCTCTCCCTTCAGCCGGCTGTCTGCTGATTACGCTTCTGTAGCCGGATTTTGTCTTTGCAGCAATACGGAATCCCATACCCAATAGACGACGGCTGTTAAAACCGCAAAGATATAAAAGGCTGAATTAGAAAACAGAGATTGGCCTGACGGCTGCAAAAGACCGAAGATGATCCCGTTTGCAATGAATGACACCCCTAAATAATAAAGAAAATACAGCGGATGAAATCTCTTCGGCTTTTTATTCAGAAAGTATTGAAGCGGCAGCGCAAAAATCAAATAAGGAAACAAAAAATAAAACGCCATCGAAATGAAAGCCGCGATAATGAATTGATGAACATACAAAATAGAATAAATGACAGACATACATGCCGCCGACAGCAGCACGGTGTAATTATATTTCATCTGAAAACCTCCTATCAAAATAATATCGTACCATATTTTGAATCTGTCAATGCAGATTATCAGCTTGCTAGATTTTTTTCTTCCCGCTGGTTTAAACCTTTTCCGTCATGTCCATAATGGGACTAGATAAAAAAAGCACGGAGAGGAACGGTGGGGACCGATGAAACAGACAATGATGATCTGCATATATATTTTTCTTTTATTATCAGGAGCGCTTGCGGGTTTGACAAAAGAAGAAACGGCGCGGGCATCAGCCGATGAGCCCGTCGTCATACCGGATGAAGCGATCCGGCTCAGAATTTTGGCCAACAGTGATAACGATGAGGATCAAAAGCTCAAGCGCCAGATCAGAGATGCTGTAAACAAGCAAATTACGGACTGGGTGAAAGATATCACTTCCATTGAAGAAGCGCGGCGGCTCATTCGTTCGAAGCTTCCTGAAATTAAAGAAATCGCCAAACAGACGATGAAAGAAAAGGGTGCGCATCAATCCGTTTCAGTTCAATTCAATAAAATCTCGTTTCCGACAAAGCTCTACGGCAATATGGTCTATCCGGCCGGAAAATATGAAGCGATTTTAATTACACTCGGCAATGGCGAGGGCGCCAACTGGTGGTGCGTCTTGTTTCCGCCGCTGTGCTTCCTTGATTTCTCAAACGGCGAAGCGGTGAAAGATCAGGAAGACGGCGGACAGAAGCAGGAAGAAACGCAGAAACAGACTAAAAAAGTGCTGGATGACGTAAAAGCAAAGGCTGATAAAGCGAAGAAAGAAAATAAAGATGACGATGATACCGAAGTGAAGTTTTTCCTCGTCGATTGGATTTCAGATCTATTTTCCTGAAGTAAAAGGCATAAATCCGGATTCGATTCATAGATTGGAAGAAAGAGTTGATCGAAACGGAGGGAAATATATGTTTTATCAGCTGAGAGTGGCAAGAGATCAAGATGCGGAGGCGCTGGAGGCCTTTTTGAAAAAGGCTGATACGGCACATGCGGAAATCGATCAGCAGATCAGCCGGTTTATCGTACTGGAAGACAGCGAAAAAATGATTGCCGCCTGTCTCGGGATCGAAAAATTCAGCGGCGGAAAAGGGCTTCTCCGTTCACTCGTCATGTCGGACAGGCTGAATCAAAGCCATATCGTTACACTGTTTCAAAGTATGGATGTGCTGTGCAAAAAACATGAGATTCAAGATGTCTACTTAGTCGCCAATCAGCCCTCATCTGCTGAGTTTCTGAATGTGATGGGATTTGAAGCGTGCGCCGATGCGCCTGATGAACTGTATACGTCCGAACATTTCCGCAACTCGTTATGCACAGAAGGTTCGTTTTTAATGGTGAAAACCTCTGCCTGATCTAACTTATACACAAGGTTATCCACTTATTAAAAAGTGTTGTCCACAGTTTGTGGATAACACTTGTTTTATTAAAGGACATCTTTTATACTTTCAAAAGGAATACACGAGAGAAAATAAAGTTTTACCGCTTTAAAATAAGGAGTTTGGTTCTACATGAAAACAAGAAGATGGTTTGTGGATTGTTCCGCAGAATTATCCACAACCGATCCCCAGATTACACAAGCCGCGGAATTGCTGCGGCAGAATGAGGTTGTGGCTTTTCCGACAGAAACCGTTTACGGACTGGGCGCTAACGCTGAAAATACGGAAGCCGTAACGAAAATATATGAGGCGAAAGGAAGGCCGAGCGATAACCCGCTGATTGTGCATATATCCCATATCAGCCAGCTTGATCGTTTTATCAGCCATATTCCTGAGACGGCGAAAAAGCTTATGAAGCTATTCTGGCCGGGGGCGCTGACCCTTGTTCTGCCGTGTAAGCCCGGTGTGCTGTCACCCCGTGTCACCGCGGGACTTGAGACGGTAGCGGTCAGAATGCCTGATCATCCGGTAGCATTAGCCCTCATCAGCTCGGCCGGACTGCCGATCGCCGCGCCGAGCGCCAATTTATCAGGAAAACCGAGCCCGACGAAGGCCGAGCATGTAGCCCATGATTTAAACGGCCGCATTGCCGGTATTGTGGACGGCGGCGCGACGGGAATCGGAGTGGAATCAACCGTTCTGTCCTGTACGGGGAAACAGCCCGTGCTGCTTCGTCCGGGCGGCGTGACAAAAGAGCAGATTGAATCCGCCGCCGGTCCGGTTCTTGTGGATAAAGGGCTGACCGAAGAAGATGAGGTTCCTATTTCTCCCGGTATGAAATATACACATTACGCGCCTTCTGCGCCGATGGCTATTGCCGACGGCGGCGCCCGGAGAATTCAAGAACTGGCAGACGCATATAAAAGCCGGGGGAAACGAATCGGCATTCTGACAACAGAAGAGAACGCCGATAGTTACCAGGCTGATTATATCAAGGTCTGCGGCAGACGCGCCGACCTTGAAACAGTGGCGTCCGCCTTATACGATGCGCTCCGCAGTTTTGATGAAGCGGAAGTGGACATGATTATTTCTGAGTCCTTTCCGGATACCGGAGTGGGGCTTGCCATTATGAACAGGCTGATGAAAGCCGCAGGCGGCACCGTTATCCATTAACTTGTTCTACCCCCTATCGGACATGCATAAGCTAAACAAGCGGGCACGTCCAAGGGGGTTTTTATTTCATGTCGAATCTATTCATCGGGGAACTTGTCTCCTTAAGCATCATGGCATTTGCTTTAGGGACGGATGCCTTTTCCGTCGGGCTCGGAATGGGAATGATTCAGCTGAAGAAAAAACAAATTTTTCATATAGGGGTTGTCATCGGGCTGTTTCATGTCATGATGCCGCTTGCGGGAATGGCGGCCGGGCATCTGCTGTCCGGTTTTCTGGGGATGCTCGCCGTTTACATCGGCGGATCTCTTCTTTTCATTTTAGGGGTGCAGATGATCATCGCCGCGTTTAAACAATCAGACGGGCCGCTCATATCTCCGGCAGGCTCGGGACTGTTGCTGTTTGCGGTCGGTGTCAGTCTGGACAGCTTTTCTGTCGGGCTCAGTCTCGGGATGAACGGTTCCAATCCGTTTCTGGCCGTTACGCTGTTCGGGGTTTTCAGCACCGTTTTAACATGGGCGGGCCTTTTGGCGGGAAGAAAGGTGCAGTCGTGGCTCGGCTCGTACAGCGAAGCGCTCGGCGGAGCCATTTTGATCGGATTCGGGCTGAAACTGCTTTTACCGGTATAAGATACGTAAAAAAAGAAACGAAGATGCCGTTTCTTTTTTCTTCATTTATAATAGGCAGTAAGAGGTGACGGACATGAAAATAATCTTTGTATGTACAGGCAATACGTGCCGCAGTCCTATGGCTGAGGCTCTTTTTAAATCCATTGCAGAAACGAAAGGGCTGGACGTCAGCGTAAGCTCGGCCGGCGTATTCGCGTCTCCGAACGGAAAAGCGTCAGCCCATGCCGTGGAAGCGCTGTTTGAAAAACGGATCGCTCTCAATCACAGTTCATCTCCCTTATCGGAAGAACATATCGAGACGGCTGATCTGGTGCTGGCGATGACGGAACAGCACAAACAGCTGATTGAAGGCCGATATCAAAACAGTCAGGGCAAAGTCTTTACCATTAAAGAATACGTAACGGGGGAAAACGGCGATATCTCTGACCCGTTCGGCGGTCCGCTTGATGTTTATAAACAG
This sequence comes from Bacillus sp. GW821-FHT11D08, assembly GCF_058808515.1. NCBI lineage: Bacteria > Bacillati > Bacillota > Bacilli > Caryophanales > Bacillaceae > Bacillus > Bacillus sp. GW821-FHT11D08. The sequence goes on from NZ_JBXARS010000001.1 coordinate 98,276, forward strand.
ACGCGGGACGAACTGGAGGAGCTGCTGACCCTTTTGGCTGATCAATTGCTTGACGGAAAAAGCAAGTAATCTGTCAGAAAATCTGCAAACAGGTCATTTGCAAAACGAATGTGAAAGAGTAGAATGAAATCAACGGATTTCGTAATAAAAAGGACAAGCACACTGGGCTGTCTTCGCCCAGCCACACCTAGGAGGTAAATGAATGAAAGTAGCTATTGCGTCAGATCACGGCGGCGTCCATATCCGCGAAGAAATAAAAAGTCTTTTGGATGAACTGCAGATTGAATACATTGATATGGGCTGTGAATGCGGCGCCGGCTCTGTCGATTATTCAGACTACGCTTTTCCGGTAGCGGAAAAAGTGGTGAACGGCGAAGCTGACAGGGGAATTTTAATTTGCGGCACAGGCATCGGCATGAGCATCTCCGCAAATAAGGTAAAGGGCATACGCTGTGCGCTTGCCCATGACACCTTCAGCGCAAAAGCGACGCGTGAACACAATGACACGAATGTTCTTGCAATGGGCGAACGCGTCATCGGCCCGGGGCTGGCGCGCGAAATCGCAAAAGTCTGGCTGACGACTGAATTTACGGGCGGCCGCCACGAACGGCGGATCGGCAAAATCGCAGATTACGAAGAAAAAAATCTGTAAGAGGTGCTGGACAATGGAAGAGATGAAGCAAAAATGGACGGACATGCTGACTGAGTTTCAAGAGCAGGCAGGACTGACGGACGGCAGTCTGCTGGTGATCGGGTGCAGTACAAGTGAAGCCGCCGGAAGCCGGATCGGCACCGCCGGAAGCGGGGATTGGGCTGAATTGATATACGGCGGACTTAACCGGTTTAAGGAAAAAACGGGTGTGCATCTTGCTTTTCAATGCTGCGAGCATTTAAACAGGGCGCTTGTCATTGAAGCGGAAACGGCCGAGCGGTTCAGGCTCCCCATTGTTTCAGCCGTCCCCGTCCCGAAAGCGGGCGGAGCGATGGCCTCTTATGCATACCGGCAGATGCGTTCTCCCGTGCTCGCCGAATCGATTCAGGCTGACGCCGGGATCGACATCGGCGATACGTTCATCGGCATGCATCTGAAACCCGTTGCCGTCCCTGTCCGGATATCAAGCCGTGAGCTTGGAGAAGCACATGTGACGATGGCCCGGACAAGGCTGAAGCTGATAGGCGGAATTCGCGCCGTTTATGAATGCGAATGATGAAAATACTTTTACTGTATAATGTTCGTGTTTTCTAATTAAATTTTGTGATTTTTTTAAATAAGCTGTTACATTCACCTGAAAAACCATGTACAATAAGGGTGGTAAAAATAAAGAACAGGAAACGGATAGGAGAGGATCTCGCTGATGAAACATTTACCTGTACAAGACAAACAAGTGTTTAACGCCATCAAAGATGAGCGTAAGCGTCAACAGACTAAGATCGAATTAATTGCTTCTGAAAACTTCGTGACGGAAGCGGTAATGGAAGCGCAAGGCTCTGTTTTAACAAACAAATATGCTGAAGGCTACCCCGGCAAACGCTACTACGGCGGCTGTGAGCATGTTGATGTCGTCGAGGACATCGCCCGCGACCGCGCGAAAGAGATTTTCGGAGCTGAGCATGTAAACGTTCAGCCGCACTCAGGCGCTCAAGCGAACATGGCTGTTTACTTCACGATTTTAGAGCACGGCGACACGGTGCTCGGGATGAACCTCTCCCACGGCGGCCACTTAACACACGGAAGCCCGGTTAATTTCAGCGGCGTTCAATACAACTTTGTAGAATACGGTGTCGATAAAGACACGCAATATATAGATTATGAAGATGTGCGTGAAAAAGCGCTGGCGCATAAGCCGAAACTCATCGTTGCCGGAGCGAGCGCGTACCCCCGCACGATCGACTTTAAAAAATTCCGCGAAATCGCTGATGAAGTCGGCGCTTACTTCATGGTAGACATGGCGCATATCGCGGGTCTTGTCGCAGCCGGTCTTCATCCGAATCCGGTTCCTTACGCTGACTTTGTAACGACAACGACTCACAAAACACTTCGCGGACCCCGCGGAGGAATGATCCTTTGCCGTGAAGAGTTCGGCAAAAAGATTGATAAATCCATTTTCCCGGGAATCCAAGGCGGACCGCTTATGCATGTCATCGCGGCCAAAGCCGTTTCTTTCGGAGAAGTGCTTGAAGATGATTTCAAAACATATGCGCAAAACGTCATCTCGAACGCGAAGCGCCTGGCTGAGTCTCTGAACAAAGAGGGCATTCAGCTCGTATCAGGCGGAACGGATAACCACCTTGTGCTTGTCGACCTCCGTTCTCTCGGACTGACCGGAAAAGTCGCTGAACACGTTCTTGATGAAATCGGCATTACATCTAATAAAAACGCGATCCCTTACGATCCGGAAAAACCGTTCGTCACAAGCGGAATCCGCCTCGGTACGGCAGCTGTGACAAGCCGCGGCTTTGACGGTGACGCGCTTGAAGAAGTCGGCGCCATCATCGGCCTCGCGCTGAAACATCATGAAGACGAAGCAAAACTTGAAGAAGCGAGACAGCGCGTATCTGTCTTGACTGAAAAGTTTCCTTTATATAAAGAACTGGACTATTAATAAGGAAGAAACCCGCCGGAACCTTAATCCGGCGGGTTTTTTTATGATTTTCTTGAAACTGTTTGTCTTTTTCTGTAGAATCAATAGAAGTGTGAAAAAGTCACTCGGACAACAAAAAAGGAGCTGAACACAGTATGGGAAAGGTTTACGTATTTGATCATCCTTTAATCCAGCATAAGCTGACATATATTCGGAATGAAAATACAGGCACAAAGGATTTCAGAGACCTTGTGGACGAAGTCGCGTCTCTGATGGCGTTTGAAATTACACGTGATCTTCCTCTTAAAGAAGTGGAAGTGAAAACACCTGTTCAAACAGCGACATCCAAAGTGATTTCAGGGAAGAAACTCGGTATCGTGCCGATCCTGAGAGCGGGTCTCGGAATGGTTGACGGCATGCTGAAATTAATCCCGGCCGCTAAAGTGGGACATGTCGGATTATACCGTGATCCGGAAACCTTAAAACCGGTGGAATACTATGTCAAGCTTCCTTCTGATGTAGAAGAACGCGAATTTATTGTCGTGGATCCGATGCTTGCTACGGGAGGTTCTGCGGTGGAAGCGATAAACAGCCTGAAAAAGCGCGGCGCGAGAAACATTCGTTTTATGTGTCTTGTAGCGGCTCCGGAAGGCGTGGAAGAACTGCAGAAACATCATTCTGACGTTGATATTTACATCGCCGCCCTTGATGAAAAACTGAATGAAAAAGGCTATATCGTTCCGGGCCTCGGTGACGCGGGTGACAGACTGTACGGAACCAAATAAATCGGAAAACCTCATTCAGGGGTTTTCTTTTTTTATCCAGATATTTGCTGAATGGGCAGAGTTCATACATTTATAGGTGAAATTGTGAACATTCTGTGTATGCTTCCGGTATAAAAAGTTTTTTAACTTTAAACAGATTGACACATGTTAGGGGCTATTGTATGCTAAACGAGGGTATTATGAGAAGGTTTTCATTCCTTTCATTTCTAGTATCCATCCTCATTTTAAATCCTCCAAAAAACCCGTTATATGAGGATTTATCTAAGCGAATGAAACAGCATCCCGTGGCATCAGGAGGATGAGTGGTTTTTTCGAACAGGCCGTTTTGCGGACAAAAAAGGCCTTCTGCAAGGGTTAACCGCATGTTTTGCCGTATCCAGGAATTATATTACATTTTCATCAGGAGACAGATAGTTGATGGACGATCCCAATCTTACATTCAGCAGACAACGGAGATATGTATTTGTAATCTTAGCAATCTATTTGCTGGGATATGGTCTTACGGCGTATAAAACTGTTTTTTTAGGCCTCTTTTTGGGAACTGTTTTCAGTTTGTTTAATTTGTGGCTCTTGACCAGAAGAATGAATGCTTTTGACAAGGCCGTGGCGAAAGGAAAGTCCATACGATCACTCGGGAGCGCAGCGCGTTGGTGCAATGCGATACTTGCGATGGCTGTCGCCTTTAAATATCCCGATAAAGTCAGTGTGGCAAGTGTGATTATTGGATTAATGACAATTTATCCCGTCATTATGATAGATTCCATTATTCAGCTCAAACGTTCATCAATGGAAGAGAGGTGAAAACCCATTGAATCACGATTACAGAACTATTGATTTGTTTGGTCTTACTTTTAATCTGACAAACATTCTGATGATTACTGTGGCAAGTGTGATTGTGCTGCTGATTGCGATTCTCACTACGAGAACGCTGTCCATCCGTCCGGGAAAAGCCCAGAACTTCATGGAATGGATTGTTGATTTTGTCCGCAATATTATAGGCAGTACAATGGATTTAAAAACAGGGGCTAACTTCTTGGCGCTTGGTGTAACCTTGCTGATGTACATATTTGTATCAAATATGCTGGGGCTGCCGTTTTCTGTAACGGTCGGACACGAGCTTTGGTGGAAATCACCGACGGCCGATCCGGCTATTACTCTGACTCTAGCCGTTATGGTTGTGTCGTTAACGCACTATTACGGCGTGAAGATGAAAGGTTTGAAGGAATACTCTAAGGATTACCTCAGACCGGTTCCGCTTATGTTCCCGATGAAGATCATTGAGGAGTTTGCGAATACGCTGACACTCGGACTTCGTCTTTACGGTAACATTTTCGCCGGGGAAATTCTTCTTGGCCTGCTTGCGAATCTGGCGACGAATTTCTACTCAAACAGTTTCTTTCTCGGTTTGGTCGGCACAGTCGGAGCCATTATTCCGATGCTTGCATGGCAGGCGTTCAGCTTGTTCATCGGTACCATCCAGGCATTTATCTTTACGATGCTGACGATGGTGTACATGTCACACAAAATCAGTCATGATCATTAAAATCATATATCCATTCGGATAACATTTTAAAGGAGGAACTTTTTCATGAATTTAATAGCAGCTGCAATTGCAATCGGTTTAGGTGCACTTGGTGCAGGTATTGGTAACGGTCTGATCGTTTCACGTACGGTAGAGGGAATTGCCCGTCAGCCGGAAGCAGGAAAAGAACTTAGAACTCTTATGTTCATGGGTATCGCATTGGTTGAGGCCCTTCCGATTATCGCTGTCGTTATCGCGTTCTTAGCGTTCTTTGGCTAAGCAAAAAAGCCTTATATGAACTAAAAATGGCGAAGATCACTCTAAGAGAACCTTCGCCATTGCTTTATGTCTGATAAGCAGGCCGTCCCGAAACGGCTTTTTATCAGCAGAGAAAACCTGCAGAAGGGAGTTGCCGTAGTAGATGTCTCAATTACCTCTTGAATTAGGACTGTCGTTTAACGGCGGAGATATCCTATTCCAATTGTTAGCTATGCTAGTTTTATTAGCGCTTCTCAAGAAATTCGCTCTTGGACCGCTATTAAATATAATGAAACAGCGTGAAGATCATATCGCCGGCGAAATTACGTCCGCTGAAGAAAGAAATAAAGAAGCGCAGAAGCTGATTGAAGAGCAGCGCGTTCTTTTAAAAGAAGCGAAACAGGAATCACAATCACTCATTGAAAATGCGAAAAAACTGGGTGAAAAGCAGAAGGAAGACATTATCCAGGCTGCACGCGCCGAGTCTGAAAGATTGAAAGAAGCGGCGAGAACCGAAATTGTCAAAGAAAAAGAACAAGCGGTTTCCGCACTTCGCGAGCAAGTCGCATCACTTTCTGTCTTAATCGCATCGAAAGTGATTGAAAAAGAGCTTGATGAACAAGCCCAGGAACAACTGATTCAGGACTATCTTAAAGAGGTAGGAGAAAGCCGATGAGTGGATCTGCTGTCTCTAAACGATACGCGTCAGCGCTTTTCGACATTGCCGTTGAGACTTCTCAAATCAATGAAATCGAAGAAGAGCTTACCGTGCTAAAAGAAGTGTTTCGGAACGAAGCCGGATTACAGGAAGTGTTAAGCCATCCGAAGGTATCGGCCGCTAAGAAAAAAGAGCTGATTCAGCAATCGTTCGGCGCACTGTCTGAGTCTGTGCTGCATACGATTTTTCTTCTGATTGACCGCCGCCGGTCTTCGATTGTGCCTGATCTCACAGACGAGTTTATCAAACTTGCCAATCAGGCCCGTCAGACAGAGGACGCGGTTGTTTATTCAGTAAAACCGCTGTCAGAAGCGGAAATGTTATCATTGTCTCAAGTGTTTGCAAAAAAAGCCGGAATCGCTTCGCTCAGAATCAGAAATGAAGTGCAGACGGATTTAATAGGCGGCATTAAAGTCCGCATTGGAAACCGGATTTATGACGGAAGCGTAAGCGGAAAGCTTGAGCGCATGGAACGTCAACTTGCCGGAGGAAATCGATAGAAGGGGTGAAACCTAAGTGAGCATCAAAGCTGAAGAGATTAGCACGCTGATAAAGCAGCAAATTCAAAATTACCAATCTGAAATTGAAGTTCATGACGTAGGTACAGTCATCCAAGTCGGAGACGGTATTGCGCGTGTGCACGGCCTTGACAATTGTATGGCCGGTGAACTTGTTGAGTTTTCAAACGGCGTTTTGGGTATGGCTCAAAACCTTGAAGAATCCAACGTAGGTATCGTTATCTTAGGACCTTACAGAGATATCCGTGAAGGTGATGAGGTCAAAAGAACGGGCCGCATCATGGAAGTTCCTGTAGGTGAAGAATTAATCGGACGTATCGTCAACCCGCTCGGACAGCCGGTAGACGGACTGGGTCCGATTCTGACAAGCAAAACACGTCCGATCGAAAGCCAGGCTCCAGGCGTAATGGACCGTAAATCGGTACATGAGCCGCTGCAAACGGGTATCAAAGCGATCGACGCGTTAATTCCGATCGGCCGCGGACAGCGTGAGCTGATTATCGGTGACCGTCAGACAGGTAAAACATCTGTTGCGATTGATACAATCTTAAACCAAAAAGATCAAGACATGATCTGTGTGTACGTAGCGATCGGCCAGAAAGAATCTACAGTGCGCGGCGTAGTGGAAACACTTCGTAAGCATGGCGCGCTTGATTACACGATTGTCGTGACGGCGTCCGCTTCACAGCCGGCTCCGCTTCTGTACCTTGCACCGTATGCAGGGGTGACAATGGGTGAAGAATTCATGTACAACGGCAAGCACGTTCTCGTCGTATATGATGATTTATCCAAACAAGCGGCCGCTTACCGTGAGCTGTCATTGCTTCTTCGCCGTCCGCCGGGCCGTGAAGCATTCCCTGGGGATGTATTCTATCTTCACTCCCGTCTGCTTGAGCGCGCAGCCAAGCTGAGTGACGCAAAAGGTGCAGGATCAATTACGGCGCTGCCGTTCGTCGAAACACAAGCAGGAGATATCTCCGCTTATATCCCGACAAACGTCATTTCCATTACTGACGGACAGATTTTCCTTCAATCCGACCTATTCTTCTCAGGCGTGCGTCCTGCGATCAATGCCGGATTATCCGTATCCCGTGTCGGCGGATCAGCCCAAATCAAAGCGATGAAAAAGGTAGCGGGAACATTGCGTCTTGACCTGGCTTCATACCGTGAACTTGAAGCGTTCGCCCAATTCGGATCTGATCTTGATCAGGCGACTCAGGCAAAACTGAACCGCGGTGCGCGTACAGTTGAAGTGCTGAAGCAAGACTTGAATAAACCGCTTCCGGTTGAAAAACAGGTAGCCATTCTTTATGCGCTGACAAAAGGATATCTTGATGATATTCCGGTTGCGGATATCAGACGTTTTGAAGAAGAGTACTACATGTACCTTGATCAAAACCATAAAGATCTGCTTGACGGCATTGCGAAAACAGGAAACCTTCCTGCTGATGAAGACTTCAAAGCTGCAATCGAAGGCTTCAAACGCACATTTGCACCAAGCAACTAACCCTTAGAAGATGAGAGAAAAAGGTTCTCTTTTTCTCTCTTTTTACGCAAATGAAGAATAAAGGTGGTGAAATCTTTGGCCTCATTACGCGATATTAAGTCAAGGATCACGTCAACGAAAAAAACAAGCCAGATTACAAAAGCCATGCAGATGGTATCCGCTGCGAAGCTGAACCGTGCGGAAACCAACGCGAAGTCATTTGCTCCGTATATGGATAAGATCCAGGAGGTTGTGTTTAACGTCGGAAAAGGCGCGAAAAACGCGAAACACCCGATGCTTGTCTCAAGAGAAGTGAAAAAGACGGCGTATCTCGTCATTACGTCTGACCGCGGGCTTGCGGGTGCGTTTAACAGTTCGGTTTTGCGAAACGCTTACCGCACCATTCAAGAACGCCATCAGTCTAAAGATGAATACACGGTGATTGCAATCGGCAGAGTCGGCCGCGATTTCTTCAAAAAACGGGAAATGCCGATTTTGTCTGAGTTAGTGGGGCTTGGCGACGAGGTCACTTTTGCTCAGATTAAAGATTTGACCCGTCAGACGGTTCAAATGTTTATCGACGGCGCTTTTGATGAACTGCATTTGGTGTATAACCATTTCGTCAGTGCGATTTCACAGGAAGTGACGGAGAAAAAAGTGCTGCCTTTAACGGATTTCGGAACGAGCGGCGGGAAGCGCACGGCTTCTTACGAGTTCGAACCGGATGAAGAAGAGGTGCTCGAAGTGCTGCTTCCTCAATATGCGGAAAGCTTAATTTACGGCGCGCTTCTTGACAGTAAAGCAAGTGAACACGCTGCGAGAATGACAGCAATGAAAAATGCGACTGATAATGCGAAAGAACTCATTGATTCACTTTCGCTTTCATATAACCGCGCGCGTCAAGCGGCGATTACACAAGAAATTACCGAAATTGTCGGCGGTGCAGCCGCTTTAGAATAGAAAGATTTTGTCAGGAGGGATAGCGATGAAGAAAGGACGCGTAAGTCAGGTGCTTGGACCGGTTGTCGACGTACGTTTCGAGGACGGCCACTTGCCTGCGATTTATAATGCGATTAAAGTTTCACAGCCAGCTACAGGCGAAAATGAAGTAGGCATCGACCTAACGCTAGAGGTTGCTCTTCATTTAGGCGATGATACAGTCCGTACAATTGCCATGGCATCTACGGACGGAATTCAGCGCGGAATGGAAGCTGTTGATACAGGTGCGCCGATTTCCGTTCCTGTCGGTGATGTGACTCTCGGACGCGTATTTAACGTACTGGGAGATAAAATTGATTTAAATGAACCGCTGCCTGCGGATGCTCAAAAGGACCCGATCCACAGATCAGCTCCTTCATTCGATGAGCTTTCAACTGAGGTTGAAATTCTTGAAACGGGAATTAAGGTTGTTGACCTGCTCGCTCCTTACATCAAGGGCGGTAAAATCGGATTGTTCGGCGGCGCCGGCGTAGGTAAAACCGTATTAATCCAGGAATTAATCAACAACATCGCGCAAGAGCACGGCGGTATTTCCGTATTCGCCGGTGTAGGAGAGCGTACTCGTGAAGGGAACGACCTTTTCTACGAAATGAGCGATTCAGGCGTTATCAAGAAAACAGCCATGGTCTTCGGACAAATGAACGAGCCGCCGGGCGCACGTATGCGTGTAGCATTGACGGGTCTTACAATGGCTGAGCATTTCCGTGATAAACAAGGACAGGACGTACTGTTCTTTATCGATAACATTTTCCGTTTCACACAAGCGGGTTCAGAGGTTTCCGCGCTTCTCGGCCGTATGCCTTCTGCGGTTGGTTATCAGCCGACGCTTGCGACAGAAATGGGTCAGCTTCAAGAGCGTATTACGTCTACAAACGTTGGTTCAGTTACATCTATCCAGGCGATCTACGTGCCTGCCGATGACTATACTGACCCGGCTCCGGCGACAACGTTCGCTCACTTGGATGCGACGACTAACCTTGAGCGTAAATTAACTGAAATGGGTATCTACCCTGCGGTTGATCCGCTGGCTTCCACTTCCCGCGCGCTTGCTCCGGAAATTGTCGGAGAAGAGCATTATGCGGTGGCGCGTGAAGTCCAGTCAACGCTTCAGCGTTACAAAGAACTTCAGGATATTATCGCGATTCTCGGTATGGACGAATTAGGTGAAGAAGACAAGCTTGTCGTTCACCGCGCACGCCGTATCCAGTTCTTCCTTTCTCAAAACTTCCACGTAGCTGAGCAGTTTACGGGACAAAAGGGTTCTTACGTGCCTGTTAAAGAAACGGTACGAGGCTTTAAAGAAATCCTTTCCGGTAAATATGACCATCTTCCGGAAGATGCATTCCGTCTTGTGGGACGCATTGAAGAAGTCATTGAGAATGCAAAAGAGATGGGTGTAGAAGTTTAATCTGGTCCTAGGAGGGTAAAAGCATGAAGACCGTTAAAGTCAATATCGTTACTCCCGACGGCCCAGTATATGATGCTGATATTGAAATGGTAAGTGTAAGAGCCGAGAGCGGTGATCTCGGTATCTTGCCTGGCCATATTCCGACCGTGGCTCCGCTTAAAATCGGCGCTGTCCGCCTTAAAAAAGACGGGCAGACCGAATTGGCGGCTGTCAGCGGCGGATTTTTAGAAGTCCGTCCTGATCAGGTCACTATCCTTGCACAAGCCGCTGAAACAGCGGAAAGCATTGATAAAGAGCGCGCCCTTGCTGCGAAAAAGCGGGCGGAAGACCGTTTGAACAAACGATCAGATGATACTGACATTCGTCGGGCTGAGCTTGCGCTACAGCGGGCTGTAAACAGATTGGATGTTGCAGGAAACTAAAAAAGAATCCTTCTCGGCTGTCTGAGAAGGATTCTTTTTCTATATTAACGCATAAGAGATTCATAGACGCCGATAAGCGGATGATCCTCTTCTTTTTGCAGATATAAATGTTCGCAGCAGTTGTCGGTGTGCCACGTTTTGTTTCCTCTCCGCACACCCGTCGTATAGGCGCCGTCCGTATACGGATAAGGTTTGACGACCCATTCGGCATCGTCATGGTGTCTGATGGCGCAATCGATGACATACACACTGAGCATTTTCTCAAATTCGTCAATCGGCAGGTTCCAATCCGCCAAAAGCAGCTCTTGTATGCTGCGGAAGTAAAGAGCTTCCACTTCCAGCAGGCTGCCGCGTGAATAATCAAGAGAAATGTTGAAAAACTGACATAATTCTTTCAGTTCCTCTGTTTGAGACTGTCTATAATCATAGTAGAATGCTATCGCTTCCCACTCGTGGTCAAATACGGGAAGTGTTTCTCCATACTGCTTTTCCGGATGAAAAAAGGAATGATTCATATTCCCATCTCCTTTCCAAAAAAGTATATCATGCCGGAGAACGGACATTTAAGCGGGGATTGCCCCTAATTTTGGATAAAAATTCTGATGTAAAAATGATCATCTTTCTCTCTTCTTCTTATATAATAAGAGAGGATATGAGGGGCGGAAAAAATGAAAGGAGATGGGATTTGTGAATGTATTGGGGCAGCAGGCCGCAATCAGCATCCTGGTTCACCTGGTATGCATTGCGGTGACATGGTGGGCGCTTCAGGCCGTCAACTTTGATCCGCTGATCCGAAAAGGAAAAATAGTGCAGGCGAGGCTGCTGATCATTCTTCTTACCATTGCGATCGGTACGGCAGTCGCTGACTTCTTTTTAGATTATCTTACCTATTCGAAACAGCTTCCATACTTATTTTAAGATGTTTCGTCTGTTGAAATGAAGGGAATCGCTGGGTGAGAAACCAATTTTTCTTCACCCGCTTGGCGAGTTTTGACGAAGTTTTCCATGTATTGCTTTCCCCGGCTCCGGCAAAAATGGGAGTAAGGGGGAGAGATCGATATGAAGAAAAAAAGAGCAGGCCGCATCATCTTACTTTTTGTTTTTTTAAGCGCCTTAATAGCGGTATTTCATTCCATTCATGCAAGTGAGCTGTCTCCGCTTGCCCAGATTGCCGAAGGAATGGAGCGGCAGCAGGTCACTGTAGATGAATGGACGCTTCATGCGAAAGAAAATCTGAACCTGTCACTGAGTGAATTTGATGACAAGGTAAAAGAACTGAAGACGCAGTATCCGCAATATCATTGGGAATCCGCGCGGGAAGATAAAATCGTAAAGACCGTCGGCACGTATTCTGACAAAAAAAATCACACAACTTTTAAACTGCAGCTCGTCACTACCCTCAAAAACCAGAACCCAACTTCGTATTTATTATATGAGCAAATGAGCCCGGAGCAACCGGAAAACTGGAATGATACATATGAACAGTTTGAACGGCAGGCACATGACATATTTCAAAATAAAGTATTTATTTTTACTTGTCTAAAGGGTCATTTAAATGATAATATGAGTATTGTTTTGCAAAAAAAAGCAGAACAGCTCATGAAAGAATTTGAAGCAAGTCCAGTTGAACATGTAGTTGAGCCTCATTTCGTTTCTGTTTCTGCATTTACATATAAGTGGACAGATTACATCATGACATCGAAACATAAGATGAATGTGCAAGTTGCGCTTAGAAGTGCGGGAATGGGCGAAAAACATACCGTTACGGTTGGCACACCAATCGTGACGACTGAATATTAATATAGAGAATATAGGGACGCGGAGGGGAATACCTTGGAAAAAATCATCGTCCGCGGCGGTCAGAAGTTAAACGGCACAGTGAAAGTTGAAGGAGCAAAAAATGCCGTTTTACCAGTTATCGCTGCATCTTTATTAGCAAGTGAAGAAAAAAGCGTAATATGTGATGTACCTACGCTCTCCGATGTATATACAATTAATGAAGTGTTGCGTCATTTAGGAGCAGATGTGCATTTTGAGAATAATGAAGTTACCGTAAACGCTTCTTACGCTTTAGAAACAGAAGCACCTTTTGAATATGTGCGCAAAATGCGCGCGTCAGTGCTTGTTATGGGCCCTCTGTTAGCCCGTACGGGTCATTCAAGAGTAGCGCTTCCGGGCGGCTGCGCAATCGGCTCAAGACCGATTGATCAGCATTTAAAAGGCTTTGAAGCAATGGGTGCAAAAATCAAAGTAGGCAACGGCTTTATTGAAGCAGAAGTAGAAGGCCGTCTGCAGGGCGCAAAAATCTATTTAGATTTCCCAAGTGTGGGTGCGACAGAAAACTTGATTATGGCAGCTGCTTTAGCTGAAGGAACAACAACGCTTGAAAACGTGGCAAAAGAGCCTGAAATCGTTGACTTAGCGAACTATATCAATGCGATGGGCGGAAAAATCCGCGGAGCCGGCACAGGCACCATTAAAATTGAAGGTGTCGAGAAGCTTCACGGCGTAAGACACAACATCATTCCTGACCGTATTGAGGCGGGTACTTTCATGGTGGCTGCGGCTATCACGGAAGGAAATGTATTAGTGAAAGGTGCGGTTCCTGAGCATCTTACGTCTTTAATTGCGAAGATGGAAGAAATGGGAGTCAAAATTACGGATGAAGGAGAAGGCCTTCGTGTCATCGGTCCTGCCCAGCTGAAGCCGATCGACATTAAAACGATGCCTCACCCAGGATTCCCGACTGATATGCAGTCGCAAATGATGGCGCTGCTTCTCCGTGCGAGCGGAACAAGCATGATTACTGAAACTGTGTTTGAAAACCGTTTTATGCATGCTGAAGAATTCCGCCGGATGAATGGCGACATTAAAATTGAAGGACGTTCTGTGATCATTAACGGTCCTGTACAGCTGCAAGGCGCAGAAGTTGCCGCTACGGACCTGCGTGCGGGCGCGGCGCTGATTCTTGCGGGATTAGTGGCTGAAGGTCATACACGCGTCACGGAACTGAAGCACTTGGATCGCGGTTATGTGAATTTCCATAAAAAACTTGCGGCTCTCGGCGCTGACATCGAGCGTGTCGTTGATGAAACGGCCGCTGAACAAGAAAGCAAAGAAGTCGTAACTGACCTAAACGCATAATGGCTGTAAAAACAGTATGTCAATCTGGCATACTGTTTTTTTATGGTTTATCATCATTATTATGCTCTGATTTCCAAAAAAGAATACGTTTTTCGCGTGAAAAATGGAATAAAGATTCTGTCCAAAAGGAAGTCATATTAGCTTGTCCCTGCCCATAAGATGAAGTAGAGTCGAATCCCAAGCAGGAGGCAGCTGATATATGAAACCGATTGTATTTCTACTATCCGGGCTGTGTATACTTATTCTTCTAGTCCCCACCATTCTCGTCCTTCCGTTTCAGGCAGAAAAAGGAGCAGCCGTAAACAGAGAACCCGGACACAAAACAGCACACACCACACGAGAAACAAAAGGAGCAGAAACATTGAAAGAATCACCTGTATCCATTCCGGTTTATCGGACATCCAATCATTCTGTAGAAAACATTCCGCTTGAAGAGTACGTGATCGGTGTCGTGGCTTCCGAAATGCCCGCAAACTTTAAACCGGAGGCCTTAAAAGCCCAGGCGCTCGCCGCCCGGACATTCATCGTCAGACTGATGGTCGCTGACTCAGCCGTCCAGGCGCCGAAAGGATCACTGGTGGATGATACGCAAATGTTCCAAGTCTATCAAAGCAAAAGCCAGCTGAAAAAAGAATGGGGTTCTAAGTACGCACACAACCTCAAGAAAATCACAAACGCGGTGGCCGGCACGCAAGGAAAGATTTTAACGTACGATAACAAGCCGATTGAGGCATCTTTCTTCTCTACGAGCAACGGGTATACGGAAAATGCGGAAGCCTATTGGACAAGCGCCATTCCTTATTTAAAAAGCGTGAAAAGTCCGTGGGATAAGCAATCGCCGAAATATCTTGCCACCCAGACCTTCAGTGTGCCGGAGTTTCAGCAAAAGCTCGGCGTACAGCTCTCAGGACAAAACACGGTGGGACAGATTACAGCCAGAACGCCGGGCCATCAAGTGGCAACGGCCGTCATCAACGGCAAAAAGCTGAAGGGAAGAGACATCCGGGAAAAACTCGGACTCCGTTCTGCCGACTTTGAATGGAAACGAAACGGCAGCAGCATCACCATTACGACAAAAGGATTCGGCCACGGCGTCGGCATGAGCCAGTACGGGGCCAATTACATGGCGGAGCAGGGAAAATCAGTGGCGGACATCGTCAAGCATTATTATCAGGGAGTGGACATTTCCGAAGCAGATTCATTTTTAAACAAATATATGGCGAAAAAATAGACGCTTTCATGAGCGTCTGTTTTTTTGAAAACTATTCCATAAACGGTAAAGCAACCAACAGACTCATATAACGAAAGCCTAAAGGCTGACAAATGTCGATTGAAGGCTGAGCGCCGGGTGTAAATCACTGATAAAAATGCCGCTTCTATGTGAATATACGCAAAAATAATGAGGAACGCCGTCCTATTTATTTCCCTTTTCATCTCATTTACGATAAATATTGTTCGGCGTTGAACGTAAATCTATTGAAAAGGGGAAAAAGCAATGAAAAAAACATTTTCACTCATACTCATGCTCGGATTGATGCTGACTGCTGCATCTCCTGCTTTTGCTGCCGAGAATGCAAACGAGAAGACATTTTTATTTAAAAACAATATCGCTATTTTGCTTGATGCGAGCGGCAGTATGGCGAAACGGATTGACGGCGTTTCTAAATACAATATGGCAAAAGATGAAATTGTCCGTTTTGCGGATCGAATTAAGTCTACATCACAGGTCAGAATGACGGTTTTCGGTTCGGAAGGCAATAATAAAAACTCCGGAAAAGTT
Source organism: Bacillus sp. GW821-FHT11D08 (assembly GCF_058808515.1). Classification (NCBI taxonomy): domain Bacteria; kingdom Bacillati; phylum Bacillota; class Bacilli; order Caryophanales; family Bacillaceae; genus Bacillus; species Bacillus sp. GW821-FHT11D08. The sequence goes on from NZ_JBXARS010000001.1 coordinate 113,898, forward strand.
CAATCTTGCGAATCCATTCGCGGTGTATACGGATTCCAAAGGTTTGACAGACAGAGCTTCCTCAACTCTCTGAACGGAATCGGGCCTACGGGGTGGACACCGATTGCAAAAGCATTAGAGGATGCGAAAGCTTCTTTTAACGGCGTTCATAAATTCGGCTTTAAATCCGTTTACCTGTTGACAGACGGTGAGGAGACATGCGGAGGAGATCCTATTAAGACAGCGAAAGAACTTCGCAAACATCATATTAAAGTCAACGTGATCGGCTTTGACTTTAAAGAAGGCTTCAACGGACAGCTTCACGCAATTGCCGGTGCGGGCGGAGGAAAATATTACGAAGCTCACAGCCAAAAGGATATGAACCGCATCTTTACCCTGGAAGCGAGTTCATTAGCGGAATAAGAAAGGTGCCGTTTAGCGGCCCTTTTTTTTATTTTTATTTAACAAAAATTTCAAGAAAAGATGAAGAGAAAACTGTAAAAAGAATCAGTTTTCGGACTTATATTACAAAAAGGGCGAAAAAGGCATTAAATCTGTCATCATTTATCCAATCTTTTTAGGATGATGCGCATAATTCTGTTCATTTTTAACGGTGTACAGACGCTTATACAAAAGGAATCCCGCCCTATATCTTTTTGCATACTCCTCATCTAGCATAGAGAAGAGCCGGGGGCCCATCGGCCAAAAACAAACGGAGAGGAATGAAGGAAATGAAAAAAATGTTCACTGCGGGGATTGTCGGACTTTTGACGCTTTCACTCGGATCACCTGTTTTTGCAGCTGAGAAAAAGCACGAAGAAACAAACGTTGCCGTGCTGTTTGATGCAAGCGGAAGCATGATACAAAAAACAGGGGGAGAGCGTAAAATAGATGTTGCGAAAGAGTCTGTCACTTCTTTTGCGGAAGTTCTTCCTGAAGACACGAATCTGATGCTTCGGGTATTCGGGCATAAGGGCAATAATAAAAACTCAGGCAAAGCCGTATCATGTAATGCGACAGAAACGTTATACGGCCTTCAGCCGTACGCCGTGACTCCATTTGAGCAATCACTCAGCAAGATTAAACCGACCGGCTGGACACCGATTGCGAAAGCGCTCTCTGATACGCGTGAAGAATTTGAGCGGGCCGGCGCCACGGGGAAAAACGTCGTATATCTGATCACAGACGGTGAAGAAACATGCGGCGGTAATCCTCAGGCCGAAATTCAAAAGCTCCGTAAAGCGAACGTCAACACGATCGTCAATATCATCGGCTTCAACTTCGGCATGAAAGGAAGCGAAAGCCTTGAAAAAGCGGCGGAAGCGGGAGGCGGCACATATGTCTCAGCTGACAGCGCGGACGAGTTCAAACAGGCTTGGGAAGACGCTGCAAAGGATTTAGCAAAAGAATAGGTTAAAAAAGGACGCCCGCGCGGCGTCTTTTTTGTTTAGAAAACGGAACCGCGGGAATGATACGGATAAAAGGAGATGAACGCTGTTGTTAAAAGGAGCAGGCATTATATTAGTGCTGGCGGCAGTCGTTTTTGTTCTGATGGGAATTTTTCTGAAGCTTGCCGCCTTCATATTCGTCAGTATATTGGCCATTATCGCCGCAGTTATTTTATTCACCATTCTGAGCAGACATCATCGCAATGAAACATAGAGTCCTAAGAGGGCTCTTTTTTTAAACCGCAAATTCGACAAAATACAGGGATTGTGGAAGAATAAAAGAGAAGGATACTGCGGAGGGGAAAACAGTGGATGAAAAAACAACAGCGGTCAGAGACATATACCGCTATGAAAAAGGGGTATTAACAAAGACGGCAGATCGGATGGTTTCAGAGTATCCGGTGACCGTCATGGTGAACGGACAGGAATTTGTTACGCTCGTCTGCACGCCTGACCATTTAGAGGAACTCGTCATCGGATTTCTCGCATCAGAAGGCGTCATTCGTTTTGAAAAAGAAATCAAAAGCTTTACTATAGATGAAAGTCTCGGGTTTGCATATGTTGAACTGACGAATCCCGGAGTGCTTGAGCAAAAAGACTATACGAAGAGGGTCATCGGTTCATGCTGCGGGAAAGGCCGCCATTTTTACTTTCAGCAGGATGTGAAAACGGCCAAAACCGCCGTCAGCCGTATCACTATAACTCCTGAGACGTGCCTTCGCCTGATGAAGGAGATGCAAAGAGGAAGCGGCACCTTCCAGGAAACGGGCGGCGTCCATAATGCGGCGCTGTGCGATACGGAAAAGCTGCTCTTCATGAGGACGGACATCGGGCGCCACAACGCGCTGGATAAGCTGTACGGCTGCTGTTTGAAAAACGGAATGCCGGTCCGTGACAAGCTGATCGTCTTCAGCGGCCGGATTTCCTCGGAGGTTTTATTAAAAGCCGCAAAAATCGGCGTGTCGATTGTCATTTCAAAATCGGCGCCGACGGAGCTCGCGCTGCAAATGGCGGAAGAGCTGAACATAACCGCGATAGGTTTTGTCAGAAACGGATCATTTAACGTATACACACATCCTGAACGGGTTGAACAATAGAAAGGGGTCTTGGGCTTATGAATACAGAAACGCGCCGGGTGACAGACAAAAGGGAAAGGCCGCTCAGGGATCTTCGTATCTCTGTAACCGACCGCTGCAACTTCAGATGCACGTACTGTATGCCAGCCGAATTATTCGGACCGGATTATCCATTTTTAAAAAAGACGGAATTGCTCTCCTTCGAGGAGCTTGAGCGGCTTGCGAAGCTGTTTGTCGGCCGCTTCGGCGTTGAAAAAATCAGGCTGACGGGCGGAGAGCCGCTCATGAGAAAAGATATGCCTGAATTGATCAAAAAACTTGCGCGCATCCCCGGACTTAAAGATATCGCGATGACGACAAACGGCTCTCTGCTTCCCGTGTATGCGGAAAAACTGAAGCAGGCGGGGCTGCATCGCGTGACAGTCAGCCTCGATTCTTTAGAGGATGAGCGGTTTAAGGCCATTAACGGCCGCGGGGTTTCGGTGAACAAGGTGCTTGAGGGCATTGAGGCGGCAAAAGCGGCCGGACTCGGTGTTAAAATCAATATGGTTGTTCAAAAGGGCGTCAATGAAAAAGATATCCTGCCGATGGCCCGCTATTTTAAAGAAAAGGGTCATATTCTCCGGTTTATTGAATTTATGGATGTAGGCAATACGAATCAATGGAATAAAAAAGATGTGATCACGAAGGCAGAGATTATTGATCTGATCAACCAGCACATGCCGACGGAGCCGATAGAAGCGAATTATAAAGGAGAGGTCGCTTCCAGGTTCCGCTATCTTGACGGTTCCGGCGAAATCGGCGTGATTTCCTCCGTCTCGGATGCATTCTGCGCCTCCTGCAACAGAGCGCGCCTGTCGGCGAGAGGCGAGCTGTTTACGTGCCTGTTTGCGTCAAGCGGCTATGATGTTCGGAAACTCGTGCGCGGCGGTCTGACCGATGATGAATTGACGGAATCCATCGCTTCTGTCTGGAGAAATCGCACGGATCAGTATTCAATTGACCGCGCGCTTTCTAAAACGGATGGGAAAAAGAAAGTGGAAATGTCTTATATAGGCGGATGAAGAAAAGCTTGCCCGGACAAGGGCAGGCTTTTTTATTCACAATATGAGAGCGGTCTGTTCAAAAAATACCGGTGACAGCCGAAATATATGATAGGAATTTTGATGCAGGACAATCAAGTTATGCAATTCCAAAGCCATACAATATGTTAAAATATAACCAATAGAAATTAGAAAAGGTTGTGAAAGGGGCATGACCGCATACGAGATTCCGTCATCTCAAGTTGGAGTCAAGATCAACAAATGGTACAAGCACATTTTAGCGTTTCAAGCGGCTGATGCCATAAAGCTGAAAGAGGAAATTGATGAGGATATAAAACGTATGGAGGAAGACCAGCTGCTGCTGTTATATTATCAGCTGATCAGCTACCGCCATCATATTATGCTTGATTACGTCAAGCCGGAATGCACCGAACAATCACAGATTCAGTACAGCGAGCTGCAAAAGACGATCGAAAGCACGGACAGCATATCGGGACTGTCTGAGTATTATTTCCATTTGTTCAGAGGGATGTATGAATTCGATCACAATAACTATGTTGCGGCTATTTCTTTTTACAGGAAAGCGGAAAAACTCCTTTCATTTGTCGAGGATGATATAGAGAGGGCGGAATTCCATTTCAAGATGTCTGAAGTGTTTTACGTCATGAAGCAGACTCATTTTTCCATGAATCACGGGATTCAAGCGCTGGATACGTATATGAAACACGATTTCTACAGAGTGCGGAGAATTCAATGCCATTTCGTCATCTCAGGAAACTACATCGACTGCAAAAACTACGACAAAGCGCTTGAGCATTTAGACGAAGCCCTCCGCCTTTCTTTGCTTGAAGGACAGCCCCGCCTGATCGGGTCTTCGCTTTACAATCTGGGGAATTGTTATTCTGAAAAGCGGGATCTGGATGAAGCGGCCCGGTACTTTAGAAAAGCGGTTCCCGTTTTTGAAGAGCATCAGCTTGAACAGCTTCCGAAGGCGCTGTTCAGCTTAACGCACACCCTTTTCAGGCTGCGTGATGACCAAGCGGCCCTTACCTATTATGAAAGAGGGGTTATGATCGCGAAAGAACGGGGCGACCGATTCAGTTTAGAGAAGTATAAGTTTTTACAAGCGCTTTATTTGGAGTCACTCAATATGGATTTAATCCATGAAGTGTTTGACTATATGAATGAAAAATCGCTGTATGTGTATATTGAAGATTTCGCCTTAGAGGCCGCCGTTTACACGAGCGCACATGAGCAATATAAAGAAGCGGCGTATTTTTATGAAAAAGCGATTCGCATGAGAGAAAACATTCAAAAAGAACAGTGTTTATACGATATATAATTTTCTTAACCATCTGATCAGCAGATGGTTATTTTTTTATGCACATCATAACGTTTGACCATAGAAAAAAACGGAAAAATCGCAAAAGAGAGAAAAAAGTACGACGGGAAGGAGGGATTTGTTGTTCGGATTCAATGATATGATAAAGTTTTTCGTATCTTTTCTCATCATTCTGCCGATGGTGTCTGTCATCCATGTGTCGGGGCACAGCTTTATGGCCATGCTGTTCGGAGGCAAGGCGTCATTGGATATCGGAATGGGGAAACGTCTTTTAAAAGTAGGGCCGATTCAGGTTCGGCGTATCTACTTCATAGATTCTTTCTGCAAGTTCGGCGAATTGCGGATAGATAACCGTCTGACGAGCGCGCTCGTCTATTCCGGAGGCTGTCTGTTTAATATCGCTTCTATCTTTTTAGTAAATCTGCTGATCATGAAAGATGTCCTCGAGCCAAACTTATTTTTTTACCAATTTGTCTATTTTTCAACTTATTATGTTTTCTTTGCTCTTCTGCCGGTGCAATACGGGGATAATAAGCTGTCAGACGGATTGGCTGTTTACAAAGTGCTCCGCTACGGGGAACGCTGTGAAATCAATAATTGAGAGTTGAAATGTTTGCTATCAGGCTGAGAGGGAAGAACACAAGTACACAACAACAAAAGGAGCTGAAGATATTATGAGTCAAGATAACGGTTTAAAAGACAAAGTAAAAGGCGGAATGAACAAAATGAAAGGGGAAGCTAAGGACAAAGCAGGCGACATGGCAGACAAGTCCGACTTAAAAGCGGAAGGTAAAAAAGACAAAGCGAAAGGCAGCCTGCAAAAGGGTGTCGGCAAAACGAAAGATAAACTCAGTGATGATTAATTTGATAGTGAAACACAGCAAAAGCCCAAAATATTTTGGGCTTTTTGTTATGAGAAATGACAAAAATTCCAGTTCATTTGGTTAATATTCACTAAATTTTTAAATATTCTATAAATTCCCCGGCGATTTCTTTATAATATTCACATAGAATGTAACCTTTCTTCACATTTGATTAAACGTTTGTTGAAGAAAAAAATGAGAAATCGGTAATTTCTGCAAAAGGAATCGGGCCGTTCACCGTCGAATAACTTTTATCACTTAACATTTCATGAGGTGAAGGGGGTGACGGCCGCCTGCATCGTTTCGGTATGACCATGCGGATTGTGTTTGACTATCACTAAGGGGGAATACAGATGAAACTGACACCGGTTGAGCAAGAAAAATTGCTTATTTTTACGGCGGGAGAGCTCGCTAAGCAGCGGAAGGCGCGCGGCGTTCTGCTGAATTATCCCGAAGCCGCCGCATATTTGACCTGTTATCTGATGGAAGGCGCGAGAGACGGAAAAAGCGTTGCTGAGCTGATGGAATCCGGCCGCAATGTATTGACGGAAAAAGATGTTATGGAAGGCGTTCCGGAAATGCTGGACAGCATTCAGGTGGAAGCGACGTTCCCGGACGGGGTTAAGCTTGTCACCGTTCATCAGCCGATCAAAGCGGAGGTGAAGTCATGAAGCCGGGAGCGATTCAAGTCGCAAAGGGGATCATCACCATTAACGAAGGCCGGAAGACGCTGGAGGTGTCAGTCACCAATAACGGAACACGGTCAGTGCAGGTAGGATCGCATTTTCATTTTGCCGAAGCCAACGGCGCCCTTTCCTTCAATCGGGACAAAGCAATCGGCATGCGCCTTGATATCCCGTCAGGCACATCTGTCCGTTTTGAACCGGGAGAAGAGAAAACCGTCACGCTCGTGGAAATCGGAGGGCGAAAAACGGTCAGAGGTCTCAACGGCATGGCCGATACGTATATGGATGAGCGGGGAAAAGAGAAGACTCTGTCAAATCTTAAAAAAGCCGGATGGATGGAGGAGGCGATCCGATGAAAATGTCACGTGAGCAATACGCAGAACTGTTCGGACCGACAACGGGAGACAAAGTCAGACTCGGAGATACGGATTTATGGATTGAAGTCGAAAAAGATTTCACGAATTACGGTGAAGAAATGATTTTCGGCGGAGGGAAAACAATCCGGGACGGCATGGGGCAGAACGGGCGTATCACCGGGAAAGACGGAGCGCTTGATCTGGTCATTACAAACGCGGTTATCCTGGATTATACCGGAATCGTCAAGGCGGATATCGGGGTGAAGGACGGCCGGATTGTCGGCGTCGGGAAAAGCGGCAACCCTGATATTATGGATGGGGTGGACCCGCACATGATTATCGGTGCCGGAACAGAAGTCATTTCCGGCGAAGGGAAAATCGTAACGGCCGGCGGGGTGGATACGCATATCCACTTTATCTGCCCGCAGCAGATGGAGGTCGCGCTTTCTTCAGGCGTGACCACGCTTCTCGGCGGCGGAACGGGTCCTGCGACGGGAAGTAAAGCGACGACTTGTACATCCGGTGCATGGTACATGTCGAGAATGCTGGAAGCGGCCGAGGAGTTTCCGATCAACGTCGGTTTCTTAGGAAAAGGGAATGCATCCGATAAAGCACCGCTGATCGAGCAGGTGGAAGCAGGCGCGATCGGCCTGAAGCTGCATGAAGATTGGGGATCAACGCCAAGCGCCATTAAAGCTTGCATGGAAGCGGCGGATGAGGCGGACATTCAGGTGGCGATCCATACAGACACGATAAATGAAGCGGGCTTTTTAGAAAATACGCTTGATGCGATCGGCGACCGGGTTATCCATACATATCACATAGAGGGAGCCGGCGGAGGCCACGCACCGGATATTATGAAACTCGCATCTTACGCCAATATCCTGCCGTCCTCTACGACGCCGACGATTCCATATACCGTCAACACGATGGACGAGCATCTTGATATGATGATGGTCTGCCATCATTTAGATTCAAAAGTGCCTGAAGACGTGGCGTTCAGTCATTCACGCATCAGAGCGGCCACCATTGCGGCGGAGGATATTCTGCACGATATCGGCGCGATCAGCATGACATCATCTGACTCGCAGGCGATGGGCAGGGTGGGAGAAGTGATTATCCGGACATGGCAGGTGGCCGATAAAATGAAAAAACAGCGCGGCGCTCTATCAGGAGAAAACGGCAATGACAATGTGCGCGCCAAACGCTATATCGCCAAATACACGATCAACCCGGCCGTCACTCACGGCCTGAGCCATGAAGTCGGTTCCGTTGAAAAAGGAAAGCTCGCCGACCTCGTACTATGGGACCCGGTTTTCTTCGGCGTCAAACCTGAACTTGTGCTCAAAGGCGGCATGATCGCCCGCGCCCAGATGGGAGATCCGAATGCTTCCATTCCGACGCCTGAGCCCGTGTTTATGCGGCAGATGTACGCATCATACGGTAAAGCAAACCGAAATACCTCTATTACATTTATGTCCCAGGCCGGTATCGCAAACGGTGTGCCGGAAAAGCTCGGCCTTGAAAAAATGATTTCTCCCGTACGGAATATCCGTAAGCTGAGTAAGCTCGACATGAAGCTGAATGACGCGATGCCGAATATACAAGTCGATCCGAAAACCTATCAGGTGTTCGCCGACGGAGAAGAGCTGGCATGCCAGCCCGTCAGCTATGTTCCGCTCGGACAGCGTTATTTCTTATTTTAATCCCTCTTCGGCCGGTTTCCCACCGGCCTGTTTACACCTCTATTGCCAACTTGATTTCATCCTGCCGCCCGTTTTAGTGTATATTAGTAGTTGACAAACAAATGAAATGTAACTATTGCGGTTACAACGGTGGTGAAAAACATGATTAACAGCCGTCTTGCTGTGGCCATTCACATTCTATCGCTGATCTCAACGGATGAACGGGCGTCATCGGATATGATTGCGGGCAGCGTAAACACCAATCCCGTCGTCGTGCGGAGAACGATCAGCCAGCTGAAAAAAGCGGGTATTCTGACATCCCGAGCGGGTGTTCCGGGAGCCAGCCTGAAAAAAGATCCGTCGGAGATCACCCTCTTAGAGGTTTACAGGGCGGTGCAGAATAAGGAAGAGCTTTTTGCGGTTCACGACAATCCGAACCCCGACTGTCCGGTCGGCAAAAATATTCAGCGCGCGCTCGATGAGACGTTCGGAAGCGTACAGCGGGCAATGGAGAATGAACTTGCGAGCAAGTCCCTTTATGATGTAATGAATCATCTCTTTTGTTAAAAAGAGATGGGTTCATGCCGCTAGGGGTGTAACAAAAATGGTTACAATGGATAATGAGGAAATCACGGTTTTGGCTCCATATTCAGACACGCCTGGATGCGGGATTGCGATCTGTTTAATGAAGAAATCCTCCGGAACTAAAGGAGGCGGTTACCGGGATATTTTTATTTTGCTTAAGACTTATGTGAAGGTGTCAGCTGTGAAGTTAAACAAAAAATGATACCCTGCCTCCGGCAATGCCAAAACCGTTCGCCTCTTAACAATCATTATAAAATTTCTTTAGGAACGATCAGCAGCCCGTTAGCTGCCCCTAATTAAAGATGAGCTGTTACCACACTGTTACATTAGAACTTCCGCTGCTTTTATATCCTTCTGTCGCTAAGACTTGATAAGCCCAATTACTGCCCAGATTCATTCCATGGCTCTTCCAGGCGTTAACATGATTGCTGAAAGTGATTGCAGCGTTGCTTCCGGTTGGTCTCTTCGACTGGCGAACACTCCAGTACTGCGTAAAAGTAGTGTTATCGCCATCAATGGAAGGTGCGTTATAACGTGTCGTTGTATATATGTCATATGTACCTCCATCACTCTTTACAGTACCTTTATACGTTCCGGTAGGTCTGTAAGTACCCCATGAATCCACTACATAATATTCGATGAGAGGTGCTCTCGTCCAGCCATATAAAGTCAAATATCCATTGCCATTCGGCGCCCAGACTCCGGCATTATAGTTTATTGTTCTAAATGGCGAGCCTGTAGTCCAGCCTTTACCAACAACGAAATTTCCGGTATTAGACCAATTAACACTGTAATTCCCGCCAGATCCATTGACTGCGTTTACTGTTCCGCCCCCATCAGTCCAATTTTGCCAGTAATCTGTGCCAGCTGCAGAGGCGGTTGCCGAAAACATGCTGATACTCATGAAAGCAGCCGTTAATCCAACAAAGAATTTCTTTTTAAACTTAAACATATGTTACCTCCTATACTATTTTTTCTGACTTTGACATGAGGCAGCACTCGTAAATATTTAAAACAATTACGAACGCCAACGCTTTTGATCGTTCCTTTCAATATAATAGCATGAATACATGAGTGAATATTAAGAACAATTGTAATTTAATTACAAAGACCCAAAAAACTGTATGATGAGTGGTCTTGTTCCATCAGGGCTTTTATCCTTATTTTGCAGAATCACAATTCTTGCTTCTAAACCTGATCAGGAACAGTCGAACAATTGAGTGATTTCAGTTGAAACTCTGAGGAAAAGCTTTATTTGAATAAACTTTTTTGAGCTGAAGCCGGAATGTCTGAAAGAATATTTGCAGACAGCTGCATCAGCTGCGCCATTATGCCATCGCCGTATTGGCAAATCCGAAGCACAAAAACGAACGCTTTACCGTTATTGAAGAAGCGGAATAAGAAAAAATCCCGGGCGGATGCGCCGGGATTTTCCTTTTTAATATGTATTGGCATCAATATTATTAAACACGCCGTCCACGATGCCGAGCGTCATGAGGACAATGAAGAGAACGATACCGAGAACGGACAAGCCGACCGTCACAATCAGGTAGATCCCCTGCATTTTCACGAACTTTGCATAATTCTCCAGCATATGTTCCTCTGTCAGTTCATTGAACTGCTCCGCCATCTGTCCCGCTTCATTTGCCGAGCGCATCAGAAAAATGCCGGCAATGATCTGCAGAACGCCGGGAATGGCTCCGATTAAAAAGAAAAACGCGCCCGACAGCGCCGCAAACGCACCCACGATAATAAATAAAATACCTGTCGCTTTTCCCCATTTTGAAATAGCAATAAGCGAACGATTCACTGATTCAGGTTTCAAACTATGGCACTCCTTTACAAAAAAATACTCACTTTTCATTTATACACTATTGGGTCATTCTTTTGAATATAAAATGTGTTTTTTCGTGCCGTGTCCGTTTTGTATCAGAAAATTCCCGAGAAACACCCCGGGAATTACAAAATCGGCGAAAGAAGTCTTGAAATCGATTCTTTAATGCGGATCCGCAGCGAACGCTCCTGATATTCTTCATACGTATATTTTCTGGAGACGAGCAGATCTTCTTTAAATGAGGAAATGAGTTTTTTCGCAATGGTGACGTCATAAATAAAGGCGTTGACTTCAAAATTAAGTCTGAAGCTTCTGACGTCGATATTCGCCGTACCGACTGAAGCCGTCTCATCATCAACAACAATCGTTTTTGCATGAATAAAGCCGTTATCGTAAATGTAGACTGAGGCTCCGGCTTTCAAAAGATCGCCGATGTAAGATAAAGTCGCCCAGTAAACGAAAGCGTGATCCGGCTTGTTCGGAATCATGATTTTGACGTCGATGCCTGACAGACAGGCGATCCTGAGGGCATCTAAAAGACTTGAGTCAGGAATAAAGTAAGGCGTCTGAATCAGGATCGACCGTTTGGCCGTTGAGATCATCTTGATATAGCCGTTTTTAATTTGTTCCCATTCTGAATCCGGTCCGCTCGTGACAATCTGCATCCCGACATTGCCCTTCGGCTCGCATTCCGGAAAATGATTCGGAACGTATGTGAGCGTATGATGATGGGAGGCTTGATTCCAATCGAGGATAAACCGTGTCTGAATAGCGTGCACCGCCGTGCCTTGAAGCCTGAGGTGCGTATCGCGCCAGTAGCCGAATTTCGGATTCAGGCCGAGATATTCATCTCCGACGTTAAAGCCGCCGACATAGCCGGTTTCGCCGTCAATGATGACGAGCTTGCGGTGATTCCGATAATTGAGCCGCAAATTAATCGGACGAAGCCTGGAAGGAAAAAAGACTTCCACATGGCCGCCGGCGTCCCGCAGCGGTTTGAAGAATTTTTTTCTGAGTGATCTTGAACCGAGTTCATCATATAACACTCTGACTTTTACGCCTTCCCGTGCTTTTTTCACTAAGGCATCGCGCAATTTTTTCCCCAGTTCATCACCTTTATAAATATAGTATTGAAGGTGAATGTGATCTTTTGCATTGGAAATGTCCTTCATTAAGCGTTTGAACTTATCGCGCCCGTCCGTCAAAATCTCCACCGAATTATCCTCTGTAAAGACTGCGTGGTTGTTCATGACAAGCATATAGATGAGGTCTTTATTATCCACAGTCGCCCTGTTGTTAAATTGGAATTGCCTCGACTTCAGATCTTTCAGCTGAAACTTCAGCAGCTTTTCTATCCCGATTTTTTTACGGTCTTCCCACTGAAACAGATGCTTGCGTCTCAGGTTATGGCCGAATAACAGGTATAAAATAAACCCTAAAATGGGAATAAAAAAAAGAACCAAGAGCCAAGCCCATGAAGCGCTGGCATCGCGTCTTTCTTTGAAAATCATGATGACGGCCAACAGTATATTTAAAACGAAAAAAAATCCGAATAAAATAAATGAAATGCTCACTTTGCAACCCCGCTATATCATATTTATCAAGACTGTGCCCATTAGTATTCCGACAAGTGCAGCAATCTGATTCCCATTTCAAATTATAACATTGACATTTTGAAAGAATAAAGAGCCGGAATCAAAGATGAATGCAGTTTTCTTTCAAAGAAAGTTCCGGGTGCGGTAAAATATGCATATATGAAAAAGAAGACAAAAATGACAGCAAAGGGGAGAGGGCATGAAGCTGGAGCATGCGGAACAATTGCCGGGATTCATAAAAAAAGAAATTCAGAAAATACAAATCGCCATTGCGCCGCTGATGAAAAAAAGCATCATTTACCGTTTTCTTGCTTTCCCGCTCGCCGCTTTTAGTCTGTTTCATCTGGCATCGCTTTTGATTCAGGCCCCTTCCGGGAGAGGAGCTCTCGTATCGGCCGGCATTTTTGCCCTCCTTGCGGCTCTGGGTCTTGCGTTTTTTAAGGAAGCCGGCCATCAGCGGAAACAGGTGCAAAAAACGATCCGCCTTTATATGCTGAACAGAATCAGAAAAAGCGACATTCTGTCCGAGGAACGGAAAAGCGCCTATACCCGGCTGATTGCCGAGGAGCCGTCTGCGATGAAGAGCTTTATTGAATTTTTAACGGAAGAAGACCGGAAAAAAGAAATGCTTTATTAAAAAAGAGCTGACACGCGATCAGCTCTTTTTGTCATTCAAACACCGGGTCGTTCTCATAGTAATATGAATCAGGCGTGTCATACGTATCAGTGCTGTGATAAGCGATAATTCCGATGACAGCGAAGATGACGACTAAAATAAAAGCGAGAATGCCCAATACCACACTGGATGCCGCGTAAAAAAACTGCATTTTGATAAATGACGCGTAATGTGCAAGCATATTTTCTTCCGCGTTTTCTTCTAGTCCTTCCTGAAGGGCGGCAGCCGCTTTTGCCGAGCGCATCAGCATGACGCCGGAAATGATGAGCAGAACCCCCGGAATGGCTCCGAGCAGTGTCACAATGGCTGACAGAGCGGAAAGAGAGCCCGTGATGATCAGAAACACGGCGGTGATCTTTCCCCATTTGGCGATGTCGGCAAGGGAACGGGCTTTTTTATTGAGCGGCTGGTTTTCGTCTTTGTCTTTATCAATGGTGATCATGACAGTTCTCTCCCTAAAATGTTCAAGTCATATCGTTTTCCGTCCATTTCGGCGATACCCGGGAATACGCCCCATTCGGTAAAACCGAATTTTTCAAACAGCTTAATGCTCGGCACATTATGTCCGAAGATAAAAGCCATCAGGCTGCGGATGCCGATTGCCGGAGCGAGTGCCAGGGCTTCTTTCAGCAGAAAGCTTCCTGCTCCTTTGCCGCGGCAATCCTGATGCAGATAGATGCTGATCTCCGCCGTTTTGTCATAGGCCGGACGGCCGTAAAACGTTTCAAAGCTGATCCAGGCCGCCACTTTGCCGGTTTCATCTTCCGCGACCATCAGCGGGCGCCGGTCCGTGTGCCGCAAAAACCAATCCATCCGGTCTGCGGGCGTCACTTCTTCCGTATCAGCCGTTACCATTCGTGAGGCAATCGTCGAGTTGTATATGGCCACCACCGCATTTAAATCCTCCAATACGGCTTTGCGCAGGGTCAAATTCATATTCCGGGATCTCCCTTCACATTTCATTACATAATTAAGTGCAATCTGCACATACTATTTCCAAAAAAGTTTTTTATGGATGTGTATATATTTTCAGAAAAGTGTTCAGAATGTTGCTGAGGTGATGAACAAATGAGAGAGGAAGAAAAGAAAACTTCTCAAGTCAAAAAACTTCAGCGGTTTTTTCGCAAACGCTGGATATTCCCTGCAATCTACTTAGTCAGTGCGGCCGTCATTTTAACAGCTGTCCTTTGGTATCAATCCGTTTCGAATGATGTGAAGGACAATCTGACGAACAACGGCGGAAACTCCGCGTATGACAGCGGCAAAGACGATGCCGTCGAAGTAGGCAAGTCAATGGAAAACGTCGCAATGCCGGCTGCTCATTCTGAAAATGTTTCTGTTGTGAAAAAGTTTTATGAAACTGATGCCGCAAAAAAAGAGAAAGAAGCAGCACTTGTTAACTATAATAACACGTACAGCCTCAGTAAAGGAATTGACTTAGCTGAGAAAGACGGAAAATCATTTGATGTTTCTGCTTCTCTGAGCGGTACGGTTGTTAAAGCTGCTAAAGACCCGGTACTGGGATATGTGGTTGAAATTGAACACTCAGACGGCCTGTCTACTGTCTATCAGTCTTTATCTGAAGTCAGCGTGGATCAGGGCGACAAAGTAAAGCAGAACCAGGTCATCGGTAAATCCGGAAAAAACCTTTACAGTGAAGAAAGCGGAAATCACGTGCACTTTGAAATCCGCAAGGACGGCGTAGCGATGAACCCGCTCAATTTTATGGACAAGCCGGTAACATCTATTGAAAAAGCGGCGGCTGAAGAGAAAAACGCTGTGACAGAAGAAACGGAAGGGTCAATTCAGCAGTCTTCCGAGAAAAAAGATGTGACGCCTAAAAAAGAAACCGAAGAAAAACCAGGTGACAAAGAGGACGGCACAAAAGACAAGACAGATGGTAAAGATGACGGCTCAATGAAAGATTCGGGCAAGTAATCTTGATCCCAAAGCGCCTATCAGCTCAGATAGGCGCTTTTCATATTGCCGCATGTGCCTTTATACTAGTAGAAAACGAAGGAGATGCTGAATGAATAAATGTCTGGCGGCCGGGTGGCTCGTCTTTGTTTTCGTTTCGGCTTTGACGGAAAGCTTTCACGATATGATTGTGTCACAGACGGTGTCCTTCCGTTTCACGCCGCATCCGGATGTGTCCGGTTTCTTTGTGTTCGATATGGCGGAGCTCGCCATATCGGAAGCGGCGATTCAAAAGCTCGGGCACGCGTTTTCATTTTTTGTGCTCGCCTATTTGTTTTTCAGAGAGCGCAGGCGCATGAAGAGGGCGGTGCTGTATGCATTGGCCGCCGCTTTCCTGACAGAAATCGTCCAGCTCTTTTTCGGCAGAAACGGATGCCTCCGCGATGTGCTGATTGACAGTCTCGGCATTGCCGCATTCTGTGCTTTACAAAGGAAAAAGCATACAGCCAAACATACAAAAACCGGCAGTCTGTGACAGACGCCGGCTTTTTTTATATATTATGGTTTGTCGATTTGCTTTTATGAACGATACTTTCATAGATTCGCACGATCAGATCGACAATCGGACGAAGCACATTTGAAAATCTGAACAGCAGGAATCCGACAATGAGGGAAACGATAATGCTTCCGAGCACATCGATCGGATAATGGTGGCCGACCCAAATTCTTGAGAAGCCGGTCAAAAGGCCGAAAATCACAAGCGGCCAGCCGAGTTTTTTGTTGCGGAACAGAATCGCAATTGAAATCGCCAAAGCGCCTGTCGTATGGTCACTCGGAAATGAAGCATCCGCGGCATGAGGGATCAGCGTATGAACCGTATGTTCGACAAAGGGGCGCGGCTCGACATAGACTTTCGTGATGAGGTAGTTGACGATAAGCGCTGCAACACCCGTGAAGCCCGCGTACAGGGCGTTTTGTCTGCCTTTTGTGCTTCCGAACAGCCACATGGCAAGCAGGAAAAGGGCGTAGGCGTAAATGGCGTATTCCGTAATAAATACCATGATAGAGTCGAGAATGGCACTATGGTGCGACAAACCATTGATCGCTTTAAATAGTTCGTAATTCACAAATATCACCTTTTATCTTTATTTTATATGAACAGTGTAATGCTTTTTTCTATGAGACACAATTGGTATTAAAAATAATCATAAAAAAGTAAACAGAATGAAACGTGACTGTATTACTGTGCGTCAAGTATGCGGGAAAAGAATAGCCGAAGGAGTTTTGTCCGTTGCTGAAACGTTTGAAAAACGCCGATCTGCCGCTTGTGTTTGTCATTATGCTGCTTTGCGGATTCGGCTTGTTAATGGTGTACAGCGCCAGTGATGTGATGGGGTCTCAGCGGTACGGAGATCCATCCTATTTCTTCCATAAGCAGAGTGCCTCTTTACTGATCGGATTATGCTTATTTCTATTTGCCGCCTGTCTGCCGTATAAGCGGTATGCGCGGCTTGTACCGCTGTTTGTGGTCGGTTCGCTGGTATTGCTGCTGCTCGTATTGATACCGGGAATCGGGCTGGAGCGGAATTTTTCCCGCAGGTGGCTGGGAGCGGGCCCGCTTGTCGTACAGCCGTCTGAATTGGCGAAGATCGCGATGATTTTGTATTTCGCTTCGATTTATACGAAAAAGCAGCCGTACATTCATCAATTTGTGAAAGGGGTTCTGCCGCCTTTAGTGATTTTGGGAACTGCTTTTCTGCTGACATTGGCGGAGCCTGATTTAGGGACGGCTTCCTTAATCCTGGCGGCGTGCGGGTCGATTTTATTATGTGCCGGCTTGAAAAAGCGCCATCTGTTCGTGCTCGGCGCGACGGCGGTGTCGGGGGTTGTTTATCTCGCATTTTCCGCTTCCTATCGTGTGAAGCGCCTCGTTTCCTTTACCAATCCGTTTGGTGACGCGAATGGGGACGGCTATCAGCTGATTCAATCCTATTTTGCTATTTCCGGAGGCGGGTTTTTCGGAAGAGGGCTTGGAAACAGTGTTGAAAAAATGAACTATCTGCCTGAGGCGCATACCGATTTCATTATGGCCGTGATCAGCGAAGAGCTGGGGATATTCGGTGTTCTGATCGTTTTGGGATTATATTTTGCGTTAATGCTTCTCGGCGTAAAAACGGCCGTGCGGGCTGATGACCCGTTCGGGAAGCTTCTTGCCATCGGAATTACGTTTCAATTAATGTTTCAGGTTGTATTGAATTTGGGAGCGATGAGCGGACTTCTCCCGGTTACGGGTGTGCCGCTTCCGTTTATCAGCTACGGCGGTTCTTCATTAATTATGACGCTGTTTTTGTGCGGCATACTGGTCAATATCAGTACATATGCGAAAAAACAACCCGTACGGCATAAGCGGCCTGTCCCGCATGAAAAAAAGGTTTCTTCTTTTTAATGAAGCTGGAAAAAACGCCCGGGACATTTCTGTCTCCGGGCGTTCTGCCTGTTTATAAAGCTCCTGGTCCTTCTTCTCCGGTGCGGATATTAATCGTGTTTCCGATTTCATAGACGAATATTTTGCCGTCTCCGGGCTCTCCCGTTTTCAGCACTTTTTTCGCCGTTTCCACGACTTGATCAACGGGGACCTTGCTGACAACGATTTCCACTTTCAGCCGTTCATACACATTGCTCTCAATTTTGACTCCGCGGTACAGTTCGGTGTGGGCTTTTTGAAGGCCGCAGCCGTGTACGTTGGAGAAGGTCAGCGATGTGACTCCGATTTTACCGAGTTCCTGTTTCAATGTTTCAAACTTAGCCGGACGCGTAACGATTTCTACCTTGAACATTTGACCGCTCATCTAAGCCACTCCTCACTTTATAAGTCCTGATATGCTTTTTCCCCGTGCATCGTTAAATCAAGCCCGAGTGACTCTTCTTCTTCACTGGCGCGCAGGGGAATGAACAGACCTACAATTTTAATGATAACGAAAGTGACAATAAATACAAATACATAGGTTGCCGCAATGGCCGCAATCTGCTTCCAGAGCAGTCCCGGATCGCCGTAAAACAGCCCGTTTGCCCCGCCGTCATTGACGGAAGTGGTGGCGAATAAACCGGTCGCGATGCCGCCCCATGTCCCGCCGATCCCATGCAGGCCGAAAGCGTCAAGCGCATCATCATAACCGAAAGTCTTTTTGAGCCAATAAACGCCCCAAAAGCAGACAAGCCCGCCAATGAACCCGATCACGATGGAAGAGAACGGCGTAACGAACCCGGCAGCCGGCGTAATGGCGACAAGCCCGGCGATTGCGCCCGATACAGCACCCAGCATGGTCGGTTTTTTATTCAGCATCCATTCGATTAAAATCCAGCCGATAATTCCGGCTGCAGCCGCGGTGTTTGTGTTAATGAAGGCAAACATCGCGATACTGTCAAGCGTGAGGGCGCTGCCGACATTGAAGCCGAACCATCCGAACCAGATGAGCGCTCCGCCCAAGAACGTGTAAATTAAGTTGTGAGGCGAAGCCGCCGTGCCGTCCTTGCGTTTCCCGAGCACAATCGCCAGCACAAGCCCGGCGACTCCGGAAGAAATGTGGACGACGTTTCCGCCTGCGAAGTCAAGAGCGCCCATTTGGCCGATCCAGCCGCCGCCCCATACCCAGTGCGCAACGGGCGTATATACGAGGGAAGCCCACAAAAAGGAAAATACAAGAAAAGCACTGAATCTCATGCGTTCAGCAAATGCTCCGGAAATAATGGCCGTCGTCAGTACGGCAAACGTCATTTGGAACATCATGAACAAGGAATGCGGGATCGTATCACTGTAACTTCCGGGTTCAAAGCCGACCCCCTTCAGCCCGGCCCATTCAATCCCGCCAAGCCATGTATTGCCGGGGGCAAAAGCAAGTGAATATCCGTACAAAACCCAAACGACGGATACGATGGCGAGAGAAGAAAAACTATGCATCGCCGTGCTGAGCACGTTTTTGCTTTTTACCATTCCGCCGTAAAACAAAGCCAGCCCGGGGGTCATCAGCCACACGAGTAAAGCGCAAAAGAACATAAATACTGTATCGCCCATCTGCATGTTGTATTCCTCCGTCTCATTCAGAATGTAATTGTGATTAATTCATTATTATAGAGAAAAAAGAACGATAAAACATTTTCGTGTAAGGTTATCTGACATGGTTTTTTGCATTCATAATACTGTTTTTTCAAATGGGTGCCGTGCGACTTTATATCCATAAAAAGAGCGCCGGAGCACGGCGGAAGAAATCCTGTCCGGGGAAGAGTAAAATAAACGGGGTGAGAAACACTAACTGCATCAGGAGGAATCATTATGACAACATCATTAAATCTGCAATTTGAAAAAACGGCTTTGGTCCTTATTGATTTACAAAAAGGCATTGTGCAGATGGATAAAAGCGGTACCGTTGTGCCGAACGCGAAAAAATTAATTGATGTGTTCCGGGAAAAAGGCGGATTTATCAGCTTTGTGAACGTGGATTTTCATGACGGAGCGGATGCGCTGAAGCCGCTGACGGATGAAGAGGCGGCGGGCCATTCGGCTCCGCCGGCGGATTGGGCTGAATTTGTGCCTGAGATCGGAGTGAAAGAAAACGATTATACGGTAACAAAACGGCAGTGGGGCGCGTTTTTCGGCACGGACCTGGACCTTCAGCTCAGAAGACGGGGAATCGACACGATTGTGTTATGCGGGATTGCGACAAACATCGGTGTGGAAAGCACGGCGCGAGAAGCTTTTCAGCTCGGGTATCAGCAAGTTTTCGTAACTGACGCGATGGCGACATTCAGCGATGAACAGCACGAAGCGACACTCAAGTTTATCTTCCCGAAAATCGGCAGAAGCCGGACGACGGAAGAATTTATCACACAGACAAAATGACAATCTCCAAAAAAAGCCGCGTCCTGTTCTTGACAGCCGTGGCTTCGGGGACGATGCTGAACCCATTGAACTCGTCGATGATTTCTCTTGCGCTTCACAGTATTCAGCATGAATTTCACCTGTCGTTTACAACGGTGTCCTGGCTGATATCGTCCTTTTATCTGGCCAGCGCGGTGGCGCAGCCTGTTACCGGGAAGCTCGGTGATATGCTCGGCAGGAAGAAGCTGTTTTTGATCGGGCTTCTGCTTGTTGCCGTCTCAGCGGTCGGCGCGCCGTTTGCGCCGACTTTTATGACTTTGTTAATTATGAGATTGTTTCAGTCGATCGGAAGCAGCGCGATATATCCGTCCGGCGTCGGATTGATCCGTTCAAATATACAGGAGAAGCAGGCTTCGGCGCTGGCCGTCCTGTCAATCTTTGCATCAGCCATGACGGCGCTCGGTCCGACTCTCGGCGGTTTTCTGATCGTTTGGGGAGGGTGGCCGGCAATCTTTTTCGTCAATCTGCCGTTTATCATTCTCAGCTTTTTTCTCGGAATGTATATGTTTCCGAAAGATGAAAAACGCGAGATCGGCGGCTTGAAAGGCGTGCTCCGCCAGCTTGATACGATCGGGATACTCCTGTTTGCCGGAGCGATTATCCTTCTCCTGTCGTTTTTATTGTCCTTCAGTACGAAGCCTCACTATACAGAAGGCGTATTCGGGCTTTTGTTTGTCGGGCTGTTTATCTGGCGCGAGCTGAAAACGGAGAAGCCGTTTATTGATGTCAGGCTGTTTAAAACGCATCGGAAACTATCGTCGGTGTATATTCAATTTATTTTGCTGAATATATTCTTTTACTGCATCTTTTTCGGGCTTCCGAGCTATTTTCAGGATGAAATGCATTTGTCCGTTCAGACAAGCGGGTTGATTATGCTGTTTATGTCGGGCATGAGTATTCTGGTGTCGCCTCTGACCGGAAAATGGATAGATAAGAAAGGGCTTCTTCAGCCGATTGTTGCCGGAACCTGCCTGACCGTGATCGGGGCGGTACTGTTAACGTTTTTCTTTCTTCAGGCGCCCATGATAGGAAAAGGGCTGATCCTGTCCGTGCTGGGTGTCGGCTACGGCTTCGGAAATGTCACGTTTCAGGCGGCCATGCTGACAACGAGCCCCGCCGACATGGTCGGAACAACGTCCGGCCTGTTTCAGACCTGCCGGTATCTCGGTTCGATTTTGTCTTCTGTCATTTTGGGCATTCTTTTCGGAAAAGAAATTACCGCCGGCCATTTTCATATGCTTGGGACGATTCTTATCGTTGTCGGCGCTGTAAGCCTTTTGATGGCGTTCCGGTTTTCGGTTCTCCTCAAAAAAGCCTCTTAACAGGCGCAACAAAAAGAGACGGGCTCTCCCCGTCTCTTTTTTTGTGTAATGTGCTCAAAAATCAAAACGATTATTGTCGACAGCGACCAATGTTATTTATGGAATTTTCAGTTATATTTTTTCACATGTGATGTAAGGAAAACGCACATGCGGGAGGGAGAAAATGAAAAAAACAACGAGTGATCGGCTAAGCAATAAAGATTTACTGCCTTTAGAAGACGGCGAACGGACATGGAAAGCGGTGAATTTTGCATCCATCTGGATGGGTTGTATTCATAATATCCCGACCTACGCGACTGTGGGCGGGCTCATTGCGATCGGCCTTTCTCCGTGGCAGGTGCTCGCCATTATCGTGACGGCGTCACTCATTTTGTTCGCCGCTTTGGCCTTGAACGGCCATGCCGGAACGAAATACGGACTGCCTTTTCCGGTCATTATCAGGGCTTCTTACGGAATATACGGGGCTAACATTCCGGCGCTTCTCAGGGCGTTTACAGCCATCATGTGGCTCGGAATTCAAACATTTGCCGGGAGCACGGCTTTGCACATTCTGCTTTTGAACATATGGCCGGGCTGGGGGAGTCTCGGCGGAGATTGGAATATACTCGGGCTTCATCTGCCGGGTTTTCTGTCGTTCATTTTCTTTTGGGGCATTCATCTGCTTGTGCTGCGGCACGGCATGGAATCGATCAAAAAATTTGAAGTGTGGGCGGGCCCGCTTGTTTATCTCGTCTTCGGCGGCATGGTCTGGTGGGCGATAGATATTGCCGGCGGACTCGGACCGATTTACTCACAGCCGGGAAAGTTCCACACCTTTTCTGAAACGTTTTGGCCGTTTGCCGCCGGAGTGACGGGCATTATCGGAATATGGGCGACGCTGATTCTGAATATCCCTGACTTCACCCGGTTCGCCGCGTCGCAAAAAGAACAGATTCGCGGCCAGTTTTACGGGCTGCCGGGAACGTTTGCGCTGTTCGCGTTTGCAAGCATCACGGTGACATCCGGATCACAAGTAGCATTCGGAGAACCGATTTGGGATGTGGTGGAGATTTTGGCCCGGTTTGATAATCCTTTCGTTATCGCTCTTTCGGTCATCACACTTTGCATCGCCGCCGTCTCGGTTAACGTGGCGGCAAACATCGTGTCACCGGCCTATGACTTGGCGAATGTCCTGCCGAAATATATTACATTCAGGAGGGGAGGGTATCTGGCCGCCGTTTTGGCCCTGTTCACAATACCGTGGAAGCTGATGGAGAGCGCCACGAATGTTTATGCGTTTCTCGGGCTCATCGGCGGGATGCTCGGACCGGTGGCCGGGGTGATGATGGCTGATTATTTTATCATAAGAAAAAGGCAGCTCTCAGTTGAAGACCTTTATTCGGAGACCGGACAGTACACTTATTACAAAGGCTATAATTACCGGGCCTTTGCCGCGACCTTTCTCGGCGCGTTTATTTCTTTAATCGGGATGTACGTCCCGGCGTTCGCCGGCATCTATGATATCTCCTGGTTTGCGGGTGTCATTTTGTCATGTCTCGGTTATACGGCGCTTATGTATATTCATCCTCCTTATGCAAAAGCGGCAAGACGAATCGCGCGGGAAAGAGCGGCCGAATAAAAAAAGCCGGGGCTGCCCCCGGCTTTTTGTCATATTAGTCTGCGATTGAAACGTTTCCGTCCGCTTGAAGCGGCGTTCTTTTTTTCTGGCTCCAGCCATACAGGAGTAAAGCAATCAGGACGAACAGCCCTGCTGCCAGATAAATCGAATGGAATCCGGCCGAAGCGACGAAGAGGCCGAATACATAGGACCCGCCGGCAATCCCGCTGTCAAAGAAAGTGAAGAAGGTAGCCGTCGCAAAGCCTGAACGGTGTCCGGGCGAGTTCTGAATCGCCAGCGTCTGCATACACGGTACGATAGAGCCGTATCCGAGACCGATTACGGCACCGGACAAGAGAAGCATGAGGGCGCTGTTTGTCATCGCCAGCATGCAAAGCCCCGCGGAGAACACGATAATCGACGGATAGATGACGATTCCCGGCCCCACTCTGTCAAACAGCTTTCCTGTGAAAGGACGGGCGGCCATCATCGTCACTGCGAAACAGACGAAGAAATAGCCGCTGACATCCAACAGGTGGATCGTCTTTGCATAAACGGATAAATATGAAGTCACACTTGAATAACAGAAAGAAATGGACAACCCGACAATCGCGATTTTAAGCGCGCCTTTTTCAAACATGTCGGAGAAAGAAAAACGGAAGACAGTCGTTCCGCTGTTGTTTTGATCCGGCACACGAATCATAAAAGCAATCAGCAAGCCTAAAGAAACAAATACGGCAAAAATCGTAAAGAAAACCGGGAACGAAATGACTTTCACAAGACTCAGCCCGAGAAAAGGACCGATCGCCATGGCAAGGTTCATAGACATCGCAAAATAACCGAGCCCCTCGCCGCGCCGCTTGGCGGGAATAATGTCAGCGGCAATTGCGCCCGTAACCGTCGTTAAGATGCTGAACCAGATGCCTTGGAAAAAACGCAGTCCGAGCAGCAGATAGAAATTGTGTAGCGGCAAATACAGATAAGAAGACAGGGCGAACAGCGCCAAGGATACAATCGTCATTCTTTTCTTGCCGAACCGTTCAATAATCGCCCCTGAAAAAGGACGGGTGATAATAGCAGATAACAGGAACAGGCTGATCAAAAGCCCTCCTTGCGATTCACTGCCGCCAAGCTCCTGAATCATATAGATAGGCAGCACGGCCAAAAATGTATAAAAGAACACAAAGACAAATAAATTCACGAGTACGACCATAATAAAATCTTTGGTCCAGATCGAGTCAGATTTACTCAAAAGTACAGCACTTCCCTTTCTTTTCTATTTCGTTAAAAACACATTCAGAAACTCAGAAAAAGCTTCCTTATCTCCATCTTGGAAATCCGCAAGCATGTCTTCCTCGAACTTCAGCATCTCTTGATTGATGCTGTCGTATTTCAATTCAGCTTCCTTCGTCAGGACGACGAGCTTTTCCCGCTTGTCTTCTCCCTGTTCCCGCTGAATCCAGCCGTTTTCTTCAAGGCGTTTGATCGTTCTGGTAACGGTCGGCGCCTCTACGTTTAGATAGGACCAGATTTCTTTTTGGGTCATCGGTCCGATCGTTTTTAAGCAATATAGGATTGACCATTGAGAGGAGTACAGGCCGAATGGTTCCAGCCGTTCATTGGCTTTCTTCGTAATCAGGCGGGCGCATTGATTGATTTGGTGAATGAGGCGTCTGTTGACGTGGATCATTTCCGTTCTCCTTTTCAAAAAACTTACCTAAGTAACTAATTGTGCTGTTTCATTCTACAGCAGGATCGCGCGGATGTAAACCCCCCGATCAAAAAGCAGAAAATTATGACCCGCCCCTTGTCCTTATTGAGTTTTTAGCATATTCCCAATTCATTGCTAATACACTGTTACAAACCTATCAAAGAGAGTGTTTGAGGTGAGGGATCGTGGGCATATTTCTAAAACCTTCTTATATAATCGGACAACGAAGAAGCTGCATCATCAGTGAATCTGTTACAGAATACGGATCTCATTTCACACTTCTCACATCCAACTGGGGAGGTCGAGTGGTGTGCACGATTACATCAAAGAGCGAACAATCAAGATTGGCAAGTATATCGTGGAGACGAAAAAAACCGTTCGTGTCATTGCGAAAGAGTTTGGTGTTTCCAAAAGTACCGTACACAAAGATCTGACAGAGCGCCTGCCTGAAATCAATCCTGACTTGGCGAATGAAGTAAAAGAAATACTCGATTATCATAAATCCATCAGACATTTAAGAGGGGGAGAGGCGACGAAATTAAAGTACAAGAAGGATGAAATTCTTGAAGGGGAGCCCGTTCAGCAGCCGTAGCGCCTGACGTCTGCCGGGCCCTTTTTTCTCCTCCCGGGCGGTTTCGCGAATATCCGCAAAATTTTGTCAAGAACTTATATCGTTCAGCAGCTTTTTTTTGATAAATTATGATAATATATATAATTAGGGCACAATGTGGATATTTTACTGTGAAACAGATATCAAGGAGGATATAAATAGATGTTTGCAAGGGATATTGGAATTGACCTCGGTACTGCAAATGTACTGATCCATGTAAAAGGAAAAGGAATTGTTCTGAATGAGCCTTCCGTTGTGGCACTTGATAAAAACAGCGGCAAAGTGCTGGCTGTCGGTGAAGAAGCCAGACGAATGGTTGGACGTACACCTGGGAATATTGTTGCGATCCGTCCGCTGAAAGACGGCGTAATCGCAGACTTCGAAGTAACAGAAGCCATGCTGAAACATTTCATTAATAAGCTGAATGTAAAAGGACTTTTCTCAAAACCGCGCATGCTGATCTGCTGCCCGACGAATATTACATCCGTTGAGCAAAAAGCGATTAAAGAAGCAGCTGAAAAAAGCGGCGGAAAGCATGTGTACCTTGAAGAAGAACCGAAAGTTGCCGCTATCGGCGCGGGTATGGAAATCTTCCAGCCGAGCGGTAACATGGTTGTTGACATCGGAGGCGGTACGACAGATATCGCAGTTATTTCTATGGGCGATATTGTCACCTCCTCTTCTATTAAGATGGCTGGGGACAAGTTTGACATGGAAATCTTAAATTATATCAAACGCGAGTATAAGCTGCTGATCGGTGAACGTACCGCTGAAGATATTAAGGTGAAGGTCGCAACGGTTTTCCCAGACGCACGTCATGAAGAAATCACCATCCGCGGCCGTGACATGGTTTCCGGTCTGCCGAGAACGATTACAGTAAACAGCAAAGAAGTAGAAGAAGCCCTTCGTGAATCAGTTGCCGTCATTGTGCAGGCCGCCAAGCAGGTTCTTGAAAGAACACCGCCTGAATTGTCCGCTGACATCATCGACCGCGGCGTTATCATTACCGGCGGGGGAGCGCTGTTGAACGGGCTTGACCAGCTTCTTGCCGAAGAGCTGAGGGTGCCTGTTCTTGTTGCTGAGAACCCGATGGATTGTGTTGCGGTCGGAACCGGCGTCATGCTGGATAACATGGACAAGCTTCCAAAACGCAAACTGAGCTGATGATAAAACCTCATTCTGAAAAAGAATGGGGTTTTTTTCTGTCAAACCCTTCACGAACGGGAATGTAAATCCGATAATAAGAAAAAATGCTGATTTTCATTATAGAACAAATGTTCCGGTGAGGCAACTGGAAATAATGCTATTTCAGAGGTGGAAGACTTGTTAAAAGGATTATATACCGCAACGTCCGCAATGATTACACAGCAGAGAAGAACGGAAATGCTGTCAAATAACATCGCAAACGCGAATACGTCAGGGTACAAAGAGGATCAAGGTTCAATCCGCGCCTTTCCCGAGATGCTTCTGAGCCGAATAGAAGGCGACAAAAAAACGAAAATCGGCTCCGTCAACACAGGCGTATACATGCAGGAGCTGAAACCGTTGTTTACGCAGGGAAGCCTGAAAACGACCGATCAGCCGACGGATATCGCGCTTATGGAGAATCAGGTTCCCAAGAATGCCGAAACGAATGAAAACGCCGAGCTGTTTTATCCCGTCCAGACCGCAGGCGGCGTCCGCTATTCAAAAAGCAGCACTTTCTCATTAAATGAAAACAATCAGCTTACGATAAACGGAAACCTTGTGTTATCAACAAACGGACAGCCGATTACAGTCGACAATGAAAAATTCACCGTATCAGAAAACGGAACGGTCACGACAAACGGCCGGCCGGCGGGGCAGATTGATATCAGAATGGAAGAAGACGTGCGCAATCTGAAACGGGACGGCAATGACCTATACAGCACGGCCGACGGCTCTGAACTGCCGAGCGCGGCGGCGAATCCCCAAGTCTCGTATTCATTAAAGCAAGGCGTCTCGGAGCTTTCAAACGTGGACGTGACGAGCACGTATACAGAGATGACGGAAGCATACAGATCATTTGAAGCCAATCAGAAAGTCATTCAGGCTTACGATAAAAGCATGGATAAAGCCGCAAATGAAATCGGCAAAGTGTAACAAAATGGGGGACATTCAATTATGATGCTCAGATCAATGCTGACGGCTTCAACAGCCTTACATCAGCTTCAGCAGCAGATGGATACAGTCAGCAGCAACCTTTCAAACAGTGATACGACAGGCTATAAAGCGAGGGACTCCCGCTTTTCCGAGCTGATCAGACAGCAGTATGACCATATAGATGACAAAAAGGAAAATTCGCCGAACATGCGGAAAACGCCGCCCGGCCTGCGTCTCGGCGCCGGAACGGTGATGACTCCGCAGCTGGACTCAGGGCAGGGAAGCATCAAAAAAACCGACCGTGACCTTGATATCGCGTTCACATCACCTTATCAATATCTTCAGGCAGAAGCGGACGGACGGCGGGTGTATACAAGGGACGGCTCACTTTCCCTCAAGCCGGCCGGCGGAAATGACCGGCTGCTTCAGCTGATGACAGCGGGAGGCAATCCCATTCTCGATGAGAACGGTCAGCCCATACAAATTGACAGTTCGCTGACTCAGCTGAAAATCAGCAAAACCGGAACGCTGACTGCTTCAGACCAGGCGGGAACCCGTTCGCAGACGTTTAATCTCGGCATCGTCAATGTCAATAATCCGCAGGCGCTTCATGCGGAAGGGGATAATCTGTTTTCCGTAAACGGCGCGGGGGCTTCAGCGATTGAAGACCTTACCGGCGCAAACCGGCAGGCAATCGGCATGGAGCAGGGCGCGCTTGAAGGTTCAAATGTCGATATGTCAAAAGAAATGACCGGCTTAATCGTGTCTCAGCGTTCCTATCAGCTGAACAGCCGCACGATTACATTGGGAGACCAAATGCTGGGCTTAATCAACTCAGTCAGATAAAAGAAGGGGCGTTTTGATCAGCCGCGCATGATAAAAAATGCGGCTTTCTCAAAATCGCCCTTTTTTTTGTAGTAATCAGTAATATCCTGAAGCAGCACTTCCAAATCCACCCACGCTTCAATTTTCTGCAGCTCCAGCACGAGCTTCTGCAATCGGTCGTACGGGTCCTCCTGAGCGGTGTACAGTATGTTGAGCGCGGTCAGCTTCAATTTCATAATCTTGTTCTGCACTTTTTCAGATATGTATAAACCTTTCTGCAGCACGGTTTGTCCTTCGGCGGCAGATCCGGTTTTAAAAAGTGCTCTGACCGCTTCGTACACACAATGAAGGTAGGAAACGGGAGACTCTTTCTCGAAACGCTGATTGCCCAATACCTTTTTGTAAAAAGGGAGGGCCTCTTTATCTTTTTTCTGGGCGGTCTTTAAAAAACCAAAATTATAATAGGCGTGGCACAGCAGGTTATTATCATTGATCCGGTCCGTTATCTTTATGGATTCATTGAAGAGCTGTTCCGCGTCGTCATAGCGTGCCTCGTCTATATAATTCACGGCGAGAAGCAGCCGGCAGCTGAGCGTTTTTTTGATGTAGCCGAATTCACCTTGATAGATTTCCAGCGCTTTATTGACATATTGAATGGAGAGCGCAGGCGACTTCATCATGTAATATGCACCCGCTGTTTTATAATAAAATTCAGCGGCTTCGAAACGGTCCTGAATGGCCGGCAGGTACTGTTCAGCTTCTTTAAAGCGGCAGACAGCACGGTTCGGAGCGCCATTCACCATATGGAATAACCCTTTGAAAAAATAGAAATAATAAGTTAATTCATGATCCATCTCATCTTTGCGCCGCTTCAGCTCGCAGAACAGCTTATTCAGACCGTCTTTTTTCTCAAACAGCAGCTGGAACCGTGCGAAAAACAGCTGATATCTGAGTTTGAGCTTTGCATTCTTTTGTAATTTGGGGAGATGCTGATTGATTTGTTCGTGAAGGGAACGGGCTAGATCGAATTGGCGTTTTCCCATGGCGTCATACCACTCATTCAGCATCACCAGCGTACGTTTTTCAGTAAACTTAGCAATCATCTTCCAACCTCTTTGCATAGGGTAAAAATCTTTATTTATCATAACACATTAATGGACGAGGCTCATTGCCAGCTGGTTACAGTTTACAGCGCGGTTGAAAAAGAAATTGATTCATAATATACTTCCAAATGTACAGATTGGTTGCCACATATGCCTTCTATACATACTATTGTCGATGAAGGAGATGTCAAGAGAATGCTTGATACTCAGCAAATTAAAGAAATTATTCCCCATCGCTATCCGTTTCTTCTGGTAGACAGAATTACGGAAGTCGAAGAAGGAAAACGGGCGGCGGGATATAAAAATGTGACGGCGAATGAAGATTTTTTCAACGGCCATTTTCCTGAATACCCTGTTATGCCGGGCGTATTAATCGTAGAGGCTTTGGCGCAGGTCGGAGCGGTTGCGATGCTGATTAAAGAAGAAAACCGGGGCAGACTCGCATTTTTTGCGGGGATTGATAACTGCCGTTTCAAAAAGCAGGTAAAACCGGGTGACAAGCTGGAGCTTGAGGTTGATATTACCCGCGCGCGCGGTACGATCGGACGCGGCAAAGGCGTTGCCAAAGTTGACGGCGAGCTCGTGTGTGAAGCTGAATTAACTTTTGCGCTCGGAGAATAAAAGCAAACAAATGGGCTTATAAAAAAGCCCATTTTGTATAGAAAGGGGTGAATGTGATGTGGTCAGAATTTAAAAGCTTTGCGATGCGGGGCAATATCATGGATCTGGCTATCGGTGTCGTCATCGGCGGCGCTTTCGGCAAAATCGTGACGTCGCTCGTTGAAGACATCATCATGCCGCTGGTCGGACTGCTTCTTGGCGGTCTTGACTTTTCAGGGCTGGCCGTGACATTCGGCGATGCTCATATCAAGTACGGAAGCTTCATTCAAACGATTGTGAACTTCTTCATTATTTCATTTTCTATTTTTATCGTGATCCGCACAATAGGCAAGCTGAGACGTAAAAAAGAAGCAGAAGAAGAGGCTGAAGAAGCAGAAGACACAGATCAGCAGACAGAACTGCTGACTGAAATCAGAGATCTGCTGAAACAGCGGGCTCCTCATAATGACTAGGGCACAAAAAAAGGCTGGATGATTAACGTCCGGCCTTTTTCATGATCATAATTTTTGTTTAAACGCTTCAATCAGCCGGCTGCCCGAGTAGCCTTCTTTCACGAGCGACTCCAGAATGCTTTCTGATCCGGGGTGGTTTCTTGACACCATTTGACCGTAAATTAAAACTTGTATACTTCTTTCCAGCTCGACGATATTTTTGAGGCTTCCCGTCAGCTGGGCGGGGCGGTTGCTTTTTTTCGTAATCGTTACAAACACCTTCGCTTCTTTCTGGCTTTTCATCAGCATGTCAAAAAAAGAAAAGTGTTCGGCCGGGACCAGTGCTTCAATTAACCAGTGATTTTCTCCGTCCTCTTTGTTGATAATCAATCCGTCTAAAAGGGGAAACTGCTCAATCGGCTGATCGTCTTTATCTAAACGTTCCACATTCAGATCAACCAGTTTAAAGGTTTTCATCTCTTATTTTCACCCCTGTTGTCCATGTTTCGTTCATTTATTATAACACATATCATTTTTCCCGGGAAAATGCTGTAAGACATGCTTCATCATTTTTGTAGGCGGTCAACATTTAATCATTTCTATTTTTTCATTATAATGTAAAAGAATATGGTCATGGAGAGATGCTTATGAATCAATTGCGCCTGAAGGAAATCTATATAGAAGACGGTTCAAGGCGAAAAGACGATCATTCCTACTTGGTATGCAAAAAGGAAGATTGTGAGGTGCATCTTAACAGAAGGGGAAATGTCGTCTTTTTATATGAAACAAAAGACCGCATGGAACAGTATAAAATTCAGCTTTCACTGACTGATAAAAAGCTGAGTTTTTACTGGTTCGCATGGGACGGCGGAAAGTTTGTCCGCATGTTTGAGAAAGACTGGCTCAAAACGAAACTTTTCTCGCGGCTGCTCAAAAATACATATTACATAAGCGGCCAAAAACAAAAGTTTTTTTTATCAGAAAGAAAAACGAAAACATAAGAGCAGCCTGAACGGATAACGGCTTTTTCCGCTTTTTGCTTTCACGAGCCCTTGTACTACAATGAAGCCAGCCTCGAAAAAGAGAGGAGGATACGGCTTGTTTAACCACGTTATGCTTGTCGGCCGGCTGACGAAAGACCCGGAGCTCCGTTTTACAGCAGCGGGCATTCCCGTCGCACATATTACGTTGGCGGTAAACCGCAATTTTAAAAGCGCGTCGGGTGAAACCGGAACCGACTTCGTCAACTGCACCATCTGGAGAAAAAACGCTGAAAATACGGCATTGTACTGCCAAAAAGGGTCAATGGTCGGTGTAAGCGGCAGAATCCAGACGAGAAGCTATGAAAAGACAGACGGCGTAAAAGTTTATGTGACCGAGGTCATGGCTGATACCGTTCGGTTTATGGATCAAAAACGGAAAGAGCCGCTGGCTGAATAGCATGCTTTTTTCCTCGATTTCCCGCCTTTTTCAGCGGGCCCCGCAATACCTCCTTCCCACTCGCCAGTCGAAAGACTGGTTTTTTTGTGCGGGAGCTAAAAAATGGTTAAAAAGAAGTGATTTCGCTTATGAATACTTAAAAACATTGAATATATTGGGATAAAAACTTATAATTACTTACAGATAAGTGACGAAAAAGGGAATGAGGACGTGTATCAAGAAGAAAGACTGATTGCGATAATGGAATATTTGAAACAGCATCGGCGGATCACCGCTGAACAGATATGTTCGCTGCTTCATATTTCAAGAGATACCGCAAGAAGGGACCTTGTAAAGCTGAAAGAGCGCAGGGCCATTATCAGAACACGGGGCGGCGCGATTCTGCCGTCGGTGAATCAGGAAGTTCCGGGCTATTCGGGCCGGCTGAAAACCGTTTCTGAAGAGAAAAACAAAATCGGCAAGCTGGCCGCATCCCTGATCCATAAAGGAGACCGGATCATCCTGGACACATCGACAACCGTGCAGGCCTGCGCGGAGCATTTAAATGTCACCGGCTGCACTGTTATTACAAATTCGATCAATCAGGCCGATATCCTTTCCGCAAAAGAGGGAATTGATATTCACCTGCTCGGCGGAAAGCTCCAGAAGGAACACCGGTTTTTATACGGGGCTTCCGTCGTAGAAAAACTGGGGGATTATCACGCCGATAAGGTGCTGATCGGCGTTGTCGGCATCTCGGAAAACGGCCTGACGATTCCGCATGAAGAAGACGGCATGGTAAAGCGTAAAATGATCCGACAGGCGGAACAGGTGATTGCGCTGAGCGATCACTCCAAGCTTGGCCGTACGAGTTTTTATCAGTATGCAGCTCTGCATGAGATTGACCTGCTGATTACCGATCAGCTGCCTGATCAGGATTTTTGCGATCTGCTCGACCGGCACGGCGTAGAATTGCTTGTAACTGAATCTGAAGAAGAGGATGAGGACATGTGAAACTGATTGCCATAGATCTGGACGGCACACTGCTGAACAGCAGTCATCAAGTAAGCGATGAAAATGAGCGGGCTTTAAGGGATGCCCGGCAAGCGGGAATTGAAATCGTGGTTTCCACGGGACGCGCGCATTTTGACGTGCACTCCATATTCGAACCGCTCGGCATAAAAACGTGGGTCATCAGCGCAAACGGAGCCGCCATTCATGCTCCTGACGGCAGCCTGTACCACTGTGATGCGATTGAAGAAACAAGAGCCCGCGGCATTTTGTCATGGCTTGAAGAGAATCAATATTACTATGAGGTGTTTACAAACAAAGCCATCTATACGCCTGAAACCGGCAGGCAGCTGCTCGAAATCGAAATGGACCGGGTGAAAAGCGCCAATCCGGAAACCGATCTTTCCGTTTTGGAACAGGCGGCTTCAGTGCAATACAGCCAGTCCGGTTTTGCTTACATTCATTCATACCGTGAGCTCTTTGAGAAAGAAGAGCATCTGGATTTTTATAATATTCTCGGATTTTCGTTTGATGAGCGGAAGCTGAAAGCGGGCTGGGACCGATTCAGCGGTCAGAAAGATCTCACCCTTGTCAGCTCTGCCGATCACAACTTCGAACTGGCGTCTCGAAACGCCTCTAAAGGGCAGGCGCTCAAACGGCTGGCGCAAAAGCTCGGCATTCCGATGGCTGAAACCGCCGCGGTCGGTGACAGCTTAAATGACTATTCAATGCTTCAGGCGGCCGGAAAAGGCATAGCGATGGGGAATGCGAGAGAAGATATTAAGGAGATCGCTGATGCCGTTACATTGACAAATGATCAAAACGGCGTTGCGCATATGATCAGGAATTTACTGTGAAAGGTATGGCGATACTGTTCATGACTGGCGTGACGCATTCATGGCAAATGCGGCGTAACAGTAAGGACGACATAAAAGACCGGCTCTTCTGAGAGAGCCGGCCTTTTTGCGTTTAATGTGATTGCGCCGATGCGCTGAGGGTGAATAATTCTTCAAGCTCAGCGGATGACAGCTCGGTAATCCAATTTTCACTTTGGATAATCTGATCGTTCAGCGTTTGTTTCGTTTCGAGCATGGCATCAATTTTTTCTTCAATCGTTCCCGTCGTAATGAGTTTGTGAACGTGGACGAACCGTTCCTGGCCGATTCGGTAGGCGCGGTCGGTCGCCTGGTTTTCCACCGCCGGATTCCACCATCTGTCATAGTGAATGACATGATTGGCAGCCGTCAGGTTCAGGCCGGTTCCGCCCGCTTTCAGTGACAAAATCAGCGTCGGGTATTCTTTCTTCTGGAACCGTTCGACGAGAGAATCGCGTTCCTGCTTGGATAGGCTTCCGTTTAAAAACTGAACCGGTTCTCCGAATGTTTTTTCCAGGAGGCGCTTCATCATATTGCCCATCTGAATGTATTGGGTGAAAATGAGGCAGCTTTCCCCTTGTCCGCGGATCACCGCCATTAAATCAAGCAGCTTTTCCAGTTTGACGGATCTCCCGTTTAACAGCTCTGTCTGTTCTTCCTTCAAATAGAGCGCAGGATGGTCGCATATTTGCTTCAAGCGGCCGAGCATGCTCAGAATCAGCGCTTTCCGCTGCATCCCGGTCAGAGAAGCCATATGTTCAAATGTATCTTTGACAAGCT
Organism: Bacillus sp. GW821-FHT11D08; assembly: GCF_058808515.1. Classification (NCBI taxonomy): domain Bacteria; kingdom Bacillati; phylum Bacillota; class Bacilli; order Caryophanales; family Bacillaceae; genus Bacillus; species Bacillus sp. GW821-FHT11D08. The sequence goes on from NZ_JBXARS010000001.1 coordinate 148,345, forward strand.
GTTCATAAAGGGATGCCTGTTCGGCTGAGAGCGGGATAAACTCTTTTTGTTCCAGCTTGTCAGGAAGATTAAGCGCCACTTCTTCATCCCGTTTTGTCCGGCGCAGTAAAAACGGCCGGATTAACTGCTGAAGCTGGTTGATTCTTTTTTCGTCACGGTCTTTTTCAATCGGCAGCACATAGCGTTTATGAAAGCCGGTCAGACTGCCGAGATAGCCTTTGTTCATAAAATCAAAGATCGACCAAAGCTCTGTCAGGCGGTTTTCCATCGGTGTTCCGCTCAGCGCGATATGATGGACGCCTTTCAGCTTTCTGATCGCGCGGGACTGCTTCGTATGCGCGTTTTTAATATTTTGCGCTTCATCAAGGCAGATGGTGCTCCATGTCACGGAAGAAAGCTCTTCCTGATCGGCGTGCGACAGGCCGTAAGAAGTAAGAACGACGTCCGCGTCCTGATAGGCCGGGACAAATGCTTCCCCCTTCGGCCGGCGGGGGCCGTAATGAAGCACGGCCTTCAGCTGCGGCGCGAAGGTCTGGAGCTCACGCTGCCAGTTGCCGAGCACCGATGTCGGCGCAATGATTAAGGCAGGCGCTTTTTGCCGGCCGCTTTCCTTCACATGGAGAAAATAAGCGATCATCTGAATCGTCTTTCCCAGTCCCATGTCATCTGCGAGACAGGCGCCGAAGCCGTTTTCCCGTAAAAACAGAAGCCAGTTCATGCCGTACATCTGATAAGGGCGGAGCTGGCCCTGAAACGCGGCGCTGACTTCATGTTCCGGCAGATCCCGGGCTTCCGTCAGTTTGCGGATCAGGCTTCTGAGCTGCTTTGATAATTCGATCTTGATCCCGGCAAATGCCGATGAGTCAATGATGTCTGTGTCCTCGGCTCCGTTTTCCCCGTGATCCATCAGTTCGCGCGCCAGCACGTCGGACATGTGGAGGCCCTCAGATTCCGCTTTTTCCATCAGTTTTTTCATCTGTTTAATAAATTGTGGATCAATTTTCACCCATTGGCCGCGGATGTTGACGAGACGTCTGTTGTTTGCGACAAGCTCATTGAATTCATCCTCTGTCAGCTCAATACCGTTTGTGGCGAATCTCCAGTTGAAATCAAGCAGAGCGTTCATGCCGACGAAGGACTCGCCCCGCGGCGAGGATGACACTTTCGCCTTGAGCATCATATTGCTGTCCCGGACAATCTGCCACCATGATGGGAGAAGAATCTCCACACCCATATCGACAATCGTCTCACTCGCTTCCGATAAGAAGATCCAAGCCTCTTCTTCAGATATCAGCGTCGTTCCTGAATCAAACGAAAGCCAGGGAACCGTTCTGCGGAAGCGGTCCTGTTCGCGCGCGATTTTTCCGCTGTATGCCTGCCACGCTTTTTTCAGTCCCTTCAGTCCGTCAAAAAAGGTGATGGAGCCGGTTTTTTTCTCACGTAAAAACATTTCGATTTTCCAGTCGTCACCGTCGAAATCAGGCTCGTTTAATCGGAGCCCGACGGTAAACGGCGTCAGATCGTCATGCCAGCCGATGCCCTCGAGAAAATCATCTTCATCCAAAAAGGAGCCTTTAAACGTATGAACGGCCGGCGAGCGGGTTTCGATCTGCCGCCATTTTTCCAGCAGGTCATCATTGTACTGAATGTAGTCCTGGACCGCGGCTGAGAACCAGTCTGCCGTAAAGCCTTCCAGCAAAAGCTCGCGGTCTTTGAAGCGCAGGACGCCATTTTGCCAAGCCTCATAATCCGGAAGAAAATCGCCGTCGGCAATAAATTCGTATATCGTCGAAGCCGCTTCGATTAACGGTTCCGTTTCCTTTGTCAGCTGCACGGTGCTGAATGAATTGAACGAGTTTTTTCCGAGCAGCTCGACGGTCATCCACGGGCTGAGCAGAACGGCCGGAGTGCCGATGAAGCTGACGTCTTCAAGAAACGTTCCGTAAAAGGTGGACTCATGCCATTGGAACAAATGAGTCTTCATCTGACTGAGAGTAAGCGGCTGCTCCTTCTCATCATGGCTTGACAGCGTAAATGTCCAATCTTCCATTTGTTCTACATGAATGAAAATTTCCTTAAGACTCGCCATCAATCAACTTTCCTTTCTGCAATTCTTCTTGAAGGGCGCGCAGCCTCTTGTAGCTTGCGCTCAGCCGGCTGATATACCGCTCCCATACCTGCTGTTTTTTTGCCTTTTTATAAAGCGTCCGCAGTTTTTTCAGATGGCGCGCAGCCTCTTTATAGGCGCTGCGGTTTTTTTGATCGATAAAAAAGGCCGCCGCCCGGTGATAGGAGGGGATGAGCGCTTCCGGATCACTGGCGGCAATTTCCTTCAGGATGTCCTTTTCGATTTCCCAGACGGAAAAACCGACGAGGCTGTGAATCTCCACCCACTCCGCGTACCGTCGTTTTTCGTACAGGTACTGGCTGTATTCGCTAAAGGTATAGGGAAGGCAGCCGGAAGCAAACCGTTCAAACAGCTGATCATCCCGTGAGTGCCGCGCATAATCCGCCAATAGCGCAAACAGCTCTCCGATAATGTCGCGCATTTCTTTAAACGGCTTATCAAGCTTCGTATAGTTCACGGCAAGCGGTTCGATCCGGCCATACCATGCTTTCAGCCGTTTCCAGTCTTTTTTTGCGGTGAGTTCACCGAGCCATTGAAAGGTATACGGCAGCGCTTCAGGAGGGAAGCGGGACATGTCTTCAAAGACAGATTCATCATCTTTTTGCAAAAAAGCCAGATGAAGCCGTCCGAACCGCACTTCCGGCGAAAAACGGCGCCCGCTTTCCTGTTCGAGAATCTCCTGTTCACGCGCAACCCATTTCGGCCGGTTCAAAAGCGCGCTCCACATTTCACCGAATACCCGGAGGCGTTCGTATTGAAAAAGCTCTTCTTTCACAAGCAGTCTGCGGAGCACCGGGGGCGTCCGGTCTAAAAAGGGATCGAGTGAAAAAGACAAAGCGTACGTTTTCAGTCTGTCAATGGAGGAATAAATCGTATCCATCAGCTGTTCCACGTATGGATTGATGCTGTAATAATCTTTTTCGGCATCCAATCTGCCTGACTCAATCAAAGTGAACATGTGAAGCCAGACGGCAAGCGCCGAATGAATCTGATATAAGCTTTTAAGCTCGGGTTTTTTCGGGGCGTGTTTTTTGAGCGCTGACAGATAGCCGTAATAAAGGCCCTGCATCGTCTGGCTTCCGGCCGGCGTCCGCGCCTCCCACAGCGAGAATTCCGAATCAAAAAAAGCGAGCCAGCTTGACAGCGACTCTTCATTCGGCAGCACTTTTTCCTGAAACTGCCGGCGGACAAGCTCCCTGCTTTCCTCAAGCTTTTCTCTTTCCAGCCAATGTTCGGTAAAGGTACCGACCCGCTCGAATTGGGCATATACGTAAAGAAAAACGGCCAGCACGTGGCGGCAGATCGCCTCAGACGGGCATGCGCAGCCGCTTTTCACCATGAAAAATAAGTTCAGCGTGACCCTTACAGGCACAACATCCTGCACATATGCGGAAATCTCTGTCGGGGTTTGAACCTGTATACGATAGACGGAATCCTGCCGATATAAAATGAGTGCTTTCTTCATCAGCTGAACATTGTCTTCATTGTAAGGAAGAAGTTCTTTAAGCTGTTCAGCCGCTGCGAGCACATCTTCTTTAGCAATCATATCCTGAAGCATGATTATCGCTCCTAACGAGTCACAAAATAAAAAGATTCCAATTCCTCTATTATATCGCAACACATGGCCCGGAAAAAGTTTTTCCTAAAAAAGGACATAAAAACCCGAATGTGTCGAATGATGTATTAGAGATTGCAAAACAGCACCCGACAGCATATAATAATCTTGTTTTCAATTTAATGGAAGCCGAAAGGAAACGAATGATGAAGAAAACGAAGTTAGATCAAGAGGAGTTTCTGAAGATTTTAATGCATGCGCACGACATTGGTGAGCAGTCCTCTGAGATGACCACAAAAGAAATGCTTGAGAATTTGATTTCTTATATTAAAAATGGATATGCAACATAAAATCCCGCAGGCTCTTGGCCGCGGGATTTTTTAATCTACCTGTGACACCAGTATTTAAAGCGCTTACAAAATTAAAACAGATTGAAGTGATTGTCTATTTTTGTCGAATTTTGTCATTTGAAAAGGTTAGAAATGACAGTTTAAAACTGTATAATCGTAATTGGAAAAGATCATTGGAGGGAATGGGAATACGCGGAAAGTGATATGGAGGTTATATGGGAGAATCTACAAGCATAAAGGAAATATTCGCAATACTGAGAAAGCGTCTGCTGTTTATACTTATTATTACCGCGGCGGCATCTGCCGCAGGCGGACTCATCAGTTTCTTCGCTCTTACGCCGGTCTATGAAAACTCAACTCAAATTTTGGTCAGCCAATCCAAAAACAATCAAAAAGAAGTCCAATTCAATGATGTTCAAACCAACCTCCAATTAATCAACACGTATAATGTCATCATCAAAAGTCCGGTCATCCTCGATGAGGTGATTAAACAACTGCATCTGTCCATGACTTCGAAAGAGCTGGAATCGAAAATCACGGTGTCCAGCGAGCAGGATTCACAAGTCGTGACGATTGCCGTGGAGGGATACGGATGCTAAGCGGGCGGCCGTTATGGCAAATGCGGTTGCAGCCGTTTTTCAGGACAAGATCACCGCCATCATGAACGTGGATAATGTCAGCATCCTTTCAAAGGCCGAAGCGGCGGACAGCCAGTCACCGGCAGAGCCTAACCGTAAGCTGAACATCGCGATTGCATTTGCCGCCGGACTTTTGGGCGGAATCGGTCTCGCCTTTTTGCTGGAACATCTGGATAATACGATCAAATCGGAAGAACAGCTGGAATCGCTGCTCGGCATCCCGATCCTGGGAACGGTTACTTCAATCAGTACTAAAGACAGCGTTGCCAAAAACTTGAGGATGGCGGAAACCAAACAAGCGGGGGGCGGACATGTTGACGCGTAAAAAAGACAAACCCGGAAAACGAAGCGTGATTGCGATGTCTGAGCCGAAATCCATCAACTCAGAACAATATCGCACGATCCGCACAAACATTGAATTTTCTTCCGTTGATACGGAGGTGAAGTCCCTTTTGATCACATCCGCCGGTCCGGAAGAAGGAAAATCGACAACCGCGGCCAACCTTGCCGTCGTATTTGCACAGCAGGGGAAAAAAGTGCTTTTAATTGATGCGGATCTGCGCAAACCGACGGTTCATTTCACCTTCAAATTGGACAACGGAACCGGATTAACGTCGCTGCTGTTAAAACAGATGCCGTTTCAGAAAGCCGTCCTGCCGGCTGATGAAGCAAACCTGGATATTTTAACGAGCGGGCCGATCCCGCCTAATCCGGCGGAGCTTTTATCGACGGGTGCCATGAAAGATCTTCTGTCAGAAGCCGCCGAAGTTTATGATAAGGTGATTTTGGATACGCCTCCCGTCTTGGCCGTAGCCGATACGAAAATATTAGGCAGCTACACTGACGGGGCCATTATGGTGATCTCAAGCGGGAAAACGGACAAGGAACAAGCGGCCAAGGCAAAAGAAGCGCTCGATTACTGCCCGTGCAAGCTCCTTGGGGCCGTGATGAACGGGAAGAAACAAACGAAACACTCGGACTACGCCTATTACGGACAATAATGTCATAATGGGCGCGGTCCATTCTTTTTAAGGAGGGATTGAAATATGATAGATATCCATTGTCACATCCTTCCTTCCATAGACGACGGCGCGGCGGATGATACAGAAAGCCTGAAGATGGCGAGAGAAGCGGTCAGACAGGGGATTGATACGATCATCGCGACGCCGCATCATGTGAAATACCGCTATGACACGGACCGGCATACGGTCAACGAAGCGGTCAGCCTGTTAAACAAACGTTTGAACAAGGAAGGCATTCCGCTGACTGTTCTGCCCGGCCAGGAAATCAGAACAGACGGAGATCTGCTGGCAGGTCTTCAAAGCGGCTCGCTTGTCCCGCTCCATGATACAAAGTATGTGCTGGCGGAATTTCCGGCGGATCATGTCCCGGCCTACGCTGAAAGGCTGTTTTATGAACTGCAGCTGAACGGATATGTTCCCGTCATCGCCCATCCGGAGCGGAACAGGGAAATTCGCGAAAACCCTTCCGTTCTATACAATCTTGTGAAGAAAGGCGCGGCCGCCCAAGTGACGGCCGGCTGCATTGCCGGAGCATTCGGGCGGAAAGCGAAATCCTTTTCGCTGCAGCTGATGGAAGCGAATTTGATCCACTTTCTCGCATCTGACGCCCATAATCTCGGACCGAGAAATTTTTATTATCAGGAGGCGCTCGGCGTTCTGAAAAAAGAAGCAGGGGCGGAGCTGATTTACATGCTCACGGAAAATGCGGCGCTTCTCGCTGAAAACAAAGCCGTTTATAAGGAACCTCCGCTGCCTGTGGCCCGCCGTAAGCGCTGGGGTCTTTTTTAATCGTCGTCTCCATCCCGTTTGAAGCATAAGCGGCTGTTTTGCAAGATGATTCTTTTATGCTTATGCTATTATCAGCGGCCGGCGCCGTTTTTTCCTATCATGACCTCAGGCTTCCGGCATTCAGCCGGCGCCGGGATCATATGATAATAACGGTAAGCTGCCCAGCAGCAATTTCTAAACGGTTGGGGGAACACGATGAAAATAACAGTGATCGGAACAGGCTACGTCGGTCTTGTGACAGGAGTGTCTCTTTCAGAAATCGGCCATGACGTAACATGCATAGATATTGACGAACGTAAGGTTGAGCAGATGAGAAAGGGGTTGTCCCCTATCTTTGAACCGGGCCTTGAAGATATGATGAAACGAAATATCGGCCGGCATCGGCTGGCATTTGAAACGAGCTACGAAAAAGGGCTTGCGGAAGCGGACGTTATTTTTATAGCGGTCGGAACGCCGCAAAAAGAAGACGGGCACGCAAACCTTACTTATATTGAAAATGTCGCCGAACGGATTGCCGAACATATTTGTAAAGATGTGATCGTCGTGACAAAAAGCACGGTTCCCGTGGGAACGAATGACAGGATCAGCGAAGTTATTCATTCACGGCTGAAAGCGGACGTGAACATTTCAATCGCCTCGAATCCGGAATTTCTCCGTGAAGGTTCGGCAATTCACGATACCTTTCACGGCGACCGCATCGTGATCGGGGCTGAAGACCGGCAGACGCGGGAAACGCTTGACCGGGTTTTCGCGCCGCTTGCGATTCCGGTATATCATACGGACATCAGAAGCGCTGAGATGATCAAATATGCGTCAAACGCATTTTTAGCGGCGAAAATCAGTTTTATTAATGAAATTTCTCATATATGTGAAAAAGTCGGTGCAGATGTGGAATCAGTCGCACACGGAATGGGATTGGATAAACGGATCGGCAATCAATTCTTAAGAGCCGGCATCGGTTACGGCGGTTCCTGTTTTCCGAAGGATACAAACGCCCTCGTGCAGATCGCGGGACATGTGGAGCATGACTTTGAATTGCTGAAGTCCGTCATTAAAGTCAACAATAACCAGCAGTCCATGCTGGTTGATAAAGTGCTGAACAGGCTCGGCGGTGTGACGGGGAAGACCATCGCGTTATTAGGGCTGTCTTTTAAGCCGAATACAGATGATATGCGGGATGCCCCGTCCATTGTCATTGCGGATCGTCTGGCGGCTCTTGACGCCCGGATGACAGCGTACGATCCGATCGCTTCATTCCGGGCTTCCGGGCTGCTTCCGGCTGAAGTTTCCTATCGGGAGTCCATAGAAGAAGCCGTCAGGGGAGCGGATGCCGTCCTGATTCTGACAGATTGGGAACAAATTAAACACTTCCCGCTTGAAGCGTACAAAGAGCTGATGGAAACCCCGGTTATTTTCGACGGGAGAAACTGCCACTCGCTTGAGGAAGCGGAACAGGCGGGCGTGGAATATATCTCAATCGGAAGAAGAGCCGTCGTGCCTCAGACTGATTCTGTCACTTGAAAGGCCGGCGGACCGCGCCGGCCTTTTATCATACAATCATTAGAGACGAAGGGGATATTAATCGTGGAAAAAACATGGAAACTGCCGAAGCAAATGGAATCATCCCGCGATCTGCTGGAAACGTCAGCACGGCCTTTTATCAAACTGCACGTCAAAAAAGCTGAAACGGGACGGTATGACAGTAAAATTGCAGGAGACCCCTATTTTCCGAAACATGAACCATATCCTAAAGATGAAAGCGGCAGGCCGATGAAGCTTCTCGCTCAAATCAATTTTGCGGATATGCCCGGACTCCCTGATTTTCCGGACACCGGCATTCTTCAGTTTTACATATCGGTCAGTGATGACGTATACGGTCTGAATTTTGACGACGGGTGCGTGCAAACGGGTTTCTGCGTCAAATATTTTGAACATGTGACAGCAGAAGAAGCGGAGCTCATGGATGATTTTTCTTTCGTTCAGGTTGAAGAGGAGTACGATTTTCCGATTCAATCAGAAGCGCTGATCACCCCTGAGCTATCTGCTGAATGGGTGCTCCCGTCTGATTTTCAATTCAGGCAGTATGCCGGGATGGATGCCTTTGACTATTTCGAGCAGTTTGACGATGAGGTGTATGACGAATATACGGCGAACGCATTCGGCCATAAAATCGGCGGCTATGCGTCCTTCACCCAGGAAGATCCGCGGTCTTACTCCCATCAAAACCATACGATTCTGCTTTTGCAAATTGATTCAGATGATGACATTGATTCGATGTGGGGAGATGTGGGAATCGCCAATTTCTTTATCAGACCGGAAGATTTGAAGAAAAAAGATTTCTCAAACGTTTTGTACAACTGGGACTGCAGTTAACGACAGTATGATGATCATGATACAAGGCAAAGGAGACGGTTAATCACTGTCTCCTTTTTTTTAGGGAATTTATCATGGATACATAGAGGAGATCGATGAATGGATATGCCGTTTATGTGAGTCTTTTGGCGTTAATGATGAGCATCTCGGCTGTTGAAAATAAGCCATTTAACCTATTTAAGCTGCTTTCTGTCTATTTTAAAATATAATATATGGAAATATAGTATGGAAAAGTCTGTGCTTTTTGTACGACTTTTTGCGTAAGACGAGGTGAAAACAGATGAGCCATTCAAGCACATTAAGCCATATTAACAGCACGATCAGCCATAAACTGGGCGAGGTTGAACACCAAATTGATAAATTAAAAGAAGCGAAAAGAGAGATAGAATCTCTGCAGGAAGAGGGCGTATCTGAAATCAGGGACATCCTCAGGCCGCACCTGGATCATCATTGGACCGGCACTTTTGCTGAAGAATTTGATGACCGGCGCGATCAGGCCCATACAGAAGCATACAGAATCGTCACAGTCAAATACGACGGTTATATTTACCGAATCGGCTTAAAGATGACACAGCTTGAAATTGAAAAAGGAGGGCTCCTTGCCGCCAGAAGCATCGCGAGAGAGGCAGAGCACCTGCTGACGCTGGGAGAAGAAGCCCTTGACACGGTCGGAGAAAAAATACAATCAATCAAAAGAAGCTGGAGTTGGTTTTAATGGCAGAAATAAAACTCAAATACGGAGCCGTCATGAAGCAGCTTGAATCCGTCAGCAGCGCTTTGGAGGCTGTTTCGATCGGGAACGCCGGTTCAAACGGAAAAAACAAGCTCGACTATACCTCCAAGTACCAATCCCGCGAGGCAAAGCTTGTATCGATGATCAGCGAATACAAGCAGGCCGTTCATAAGAATATCGCGGACGTTAAAGACAACGTAGATTCTTTGAAAGAACAGGACGAGGCGATCGCCGTAAAATAACGAAAGAAAGGACTTGCCGATGAGCAAAGTGTTTGAATCACAATCGTTAACGGACGAAGCAGATAAGAGAAAGAAACAATACGAAGCCCTTGAAGAGCAGCTGCGTGCGCTCAAACAAGCCTTTCAAGGCGTGGCCGATCTGGGTGATGCTTTGAAAGGGAAAGGCGCAGACAATATAAAAGATTTTTTTCAGGGACAAGCGGAAATCGCCGACAGCTGGCTGACGCTTGTCTCTGCTCAAATTGCGTTTTTAAATGGCATTTCAGGTGACATTAAAGATCAAGAACTCAGCGATACATATGTGGAGACTTCATTTTTGGAGCATGAGCTGCCCAACGCGGATTTGAAAGCTTCAGAGATTGTCTCCGCTCATAAAGCAGAAATCGATTCAATTTTGTCAGGCATCAGCGATATTATTCATCTCGACACATATACGCTGGATGATTACGCTGATAAAATGGGCGATGCCCAGAAAAGCAGACGCGACACGATCACGGCAGTCGATACGCTTGATGAATCCCTGACCGCTGAATATCAAAACTTAGAATCTCTGGACAACGCAGTGCTCAGCAAATATTCCGTTCTCATGCAGGCCACCAGCAACGGGAAAAGCGCATCCCCTATGTACTATGACAAAAAAGCCTTCCACAGCAATGAAATCTACAAAAGCGTCACGGAGACAGAAAAACAGGGAACGGACTATATTGACGCAAAAGCCCAGCAGGCTGAAGCAAGACGGCTTCAGGAAAAGGCTGAAGAAGAAGCCAATAAACCATGGTACGAAAAAACATGGGACGGCATCTGCAACTTTACCGGCGAAGTCACCGGCTATTATGATTATAAAAGAGCAGCCGAAGGCGTTGATCCGGTGACCGGAGAAAAGCTCTCCACCGCAGAACGCGTCACAGCAGGAGCGATGGCCGCCGCCGGATTCATACCGGTCGTCGGCTGGGCGGGCCGCGCTTTCAAAGGCGGAAAAGCCATTTACAAAACCGGAAAAACCGTCATTGCCGCAGAACATGCTTTAGATGCCTATAAAACCGGAAAATCCTTAGACATTCTCAAAATGACAGAAATGGGCGCATACGGCCTTGTCGCCTCAAACGGATTCTCAGAAGCCGTCACAGGCAGAGATATGTTCGGAAACAAAGTGTCCGAGGAGAAGCGGAAGCAAGGGGCGCTGGAAGCTGCGCTGAGTTTGGTTGGAGCCGGTGCATTGGCGAAGCATGTAAACAAAGGCATACCGCTTGCAACCCATTCAAAAGTTCAAAAAGCTAACAAGACACTAGAAAAAGTTAAACAATTCAAAGTCCCGACAAACGTCCGCGTGTACGCAGAACGCCCAGTAACTCCGGATGGCTTCACGTTCGGAATTCCGACAGTTCGTGTCGATGTGGAAAAGACGGCTGTTAAAGAACTTGGGATTGTGAAGATGGTTAGTGATGGCGTCCGTAAGGGAAAATCTCATAGTCCTAACATTTCTAAAAATCACGATAAAGTAGCGCATGATGGATATTATGGTCGTAAAGAATTTAGAACGATGCTTAATAATGCTTCGTTTACTCCGCATGGACATAAACATGTTAAGGCTAAAACACTTGAAGAAGCAAAACGTTTTAGTATGACAGGTAAAAAAGCTGCTCAGTACTTACCAAATGTGAATAACAAAGCTTTAGAGAAAGAGGCGCTTCTAAAAGGTCATATTATTGATAATGGAAATAACAACTATTATTTTATTTATGATGCAGGAAAAACAGTCGGTTATGATCTAGGTACACCAACAAGCTGGATTAGAGCGGAGTTTTCTGGTGGTGAATATCATGGTCATCCGATTGCTGGCAGTCGATTGGATAAGTATTTAAAACAACTTGGTATTGATAAGTAATAGGAGGCTTTTATGAGAAAGATAAAAAAAATGCCAGAAGTAAGTTTACAATCCTTAAGGATTCCAAAAGGGTGGACCATAAATCAAAACAGTTTTAGAGAAATTGATCCGAAAAATCTAGATCCAGACGATGAAAAGTGGTTATTTTTTTCACAAGATTTATTGCAATTAACATACTCTCGTAAAAATTATTTACTTGATTTAGGGTGGTATCCAGATGCGGATGCTAATGGATTTTATCAACTAGTTTTGATACAAAATGAGGATTGGGATCAACCTGTGTATGAATTTCAGTCAAATAGCCATATTGAAATAGTTGAAAATATAGAATCTTTATTAAACAAAGTTACGAATAATGAAATGTAGTTAAACATTCATTTAAACTATTAAAAAAAGCTTGCAGGGCCTGAAGTTGCAAGTTTTCAAACTAGAATTTTAAAAGTGAAAATAAATACAAAAAAAGACACTAGTTAACAAGAGGTAGGATTGATTTTTAGATGCATGTTAAACAAATACATCTTTTCAAACTAAGCAAAGAAGAATTTGTTCAAACACAACAATCCCTTGTACATAAAATCAACCTATCCCCCGTCATCCATCCAGACTCCGTCAACACCTGCGCAGGCGTCGACCTCGCTTATTGGGATCAGGACGGGGAACCGTACGGCGTATGCAGTATCATCGTGATTGACGCTGATACAAAAGAAGTGATTGAAAAAGTGCACAGCATGGGGAAAATCAGCGTGCCGTATGTTTCCGGTTTTCTTGCGTTTCGCGAGCTGCCGCTGATCATTGAAGCGGCCGAAAAGCTGGAGGCGGAGCCGGATGTGTTTTTGTTTGATGGCAACGGGTATCTGCATTACAATCATATGGGCGTTGCCACCCATGCGGCTTTTTTTCTGGGTAAGCCTACAATTGGGATTGCGAAAACCTATCTCAAAATCAAAGGCTGCGATTTTGAGATGCCCGAAAATGAAGTCGGCGCCTACACCGATATTCTCATTGACGGCGAGGTATATGGCCGGGCGCTTCGGACACGGCGGGACGTGAAGCCTATCTTCTTGTCTTGCGGACATAACATTGATTTAGAAAGCAGCTATCAGATCACAATGAAAATGATCAATCGGGAAAGCAGGCTGCCGATCCCTGTCCGTCTGGCTGACCTTGAAACGCATGTTTTGCGAACGTTTTATCGGAAAAATCACGTGTAACACTTGCAGTCCGGGAGGCTGCAAATGTTTTTTATTGATCAGGCCATCTGAGAGGATGACAGGAACCACATGTAAGAAGCATAGACGAAGAAACAGTTATCTATATCGAACAACATATCGGGACTGAAACAAAAAGCACCTGTCCAGGTGCTTTTCTTTATAAATGAGGAACCACAAGACCTCCATACAAAAACGCCGCGATAATCAGGAAGGCCGGATGCATCTTGAATTTTGTCAAGGCAAGGAGGGAAATCCCCGCAATCACTATCGCTTGAACCCAGCCGATCGCTTTGATGCCGTCTGCGCCGATTTGCCAGGTAAGAATGAGCATCATGACGGCGATGACAGGCTGGACGGACAGCGTCATGCCTTTGATGACGGGGGATTGGCGGAAGCGCTGAATGATGCGCAAGAGGACGATCAATGCGAGCGCCGACGGTACGACGGTGGCGATCAGCGCAATCAGGAAGCCGGGCCACCCGCCTGCGCTGTAGCCGACATACGCCGCGATTTTGGTTGCGATCGGGCCTGGCAATGCGTTCGCAAGCGCGAGCATATTTGAGAATTGATCGTTTGAGAGCCAGCTGTATCTGTTGACGACTTCTTCAAACATCAGCGGGATCGACGCCGGTCCGCCTCCATATCCGAGTACGTTTGCGACAAAAAACGCCATAAATACATAAATCATGATCATGAGGCCGACATTCCTTTATCTTTTGAACGTTTATTTGTGATTTTGTCTTTCAATTTAAAATGAAACGCGCCGTACGCTAAGAAAATGATAATGACAAAGCCGGGATTGATCTGCAGCGTTTGCAGGCCGATAAAAGCGATGATAAAAAATAGGATGCCCGTGACCCAGCCGAAACCTTTAAGCGCTTTTTGGCCAAACTCGTACGCCATAATGCCGAGCATGACGGCGATTACCGGTGTTACGGCGCCAATCATGCCGGCAACAATTGCTGAGTGGCTTAAGACATTGACAGCCGCAAACAAGCCTACCATAGCAAGACATGTAGGCAGAATATGGGCAAGGGTTGCCACGATTGCGCCTAACGTGCCTTTCAGCTTAAAGCCCAGATACGCAGCCATTTTTGTGGCAATCGGTCCGGGAAGCGCATTAGCGATTGCTAATATTTCTCCGAATTCATCATCATCTATCCATTTGTATTTATTGACGGCTTCATGGCGGATGAGCGGGATCACCGACGGGCCGCCCCCGAATCCGAAAATGCCCGTTCGGACCATCGCCGCCGTAATGTCCCAATAGGGATGTTTCATGGCTATGTCCTCCTTACAGCTTCATGCCCGTTCTGCTTTTATACCGTTTAATCAGCATTTGGCAGTCGACGCTGACGACGCCTTTTTGCGTATAGAGCCGTTTTGTCAAAAACTCTTCCATCTCCTGATCATTTGCGAAAATGCCGTGCATATGCAGCTTGCTCGGTCCGGTCATATGATAAAGGCTTGTCACGGCCGGCTCCTTTTCAAGCTTTAATGCGGTTTCCTCCAAATACTGCGGCTCCACCTCCACATTAAAAAACACGGACACATGGCGGCCGATTTTCGCCGGGTTGATGACAGCGGTGAATTTTTCAATCACACCGGCATCCAGTAAATGCTGAATGCGGTGCTGAACCGCCACTCGCGACAGGTTAACCCGCTTTCCTACGTCTGTATAGGAAATCCTCCCTTCCTCGTGCAAAATCGAAAGAATCTGTTTATCCGTTTCATCAAGGACAAGATTCGGAATGCTGTATTCATGTTCCAACCCGCTTCACCTTCCTTCATTTGGTAGACATTATTGTATCATGAAACGTTACGGTATGAAGGGAGAAATTTTTTATTGTTTTCGATACGTAATAACTTAGAATTATTTCTTATCGAAAAGTAAATAGTGTGTGAGATTTTCTTTCAGGAATGTGGATGGCCGCGAAGCCGCTTTTTATACTTGAGAAAATTTGTAAAGGGGCTTGCCATGAATACTTCAACCATCGGAACGAAACAAATGGTCGTCAGTCCGCATTATCTCGCTTCTCAGGCGGGGGCCGGCATTCTGGAAAAGGGCGGAAACGCATTTGACGCGGCAGTGGCGGTCAGCGCCTGTCTGGCAGTCGTGTATCCGCATATGACGGGTCTTGGCGGGGATTCATTTTGGCTCACTTACCATAAAGAAACGGGACGAATCAAAGCTTATAACGGGAGCGGCCGTTCAGGGAAGCATGTGACGAGAGACTTGTATCGGGGCAGAGAAGCGATCCCTCTGCGCGGGACAGAAAGCGCCATTACCGTTCCGGGAATGGCGGACAGCTGGGATGCCGTGCTTTCGGCGTACGGGCGTCTTTCTCTCGCTGAGGTGCTGAAGCCAGCTCTTGATTATGCGGCAAACGGATTTCCAGTGTCCGCCGACCAGTGCGCCCACACAGAACGCAATCTCGCTCTTTTAGCCTCGATGCCTTACACCTCGGCCATTTTTACGAGAAACAAAAAAGCGCCCATGCCCGGTGAACGGTTTGTCCAAAAGGATCTGGCGGCCAGCTTGGAGCAGCTTGCCCAGAAAGGCAGAAGCGCTTTTTATGAAGGAGACCTCGCTCAACGCATCACATCCTTTCTGCAAAACAACGGCAGCCGTCTGACACTTGATGACTTTAAAGCCCACCGCGGCGAGTGGACGAACCCGGTATCCTCCGATTACCGCGGGTGCAAAATCTATCAGGCTCCGCCGAATTCACAGGGTTTTACAGGCTTAATGACGCTCAATATATTGGAAAACTATGATTTTTCTCAGATTGAACACGGTTCCTTTGACTATTATCATCTGCTGATCGAGGCGCTGAAGAAGAGTTTTCAGCACCGGAATGAAGTGCTGACTGATCCGGCATTTTCTCATATTCCGCTGGATCGGCTGCTTGATAAACGGTATGCAAAGCAGCTCGCGGAAGAAATCGGTAACGTGGCTGCGCCGGCGGTAAGCCGGCCGGTCGGAAGCGACACAGCTTATGCCGCCGTCGCCGATGCGGAAGGAAATGCCGTTTCCTTTATTCAGAGCCTCTATTTCGAGTTCGGATCTGCCGTTACAGCGGGGGAGACGGGCATTCTGCTGCAAAACCGCGGGTCATTTTTTTCGCTGGATGGATCCCATGTCAATACACTTGAACCCTGCAAGCGGACGTTCCACACCCTCATGCCGGCGATGACCTGTAAAGAAGGAAAGCCTCACATCCTGTACGGAACCCAGGGAGGAGAAGGCCAGCCGCAAACTCAGACAGCGATGATTACGCGCATCATTGATTACAAAATGGACCCCCAGCAGGCGATCAATGAGCCGCGCTGGGTCTGGGGACGGACATGGGGAGAGGAGTATGAAGGGCTGAGGGTTGAAAGCAGAATCAGCCCTGAAACGAGAGAAGCCCTAAGGCAGAGCGGCCACCGCGTCGAGACCGTTGGTGATTTTGACGGGCTTATGGGCCATGCGGCAGCGATCGTCATTGATGAAGAAGGCTTTCTCCAAGGCGGGGCCGACCCGCGCGGCGACGGAGCGGCCGCAGGAGTATAGACTACGCTAACTGATGAAAAAAATAAGCACGCCAAGCGCGGCAGAAAGACCCGCGTAAAAAGAATCGTACACATTTTGCTTTTCCTCCCGCCGGTGCCGCCATTCCATTAAGCCGCTGCAGAAAAATAGCATGAAAACAACTCCCGCAAATACGTACATTTCATTGAAAAAAGTCACCGCTGCGATGCCCGTAATAAGCAGTGTGATTTCGATTAATCGATGTGTGCCGTTTATCGGCTTCTGCTTTTTAACAGGCTTTGGCAAATTGAGAACTTTGACGGCAAATACTTGAAACATAAGGCTGAGCAAAATAAATACGGCTGAAAAAACCAGTAACTGAATGAAATCCATCGTCTGCCTCCTAAAAATGTGTCACTCGTTTCATACGGGTGAGGGCCTTGTAAGTTTCGGCATTCTATAAGACATTAGGCTGAGTTACATGGTAAAAGACTCAAAAAAGACCCCTTACGAAAGGGGTCTTTTTGACTAGTTTCTTCTATTATAATGGTTCCTGCTTCAGGTCGGGCGTACAAGTGTATATGTCTTCCCGAGTCTGGCGTATTCGTTCCCCGCGAGCCTTGCCGCAGGCTTCAGCTCATCTGTCCGTATGTAGCCTTTATCGGCGTCATATACTTGGTCATTCAAATGAAAACAAACGACTCTGCCGATGATGAGGTCTGTCGTCGTTTCTCCGCTGTCATTTTGGAACGGAAGATGGCGTTCGAGTATACATTCAAACCTCACTTTTGCTTCTTTTATACCGGGAACGCTGATGCAAGCGCTGTCTGTCACAGAAAAGTCTGTCATGCCAAGTTCACTGACATCAGGATCAAGCCTTGCCGCCGTTTTGTTAATGTCTTCAATAATGGACTCATCACTGACGTGCACCACGAATTCCCGATGAGCGATTGCGTTTCTCGCGGTGTCTTTCTGCCGACCGTCCGCGCGGCTGACTGAGATGGCCAGAAGCGGCGGTTCTGCGGAGACAACGTTATAGAAACTGAAGGGCGCCGCGTTTACGGCGCCGTTGATGGATGACCGCGTAGTGACAAATGCGATCGGCCGGGGAACAACTGTGCCCGAAAGCAATTTGTAAGTGTCTTTTGCGTTCAGTTCGTCTGCTCGTAAGATATGCATGATTTCGGCCGCCTTTCTTTATCGTATGACCTGATTATACAGAAAGAAAATTCGGAAACACAACAAAAGAAAACCGGCTGCATATCTTATCACGTGGCATATATCTGATTGAGGAAAAAGGCTTCCGTTTAGCCGGCAGCCTATTTACGAATGGTGTTACTTGTAGTTTTTCTTTACAACCCAGATGTTCCCGTCTTTCCAGTACTCTGTTTTGCTGCAGTAATCGTCTTTTTTGCAAGGGTCTTTTTTATGAGGACGATAAGTTTTTTTCTGCGTGCGTTTTTTCTTGCGGCGGCATGATTTCTTGTGGCTGCGAGATTTTTTGTGAGACCGGCATGATTTTTTGTGGCTGCGAGATTTTTTGTGAGACCGGCATGATTTTTTACGGCTGCGAGATTTTTTGTGAGAGCGGGATTTTTTATGGCTGCGAGATTTTTTGTGAGAACGGGATTTTTTATGGCTGCGAGATTTTTTGTGAGAACGGGATTTTTTATGGCTGCGAGATCTTTTGTGAGAGCGGCACGATTTTTTATGACTGCGAGATTTTTTGTGAGAACGGGACTTTTTATGACTACGAGATTTTTTGTGAGAACGGGATTTTTTATGCTTGCGAGATTTTCTCTTCTTACTGCTTTTTGGTTCTTGGTACAAATAATCTTCCAATCCCTCGGTGCTTGCGGACTTTACTGCTTCTTCGATATCAGAATGGGAATAGTGGCCCATTTTGAAACCTCCTCATGATATATGTTTTAAGGATGCGATCCTTACTACCACATAGTACGCATGAATGAAAAAAGTGTATGTGTGATTCGCTGAGTTTTATATAAAAAGCACAGCCTAAATTAATACAGGGAGGTTTACCGATGAAAGACCAATCAACATTGCCTCTATACCAGCTGTTTATTCACCCGAAAGACTTAATGGAGCTGAAAAAAGACATTTGGGATGATGATCCGGTGCCCGCGGTGCTGAGAGTGAATCAAAAACGGCTTGACATTGATCTGGCGTACCGCGGCTCTCATATAAGAGATTTTAAGAAAAAATCGTATCATATCGCTTTTTATTCGCCGAAAACATTTCGCAGGGCGAAAGAGATACATTTAAACGCTGAATACAAAGATCCGTCGATGATGCGGAATAAGCTGTCTCTCGATTTCTTCGCGGAGCTTGGGACGCTGTCACCAAAGGCGAATTTCGTAACCCTGCAAATCAATGGCAGACATGAGGGGGTGTATCTTGAGCTGGAGTCAGTGGATGAATATTTTCTGGCGAAACGGAATTTGGCGGACGGCGCTGTTTTTTACGCGGTTGATGACGACGCCAATTTCTCCCTCGTCAGTGATCTGGAGCGGGATACGAAAACATCGCTCGAACTTGGTTATGAAAAGAAAACGGGAACGAAAGAAGACGATTTATACTTGCAGGATATGATCTATAAAATTAATACCGTGCCGAAGTCAGAGTTCAAGGGGGAGATCGTCAAACACTTGGACGTCGATAAGTATTTGCGGTGGCTTGCGGGCATCGTGTTTACCTCAAACTACGATGGATTTGTTCATAATTACGCTTTGTACCGGAATCATGAAACGGGACTTTTTGAAGTCATTCCGTGGGATTACGATGCGACGTGGGGAAGAGACATTCATGGTGATCGGATGGAGGCCGATTATGTCAGAATACAAGGGTTTAATACCTTGACTGCAAGGCTTCTGGATGAACCGTATTTCCGCAAAGCGTACAAACGGCTTTTGGAAGAGACGCTTCAGACCCGGTTTACCATTGAACATATGAAGCCGAAGGTCATGTCACTGTATGAGCAGATCAGGCCGCATGTCGCGAAGGATCCATATAAGAAAGAAGAGATTGATTGCTTTGACCGGGAGCCTGAAGTGATTTGCGAATACATTAAGGAGCGGTCAGCCTTCATCAGCAGTGAGTTAGAGCGGTGGAATATCTGATTTGGAAATGAAGAAAGATTTTTTACAAATAGGCTGGTGAATCAGTTCCCGAAAATAATCGTGATACGTATATATGCATTATGCTTTTTACATTATGAGAAAAATGACTAGGAGGACAATAGATGAAACGCAATACGAAGCGGCAGCGGTCTGATGACAACTTTTTGCATGCAATGGAAGGAAAAGTGATTACTGTCTACCGGGGAGGCCCGGAGTCCAAGACAGGGAGATTAGCAGACATTCAATCGGATTATATCGCTCTTCAGGTTGATAATAAAATCGTTTATTATCAATGGAAACACGTGAAAAGTGTGACGGAAAATACGAGTGAAACCGTATCGCCGGCCGAAGCGGCAGAATGTGAAAAAGCTGATGATTTTCAAGACCTGATCAGCCGGATGACCAATCGCACGGTGCAATTGAATCAGGGAGGTCCGGAATCGAAAAGAGGAAAGCTTCACGAAACAGGGGATGATTTTCTCGTGCTGGAAACAGAAGATGACGGAATTGTATATTTTAACGCCGACCATGTCAAAAGCATCAGCGCGGAACAAGAAGAGGACGGCCAAGAGGAGGAGCGCCCGGAATTTGAAATGGCTGATGATTTTCACGGCATATTTAAACGCCTGATCCACAAATGGGTATCCATCAACCGCGGAGGTCCTGAAGCAGTTGAAGGTATACTTGTGGATAATTCCGACGGCCACTACACTCTTGTGAAAGATAAAGAAGTGCTGCGGATCTATCCTTTTCATATCAAGAGCATCAGCGAAGGGGCAAAAGGAGCAGCTAAAAAAGAGGAGAATAAAGACGACGAGAATAAAGGTGAGAAAGAGAGCGCCGAAGAAGAAAAGCCGCATGAAGAAGAATCACGCGAAGAGCAGCGTACTTCCTCCAAAAAGTCGAAAAGATCATCAAGATCCGTTCGATCTTCAAAACGGGAGGAAGAGAACTCTTATAGCTACGCCACTGTATTAAGGACAATAGATTATCGGTGGAAACGCGGCCGTAAATGATTGGAAAGATTGTCCGTAAACGCGGGAGAGGGGGGAATGAAATGGCTGGATTAAGCAGATTTCTGGATAAACAAGTCGATATTGAGATATCGGGGAATACGACATTTTCAGGAACTCTTTTGGATATCGGTCAGGATATCATTGTGATTCATGACGGCCGGACGTTTCTTTATATTCCGCTGCTGCATCTTCAGAGGATGACATTGACGCTCCCGGACGAAGAGAATAAAGAACCGTACGCAAGAAAAAAAAGTCCGCATCCCGAAAAACAGGAACATTCCTTTTCTTACCGGAATACCCTCCAGCATATAAAAGGCAGATTCACAGAAATATTTGTTACGGGAGACCGTTCCATTCATGGGTATGTGACAAGTGTTTTAAATGATTATTTTGTTTTCTTCTCTCCGGTTTATAAGACTCTTTTCATCTCGATGCATCATTTGAAATGGCTGACACCCTATTCCGATGAGCAGACGCCGTATACATTAAACAGTTCAGAGCTGCCGGTTGTTCCCGCTAATGTGCCCCTTGTCCGGAATTTTGAGGAACAATTAAAAAGATATATCGGGAAGCTGATTATTCTGGATTTAGGAGATATACCGAATAAAGTGGGGCTGTTGCAGGATGTCTCAGATAATATTCTTGAATTGACCAATGCAGACGGCGATACTGTTTTTTGGAAATTGAATCATTTAAAAACCATGCACCTGCCATAAATGATAAAACTGCCTCTCTTATACAGCAGGCAGTTTTTTTTCATGGGAGCTAAAGGTAAATCCAACTGATCCAAACATATAAAACGGTAATGGTAAACACGACAGTGAGAGGGACAACGATAATGGTCGTTTTGATATATTCTGACCAAGAAACTTTTTCGCCGTGCTGTCTGATGATATGCATCCAGATCAGCGTGGCTAATGTCCCGATCGGCAGAAGCAATGATCCGATATCACTGCCGATAATATTAGCCAGATAAATGATTTTTACGGTTAATGGGTCGATGGACATTTCAGTTAAGGTCAAAGTGCTGATCATTAAGGCGGGATGGTTATTGAACAAATTAGAGAGGACGGATGTAGCAATGCCCATAATAGATGCAGCGTGGGCAATGCTTTGTGAGACATAAGGCTCAATAGACTGAACAAGCAGCGCCGTCAGTCCGATATTATGCAGTCCGTAGATGATAATGTACATCGTGAAGGCAAAAATAAAGATATGCCAAGGCGCTTTCCTTAATAAATCTGCCGGTCCGATTTTTAAATAAAACCATCTCCAGCCAAGCAGGATGACTGAACTGATGACAGCCACGAGCGAAACGGATATGCCGTTGTAAGAAGCTGCAAACAGACTGATCCGGACGAACAATACAAATGCCAAAACACAAAACATGATGTTCGTACGGCTGTTTTGGGTCGGGTCTGGCGGAGGCTGAAGCGGATGATATCGTTTGTGTTCCAGCGAGTCAAAATGAACCGGAATATCGGGGAGCTGTTTCGGCAAACGGCGGTAAAAAACGGCAAACAGCAGAAAGGCCATAAACACCAGTCCCAGCGTGCCGGGGATAAACATCATATTGGTGTACAAATAAAGGTCCATGCCTATCATTTTGAGAGAAATTAAATTGACGATATTACTGACGCCGATCGGGGTGCTTGCGGCTGTCGCAATTAATACGCCGCTTATTAAATACGGTGTTTTCTGATGTCTTTTAAGTCCGAGATATTGTAAGACCAATAGTAAAATAGGAGTGGTGATTAAGACGCTGCCGTCATTATTCAGAAAAAGCGTCATTGAAAAACAGAGCAGGTTGGTCAGCCAAAAAAGCCGAATGCCCGATCCCTTGGCGCGGTGAAGCAGTTTGGCCGCCGCCCAGTTAAAAAAACCGAAGCTTTCCAGCGCGATTGCCATAATCATTGTGGAGATAATGGTTATTGATGCTCCGGTGACTTTTGACCCTATATCCCCCAAATCATGAAAGGAAACGGTTCCGCATAACAAAACGAGAATGGCGCCCAGCGACGCCGGAACGGCTTCATTTAATCCCCCGGGTCTCCAAAATATAAAAATAATGGTCACAAAGAAAGAAATCAGGGTCAAAATGACGGTAATATGTGTAATGTGTTCTGCCTCCTTTTAGATGGGTCATTGCCGCCCCGTTATTTTTATCCCTCCTGATCAGTTGTACTGTATGTATACGGGTACAGGTCGTAAGGTGTACTGAGCGTTTCTACCAATTTAGTAAAAATCCATAAAAGCACAAAAAAAAGAGGCTGCTTTCGGCGGCCCTCTTTTTTATGCATTTTCCTTATCCGCCTGCAATAAAGCCTGGCGTTTATTCATAATATCCAGAAAGTGTTTCAGAATCGGATTTTGATTATCCTTGCGGTAGGCAATGACCCATTCGGCCGTGAGCTGCACCTGATTAATGCCGCGGTAGGCGACTTCGAGATTAAACAGCTTTTTAGCAGAAGAAGGCACGAAGGTTACACCGATGCCGGCACTAACCAATCCGATCACCATTTGATACTCCGTCGCTTCCTGAACGATTTTCGGTTTGAAGCCCGCCTGCTCGCAGTAGTTTACAAACTCTAGGTATAAAGTCGGCCATGTTTCTTTCGACAGTGTGATAATCGGTTCATTTTTTAAATCCTGAATGTCGATTGTCTGTTTAGCGGTAAGCGGGTGCTGCTTCGGCAAGGCCAGAATGCACGGACTGCTCTGCACCTTTTCCATATGTAACGCGGAATGCTGTAAAGGCGGATGAAGGATGCCGATATCAATGTTCCCCTTCAGAAGTTCTTCCTGCTGTCTGAAAGAAGAAATTTCACGCAGATCAAGCTTGACGGAGGGGAATTTTTCGCGGAATTCCCGAATGATCGGCGGCAGAAATTCATATGTGGCCGAGCCGACAAAACCGACGACAAGGCGGCCGAGCTCTCCCCGCGCCGTTCTCTGCGCCATTTCAATCGCTTTGTCTATTTCTTCGATCGCGTTTCTGCTGTGTTTTAAAAAACTTTCTCCGGCAGCTGAAAGCTCTACAACCCGTTTCGTGCGCTTTAATAAGGTCACGCCGACTTCCTTCTCAAGCTGTTTGATCTGCTGGCTGAGAGGCGGCTGTGTCATATTTAACCGAAGCGCAGCTTTGCCGAAATGAAGTTCTTCGGCAACGGCAATAAAGTATTGAAGATGGCGAAGCTCCATCCTTATCCATTCCTTTCTCTTTGTTAATTATTCGTGAAACATATTAATCATACGGCGAATTGATATTGGAGGTCAATTTCCAAAGAGTGTATAGTGAATAATATCACAAATTACTTAAAATTTTATATTTAATATGCATAATAAGGAGTGAGGGTGTTGGCAAAAGCAACAAATGAACTAAAAACCTCTGGAAAAAATCGGGGGGCGGAGCTTGTTGTTGATTGCTTAGTGGAGCAAGGTGTCACACATGTTTTTGGCATTCCGGGTGCAAAAATTGATGCAGTATTTGATGCGTTAAAAGATAAAGGACCTGAACTGGTTTTATGCCGTCACGAACAGAACGCTGCATTTATGGCTGCGGCTGTCGGAAGACTGACTGGAAAACCAGGCGTTTGTCTCGTTACTTCAGGCCCGGGGGCATCCAACTTGGCGACCGGCTTGTTAACGGCTAATACAGAAGGTGATCCGGTAGTGGCGCTGGCGGGTAACGTAATTCGCGCAGACCGGTTAAAACGGACACACCAATCATTGGACAATGCGGCGCTATTTCAGCCGATTACAAAATACAGTGTAGAAGTACAGGAAACAGGGAATATACCAGAAGCGGTAACAAACGCCTTCAGGGCAGCGTCAGCAGGTCAGGCAGGCGCGGCTTTCGTGAGCTTTCCGCAGGATGTTGTGAATGAAATCACAAATGTGAAAAACGTACGCAGCGTGCCGGCGCCGAAACAAGGCCCTGCACCGGAAGAAGCGGTCAGCGCGGCTATCGCGAAAATCCAGACGGCGAAACTTCCCGTTCTGTTAGTCGGCATGAAAGGCGGAAGACCGGAGGCGGTAAAACAAATCCGCAAACTGCTTGCCAAAACAAAACTGCCTTTCGTAGAAACGTACCAAGGGGCCGGCACATTGTCCAGAGAGCTGGAAGACCAATATTTCGGCCGGATCGGACTGTTCCGCAACCAGCCGGGCGATCTTCTGCTTGAACAGGCGGATGTCGTATTAACGATCGGTTATGATCCGATTGAATACGATCCGAAGTTCTGGAACGTAAACGGTGACCGTGCTATTATCCATCTTGACGAAATCCAGGCTGATATCGATCATGCCTATCAGCCGGAATTAGAATTATTAGGCGATATCGCCGCTACGGTTAAACAAATTGAACACGACGCTGTGACATTTGATATGGGCAGCCGTGAACAAGAAGTGCTGAGCGAATTAAAACAGATGCTCACAGACAGCGAGAAGGCGCCAAGCGACCATAAATCCGACAGAGTGCATCCTCTGCAAATCGTCCAAGAACTGCGCAATGCAATTGATGACGACGTAACCGTCACTTGCGATATCGGTTCTCACGCGATCTGGATGTCCCGCTACTTCCGCGCTTATGAGCCGCTGAAACTGTTGATCAGCAACGGCATGCAGACATTGGGCGTAGCGCTTCCTTGGGCGATTGCTGCCACATTGGTGAATCCGGGTGAAAAAGTCGTATCCGTTTCAGGAGACGGAGGATTCCTGTTCTCTGCAATGGAATTGGAAACGGCAGTCCGCTTAAAAGCGCCGATCGTTCACCTTGTATGGAATGACAGCACATATGATATGGTCGCATTCCAGCAAATGAAAAAATATAACCGTACATCATGCGTAGATTTCGGAAACATTGACATCGTAAAATATGCAGAAAGCTTCGGCGCCACCGGCTTGCGCGTTGAGTCACCGGAACAGCTGGCAGACGTGCTGCAAAAAGGCTTGAACACAGAAGGTCCTGTCATCATTGACATTCCTGTCGATTACAGTGACAATGTCCATTTATCAAGCGACATGCTTCCGAAGCAATTCAAAGAAAAAATGAAAGCAAAAGCTCTCTAGCACTCTGCGCACCATGACCTGTTTTCTAAAACAGCCCAATTTAAAAGGAGTGAAGGGAATATGAAAAACGCAAGCGACATCCATATGATGAGCCGCGGAGAAAAAGGCTCACCTGAGGATCAGATCTATCAAGTATCAACAATGACATCTCTGCTGGACGGAGTATATGACGGAGATTTTGATATGGCTGACATTCCGAAGTTCGGTGATTTCGGAATCGGCACGTTCAACAAATTGGACGGCGAATTAATCGGATTTGACGGAGAATTTTACCGTCTGCGCGGCGACGGAACGGCTACGCCTGTTAAAGGCGGAGACCTGTCACCATTCTGCTCATTCACATTTTTCACGCCTGATATGACGCATACGATCGACGGCGAAATGACCCGTGAAGAATTCGAGCAGGAAATCGCCAGCCTTCTGCCTAGTAAAAACTTATTTTATGCGATCCGTTTAGACGGCGTATTTAAAAAGGTGCAGACAAGAACGGTAGAACGCCAGGAGAAACCGTACGTTCCGATGATCGAAGCGGTGAAAACACAGCCTGTGTTCAACTTTGACGACATTCAGGGTACAATCGCCGGCTTCTGGACGCCGGGGTACGCAAACGGCATCGCTGTTTCCGGATATCACCTGCACTTCATTGATGAAGGACGCAATTCCGGCGGACACGTATTTGACTATGTCATTAAAGATTGTAAAGTGACCATTTCTCAAAAAATGAATATGAACCTCAAGCTTCCGAATACGGCGGACTTTTTCAACGCAAATTTAGATAATCCGAATTTTGCGAAGGATATCGAAACAACCGAAGGAAGCCCGGAATAAATTAAAAAAGAAAGCCCCATTTTTCTCGGGGGCTTTCTTTTTATTTGGCTGAACCGGCAAAGATTAGGTAAAATACAGTCAAAAGGGAAAGGTGTGGTAGCTGTGAAAGTATTGGTATTAGCGGTTCATCCTGACATGAACAACTCAGCGGTCAATAAGGCGTGGACAGAAGAATTAAAAAATCATGATGAAATCACGGTCCGTGAGCTTTATAAAGAATATCCGGACGGGAAAATAGATGCGGAAAAGGAACGGCAGCTGTGTGAACAGTATGACCGGATCGTATTTCAATTCCCGCTGTACTGGTACAGTGCGCCTCCGCTTTTAAAAACATGGATGGATCATGTGCTGGCGTATGGCTGGGCTTACGGCTCCAAAGGAAAGGCGCTGCACGGCAAAGAATTGCTGCTGGCTGTTTCCGTAGGTGCCGGAGAGGATGCATATCAGGCAGGCGGGTCTAACCATTTTTCACTGAGCGAGCTCTTAAGGCCGTTTCAGGCAATGGCTAATTTTACGGGTATGACCTATTTGCCGGCTTTCGCGATGTACGGGGTTAGCAGCGCCGATGCTGCGGCTATCCGTGACAATGCCAAACGCCTGGCGGATTACATAAAGAAGCCATTTTAGAGTCGTATGCATTCATCTTCATCCGACAATATTTCCTGAGAAATATTTCGAACCTTAGACGTTTCTGACTGCTCAAGAAAGAAAAAACGGATTTCGCGCTGAATTTGCGAAATCCGTTTTGATATTATGTCAGTTTTTGCAGATCTTTTGTGCTGATATATCCCGTTGCGCCCCCGTAATCGACAAGCGCCCAGCCGAAGTCAATGCCGCCGCCGGCTGTCTTTTTCCATCCGAGGAAAGAAACGCTCGTGTTTTTAGCAAGGGAAGCTTTGACCGCTTGTTTGTCTGTATATACTTTTGTTTTTGCCGTTGTTTTTACGGTTGTTGCTTCTTTAACAATATAATGAGTAGATACAAATCCTGTTTTTCCGTTTTTATAATGTACTTTTGCCCAGTCAGCGTTCTGGAATGAAACGATCTTTAAGCTGTCGCCTAAATGAAGGGTATCAGCTCTCGGACTGGCTGCTGATGCTTTTGTTCTGACGTTCAATGCTTCCGCGGAAACGAGATAAGAGTCAAGCGGGTAGCTGTACAGATCGTCAATTTTGACCGCTTCTTGCGCGTGTGTCTCGGGAAGAGGCGTTATTCCGGCAGCTGAAGCCGCTGTTATTCCCGCTGCAAGGGTCAGAATGGATGCCGCTTTGGCTGTTTTCTTCATCTGTATCTCTCCTTTTACTTCATCCTTTCACGTTTTACCGGAAGTCTAAACATCGGCCGGTTATTTTTGTGTTTGAAGTTTCAATGGAGCGGAAATGGTTTTTTTGACTTTTTCTCCTTTGAGCACCTGCTCCGCCGCTTCGGCCGCCAGTTTTCCGATCAGCTCCGGCTGCTGGGCGACCGTGGCTGTCAGCTTTCCGTTTTTAATGGAAGAAATCGCATCTTTATTTCCGTCGAAACCGACGACCAGAATGTGTTTGCCTGAGCTGTTAATCGCTTCGAGCGCGCCGAGTGCCATTTCATCATTATGGGCGAACACGGCTTTAATATCCGGATGTCCCTGCAGCAGGTTTTCCATGACGGTCAATCCTTTTGTACGGTCAAAATCCGCCGCTTGCTTTGTTACGACATCCAGCTTTTTGTCGGCAATATGATGAAAGCCCGTTCCGCGTTCCCGTGTCGCGGATGCGCCCGGCACCCCTTGCAATTCCGCCACTTTGGCGCCTTTTCCGAGCTGATCGGCGAGGTAGTCAGCCGCCATTTCTCCTCCTTTGACATTGTCAGAGGCGACAAGCGTTTCGACTTTGCCGTGTTCGGCTGAACGATCAAGCGCAATGACGGGAATGCCGAGGGAATTTGCCGATTCGACGGCTGTTGAAATCGCTGATGAATCGGTCGGGTTGATCAGCAGCGCATCGACTCCCTGCTGGATCAAATCTTCTACGTCATTTGACTGTTTAGATGAATCATTTTGAGCATCGACAATAATGACCTGCATGCCCCGTTTTTTGGCTTCCTTTACAACGCCTTCTTTTAATGAAACGAAGAACGGATTGTTCAATGTGGAGACGGAGAGCCCGATAGTGAATTCTTTTTTATGTTTTGTGTTTGACGGTTTTGCCCATTGTGGCGGTTCAAGTGAACAGGCGGACAGCAAAAACAGTGATAATGCCGCGATCGTGATGATGGCTTTCTTCATAATGGTCCTCCTACTATGCCGATTTTTTGCGGTCCAGCAGCACCGCGATTAAAATGACGATTCCTTTGACGACGAGCTGATAAAAAGATGATACGCCGAGAAGGTTCAAGCCGTTGTTCAGCGTACCGATAATCAAAACCCCGATCAGTGTACCGATGATGCGCCCTCGACCGCCGGACAGGCTCGTTCCGCCGAGAACGACCGCTGCGATGGCGTCCAGCTCGTATGATTCCCCGGCCGTCGGCTGTGCGGAATTTAAGCGTGATGTCAGAATCGCTCCCGCCAGCGCCGATAATAAACCTGTCAGAGAATAGATCATGATCTTGATGCGGGGCACTTTGATTCCCGATATCAGCGCCGCTTTCTCATTGCCGCCGATGGCGTATGTCCGGCGGCCGAACGGTGTTTTGTGCAGAAGAACCCACAGGGTTGCAAATGCAATCAGCATCGTAATGGCAGGTACGGGAATGCCGAGAAAATAACCGCGCCCGAATAATTGAAATGCGTAACTTGAACCGAGTCCCGTAATCGGATTTCCGTCCGTATAGACGAGGGTCAGTCCGCGAAAGACGGTCATTGTCGCCAAAGTGGCGATGAACGGCGCCATTTTTCCTTTTGTGATTAATAATCCGTTTATCATGCCGAGTACGGCGCCGATTACGCAGCCGATGATGACGGCTAAGATCGGATCGATGCCTGAGACCATCATACCTGCGACCAATGCGCTCGATAAGGCGAGGATGGCTCCGACAGAGAGATCAATGCCTCCCGTTAAAATGACAAACGTCATTCCGAATGCAATCAGAGCGTTAATCGCAACCTGCCGAAGAAGGTTGAGAATATTGAGGGGTTCAAGAAAACTCGGGTTTAAAACGGAAACGATCAGCACAAGAATCAGTAAGCCGAGAAACGGACCGAGTTTTTGTGTGAAGGTGTGAATGGAAAATCGCTTTTGTTCAGTTGATGTCATTGGTTCAGTTTTCATACTGCTGCCCTCCCGTGGCAAGTGTCATGATGTGTTCTTGTGTTGCGCCGGCCGCATTGATTTCTCCGCTGATGCGCCCTTCGTGGACGACGATGATTCTGTCACTCATGCCGAGAACTTCCGGCAGCTCGGAAGACACCATGATGATGGCGACTCCGCGATCGGTCAGTTCATTCATTAATGAATAGATTTCCCTTTTCGCGCCTACGTCGACGCCTCTTGTCGGTTCATCAAGGATGAGAACTTTCGGGCCGATTCCGATCCATTTGGCGATGACGACTTTTTGCTGATTTCCTCCTGATAAATGCCGGGCGGCGGTTTCCGGAGATGCGGTCTTAATGGTCAGACGCTTGATGAGCAGCTCAACGAACTCCGCCTCGCGTTTTCGGTCAATGATGCCTTTCGGAGAGAAGCTGGTCAGGTTCGGCAATGAGATATTTTCACGAATGGACGTATCCAGCAGCAGCCCTTCATCTTTGCGGTTCTCCGTAATCAGGCCGAGTCCCTTACGGATGGCATCGTACGGACCCCGAATGCCGGTTTTTCGGCCGGAAATCCAGATCTCTCCGGAATCGAGCCTGTCAATTCCGAACAGCGCCCTCATGATTTCTGTCCGTCCGGCACCCATTAAGCCGGAAACGCCGAGGATTTCTCCGGCGCTCACATGGAAACTGATCTGTGAAAAGCTTCCTTTTTTTGAGGCGTTTTTCACTTCGAGCACCTTATCGCCGAGTGACGGCGTGCGAGTCGGATACCGATCGGTCAGCTCCCGCCCGACCATTTTTTTGACCACTTCATCAAAATTAGTGTCTTTAATATGCGCCGTATCGACAGTGAGGCCGTCCCGCATAATGGTGATCCGGTCGCAAATCGAAAATATCTCTTCCATTCGGTGCGAAATATAGACGATGGATACGCCGTCCCGCTTTAACGCCGTCATCACGTCAAATAGTTTGCTGATTTCCCGTTCGGTCAGCGCCGCGGTCGGTTCGTCCATAATAATGACTTCGGCGTTTGTCATCAGCGCTTTGGCAATCTCAATCATCTGCTGCTGTCCGACGGAACATTGTCCGGCTTCCCGGTCAAGAGGAAGAGAGACTCCCAGTTTTTCAAGCTGTGATTTTGCTAGCGCTTTCATTTTCTTCGTTTCCAAAACGCCGAACGCCGTCGTCAGCTCTTTGCCGATAAAAAGGTTTTCAAGCACCGTCATGTCCGGCCATATATTCAGTTCCTGATGGATAAAGGCAATTCCGTGCTTTTCGGCTTCCTTTGGATTGGAGAAGCTCATATTTGTTCCGTTTATCGTAATGTTTCCCTTGTCGAGCCGGTAGAGCCCGGTGAGCAGATTCATTAACGTCGATTTGCCCGCTCCGTTTTCTCCCATTAAAGCGTGGATTTCTCCCGGCAGAAGCTCAAATGAGACGCCGGAGAGCACTTGGTTTTTGCCGAATGCTTTATGAATGTCTGTCATGCCGATGTGCATGTGGATCCCTTCTTTCTAGAAAATCACACCCGCCTGCAGGATGCAGTTGGCGTATGGTGTCATTTCACCCGTTCGGATGACGGCTTTTGCTTTCTGTGTGAGCCGTTTGAATTCCTCATGGGACATGTACTCGATCGTCTGCGCTGAGAAATGGCTTTCTATGAAACTTGCATTCTCAGGATTTGCGTCTTTGATCTCGGAAGCGGCGATCACCTTTTCGACTGCCATCTCCCCGGCTACCAGGCTGGTCACGTCCCGAAAGGCGGGAACGCCCGCCGTTAAGGACAAATCAATTTTAGGGACGCCGTCAGGGACGGGGAGACCCGCATCGGCGATTGCGATGAGGTCTGTATGCCCGAGATCAGCTAATACTTTGGCAATGTGGCTGTTTAACATTCCGTGTTTTTTCATGACAGCAGCTCCTCAACTTCTTTTCTGGCCGGCATGCCGCCTTGGGCGCCGAAGTGCTGCACGGACAGGGAGGCGGCGCGGTTGGCAAACAGGAGCGCTTGCTCAATGTCCCGTCCTTCCGCGAGTGCGACGGCAAGTGCCGCATTAAAGGTATCGCCGGCTCCCGTCGTGTCGACCGCTTCTGCAGGGAAGGCGGGAACAAGCCGTTCCGCGGTGCCGTCTGAGTAGCGCACGCCTTGTTTTCCTTCGGTAATGAACAGTTTGCCGGGATAGCCGGCGAGTGCTTCTTCTTTCGTCCGGTCAGGAAATAAAATGGATGCTTCATGTTCGTTCGGCGTAAGATATGCGGCATCCTCAATCGTCGATTGTTTCAGCGGCCGGGCCGGCGCGGGATTCAGGATAACCGGAATTTGCTGCGCGCGGCAGTAGCTGCACACTTCTTCAACGGTTTCTTCAGGAATCTCCTGCTGGATCAGCACGATATCAATGCCGGGAAGTTTTGCCAGCGCACTTTTGGCATAATCGGGGGAGATGTCATCGTTTGCGCCTTTTACGACGACGATGCTGTTGTCTCCTTCTGCGAGCACAATATGAGCCGTTCCGCTTTTTTTATGTGTAACCGTTTCCATATAGTCCGTATTGACACCGTTTGCCTTCAGGTTTTCAATAATCGCTTTTCCGTAGCTGTCATTGCCTGCTTTTCCTACCATATATACGTTTGCGCCCAGGCGGGAAGCGGCTACGGCCTGATTTGCGCCTTTTCCTCCGGGCACGGTTTGAAAGTCTGTGCCCAGTACGGTTTCTCCGGCTTTCGGACGCCGTTCGGATGTGACGACCAGATCCATAGAACAGCTTCCGATAACACAAATTTCACTCATGGTGATCATCCTTTCTCGTCGTTTGTCTTCGTATGTAAGTCACGGGCAGTTGAATGGCCGTCTCTTTCGGCGGCTCTTTCTTTATCAATTGCAGCAGCAGGTTTGCCGCTTGTTTTCCCATCTCATATGCAGGCTGGCGGATGGTTGAAAGCGGCGGAAACAAAAGCCTGCTTTGCGGAATATCGTCGTATCCGATAATCTGAATCTCCTCCGGAACTTTTTTGCCGAGCCGCAGCGCCTCATGGAGGACGGCAGCCGCCGCAATATCGTTGCTGGCAATGACTCCGTCGGTTTCCGGGTATACTGCAAACAATTCTTCTGCTAAAACGGCAGCATCCTTGATGGAAAATGAAGCGGCGGAGATGACATTGAACTGAACGCCCGCTTTTTGCAGCACGTTAAGTGCGCCGTTAAAACGTTCCTGAGCGGTCGGAAGGTGGGCTGGGCCTTTGACAAGCGTGATGCTTGTGCTTTTGCCGCGAAGCATTTCCTCAGCCGCCCGTTTTCCGCCTGCCCGCCCGTCACTGAATACGGATGGGGCGCCTTCTTTTGTCCGGTCCAGAAATACGACCGGGTAAAGGCTGCCGCTGTATTCGGGAAGGTCGGGGTAATGGGTGGCCGCCAAAATACCGGCAACTTGATTTTGTTTAAATGTTTGCAGGTAGTCGAGTTCTTTTTCCAATTCTTCATCGCTGTTGCCGATGATCAGCCGGTATCCTTCCCGCTGCAACTCGTCTTCAGCGCCGCGGGCAAGCTGAGGGAAAAAGGGATTCGTAATATCCGGAAGCAAGAGCCCGACCAGTCTGGATTCTCTTTTATAAAGAGAGCGGGCAACTTCATTCGGATAATAATTCAGCTTCTCCATGGCAAGCATGACCTTCGTTCGTGTATCTTCATGCACGTAGCCGTTGTCATTGAGGACACGTGAAACCGTGGCAACAGAGACGCCGGCAGCGCCTGCGACATCTTTAATCGTTGCCAACAAACACTCCTCCTTCAACTATGTAACCGTTTACATAAAAAGAGTAACACGAATCATTTCGGTTGGCAACAAAAAAAGAGACCGGGGTCTCTTTTAGTTCACGATGCCGATTTGTGAGATATTCACTTTGATATCAGGGACGATCTCGATGGAAGGATAGACCTCACGCCAATTGAGCCGCTTGCCCCGCTCATAATAATGGGTTTGATATTTCCGGCCGATGCCGAGGATATCCGAGTTGTGCTCCTGAATATGGCTGATCACCGATCTGGCCTGGCTGTTCAAATTTGCTGAGGCTTGTTTGTTCATTTGGTCGATTGCCGTATAAGAATTCAGCTTGTCCTTTGGATATTCCAAGACGCGTGCATTCAGTTTTAAACGGATTTTCACTTTTATATGCTGCGGATCTGTATCTATAAATACAATCTTTCGCGTGGCATCCGTGATGCCGAGAGAAAGATAATTTTCAATATCCATTTTGTATTTGTCCCACAGCTTCAGATTAATATTAGCCGATTTATTAAATTGCCCGCTTAAAAGGGTCAGGAGGGTCGAATCCTGACCGAGCACCTCAGTCACTTTCCGCTGGCCGCTGAACAGGGCAGAACCCTCTACCTTTATCGTCTGTCCGTTAATCGATAAATAAGGAAGGGCGAAATCCTTATCAGCCGTCAGCATGCTTGAACGGATGGATTGCAAATTTTCCATGCTGATATTTGATTCCGCATTAGCGCTTGTTAATAAATTCGTTAAATACTTGCTGACGATCAATTTCTGCCGGACGATCAGCTTCAGCACTTCAATCGCCTCGCCGTCTTTTACAACCGCCGGATGAGCGAGAAGCGGGCTTTTCGGATCTCTGTAAAAGACATCGAGATAAGGAAAAAGCGGTTTTTCCGCCATTTTCTCACCGATTAACAAGACTCTTTGCTTGGACGTGTCAATGCGCTGATCGACAAGCTTATCCAATTGAAACCGCGCTTCACGGATGGTGTGCCCGGAAGCGCTGAGCACCGTCGTAATGAATGAGCCGCCCGTTTCCTGTTCCGCCTGGGAGGACTGAACCTTCCGATAGGTGATGGCGATTTTATTTTTACCGTCTTGATCAACATCAAGGCTTGCGGTCAGCACGAGAGAAATATCTTTCAGCAAATTTTGATCCCAGCAGCCCGCAAGTGTCAGACTTGCGCACATGAGACTGATAAGAACCGCTTTTTTAATGCGCATGGCGGACACCCTTTTTGCGTACAAGGACAATCAATACCATAAACAGCGGAAACAAATACACAAACACAATATCGGAAATGCGGAAAAACTGATCCAGCTGCTGTATCGTTTTATCTGTGCTTGTGGCCCAAATAGACAGAAGGAAGACGAGCAGGGCCAGCGGATAAACAAACCGGCTGTGATCTTTTTGATTGAACAGCTTGGCAATGCCGGTGCTTGCCAAGTAAAACACGTTGGCCAGCGTTGAAAAGACGGTCACGAACCAAAACGTCAAAAAGAGCAGATCCGTCCGTTCGATAATTCTGAATGAAACGGTTTTTAACAGGTACAGCACAGGCTCCGGGATCATTTTTATTTCTTCGGGGCTGATTGTGACAAAGCAAGTAAGGGTGATATACAGGTAATAAAGGATAATCAAGATGTTTGAAATCGTCAGTATTTTGTAGCGCTGGCTGACGGTGCAGTTGATTAGGGGCCCGATCACGAGCGCCGCCTGAAAGCCGGTAATGCTGACAAGTGTTTGCTGCACCCCGGTAAGCATGTCTTTTGCGGTTCCGTGAAAAATCGGCATAATGTATGTGATATCGGCTTTTCCCAGCGTGTATAAAAGCGGCAGAGAGATCAGCAGCAAAAACGGCGTTAAAATAAAGCTGAACCTGGCGATCGCATTCAGCGGAGCCTGGGCGATATAGACAGAACCGAGGATCAGCATTAAGCTGATCACCCAATTCGGAGTCTGAGGGAGCACCCAGATATCCAATATCCGTGTAAATACAGAAAGAATGAGCGTGCAGAGAAACGCGAAATATAAAATATACAGCACCTGCACCCCTTTACCGGCAAGTGTTCCGAACACCTCCTCCAGCATTTCGTACAGGTTCAGCTTCGGAAACCGGTGAAATAATATCATATACAGGCTGAATGTAAGCTGGACGAGCAATCCGGTAAGCAGAATGGAAATCCATCCGCTGCTTCCCGATTTCATCATCAGTAAATGGGGCAGCGCCAAAATGCCGATGCTGATCTGCGTCTGATTAATGAAAAACACGCCTTGAAGCCGGCTGATTTTTTTAGGCTTCATCTTTTCTCCACCCCCGAACATGTTTCATCTGCTTTGAGTCTTGCGGTCTCAAATAAAAAGGCCTTCTTTTAATAAACCAAGCCGGCAGCCGGATAAATGCATCCTTCAAGTCACTGAAATGAAACGGCGTCAACGATGATAAATAAGGAACGCCGAGTGATTCAAGCTTGCACAGGTTCATCAGAATAAGCCCGAAGCCGAGTGCGATGCCGATAAAACCGAACGAGGATGCCAGAAACATAAGCGGAAATCTGAGCGTTCGGATGGACGTGCTCATTTCATATGAAGGAAGCACAAAAGAAGAAACAGCCGTAACGGCTACGACGATAATCATCATATTAGAAATGAGTCCCGCCTGAACGACTGCGTCACCGATCACGAGACCGCCGACAATGCCGATCGTCTGACTGATCGGTCTCGGCAGCCTGATACCGGCTTCGCGGATCAGTTCAATCGTAATTTCCATAATCATGGCTTCTATCAGCGGGGGAAAGGGAATATCAACAATCGAATTTTTCATGGTGATAATCAGATCGTTGGGAATGACTTCAAAATGAAACGCAATCAGCGCGATATAAAAAGCGGGCAGCGTAATCGCGATCATAAAGGCGAAAAATCTCAGCACTCTTAAAAAACTGGCGGAAATCCATCTCGTGCTGTAGTCGTCCGGAGATTGAAAAAAGGAAAAGAATGTGATCGGCGCAATCAAAGCCGACGGACTCCCGTCCATCATGATCAGTACACAGCCTTCCATCACGCATGCTTTTGCTTTATCCGGCCGTTCCGTATGAATGATCTGCGGAAAAATGGAAAACGAATTATCTTCTATTGATTCCTCGATAATCCCGGGCGCAAGCACGCTGTCTATACGCAAGTATGACAGGCGCCGCTTCACTTCCTCGACAATCTCCGGATTGGCGATATTCTCAACAAAGATAACCGCAACCTTTGATTTGGCTCTTTCCCCGATATCCATATAATGAACGGAGAGATGGCGGTCCTGTATGTGAAACCGCAGCTGATGAATGTTCGTTTCCAAACTTTCCACAAACCCGTCATGGGCGCCGCGGACGATACTTTCAGATTCGGGTTCCATAATGGAACGCAGCGGATTCTGCCCGACAGAAAACAGCTTCGCTTTCCTTGATGCATCGCTGAGAAAAACAACCTGGCCGGCCAAAATCCCGTCAATGAGTTTTCTGGTTTCATCCGTTTCCGCACTGCTGACGGCATTCATCGTTTCCTCAAGCGGGCCGTTCTGCAGGGTGTCGCTTAACAGAAACTCATTCAGCTTCTGTTCTTCTATCATTTGTTCAATATAAAAGAAAGCGGTATGACGGTCCTGCAGTTTGATCCTTCGTATTTTAAAATCACCGCAAACACACATCAGCTCCTGCATTTCCCGTACAGCCGATTCAAAATCGCCGGGAATCCGTTTGTTTTGTTTATCCGCAGACATCAGACCGCCTCCTTCCCCGGTTATCTGTAGTTTTCAGCGGGTATTCCTTTTTTATGCATTTTATAAAATAGAGGAGTTCCTCGATGTTTTACCAAGAACTTCACAATTATGGATGAATATTTCTTGAACGAATATAAAGATTTATTAAAATTATTTCAAAAGAGTGATAAACGTCCTGTAAATGGTTTAAAAGGAGAAAGGCTTTCCGCATATAAAATGTGTATTTCTTGTAAACACTCCGGACCCGTCTTTTTCTGTCATGTACCAGTCATTCCGCTAGTTATTTTGGAATGGGACTGAAAGCAGGATACGGGGGAAAAATGAATGACTTTAAGACCTTATCCTTAACAAAACAGGCAGTCTGCACACAGCGGACAGAGAGTCCCGAAACGTATGCGCAGTGCGAAAAACGCTGATACAAACGGGCTGGAAAAGATGGATTATCATTACATCTTTTTCTTCCGGAACGCGAATAGTTCCATTGGTCCAAATGAATTTCTGTGTGAAAATGTAAACGCATTCATTTTTCTTTTGAAAAATTGAAGTAAGGTTGAAGTCCTGCCTATTCCCAAAAAAAGCAATTCGATAATAGGAAGAATAGCGTCACTAATAGAGAAGTTTGGCTCAGTGAAAGCGGGAAGATTATGTTACATAATGCCGATTGAGAATTCATAGTGAAGCTATATACTGATGAATGAATTTATCAATACAGAAGGAGATGTCAAAAATCAATGTGGTTACTCATTATAGCCTGTGCTGCCGTACTAATCATCGGAATCATTGAAAAAAGGCGGCATCAGAAGAATATCGATGCTCTGCCAGTACGCGTCAATATTAATGGTATCCGCGGAAAGTCAACCGTAACGAGGCTGACGACCGGAATACTGATGGAGGCGGGCTACAAAACAGTCGGAAAAACGACGGGAACAGATGCAAGGATGATCTATTGGGATACACCTGAGGAGAAACCGATCAAACGGAAACCGCAGGGTCCGAATATCGGCGAGCAAAAAGAAGTAATGAAGGAAACCGTAGAACGGGGCGCCAATGCCATTGTCAGTGAATGTATGGCGGTAAACCCGGATTATCAGATTATCTTTCAGGAAGAACTCCTTCAAGCCAACATCGGCGTCATCGTGAATGTGCTTGAAGACCATATGGACGTCATGGGGCCGACGCTTGATGAAATCGCTGAAGCATTTACCGCGACGATACCGTATAACGGTCACCTTGTCATTACAGACAGTGAATACACAGACTTCTTTAAAGAAAAAGCCGCAGAGCGGAATACCGAGGTCATTATTGCGGATAACTCTAAAATTACAGATGAATACCTTCGAAAATTTGAATATATGGTCTTTCCTGATAACGCTTCCCTTGCGCTCGGCGTTGCCCAGGCTCTTGGGATAGATGAAGAAACGGCGTTTAAAGGAATGCTGAATGCGCCGCCTGATCCTGGCGCCATGAGAATCCTGCCGCTGCTCAGCACGAAGGAGCCCGGTCATTTCGTAAACGGCTTTGCCGCAAATGATGCATCTTCTACTTTAAATATATGGAAACGTGTAAAGGAAATCGGCTACCCGACAGATGAACCGATCGTTATCATGAACTGCCGCGCCGACCGTGTGGACAGAACGATTCAGTTCGCAAACGACGTGCTTCCGTACATTAAAACGAAGGAACTCATACTCATCGGCGAGACGACAGAACCGATCGTCAGAGCTTATGAAGAAGGCAAGATTCCTGCCGATACATTGCACGATCTGGAATATAAATCAACAGACGAAATCATGGACGTGCTGAAAACAAGAATGCAAAACCGTGTCATATATGGCGTGGGCAATATCCACGGTTCAGCGGAACCATTAATTGAAAAAATTCAAGAGTATAAGGTGAAACAGCTCGTTAGCTAGGAGGAAAAGGATAAATGTTCGGATCAGATTTATACATCTCACTTATTTTAGGCGTGTTAATCAGTTTAATTTTCGCGGAAAAAACAGGTATCGTACCTGCCGGTTTAGTCGTGCCGGGTTATTTAGGGCTCGTTTTTAACCAGCCGGTCTTTATTTTACTCGTATTGTTAGTGAGTCTTCTTACATACGTGATCGTCAAATACGGTTTATCCAGATTTATGATTTTGTACGGACGCAGAAAATTCGCAGCTATGCTGATAACGGGAATCTGCTTAAAAATCGCCCTTGATTTCCTTTACCCGATCGTACCGTTTGAGATATCAGAATTCCGAGGAATCGGTATCATCGTACCGGGTCTGATCGCCAATACCATTCAGAAACAGGGATTAACGATTACATTTGCCAGCACGCTGTTCTTAAGCGGCGCAACTTTTGCCATTATGTTTGCTTACTACTTAATCTAATGTAAGGTGTGTCAAACGATGAAAAAACAATTAAGCTTTCAAGAAAAACTGCTGAAGCTGACCAAACAGCAGAAAAAGAAGACCAATCTTCACGTTTTTATCGCGCTGCCGATCGTCTTTTGCCTGATGTTCGTCTGCATCCTGACAGGGAAGGCGGAAACGCCGAGTGTGAAAAGAAATGCCGATGACCTTGTATCAGCCTCATTCGTCGGAGATATTATGATGGGCCGGAATGTCGAGAAAGTGACAAAGCATAAAGGCACGGAGAGTGTCTTCCGTTACGCAAAGCCATTCTTCGAAGCATCCGACTATGTGTCGGGGAACTTTGAAAACCCGGTTACATATAAAAAGAACTACAAAGAAGCAGAAAAAAATATCCACCTTCAGTCAAACAAAGATGCCGTAAAAGTATTGAAGGACATGAATTTCACCGTTCTCACGGCAGCCAACAACCATGCGATGGATTACGGCCCTCAAGGAATGCGGGATACGGTTGAAGAGTTTTCAAAGCAAAATCTTGAACTTGTCGGCGCGGGCCTCACGCTGAAGGAAGCCGAGCAGAACATTTCTTATCAAGATGTAAACGGAATCAAAATCGCAACACTGGGTTTCACTGATGTTTCCGGAAAAGGCTTTGCAGCTAAACGAAATGCGCCGGGTGTGCTTCCGGCCGATCCAGAGCTGTTTATTCCGATGATTTCTAAAGCCAAAAAGAAAGCCGATCTTGTCATTGTTCAAACACACTGGGGACAGGAATACGATAATGATCCGAATGACAGACAGCGCCAATTGGCAAGAGCAATGTCAGATGCCGGAGCGGATATTATCGTCGGACACCATCCGCACGTGCTAGAACCGATCGAAATGTACCACGGCACTGTTATTTTCTACAGCCTGGGCAACTTCGTATTCGACCAGGGGTGGACAAGAACGAGAGACACGGCGCTTGTTCAATATCATCTGCAGAAAAACGGCACGGGACGCTTTGAAGTCACGCCGATGAATATTCATGAAGCAACACCTGCACCGGTTAAAAAAGGCAGCATCAATCATAAAACGATCGTACGTGAACTGACGAAAGAATCGAATTTCGATTGGAGCGTCAAGGATGGAAAATTAACGTTTGATGTGGATCACAGCGATATCTTAAAAAAGAAAGCGGAGTGAAAAACAAATGAAAATCATTAAAGCGGGATGGCCGTTTGCCGCGATCATTATGGTATTTATGTTTATGTCAGCGTTTAAATACAATGATCAGCTCACAGATCAGGAAAAACAAAAAATTGACACGGAAATGCAAAAGATTCAGCAAGAGGACACAGCGGGCGCAAAATAAGCGCATGATTCCGCTTGCCGGCATATTGTTTGTTCCGATTCCAGTAAAGAATGCCCATATCGGGCATTCTTTTTTTGTGTGCTCTCCTAAACATTTGTTAAAAGTTACCGATGTAAAAACTACTAAAAATGAGGAGAGTGAATAGAAAACATGCTCACAAGCTGGAGGAAGTACATCCTTGCCGGCCTTATGATTTGTCTTGTGGCACCCGCAGTAACGAGAACGGAAATTGCTGAAGCGGATTCTCAAGTTTCTGTCCTGATGGTTTCAGACGCGCAAAAACTTGTCGGAAATAAATATGTTTACGGAGGCGAAGAGCCTGAGGACGGTTTTGATCCGTCCGGATTGATTCATTATCTTTTCAGCAGACAGAACATCCATCTGCCGAGAACGGTCAGTGATCAATGGAAGGTTGGAACCGCCGTCAAAGAAAATGACCTTTTACCGGGAGATCTTGTGTTTTTCAAAAAGTCAGATTCAACACAAAACGCACCCGTCCATGACGGTCTTTATATCGGAAACGGAGAGATGATACACAGTTCTCCGTCAGAAGGCGTAACCGTCACACGGTTTCAAAAAAGCAGTTATTGGATGAATTTATATCTTGGCGCAAAGCGGATTACAAAAGATCCGGAACTGGCTGATGACCCGATCGTTCAGGAGGCAGCCCGTTACCTCGACATTCCGTATGTATTCGGCGGAAGCACGCCTGAGGAGGGATTCGACTGTTCGGGGCTGGTCCAATATGTTTTTGAAAACAAGCTTCACATTTACCTGCCTAGATCAGCGGAACAGCAGTGGCTGGTCGGTGAGAAAATTAAACTGAGCGGCATAAAGCCCGGGGACGTGATTTATTTCAGCGACACGTATAAAAAAGGAATTTCCCATGCGGGCATTTATGCGGGAGAGGGAAGGTTCATCCAAGCAAGCCGCTCCGAAAAAGTCACCATTTCTTACTTGTCGGAAGATTACTGGAAAAAACATTTTACAGGTGTGCGCCGATTCAGCAATTTAGCCATTTCTAA
Organism: Bacillus sp. GW821-FHT11D08; assembly: GCF_058808515.1. NCBI lineage: Bacteria > Bacillati > Bacillota > Bacilli > Caryophanales > Bacillaceae > Bacillus > Bacillus sp. GW821-FHT11D08. The sequence continues at coordinate 190,343 of NZ_JBXARS010000001.1, forward strand.
AGAAAATCCCGTTGTGTCCACAGCGGCCGATCATATCGGAATTTCTTATCTGAAAGGCGGCGTTTCACCGGAAACCGGCTTTGATACGGCGGGATTTGTTCAATACATCTATCAAAAAGCGAAAGGAATCAGCCTGCCGCGTTATGCGGACAAGCAGATGCAGGCGGGCGTTCCGGTCGATAAACAAGATCTGAAGCCCGGCGATCTGGTCTTCTTTAAAGCGGAAAGCCTGAATCCGGCCATTTATATCGGGAGCGGACAAGTGATTCATGTCACCGTGTCCGCAGGCGTTACCATAACAAATATGAACACAAGCGCTTATTGGAAGGACAAATATGCGGGCGGCATCCGGCTTCCGTAAAAATAGACGTCAGAGAGTGTCTCTGACGTCTTTTTCTTTTACCGTTTCGGCGCTCTGTATCCGGCTGCTACCGCATCCTCTACGGAACAGAACATTTCCGCGGGATCTGTCGTCCGGTCGTAGTATGTACTTCCCGGCGTGTGATAAATGCCGTTCCGGCTGCCTTTAATGTCGCATCCCTGTGAGGTGTCGGCTGCTTTCGTTTCGGCATGTCCGCCGGAGGAAGGGGCGTTGTTTTGCGCCGTTTCCGCGTTTTCGGATGTTTTTGTTTCTGCTTTCTGCCGCTTTAAAGTTTTATTTTCTGACTGAAGCGTTTCCGCGGTCTTTTCGAGCTTCTTTTGTGAATTTTTTAATTTCTCATTGTCTTGTTTGAGTGATTTGTTTGTTTTTTTCAGCTCACTTATCTCTTGGCTGAGTTTGCTGAGTTTTTCTTCATTGCCGGCTTCGGCTTCGGATTTCTCCTTTTCGGCCGCGGCACTGATGCTTTCATATTTTTTCTCAAGCGCCTGGTGTTCCTTCGTCAATTTTTGATAAGCGGTATCAAGGGTGCTGTATTTCTCCTCTGCCTTCACGGCCGAGGCGTCCGGCTCTGCGAGGGAGGCGCCGGTCAGAAGCAGGATAAATCCGCCGATGAGAAGGGGCCAAAACAGCTTTTTTGAAAAACGTTTTTCTTTTTTGGCAGCTTTGCATATGAGGTGGAATATTCCGTATCCGACTGCGCAGAGAAAAGCTAAACATCCTATAATAGCGATTGCATTCGACATCATGAAACTCCTTTTTTCTTTATCTTACAATTTATTTTCATTTTTGGGAATTTCTTTTTTGGAAAACGTGAAAAGCCAGGCCGTGAAAGACCTGGCTTTTTCCTTTTATTGATCGTTGTCGAGAAGCCGGTTGATGAAATATGCGACGCCGTTTTCATCGTTGCTTTTTGTAATATACGTGCTTTTTTCCTTCAGTTCATCAATCGCATTGCCCATGGCGATGCGGTTTCCCGCCGCTTCAAACATGGAGAAATCATTCGGGCTGTCGCCGATGGCGTAAATATCCTGTTTTTCAATTCCGTACAGTGAGGCAAGCTCCGTCAGAGCACGTCCCTTTCCGGAACCGGCAGGGAGGATTTCGATAATGTGTTTTCCGGAAGATGTCTGGGATAATTTCGGATGATGTGTAATTTCTTCTTTGGCGTTTCTCAGTTTTTCCATATCAAAAGAGAAACAAAGAAGCTTGTAAACATGTTCGTCTCCGTTAAAAATCGCCTGTATATCCTGTACGGGTTTAATGCCGAATTGTTTGAACTGCGTCTTTGCGCCCTCCCATAATGTCTGAATATCTTCCTTGGGATTGGCGCTTTTCAGAATATCCAGTTCTGCCTGCAGTTTGGACTCGCCGTCAAATGGGGACAGCAGATGATCATCTGTATAGACCTCAAAGTAAATGTCTTTGTCCGTTAAATAAGCGGCGATATCCTTCCCGGCCTGCTGATCCATTAAGAGCCGGCTGACGGAGCGGTATCCTTTGTCATGGACTGTCCCGCCGTTTGCCGCAATGATCGGAATATCTAAATCCTTCAAGAGCGCTTTTACATCAAACGTGGCTCTGCCCGTGCAGATGGCCACGAGAATGCCCGCTTCATCCGCTCTTTGTAAAGCCGCTCTGTTTTCCGGAGAAATCACACTGTCCGAGTTCAGTAATGTGCCGTCTAAGTCAATGGCTATCAATTTCATATGTATGGATGCCCTCCTTAAAAATAAAGCTGCTTCATGTAGTATGTTCAGCTTTGTGCGAAATCAGCAGAAAGCCTTCAGTTAAAAGGCTATACCTTCATGTCCTTTTTTTCAACAGAAAAACGGCGGGGTTTCTAAAACCCCGCCGTGACGTCTTACGCGTCTAAATCATTTTTTAATTTTGTTTTTACTTCTTGAAGGTTTTCCTCATTCAGCTTGAAGTAATAAATATTTTTGCCGTACTGAGGAGTGTAAATATAGCTGTCTGAACCTGTCAGCTGCAAAGAATCCACCGATTTCAGCGATGTGATAAACGGAAACAGACCGATGGCGTCATTAAGAGATAAGTTCATTTTTAAGTTTTTCCCTAAGCTGTCGACGATATCGTCATAAGATGGGATCGAGCTTAACGATTTAGATTTTTTAATAATGGCGCTCAGCACTTCCATCTGTCTTTGTCCGCGCATCAGATCGGTGTCCGCTTTGCGTGTTCTTACATAAGCCAGTGCCTGCTCACCGTCAAGCGTCTGGACGCCCGGCTTCAGCACGACTTTTCCTTTTGTATCGACTTTAATACGATCGGCAATTTTCTGGCTTTTCACATTTACCGTAACGCCGTTCAACTCATTGACGACATCGCGGAACGCGTCGAAGTTGCTCTCAACCACATAATCTACCGGAATATCAAGCATGTTTTCTACTGTTTTATAAGTTAAATTATAACCGCCGTAAGCATGTGCGTGCGCGAATTTATCATAGCCGTGTCCCGGGATGTTGACATAGGAATCCCGCGGAATGCTGAGCATCGTCGCTGTTTTCTTTTTCCGGTTGAAGGTGACGAGCACGTTGGCGTCACTTCTTGCGTCATCTACTGATTCGCCCTTATTGTCACGGGCGTCTATTCCTAAAAGCAATACGGTGAAAGAATCCTTCTTCGGGTCAAATTCTTTGATCCGTTTTACGGACTGGTCGCCGCGGTCAAGGCTGACGTGCGCTTCTTTGGTCGCATTATTCAATTTCACAAATGCGTAGGTGCCGACGGAACCGGCGATCACCAATAAGAAAGCGGCGAATACCAGTACAAATTTCACCCATTTTCTGAGGCGTCTTTTCTTTTTTCTGCGTTGAGATCGTTCTTCCATATCATTACCTCTCGTTTCTATTCTTTGTGAAGCGTACCATAATTGTTGACTTGGAGCAACTCTGCAAATGAGAAAATTCCAAATCTTTCTCTCTATTTCGACAACATCTACTGTTATTTTTGCATCAGGTTCACATTATATTGGACGGCAGGAAGCGGGAAATGTTTCGTCGCTTTGTAAAAAATAATTAGTAAAATAATGGATATTAACGGTGCGGAAGGTTTGAAACGGACGGAAACAGGCAAAAGAAGCAGTAGAACAATTCCGCGCGGATACAGCGTTGGATGAAGGGAGTCTATAACATGAAAAGCATACACTCGAATAAATGGCTCTATTTTTTCGGCGCACTCGGCGGCGCGTTATACGGATATGATACCGGAGTCATTTCCGGAGCTATTTTATTTATGAAAAAAGAACTGGGACTGAACGCCTTTACAGAAGGCCTCGTCGTCAGTTCGTTATTGGCGGGGGCGATTCTCGGATCGGGATTCGCCGGCAAACTGACCGACCGGTTCGGCAGGCGGAAGGCCATCATGGGAGCGGCGCTGCTGTTTTGTATAGGCGGTTTAGGAGTCGCTTTTGCCCCGAATACAGAGGTGATGGTTCTTTTCCGGATCATTCTCGGACTGGCTGTCGGAACATCTACAACGATCGTTCCGCTCTATTTATCGGAGCTGGCTCCGAAGCATAAACGAGGGGCGCTTTCTTCGCTGAATCAGCTGATGATTACGGTCGGAATCCTCGTTTCTTATATCGTGAACTATATATTTGCCGATGCAGGCGCTTGGCGCTGGATGCTTGGACTTGCGGTTGTGCCGTCAGTCATTCTGCTGATCGGAATCTTATTTATGCCGGAAAGCCCGCGCTGGCTGTTTACGATCGGCAAAGAAAAGAAAGCAAGAGAAATCCTTTCATCATTGCGGGGAACGAAGAATATTGATGATGAGATTGATCAGATGAAAGAAGCGGAAAAGGAAAACGAAGGCGGCTTGAAAGAATTGTTTGAGCCGTGGGTGAGACCCGCGCTGATTGCCGGCCTCGGACTTGCCTTTTTGCAGCAATTCATCGGGACAAATACAATTATTTATTACGCCCCTAAAACATTTACCAGTGTGGGGTTCGGCAATTCCGCGTCTATATTGGGAACGGTCGGAATCGGCGCCGTCAATGTCATCATGACGCTTGCGGCTATTAAAGTCATTGATAAAATTGGCCGGAAGCCGCTGCTGCTGGCCGGAAATGCGGGCATGGTCATCAGTCTGCTCGTATTGGCCGCGGTCAATCTTTTCTTTGAACATTCAGCAGCCGCATCATGGACAACGGTGATTTGTTTAGGCCTGTTTATCATTGTATTTGCGGTCAGCTGGGGGCCTGCTGTGTGGGTCATGCTTCCTGAATTATTCCCGCTGCATGTCCGGGGTATCGGGACGGGTGTCTCCACTTTAATGCTGCATGCCGGAACATTGATTGTCTCATTAACCTATCCGATGTTAATGGAAGCAGTCGGCATCAGCTATTTATTTCTCATTTATGCCGCGATCGGGATACTGGCATTCCTGTTCGTCCGGTTTAAAGTGACCGAGACGAAGGGGAAAAGCCTTGAAGAAATTGAGCAGGATCTGAAAAGCCGTAACGGAGGCTCGGGATCAGAATCAAATCGGCGGACAGTTCATCCGTAATATTCAGTTTTAGGGGGCGGTTATTCACCGGCCCCTAAAAACGGATGCCGTGCGGGCGCCCGGTCACATAAATGACGGGGATATGTCATACGTTGTATAAAGTCACGATAAAGGCGGGGATGCCGGTGAAAACGAGTATTATTATCCTTACATATAATGAACTTGAGCTGACGAAAAAATGTCTGGCCAGCATTGAACGATACACCGACAAAGATAAGATTGAACTGATTATAGTTGACAACGGTTCCTCAGACGGAACGAGAGAATACATATCAAATCTGCCTGACGTCAAAGTCATCCTAAATGAAAAAAACCTCGGGTTCGCCAAGGGGTGCAACCAGGGAATCGAAGCGGCAGGGGGAGAAAATCTGCTGTTTCTGAACAACGATACGATGGTCACGAAAAATTGGCTCACCTCCATGCTGAGGGTGCTGTATCAATCTGAAAAAACCGGTATGGTCGGGCCCGTCAGCAACTATGTCAGCGGCGCGCAAATGATCCACGACGCGTATCAATCGCTTGATGAGCTGGAGCCATTCGCGGAGGCATATTGCGCACGGGAAAAGCATCATACAAAGCGGGTGCTGCGCCTTGTCGGTTTCTGTCTTCTGGTGAAAAGAAGCGTCATTGAAGACATCGGCCCGTTCGATGAACAATTCGGATACGGTTCTTTTGAAGATGATGACCTATGTCTGCGCGCCCTGCAAAAAGGCTACAGCCTGCACATCGCCCTCGATGCCTTTGTGCATCACCACGGGCACGCGACGTTTACGGCTAATCAGGATATCAATATCAATCAGTTATATTCGGAGAACCGCCAGCGTTTTACGGAAAAATGGGGCACTGATTTTACGTACTTTACTCATCCGAGACCGGAAATTGCGGAGCTCGTTCCCCGGGAGGCGAAACGGATACTTGATGTCGGCTGCGGCGCGGGGGCTACGGGGCTGGAACTTCAAAACAGACAGCCTTGCGAACTGTACGGAATAGAACTGCACCCGCTGGCGGCGCAAGCGGCAAAAGGACACTATGAAGCGGTTCTGCAGGAAGATGTCGAAGAAGTGAAGCTGCCTTATCCGGAGGGTTTTTTTGATTGCATCATTTTCGCCGACATCCTTGAGCACTTAAAAGACCCGTGGCGCGTCATTGAAACGTACTCATCCTATTTGTCGCCTGCCGGATCAATCGTTTGCAGCATTCCGAATATTTCCCACGCCGAAGCGCTGTTTCCGCTTCTGCTCGGTGACTGGACATACAGAGACGCCGGCATTCTCGACCGCACCCACTTACGGTTTTTTACGCCGCAGACGGTGCGCACGCTCTTTCCGGAAGAGACATTTGCTGTGAAAAAGCAGTCCTATACGTATGTTCACGTGGATGAGCGGGTGCAGCTGTTTTTACAGGAAATCACACGAATGGCGCAATCGATGCAATTTCCGGTGATACAGCTGCCCGAACAAAGCCGGATTTATCAGATTCTCCTCCGTGTCGAAAAAACAGGCTGAAGGCTACCGTCCCATCGTTCCGAAGTTGGTAATCTGAATGGAAACATCATAGTCAAAGGCCGCTTCGGAGAAGGTCTCATCCCAATGATGCTTTACTTTCTTCCAATAGTCGGGATATTGAATGCGGACTCTGTCAGAAAAGAATACAGGGTCCGTTTCATATTGATTCTGCAGCTTATCGATGACTTCTTTCACATCGCTTTTCAGTTTTTTTTCGAAAATCTTTTCCAGCCCGTTTAAATAGTGCTGATCGAATGAATCTTCTCCGGCATATTGGTCCTCTGACAAAAGTCCTTTTGTTTTTACCGCTACATGAAATGACAGCTTCCCGTTTTTCAGCCTGGGAGTGATGGCGGATGTTGATTTTTTGATCTCGAAGGTAATCGGGTGCCCCCCTTTATCCAAAGCGGGCAGCACGCCGCCCCGTATCGTCCCCATCAGCCAATTCAGGCTCTGTATTTCGTATGATGACAGAAAGCCCGCCAATCTGTTTTGTTTTGCGTTTTTGATAATGGCCGCTCCGTCATACACCGTTTTTCCTTTTTGATTGCTGACGGCCTGAATGAGAAAACTGAGTTTATTATGGCAGTAAATCGAAGCTCTCCCGATTCGGAGCGGTTTTAAAATCTTCCCGTTGTAGCCGCCGTTGTTCGTAAGGTCGATCAGCTTTTCCGCGGCCATGGGCTGCTGCTGATTCGGCGTCGGCTCCGTCAGAATATCGGACGCTTTTCCTCTTGCCGCGAAGAGATAGCTGCTCCGCCGTAATTCATCATCGCGGATAAAATGATTCATCATCTGCAGTATATTTTGGTCGGCCAGCAATTTGTCGCTGAATATCAGCACTTTTAAGTGATCGCTGTAAACAGGCGGATCTTTTAAAGCGACTTCACTGACGGCTTCAAGAATGGTATCCCCCCGCGTCGTCACATTGACAAACACGGGCCGGCCGGAAGCCTGGCTGTTTTCGCTTTGGGGCAGCAGGTTTTGATAGGTTAATTTATATCGGCGGTCACTCGTCTCGTCTATCGCCAGCCCCCGGGCGAAAGACAGCTTTTCGACTTCCTTCGCGTCCCAGCATCCTGAAAGCGTCATCAGTATGAAAAGCGCCGCCGCCCATTTTATGAAAAGTGTCATGACGTCTTTTTCCTCCCGGCTATTTTTTTCATCCAGCTGACAAACCAGATGAGAAAAGGAATCATAATGACGGCAAAAAACGCATATCCGAGAATATTCGCGAATGCAAACACACTGTTGATATCATCGGGGTACATTGAAAGGCCGAATGTCACTGCCAATAAGCCTCCCAGCAGCCAGGCATTGTTTTTATTTTTCAGTTTGAAAATGGTGTTTAATCCGAGATGCGCTCCTTTAAAAGAACCGAGCATACAGGTGAACTGCTGGCATGTCCACGTAATTAAAAGAAAGATATCAAACCGCTCTATGAAAATGCCCCGGATTTCCAAGGCATGAATCAGGGAAATGGTCGGATACGTCACCGTTTTGGCTTCAGCGACCGACATACAGCCGATGACGACAAGCAGCGTAAAGCTGTAAAAAATGCTCGCGCCTGCGATGCCGAAGACAGCCGCCTTTTTCGCCTGCTTCGGGTTTTTCATAAACGGCACCAGATAAAGAATCACCTCAAGTCCCGAAAAATACAGAAGGGTCCGCGGAAACAGCTCAAAAAAGCTTTTGTAGCCTCCTTCCATGACCGGGCGGACGAAATCCAGCTTAAAAAGTCTCAAACTGAATATGAGCAGCGTAATCAGAATGACGATCGCAATCGGAAACAGATAGGCATAAAGCTTTGAAATGGGATAGACCCCGCCGGTCACATGGTAAATGCCGACCGCCAGAAAGATGAATATGACGACACCCATCGGCGTATTTTTCAGTAAAAAGTAATTGATGACTTCACCGAGAAAACGGGCTTGAAAACAGACGGTGACGACAAAATAACAGCTGATGAATAAATTCAGAAGAGAACCGATAGCGCGGCCCATGATGCTTTGATTCAGCTCATAAATGGTTTCCCCGCTGTTTTTCTGCAAAAACGGCATAAAGAGCAGGACGATGCCGATAAACACGACACTCTGCACAAGAATAATGATCCATCCGCTCGGACTGTCCGCTGTTGCGGCGGAGCGCGGCAGTGTTAACACGCCCGCTCCGATCATTGTTCCGCTTACCATGAGAAGTGTCTGCATAAACGACAGCTTGTCTTCCGGTTTTTTCATGGGGATCACCTTTGCTTGATTTTATCTTTCGTCTCTTTTCTGGTCGGCCGTTTTTTCAAAAGAGGCGTCGGCAGTCTGACGATCGTATCTTTTAAGTCTTGGCCAGGCTGCGCCATGATCGGAATAAGATAGTCCTGACCGAAGCTTTTCAGGCGCATCAGATGGCCGATGACAAGCAGATAGCACATGATCAGTCCGTATAAACCTAATATCGCCGACAGAATCATTGAAAAAATACGGATGAGCCTCAGCGGAAAATTGAACGCATAGGAGGGCGCCGTAAAAGAAGCCAACGCCGTAACGGATACGACAATGACCATCATCGCGCTGACAATATTCGCCTGAACGGCGGCCTGTCCGATCACCACGCCCCCGATCAGGCCGATCGTCTGTCCGATCGGCTTCGGCAGCCTGAGTCCGGCTTCTCTGATCATCTCGATCGTAAAAATCATGATGAACGCTTCAACAAAAGGAGGGAACGGGACATTCAATCTGCTTCCGGCAATCGTAACCGCCATTCTCGTCGGTAAGAGCCCCGTGTGAAACGTAACGAGCGATATGTAAAGGCCGGGTAAATAAATCGTGATTAAAATGCATGTATACCGAAGCAGCCTGAGAAAGGTAACCGGAACCCACCGCTGATTATAATCGTCAGGGGAGTGGATAAATTCATCAACGGTAGCCGGCACCAAAAGGGTAAAAGGCGTTCCATCTACAAGAATGGAAACCCTTCCTTCCAAAAGAGCGCCCATAACCCGGTCGGGCCGTTCGGTCGTCAAGACGGTCGGGAAAATAGAATACGTGTTATCTTCAATAAGCTGCTCGATCGCTCCTGATTCGGGAATGTCGTCAATGGTGATGGACTCCAGTCTTTTCATCACTTCTTTTACAACATCATCAGGGGCAATATCCCGAATGTAGGCAACGGCGATCCGCTTTTTTGTCCGTTCGCCGAGTGTGATCTCTTTGATCTGGAGGTTGGGATCACCGGACTGCTCGCGCAAAAGCGCCGTGTTCGTCCGAAGCTTTTCGACAAAACCTATCCTCGGCCCCCGTTCAAGCACTTCTGAAGACGGTTCTTCAATATCACGCATTTTAAATGTTTCCGTCTCAAACGAAAGAGCTTCCTCCCACCCCTCCGCCAGCAAAACCGATTTGCCGGAGAAAATGTCTGCCTCCGCGTCCTTAAGTGAAGAAAGCCGGGTATGACGATAGCCGAAAGAGATGGATGACGGCGGTGTTTCAGCCGGTTCCTCTTGATGCCGGGCGGCCGCCTGCACGGGTGAAATAATATATTCCGCAAGCAATTGATTGTCGGTCAGTCCGTCTATATAGATAAGACAGGCGTCACATTTGCCGTTTCCGTACGTAAACGAATAAAACATCATGTCATCGCTTTGGCCGAACCGTTTTTTCAGCACTTCAAGGTTTTTGCCGAGCTCCGCATGTATCGTCACAATGTTCCCCCCCTTTTTCCATCAGTTATTTTAATTTGCGACAAACAAGGCATTTTATTCTGGAATAGGAAATGACTGAGCATTCCGCCCCATCCGAATGGTATAATGAGCAGGTCAGCCATTTTATACATATTGTTTTTAACCGCGGCTCCCTCCGTGTTTTAAAAAAGACACAGGGGGAATGGGATATGAGCCGCTTTTTAAGGGGAGGGGAACGAACATGACGCAAGAGCCGATTTTTTTACAGCCTGTATGTAAAGAAAAACTATGGGGCGGCACGTTATTACGCGAACGATTCGGATATGACATACCTTCAGAAACAACCGGCGAATGCTGGGCGATATCAGCCCATCCGCACGGAATGAGCACGGTCAAAAGCGGTCCGTATCAAGGGAAAACCTTGATGGAACTGTGGGATCAGCATAGAGAATTATTCGGCGGAACGGAAGGGGACCGGTTTCCGCTGCTGACGAAAATACTGGACGTCAAACATCATCAGTCCGTTAAAGTCCATCCTGACGATTATGACGCCGAGGAGCATGGACAGGGTGAAACGGGGAAGTCTGAGTGCTGGTACATTATTGACTGTAAAGAAAATGCGGAAATCATATACGGTCACACGGCCCGTTCGAAAGCGGAACTTGTCACCATGATTAACAGCGGTGACTGGGAAGGCCTGCTGCGCCGTGTGAAAATCAAACCCGGCGATTTTTATTATGTGCCGAGCGGAACCATCCATGCCATTTGCGCGGGGGCGCTCGTGCTTGAAACACAGCAGAATTCAGAGGCCGCCTACCGGATATATGATTACGGGCGTACAGATCAAAACGGCCAGGCGCGTGAGCTGCATATCCGCGATGCCGTCAACGCCGCCACCGTTCCTCATGTGGACGGATTTTTAGATGAATCAACTGAAACGAGAAAAGGCGTCACCATCAAAACCTTTGTGCAGGGAGAATATTTTTCTGTATACAAATGGGATATCAGCGGGACGGCGGAAATGACCCAGGACGCTCCGTTTATGCTGTGCAGCGTCACAGAAGGAAGCGGCTCCATCATCTGTGAAGGCAAGTCCGCCAAGCTTGAAAAAGGCGCGCATTTCATACTGCCGGATCAGATGCCTGACTTTACGATAAACGGAGATTGCACGCTCATCGTTTCTCATATATAAAACCAAACTTAATCCCAGCTCTGGGATTAAGTTTTTTTTATTTGGAAAATTGGGTGATTTCTCTCTGTAAAAATGAAGAAGGCCGGCCGATAAATAAACTAGTTTGATAGAAACCAATTGAATCAGAAAGAGGAGAAGGAATGAAAAAGAGATTCGTTGCACCTATGTTATTGTCCGCCGTTTTCCTTGTCTTTTGCACCATTGCACAGCCCGCTGAGGCCGCATACAGCGACTACTCCGTTTACGAGCTGGAAACGAAGCAGCAATTTGCTTCTGAGAACGAGGCGCTTCAAGCGGCAGCGAAATTGAAAAAGGATACGGGGTGGCAGGCTGACGCAAAGAAAGCCGGAAATACGCCGCTCACTTATCAAATCTCAGCTTCAGGATTACAAGATGAAACGGATGCGAAAACCGTGCTGAAAGATTTTACGAAGCAGACGGGCGTGTCCGGCACTTACAGCGCAAGCGGAAGCAAACAGCCGTACGTGACCGTCACATCAGGCGTTCTATCAGACGAGCGGCAGACGAAAAATCTTCTTGCCGAACTGACGAAAAAAACGGGCGTGACCGGCGCCGTCAAGCCGGCGGGGACAAAACAGCCGTACATGCAGGTCGTGACTGCTGAGATGGCGGCCGAAGCGGACGCAAAAGCGCTCTCGCAAGCGTTGACGAAGCAGACGGGCGTGAAAGCGTCATACCGTCAGATCAAACGGGAAACAGCCCGGTTTCAGATCCAATCAGGAACAATCTCCGGCGATCAAAAAGCCGCTCAAATCCAAACTGATTTTCAAAAGGAAACAGGATTGCAGGCGTCGCTGAAAGTCACGGCAAAGGCCAGTCCGAATATCACCGTGACAGCCTCTGACATTTCAAATGCAAATGATGCGGCAGGTTTAGCGAAACAGCTGCAGCAGAAAACGGGCGTCAAAGGGAATGTTCAAAAGTATGCCCATAGCAAAACAGCAACCGTGTACAACGTGCAGTCAGGATATTTTAACGGAGTAAGCGCCGTACAAAATGCTATCACCCAAATCAAGAAGAATACGGGTGTGAGCGGAAGCTATCAAAAAGCCGGCAAGAAAAATAATTACACGGTCGCGATGAGCGGACTGACGGCTAAGCAGCTGCAAAGTGTTCAAGCTTTCTTTAAAAAGAAAAAATGGCATTGCGACGCATCGCCTGTCAAAAAGACAGCATCAGTGTCCGTTTATCGGATCACGGCAGGGCAGCTTACCGCTGCAAAGGCAGATCAAACGGAGGCGTTTTTCCGCCAGCAGCGTGTAAAGACGGCAAGAACCGCGGCGGGAAAAACAGCAGAAAACGAATATCAGCTGCTTTCTCAGCAGACGGCAGACCAGTCGAGGATAAAAAAAGGATTGAATCTGCTGGCGGGATATAAACTGACTGCCATTTCAAAAACGATATCCAAGCAGACGGACACAACGTACCAAGTCACAACCGAATCACTGCTTGATACGGCAAAGATCAATCGTTCGCTGGACTTTTTCAAAGGGAAAAAAGTATCCGCCTCCGCACAGAAAACAGGTGAAGCAGCGTATACACAATTCAGAATTGAAACGGCACCGCTGCTTAAAAGGGAAGACATTGACCGCGTGACTGCTTTTTTCAAGCAAAACAAAGCGGCCGGCACTGTGAAGGAGACGGGGAAAACCGGCTCTGCACAGTACGTCATCAAAACCGATACATTCAGCAGTAAAACCGTTTTAAATAAAAGCATGAGCTTTTTCAGCGCCAAACAATTACAGGCCGGCTATACGAGTGAAAGCCATCCGGTTTATGAACTCCGCATTCGCGATCAATTCACGGGAGCGCAGTCAGCGGACGCCGCCTCCCAAAAGCTGAAAAAGCTGTACGGATGGACGATGGCTATTTTGAAAATAAAAAACGGACCGCAAATCATGAATACCAATTACAACATCTCGCTGGCAGATATGGTCAAAAAACAAATGACAGTCAGCCCGCAGACTGATGCCGCGGCTTATGCATCACTTACGTACATCAATACGGCCTCCGGAACGGTCACAGCCGACGTCCTGAACGTCCGGTCAACCCCGGAAGTCAGCTCCGGCAATATTATCGGGCAGTTGAAAAAAGGCGATAAAGTCAGCATCACAGGCCAGACAAACGGCTGGGCCAAACTCAGCATGGGCTGGAGAAACGCCAGCAGTGACGAAGTCGGGCAGTATGTCAATCCGGCTCACTTCGCACAAGACAGCAAGTATTACTTTCAATTTCTGAAGCTCTCTCAGACAGCCGGACTGAACGCATCGGAACTGAATCAAAAAGTGCTGGTCAATAAAGGAATACTGACAGGGAAAGGCCAGGCCTTTATTACAGCCGCCGGCAAATACAGCATCAATGAAGTGTATTTGATTTCGCATGCTTTGCTTGAAACGGGCAATGGCACGTCAGAGCTTGCGAACGGCATTATGTATAATGGTAAAAAGGTTTACAACATGTACGGCATCGGGGCTTATGACAGCAACCCGAATTACTACGGCGCACAATACGCGTATAATCAAGGCTGGTTTACACCGGAAGCCGCGATTATCGGCGGAGCCCAATTTATCGGTGCGTCTTATATTCACAATCCTTCATACGAGCAGGATACGCTGTATAAAATGAGATGGTCTCCAGCCGCGGCCCATCAATATGCGACAGACATCGGCTGGGCGTATAAGCAGGTAAACCGCATGTACAGCTTATACTCACTGCTGGATGACTATACGCTTTACTATGATGTTCCCGTGTATATGAAAGTATAAAAAAAGGGCTGAAGTGTATGCTTCAGCCCTTTCTTCATGCAAAAAACACCCGCCGTCGGATTCAGGCAGGTGCTTCAGCACAATTCTTCATTTTTGTTTCCGCAAATTTCAATAACGCTTCACTCGAATTCCCATCTGAATACATATTCCATTTGTCTGAGAACCGCTTCATTTCTTCTGCACGAAATGGCTTTTTCGTCATTTCCTCCAGAAGGGCTTCGCTGTCATGACAAGCCTTTCCGGGAATGACGGAAGTATAATTGTCGATTAAACCGCGTTTTCGATCATATTCCTCCAGATCATATGTGAAAAAGAAAATCGGTTTATTTAAGAGCGCGAATTCAAAAGGCACGGAAGAGTAATCCGTAATTAAAATATCAGCCGCTTTCAAGAGATCATGAAGACGCATGTCAGACACGTTCTTGATCAGTTCGCTTTCAAACGAAGCCGAAATCTGATGCAAAACGGCAGGGTGAAGCTTTACAAGCAGCATATACTCTCCGTTTAACGCGTTTGTGAGCTGTTCTTCGGTGAATGGCAGCCGAAAGGATTGCATATCATAATCCCTGAATGTCGGTGCGTACAGGATGATTTTTTTCGGCCATTTGTGCTTCAGTTCGGGCTTGTGTTCTTCATAATAGACGTCAGTCAGGGGGACACCCGTTTTTAACAGCTGGCCGTCCCGTATGCCGAACGACTTTTTAAAAACGTCAGCCATCGCGTCTGAACCGACGGTGACAAAGTCAAACGAGCGGTACACTTTTTTAAACCGGCTGATATCTGATGCCGGACGGTTTTGATTCGTCACATCCTCAAGGCCGAACTTTTTCAAAGAGCCGTTCGCATGCCACACCTGAATGCATGTCGTTTGCGGCCGGCGGTTTAAGACGCTTGTCATGAGGAAATAGTTATCCGTTATCACCGCTTTGCTCTTAAAAAGGATCAAAACAGCCTTCAAAAGATGCAGCGGATGTTTTTCGTTCAGATAAAAAGAGCCGATACCTTCCAGCTCTTTTTTCAGACTGACGGCATGTCTCGTATACAAAACCGTCATTTCATAAGAAAGCGATTCAGCGTGCGCTTTGTAAGAACGGATGAGAGCCTGCGCATTCTCTTCAAAAGATACCAGCAGGGTCAGATGGTTCTTGGGCTTTACAGGCTTGAACAAAACGCCGAGAACAGACAGATATATAGAATAAAAAGCGGCGAATAAAGATCGCAAGTTCATAGATTACCAATCTCTTTTGCTGTTTTATTTGTTTAAAGCTGTTTCGTTTGATCTTCTTCCTGCTTGGAATACAGGCTTTTATTTGATTTATTATTTCTCAAAACGGTAAAAGCATACTTCGGAATGTTCAGCATCCTTTTCCATCTCCACGGATTCGTCACCAGTCTGTACAGCCATTCCAGATTCGTTTTGATCATCCATTCAGGGGCGCGTTTCACCGTTCCGCTGAACACATCAAAGCTTCCGCCCAAACCGATCGATACAGCTTGAGGGAAAAGATGTTTGTATTCATAAATAAATTGTTCCTGATGGGGATATCCTAAGGCGACAAACACGAGATCGGGTTTCGCCCGGGAAATCTGTTTGGCGACGAAGCGTTTATCCGCTTCATAACCGTTGCTGGCTCCGACAACCTCAATATTCGGATACTCTTTGCTGATCCGGTTCAAAACGGCGTCAAGCACGTCTTGTTTAGCTCCGTATAAAAATATTTTTTTAGACTGCCGGTTTGCGAGGCCGAGCAGCGCAAGAAACACATCGAATCCCGCAATTCTTGATTTCAGCGGGTGCTGCGTCAAACGTGACATTAACACGACGCCGATACCATCCGGCAGGACGAAATCCGCGGAAGAAATGACTTGATGATAACCTTTGTCTTTCGCCGCAGCGTATCCGATCTCAGGATTGACCGTCGCAATGACGGCTCCTTGCTTTTGTGCGATATAATAAGTGTCTAAATATGAAATAAACTCCTGTAAATTTCCATTAACGTAAGAAAGGTTGTGCACCATTTCAGTCTGCATCTGCCGTCCTCCTTTTTGTACGGGATTTTCTTTCACTTTTTCGTGAATTAGGCTAAGCTTTATTTTAACATAATACCTTCAGATAAACTTAACAATAGTTTTACAAAAATATAAATAAGATAACAATTTCTTTAATCATACGCGCAAAAACCCTGCTAAACTCCTATTGTAATAACATTTGTTAATAAGTGGAATGTAACTTCATTTTACATTGGCTTAAC
The DNA here is from genome assembly GCF_058808515.1 of Bacillus sp. GW821-FHT11D08. Taxonomy (NCBI): domain Bacteria; kingdom Bacillati; phylum Bacillota; class Bacilli; order Caryophanales; family Bacillaceae; genus Bacillus; species Bacillus sp. GW821-FHT11D08. The sequence goes on from NZ_JBXARS010000001.1 coordinate 206,660, forward strand.
CTTTTCAGGGCTATGTGATATAATGAGGTTCCATGAGTACGAAATTGGCACTTTAGTGATTAAGGATACAGCTGCGCAGCATTTCAGAGCAGTTGCTTGTTATACGTATGATGATAGAAAGGAGCTTTTGTTTCATGAAGAAGGTCATTACTTACGGAACGTTTGATTTACTGCATTGGGGTCATATTAAACTGCTTGAGCGCGCAAAGCAGCTTGGAGATTACCTTGTTGTTGCCATCTCAACAGACGAGTTCAACCTGCAAAAACAAAAAAAGGCCTACCACAGCTATGAACACAGAAAGCTGATTCTGGAAACGATCCGTTATGTCGACGAAGTCATTCCGGAAAACAGCTGGGATCAAAAAGTACGTGACGTAGCGGATCACAACATCGACGTGTTCGTAATGGGAGACGATTGGGAAGGCAAATTCGATTTCCTTAAAGATCAATGCGAAGTCATCTACCTCCCTAGAACCGAAGGCATTTCCACCACACAGATTAAAAAAGAAATTGCCGGGGTGTAATTGAAACATTCGGATATACAGATGATAAAGAAGTACTCCCTCCGGATAGGGAGTACTTCTTGTAATATAAGGTTATTTTCGCTATATTTGTTATGCGCTTTTGAAAAAAAGCTAGACAATAAGAGGAGAATTTAAAGATGAATCTTAGTAACTTTTTTAAGTTGAATAAAAAAGAGTCCAAGCCGTCCGTAGAAGAACGCGAATATACCATTTTAAACAAAGAAGCATTGGCGGAAGAGAAGAAGGTAGCGGTAGTCGTTCCTGTTTATAATGCAGAAGAATATGTAAGGAAAACAGTTGATTCAGTGATCCTTCAAAACATCGGCTTTCAGCATATTTCTTTAATTCTTGTCGATGATTGCTCTACTGATGATTCCAGAAACATCCTGACTGAGTACGCCGAGTTGTATGAAAATATTACAGTCGTCTTTTTGAAAGACAACACGGGAACCCCGGCTTATCCGAGAAACTTGGGGATTGAGCTGGCAAATGCAAAGTACATTACATTTTTGGATGCGGATGATTGGTTTGCGCCGAACGGAGTTAAAATCTTATTCGACATGCTTGAAAGAGATCAGGTAAATTATGCGGTCGGAAAAACGATCGAAATGCAGGTGAACGGTCAAAAAACGATCGGGAAACATGAGTCTTCTCTGAACAGAGCGAAGGTATCGCCTTTTTCAATCCGGCATATTTTCTATCATCTCGGCCCGCGGGCAAGAATGATGAACTTACAATTTCTAAAAGATAATGATATCAGATATCCGGAAATGAAATTTGCTGAAGATAAGCAATTTTTTATGGATGTTCTTTTGGCGTGCGGAGATATTTCAACGTCAACCGAGCCGGTCTATTATCTGAACAGAATGGACAATAATGAGTCGCTGACAAAGCAGACTAATATAATGGAAAAAACCGACACGAACATAGCCGTAATGAAGTATATTCTGAACAAAAAATTAGATACTGAAAAAGAGAAGATGGCAATGAACCGCCTGATCGAATTCGATTCCATTACGCGTCTTTTCGATCGGATGCACTTCCTGAAAAGCGAAAACAAAGAAGCCTACTACAATAAATTCAATGAAATTCTGAATGTGTTAAAGAAGACGAAATACGATATTTCCGAGACATTTTTTCATCCGATTCATAAAACAGCCTACCGTCTGCTGACTCAAAAACGGTATGATGAGGTCGAAAAGCTGTTCCGCTGGTCCAAAAAAGAGCCCGATAAAAACATCGTGACGCAAGGCGGACTGGCTTATTTAGAAAGCCCGCTGACGGATGAAGAAAATAAACTGGTCGAACTTCGCATGCACGGAGAAACGGAAAGCGCGGTGTTCGCCGATCATAAATTCACCGTTACGTTCCGCTTGTTCGGACAGGACAGAAATAATGCCCAATATATTCAGTTTCAGCACAGAGATAACATGAAAGTATTCCACCAGTTTCCGGTTCAGTCACTGGGAGACGGGCGGTACGTCCTTGAAATCCCGTTACGTGACATTGAAAAAGTCGGACTTGGCGGTTATATTATGTATGTCATTTATAACGATTATGAACGTGTCATGTTAAACAGAGACGACGGTGAAAAGGTGACGGCAGAAGCGAACGGACTGCAATATCAATTCTACCGGACGGTGAAGGAGAACCTTTCACTGAAAGTAACAAAATGATGATTGTGATTGGATATGTTTAATTGAAACAGAGGAGTAGACTTATTTTATGGGTATAGAAAATCCTGTCAGATACAAGTTAAAACATCTTAACATAAAGGAAGAGACATTCAGCATTACGATATCCTGTGAAAATGTCACTGCAGGGGAAGAGCCTTCTCTTCAGATTATAAATCGTAAGACAAAAGCGGAACTTTCCGTCCCTCTGAAACGGTTGGCCGGAGAAGGCGGGGAGTACCATGCTGTCATGAGCACGGATCTGCTTTCTGACCATACGGACGGCAAAGGATGTCTGGATTTCTATGTCTCCTTTATCAATGATGACAGTGATATCAGTAAAAAACGGTTAAAATCCAGCCTTGAACCTATTGAACTGTCTTCTTATAAAGATGAGGCTCATCATATGTTCTTTTTCCCTTACACGACGAAGAAAGGGAATTTCTCCTTAAAGCTGCTGCAGAAAAAGTTTGTCACGCGGATTGATGAAATGGAGCTCGAATCTGACGGCAGCTTACATCTGAAAGGTTTTGCATTCCGGCTGAATGCGGCAGAAACCTTAAAGATAAAAGAAAAAAACCTGATTCTTAAAATGAAAAAAGGAAAAGAAGAGGAGCCTCTCATTCTGAAGTATCCGCTTCACGACGTGCCGAGACACGACCTTGATGAATATGTTCAGGACACAACGATGCTTGACACGATAGGCTTTGATACAAAAATTGATTTGAATGCTGTTTATAAAGAATTGAATCAGCAGCTAACCTTTCAATTCCATATTCAATTCATTTTTGAAGATGCCGGGACGGGTGAAGAGATTATCACCAACAGCAAACCGTTAAAGGTTCTGAAATCTGAACAAGTAAACCCTAACCAATTCACGATCCTGAAAACGGAGAAAGGGCCTGCCAGATTTCACGTTTTCACGAAAAAGAAAACGAAAAATCTCCACCTGAGAATGAACGATTACAGCTTCAGCACCCGCGTGGAGTATTTTGTGAAAGGAAAGCTGAAACGGGGCGTTTCCTTTGTACGCAAGAGAAAGAATAAGCTGAAAAAGTTCATTGAGAAAAGAATACAAAACACTTATAAAGCGGGATTCAGGGTTGCGGGGAAACTGCCTGTCAAACAGAAATTTGTCATGTTTGAAAGCTTTGCCGGAAAACAGTACAGCTGCAACCCGCGGGCGATTTATGAATACATGAGCAAAGAGATGCCGGAATACCGTCTCTGCTGGAGTGTAAACCCCGCTTACTCACAGACATTTAAAGATAAAGGAATTCCTTATATCGAACGCTTTACGTTCAAATGGCTGTTTGCCATGGCAAGAGCCGAGTACTGGGTTGTCAACAGCCGTATGCCGCTGTGGATTCCGAAACCTGAGCATACGACATATGTCCAGACATGGCATGGCACGCCTTTAAAGCGCCTTGCCGTAGATATGGATGAAGTGCATATGCCGGGAACAAACACTGAAAAATACAAGCGCAACTTTACGACAGAGGCTTCAAAGTGGGATTACCTGATTTCACCGAACGCATATTCAACCGAAATATTCGCCCGGGCGTTTCAGTTTAATAAAACCATGATTGAATCGGGATATCCGCGGAATGACTTCCTTCAAACGGATAACAGCCCTTCTGTCATCAAAGCGCTGAAAGAAAAAATGAATCTTCCGCAAGATAAAAAAGTGATTATCTACGCACCGACATGGCGGGATGACCAATTTTATAAGAAGGGAAAATACAAGTTTGACCTTGATTTAGACCTTCATCAATTGAGAGAAGCGATCGGCGATCGTTATGTCATTATTTTAAGAATGCATTATCTCGTGGCGGAAAACTTTGATCTCGGACCGTATGAAGGATTTGCGTATGATTTCTCCAGCTACGAAGATATCCGTGAGCTGTATATGGTCTCTGATTTACTCATAACGGACTATTCCTCTGTCTTTTTTGACTATGCAAATCTGAAAAGACCGATGCTGTTTTATGTGCCTGATATCGAAACGTACCGGGATAAACTGAGAGGGTTTTACTTTGACTTTGAAAAAGAAGCGCCCGGCCCGCTTGTCAAAGAAACAGGTGACGTTATCAAATGGGTCAATGAAACGGAATCAGATGATTATAGGCTTCCGGATTCATTCGGGCCTTTTTACGAGAAGTTCTGTTATTTAGAAACCGGGGAATCGTCTGAAAAAGCCGTAAAAGTGATTTTCGGGGACAAGTAAATAAGTGCAAAAAAGCATAATTTAACCACGTTAATTATGCTTTTTTGCTTAAGTGACGGCATGTTGCGCTCATGGGACTCAGGCTTGTTATGAAGTGAAAAATACATCGTAATCTGTTACAATTATGAGCGGTGCTTTTGTAAGTCAAAGCTATTACCTAAAACTTACGACTAAGGAAGATTAGAATGAATGCATTGGTAAAAATTCTGAAAGAGCAATTCAACTCATTTCCGCTGATTATGCGGCTTGCAGTGTACGAAACGAAATCAAAGTATCAAGTGAACTATTTGGGTATATTGTGGCAGTTTCTCAACCCTATGATTCAAATGCTGGCTTACTGGTTCGTATTTGGTCTCGGGATTCGCGGCGGACATGATATGGTGCTTGGAAATGGAGACAGCGTACCGTTCATCGTCTGGATGCTGGCCGGCTTAATTCCTTGGTTCTTTATCAGTCCGACGATACTGGATGCATCTAACAGCGTTTTTAAACGGATAAATTTAGTGTCGAAAATGAACTTTCCGATCAGTTCACTGCCTTCTGTAGTGATAGCATCGAATTTATTCAGTTACTTTGTGATGATGGCGATTTATATTATTGTGCTGCTGAGCAACGGACTGTTTCCGACGCTTCACTGGCTGCAATATATTTATTACTTGTTTTGCATGATCAGTTTTATGTTTGCTTTCGGCCTGTTTAATTCAACCATCAGCGTTTTAATCAGGGACTATCAGTTTTTGCTTCAGGCCGTCACAAGGCTGCTCTTTTTTCTTCTGCCGATTTTCTGGGACATTGCGGAGAAATTTGGAAACAGACCTGAAGTTTTGACCATCTTGAAGTTAAACCCTCTTTTCTATATTATCGAGGGCTTTAGAGACAGCTTTATGGAAGGGCAGTGGTTTTTCCACGATGTGAAATACACGCTGTATTTCTGGTTCGTCACACTGCTGTTATTAACAGTCGGTTCACTTCTTCATATGAAATTCAGAGATAAGTTTGTTGACTTTCTTTAATATAGTAAGGAGATTATACGATGAAACTAAAAGTTTCGTTCAGAAATGTTTCAAAACAGTATTTTCTATATAAAAAACAGTCTGACAAAATTAAAGGACTGTTTTTCCCAAACAGAAATCAAAAAGGTTTTTTCGCTGTCCGAAATGTTTCTTTTGACGTCTATGAAGGGGAAACGATCGGATTCGTAGGGATCAACGGGTCTGGAAAATCAACGATGTCCAATTTGCTTGCAAAGATCATTCCGCCGACAAGCGGGGAGATTGACATGAACGGGCAGCCGTCTTTAATCGCGATTTCTGCCGGATTAAACAATCAATTAAGCGGTAAAGACAACATTCGTTTAAAATGCTTGATGATGGGTCTCAACAATCGGCAGATAGACGAGCTTTATGAAAAAATCGTTGAATTCGCGGATATCGGCGACTTTATAGATCAGCCTGTTAAAAGCTATTCAAGCGGTATGAAATCCCGTCTCGGTTTTGCCATATCGGCGCATATGGACCCTGACATCCTTATTATTGATGAGGCGCTCTCAGTAGGGGACCAGACTTTCTATCAGAAATGTGTGGACCGCATTACGGAGTTTAAAGAACGCGGCAAAACGATCTTTTTCGTCAGTCATTCCATCGGACAGATTGAGAAAATGTGTGATCGGGTGGCTTGGATGCATTACGGCGAAATGCGCATGTTCGACGAAACGAAAGCCGTTGTGAAAGAATATAAAGCTTTTGTGGATTGGTTCAACAAGCTTTCAAAGAAAGAAAAGAAGAAATATCAAAACGAGCAGATTGAAGGCAGAACGCGGGCAGCCGAGGAACAGAAAATCAGTCAGGCGCAGCAAAAGAAAGCGAAGCCCAAATTCATTGCCAATACGATACAGATTACGCTGCTTGCATTGCTGGCTGTCGGCGCAGGCGCTTCGATGTTTTCAGACAAGCCTCTGCGTGCGATTACATCTTTCGGTGACGTCAAACAGAGCGATGCCGGCCTTTATGAGTCTGTGAATAAACCTGCTTTGGTAAAAGCTGAAAAGGCGGACCTTTATACTGAAAAAGATATAAAAGGAAAAGCCTCCGCAAGTGTAAATTTCGGCACGAAGGTGCAGGTAGAAGCCGAAAATAACCAGGCGGCCAAAGTGAAATTAAACGATAAAGAGTACTTTATGAAAAAGACTGATCTGTATAAAGTGAACGCTTTAAAAAAGACGGATGTTCAGCTTAATGATTTCAGCGGCAGTTTATCAAGCCAAACAGCAGAAGAGTTTCTCTCATATCTCAATAAAAGCCGGGACGATGTACAGAGTAAATTGAAAAATCCAGCTGCCGGACAAACGGCTGACGGACGGAACGTATTAAAAACATCCGATGCAAAAACGGATGTAGTGATTGACAAGGATACAGTCTCCGAAGTGGTTTTTCATTTATCGCGTCCCGCAGACATCTCAGCTTTAAGTGAAAAAGGCGGCAGCAAAATCAATCAGAATTTGCTCATGCTTAAAAACCAGGAATATACTTTTTCTGTGAACAATGCTGATAAAACACTGACCGTAACGTCTAAAAAGTAAAGATCACATAAAAAAAGCTGCCGGATTCGGCAGCTTTTTCTATTCGTCAGCTTCTTCTTTTTCAAGAAGATCCTTCATGAACGGAATTAATTTATGGCGGATATCCTGATCCTGTAAGGCAAATTCAAGCGTCGTCTCGATAAATCCGAGTTTTTCACCGACATCGTAACGTTTTCCTTCGAAATCATAAGCGAAGACACGCTGAATGTCATTGAGCTTTTGGATGGCGTCCGTTAATTGAATTTCTCCTCCTGCACCGACTTCCTGCTGTTCCAGGTACATGAAAATTTCAGGAGTGAAAACGTATCTTCCTAAAATAGCCAAGTTGGAAGGAGCTGTGCCCGGTTCAGGCTTCTCTACAAAATTTTTGACCTGGTAACGGCGGCCTTCATTTGTTAACGGATCGATAATTCCGTAGCGGTGTGTGTCGTTTTCAGGAACTTGCTGAACACCGATGATTGAAGACAATGTTTTTTCGTATTCATCCATCAGCTGACGAAGTCCCGGTTTTTCAGCCTGGACAATATCATCGCCGAGAAGAACGGCGAAAGGTTCATCGCCGATGAAGTTGCGTGCGCACCAAACGGCATGACCGAGTCCTTTTGGCTCTTTTTGGCGAATATAGTGGATATCCGCAATATTTGACGATTTTTTCACTTTTTGAAGCAGTTCGATTTTCCCTTTTTCTTCTAAATTTCGTTCCAGTTCAGGGGCATTGTCGAAATGGTCTTCTATTGCTCTTTTTCCTTTTCCGGTTACGATAATAATATCTTCGATGCCGGATTCGACAGCTTCTTCGATAATATACTGAATTGTCGGCTTATCAACGATTGGAAGCATTTCTTTAGGCATTGCTTTTGTGGCCGGCAAAAAACGAGTGCCTAAACCTGCTGCCGGAATAATGGCTTTGCGTACTTTCTTCACTGAATAACACCATCCTTGTTTCTGCAAAATCTTTTTTTCAGAACTATAACCTAGTCTTTTTCCACTTTACCACAATTGATTAAAATTCACACCTTTTAATCCGCTTTCAAAGAGTCTTGTAACGGTTTTTGCTTTGTTTGCCATTAAGCTTTACAATATCTAAGAAACGGCATAAATATGTTAACATGAAGGGATATCCGACATATAAAACGAGGTGCAGACAAACCGTTGAAAAAACTAAAAGTAATGACCGTATTCGGTACAAGACCTGAAGCAATTAAAATGGCTCCGCTCGTATTAGAGCTTGAAAAATATCAGGAAATTGATTCGCTGGTGACTGTAACCGCACAGCACAGACAGATGCTGGATCAAGTGCTTGAAGCATTCAGCATTACGCCTGATTTTGATTTGAATATTATGAAAGAGCGTCAAACGCTTTCAGAAATTACATCTCATGCTTTGCTGAAACTGGACAAGCTGTTCCAAGAAGTAAAACCAGATATCGTTTTGGTCCACGGAGATACGACGACAACGTTCGCCGGAAGCCTTGCCGCCTTTTATCATCAAATCGCCGTAGGCCATGTGGAAGCCGGTCTGCGTACGCATAATAAATACTCTCCTTTCCCCGAGGAAATCAATCGGCAGATGACGGGCGTGATGGCTGATGTGAATTTTGCGCCGACAAGCCAGGCCGAGCAGAATCTGCTTTCTGAAAATAAAAAGCCGGATTCTATATTTGTCACGGGAAATACAGCGATAGACGCGCTTCAAACGACAGTGCGGGAAGATTATTTTCATCCGATTTTTGACAAGCTGGAAGGAAGCAGGATGATTCTTTTAACAGCGCACAGACGTGAAAATTTAGGCAGGCCGATGGAACAGATGTTTAAGGCCGTCAGAAGAGTCGTTGAAGAGTTTGAGGACGTACAAGTCGTTTATCCCGTTCATTTGAATCCCGCAGTTCGTGAGGCTGCAGAAGCCCATTTTGCTGATTCGGACAGGGTGCACTTAATAGAACCTCTGGAGGTCGTGGATTTCCATAACTTCGCTGCGAAAGCAAACTTCATTTTGACCGACTCAGGCGGGGTTCAGGAGGAAGCGCCTTCTCTCGGAAAGCCGGTCTTGGTGCTTAGGGACACAACCGAGCGCCCCGAAGGAGTGAAAGCCGGGACATTAAAGCTGGCGGGTACAGATGAAGAAACGGTGTATCAGCTGACAAAACAGCTCTTAACCGATCAGGCTGAATATGAACGGATGTCAAAGGCGTCAAACCCTTATGGTGACGGATCGGCTTCAAAACGGATTGTGGAAGAACTGCTTTATCGGTACGGCTATAGAAAAACCCGTCCGCAGCCTTTTACAGAATAAAAAAACTCTGCATCATATGCAGAGTTTTTTATTATTTCAGGCTTTCTTTTAATTCTTTTTTGACTGAAGCGAGGCTTGCTTCATCTAATTTGTAATAATAGATATTGTTGATTCTCGTTCCCGTTCCCTTCAGTTCATGCTGAGTGACTTTGCTGCGGGCGTTTTTATAGTCAGTCATAACCGTCCACATATCATCGAATGACATGTTTGTTTTCATATTGTTTTCAATGACCTTAAACATATCTCCGAATTTCGTGACAGACGAGATGTTTGCCCCTTTAGAAATAATCCCTTCTATCACTTGGCGCTGGCGCTGCTGCCTGCCGAAATCCCCCCGGGGATCTTCTTTTCTCATACGCGTGTAGGCAAGTGCTTCTTCGCCGTTCAGGCTGATGTTCCCCGTTCCGAAAGAGTGCCCGTCGTAGTTGAAGGCAAACGTGCTGTTCACCGTAATCCCGCCGAGTGTATCCACGGTATCTTTGAAGCTCTCCATGTTTACTTTCACAAAATAATCTACCGGCACGTCAAGCAGGTCTTCGACGGTATCCGCGGCCATCTGCGTTCCGCCGAAAGCATAGGAGTGGTTGATTTTATCCATCGTACCTTTGCCGGAGATTTTCGTATACGTATCACGCGGAATGCTGACCATTTCTGTTGTATTCGTTTTAGGATTGACGGTCATATAAATCATCGTATCCGCTCGCCCTTTGTCATTTTTCCGCTCATCGACGCCCATGATTAAAACAGAAATCGGATCCTTCTTTCCGAGATCTATATCCGTGTCACGTTTGTCCGATTTTTTCAAGTCTTCCTGAATGCTTGCCACCGTTGAAGCCGCTTTGTGCCACAAGTAGTAGACGTAGCCTCCTGATGATAAAACTAACAGCCCGATGATTGTTACGATTGTCAGAAGAACTTTTTTCTTCTTTCTTTTTCGTTCAGCTCTCATTTGTCATCACCTTTTCTATTAACTTTCCTGATACAATTTACTAATCTTTATAAACCCAGTCATATTTTTACTTATAACCATGTAATAGACGAAATTCTTAAAAAAAGGTTACAAAAAGACCTTAAAATTACCTTAAAAAAAAGTTAGTATAAGACGATACATAAAGATGAGGTGAAAAAAATGAAAAAAACTATTGCAGCTTCGTTCTTAATACTGCTTTTTTCTGTTGTATTGGCAGCGTGCGGAACGGCGGATCAATCAAAGAAGGGAAGCGGTTCTTCGGAGAACCAGGCTCAAAAAGAAACGGCATATTATGTCGGTATGGCGGATACGCACACAATTGAAGTAAAAGTGGATGATCAGCCCGTCAGCTTTGAATTTTCTGATGACTTCTCTGATGTTCTGAATAAATTCAGCGAAAATGACAAAGTCAGCATTACGTATTTCACAAATGATAAAGGCCAAAAAGAGATCAAGGAAATCGAGAAAGCAAAATAATACACCATGATCAGCAAAAGGCGGGATAAAAATTGAAGAAAACAATATGGGCTGTCTGTTTTTCTGTGATATTCAGCCTGGCTTTATTACCGGAAAGCACTTTTGCGTCCAGTTCTGATATCTCAGTAAAACTGACGAATTATATTGGTAATAAATCGACTCTGAATATCGAACCTTCAGGAACTTATAAACTGACGGGAAGCGATGTCTCCTCCGTTGCCAGATTGGGAGGCGCGTCCAAATATGATACGGCTAACGCTGCGACATCCAAGTATTGGAAAAACCCATCCAACGTAGTCGTCGTTAATACGGATGCTTATTTTGCGGACACGCTTTCCGTCATTCCTTTAGCGAATAAACTGAAAGCGCCTGTTCTGCTGACTGAAGCGAAAAAACTGAGCAGCAGCACAGAAGCGCAAATCAAGAAATTCAGTCCGGATAATATTTTAATCATCGGCGGGACGAACAGTATTTCGTCAGCCGCGGAAAAGACATTGAAGAAATACGGCCGTACGAAACGGATCAGCGGAAAAAACAGATATGATCTGTCCAAAAATATTGCGGCCGAAATGGGCAGCTATGACCAGGCGGTCGTAGTAACGGGGGATGTATATACGGATGCGCTGGCAATCGCGCCTTATGCTGCGCAAAACGGCTATCCGATTCTCCTGACGAAAAAAGACTCCCTTCCGAGCTACAATCTGCCTAAAAAAGTGATCATCATGGGAGGCACTTCAAGCGTCAGCAAAGATGTGGAGAATCAAATTAAAAAGAAGGCCTCGGTCACCAAAAGAATTACCGGATCAAACAGATATCAAATATCAGCAAACGCAGTCACTTCGCTCGGCATGGATGCAAGCAAAACGGTGGCTGCCAACGGGACTAAATTAGCGGACATCGTTGTCGGATCAAATATTGCCGCCGCAAATCACATGCCGCTTGTATACATCAAAAAAAGCGAAACACCCGCCGACGAGGCCAGCCTTTTTAAAACGAAAGGCACCTATTCTTATACATTAATAGGCAGCGCAAATTCAATTGCCGATTCAGTTAAGGCTGCTTACGCAAAAGAGTTTTATCTCGTAAACGGAAAGACGTACCGTATTGAAACGTCCGGCGGCAAATTAGGCGTTGCAGGCATTAACAGCGGAAAAACGTCTTTCAAGGCGGTTCCTGAAAAATATTCAACAGCAAACACAATCAGCATTGACGGGAAGCCATATCTGGGGAATATGAGTTTCACTGCGGAATCCGGCAAATATGTAAGACCTGTTAATGAAAACATTCCTTTTGAGGATTATCTGAAAGGTGTCCTGCCGAATGAAATGCCGGGAAGCTGGCCGACAGAAGCGCTGAAAGCCCAGGCTGTTGCTGCCCGCACCTACTCTATCGGCAAGATGGGACAAACAGTCGCGGATACAACGGCCTTTCAGGTTTACGGGGGATACAGCTGGTATCCAAACGCCACCGCAGCCGTTAACGGAACAAAAGGGAAAGTGCTCACTTATTCCGGCAGATTGATAGATGCCACTTACTCATCAAGCAATGGCGGTTACATGGAATCCGGCGATGAAGTGTGGGGATCGAAAGTGCCGTATTTAGTAGCCAAAAAGGATACAAAAGATCCGGAAATCAGCTGGTCTTTAACATTGCAGAAGCAGCAGCTGCCAGCGGGTCTGGATATGAAAAATCCCGCATCCTGGTGGTCTAAAACAAACGAAGCAAATGCTGCGCAGCTCAACGGAATAAAAAATTGGCTGATGAAAAATAAAGAAACCAATGCAAGTTCCATAAAAATTGCAAGCATCTCTGATCTCTCGCTCACCGGAAAAACAAAAGGCCAGCGCGCGGAAGACGCCGCGGTGAAGGTCACGTACCATGTGAATGACAAGTCGAAGGGCTATGTCATGAACAAGACTGCATCTGTTGAGGTGAAAGCGTCTGAACTCAGGACGATGATCGGAGCTTCATCTTTTAAAAGCACATACGCCAGTGCGTCCGGTAATTCTTCGCAAATCACGATATCAGGAAAGGGATACGGTCACGGCGTAGGAATGAGTCAATACGGAGCAAAAGAAAGAGCGGAGGCCGGAGAGCCGTATACTTCTATTCTTGCGTTCTATTATCCTAATACAGCACTTACAAACTACTAAACTTCTGTGGAGGAGATCGGATTGAAATTCATCATAAAATGTCTCCCCGTCTTTATTCTCGGGGTCATTCTATTTGTCCCTTCCGCTTTGGCTGACAACACGGTTAAAAGGATCGGCGGAAGCACCCGGTATGATACGGCTGTACTGGCGGCAAAACAATCATGGGGTGAAGCGAAAACGGTCATTATCACCGGCGGAACTTCATATGCCGATGCAATTGCCGCTGCGCCGCTTTCATATCAAAAAAATGCGCCGCTGCTGTTTACAAATAAAGATCAGCTGTCTGCCGGCACAAAAAAGGGATTAATTGATTTAAAAACGAAAAATGTGATTATCGTAGGCGGCACACCTGCCGTTTCGAAAAATACTGAAAATCAAATTGCTAAATTAGGCATCAGTGTCAAACGATTATCAGGGAGCACGAGATATGCCACAGCCGCAAAAGTGGCGGGTGAAATGACAAGATCTTCTACAGCCCTTGTGGTCAACGGGTTTGTTGATGCAGATGGAATGGCTGCGATTTCTTATGCGTCCGCTAAAAAATATCCGGTTTTATTCACTAATGATTCGACATTAAATGGTTCTACGTCCAATGCGATCAAAAGCTTGGGGATTAAAAACACGATTGTCATCGGCGGGACAAGCAGCATCAGCAGCTCACTTTACAATAAACTGCCGAACCCTTCAAGAATCAGCGGCAAAAACCGCTATAACCTGTCTGTGAATCTTGCAAAAAAGACAGGCTTAAGCACAGGCTATACGTTTGTTACCAATGGCTTTAAAGAGGCGGATACCATCGTCGGAGGCGTGCTGAGCGCCAAACAGGGAAGAGTTCACCTGCTGACGAATGGAGACAGTCTGTCAAAAGACGTCCGGACGTATATCGGAAGTAAAAACATCACCAGCTTCACTGTCATAGGAAGTGCTTCATCTTTAAGCAACAATGCCGCGTCACAGCTTAAAAATCCGGTTGTCGGCAAAACGGTCTTTATTGATCCGGGGCATGGCTATCAGGATTCAGGTGCAACCGGAAACGGCTTGCTTGAGAAAAATGTAAATCTTGATATCGCTACGCGTCTTAACAATCAATTATACGGCGCGGGCGCGCTTACTGTAATGTCGAGGAAGGGCGACACCTTTGACTCGCTTGAGGAGAGAGTGAACAAAGGGGCGAAGGCGAACGCCGATATTTTCATCAGCGTCCATGCGAACGCAAATGATAACAGCAGTGCAAACGGTACGGAGACGTATTATGATAAAACGTACCAATCCGCAAACAGTCTGAGGCTTGCCCAAAATATTCAGCCGAGAATGGTTTCTGCTCTCGGCACGCGTGACCGCAGTGTGAAAACTGCCGGATTTTACGTCATTAAGTATTCTAAAATGCCGAGTGTCTTGTTAGAAACCGGTTTTGTCACAAGCCCGATTGATGCCAATATTTTAAAACAATCAACGAAAAAGGACAGACTCGCGGCGGGGATCACCCAAGGCGTTTCCTCCTATTTCCGATAATTTTTTCATGGAAACAGACCGGTTCATACCGGTCTGTTTTTTTATTTTTCATTATGCTTTGTCTCAAATATGGATATGAATAGATTTACAATAAAAAAACAATAATCGAAACATTCTAATAAACATTAACGCTTCCTTTACTTCCAATTAACATCCATCTGCTAAACTCACGGCATAGGTCATCAAACATCCCAACAAATCGTGAGGTGTGTGTCAGTGGGAGCAGAGAAAAGCATGAATGTAAATAATAACTATGCAGTGCGGCAGGGGACTTCCGCTGCCGTTACGGAAAGAACGGCCCGTTATTTGGCTTTTAAGCGATTCATGGACATTGTGTTTGCGCTTGCGGGGCTCTTGGCGGCGCTCCCGGTGATGGGCCTGTTCTCCATACTGATTCGTTTGGAGTCGCCCGGCCCGGCTTTTTATAAGCAGGAGCGGGTAGGCAAAGACGGGAAGCCATTTTATTTGTATAAGCTCCGCTCTATGAAAATAGATGCTGAAAAATCGGGGGCGGTCTGGGCGCTGAAAAAGGATCCCCGCGTGACAAAGGTCGGCGCTTTTATCAGAAGGACCCGTATTGATGAGCTGCCGCAGCTGGTAAATGTGCTTCGGGGAGAAATGAGCCTGATCGGCCCGCGTCCCGAGCGGCCCGTGTTTACGGAACAGTTTCAGGCTGAGATTCCGGGGTTTACGGAGCGGCTGGCCGTTAAGCCGGGATTAAGCGGCTGGGCGCAGGTCAACGGGGGATATGACATGACACCGAGGGAAAAACTGATGTTTGACTTATATTATATCCGCAACCTGACCTTTTCATTGGAACTGAAGATTATGCTCAAAACGTGCAAAGTGATCTGGACCGGTGACGGGGCGCGATAAAAATTCTGGTCAGCAGACAAAAAAGTAGGGAAAACGATGCCTAGTATTACAAATCAAATCTTGAGCGGCGCCAAATGGACAAGTATTTCGACAGCGTGTATTACGGTCATTCAAATCATCCAATTCGCCCTGCTCGGGCGGGTCATGTCACTGGCTGAATTCGGCCTTGTCGGCATGATCACAACGGTAGTGGTGTTTGCCCAAATTGCGCTTGATATGGGTTTTGGCGCCGCGCTCATTCAAAAAGATCATGTGACTGATAAACAGATGTCTTCCTTGTACTGGCTGAATATCATAACGGGGCTTGCGCTGTTTGCGCTGCTGTTTTTCAGCAGTCCGCTCATCGCCGATTTTTATCGGCGGGAGGAGCTTGTCTATTTAATCCGCGTGCTGGCCGTTATGTTTTTAATCGCGCCGATCGGTCAGCAATACCAGTATATGCTGCAAAAAGCGCTGGCATTTAACACGTTAAGCAAGATTGAAATCTTTTCAAATGTGCTGTCCTTCGTGTATTTGGCGGCCGCGGTTTTTTATACGGACCCGATTCTCGCCTATGTGATTTCTCAGGTGCTGCTGCAATCGTCGAAAGGGATTCTGTACTGGATGGCCTGCAGAAAAACATGGAGACCGGCGTTGGTTTTTGATCTGAAAGGAATGAAAGGTTTCTTTTCTTTCGGGGCCTTTCAGCTGTCTTCCCGGCTTGTGAACCGGCTCGGAGCGAATATTGATATGATTCTGATCGGCAGTTTTATCGGCGCTGAGGCGCTCGGCATTTACAATCTGGCCTACCAGATTGTCACGCTTCCGGTATTAAAAATTAATCCGATCATTACGAGAGTTGCGTTTCCCGTCTTTGCGAAAAACAAGCATGAAAACAGCGTTATCAGAGAAGGATTTCTCAATATGACCAAAATACTCGCGCTGATATCCTTTCCGCTTTTGCTCGGTTTGGTTTCAGTGTCGGATGCATTCGTGGCTTCGGTATTCGGAGAAAAATGGCTGGCGGCTGTCCCGGTTTTAAACGTTCTCGCCATCGTCGGGATATTAAGGGTTCTGATGAATCCGAACGGATCTGTGCTGCTCGCAAAAGGGCGGGCCGATCTGGCGTTTTATTGGGACGCCGGGGTGATGCTGCTGTATGGCGCATCTTTGTACGCCGCCGTGCTGTCCGGAAATCTCTTGACGGTAGCCTGGACGTACGCTTTCATCAGCATCCTGAATTTCCTGATCGGGCGCTGGCTGTTGGCATATGTCATTAAGCTGCGGCTGTCGGCTTACTTCAAAGCCGTGGCCAAACCGTTTCTGCTTACGGCGGCAATGGGTGTCATCGCCTTTACAGCCAGCTTCGGAACGGAGCGGATCAGCCTTGATGTCAAGCTGCGGCTGGCGATCTCCGTAGCCTGCGGCGCGTTGTGTTATTTATTCCTGTTAGGAAAAGCTTATCCGCATATGAAAAGTAAATTAAGAAAAGGACGTTTGCTATGAAGGTATTGTGGATGACAAGTGTCTATCCGAGCAGTGAGAAGCCGGGAGAAGGCGTTTTTCATGAGACGCAGGCCCAAGAACTGAGAAGGCTTGGCGCGGAGATGACCGTCATTTGTCCGCGGCCGAAACTCGCCGCGCCATTCCGGGTGCTGAAAAAGACGTATCGGCAAAAGGATATCAGGCCGGCGCATGAATGGCGGAAAGGCGTGTCCGTCCACCGGCCGTTTTATCAGGCGGTTCCCGGGCAGCTGAAATGGGCGCAGCCGCATAAAAGAATGGCGGAATCCATTCTTTCCGAAATTAAAAATCATGGCCTGAAGCCCGATCTGATTCACGCGCATTTCGCCATGCCGTCAGGCGGAGCGGCCGCCATTGTGTCAAAGGCTTTAGGCATTCCGTATGTGCTGACCTTGCATGGCAGTGATGTCAATGTCTATCCGCATTACAGCAAAAGCGCTCATCGCGCATTTACATTTGCGGTGCGGGAAGCAGCCGATATTTACGCTGTGAGCGGCAGTCTGCGGGAACAAATGAAAAAGCTTATCGAAGCGGAGTGCACCGTGCTTCCGATCGGCATCACGCTTGACGCCTTCCGAAAAAGGAACGAGACGAAAGAAGCCGTCAGAAAACGGCTCGGCCTTCCTCCGGATAAAAAACTGATCGTGTTCATCGGCAGGCTTGTCAAAGAGAAAGGTGTTTTCGACTTATCAAAAGCCGCTCAGTCATTGGATGAAAGATATGAAGCCGTCTTTGTCGGTGACGGTCCCGCCGCATCTTCATTGCGTGAAGCCGCTCATATCGTCACGGGGCAAGTGCCGAACGACAAGGTACAGGACTATCTGCTGGCTTCGGATGTAATGGCGCTGCCGTCCTACAGCGAAGGCATGCCGACTGTGGTCATTGAGGCGCTCGCTCTGAAGGTGCCGGTGATCTGCACCGATGTCGGAGGATTGGCTTCTTTATTCGGGAAACACCGGGGGTTGCTGATCAAGCCGGGTTCACCTGAGACGCTGGCAGAATCGATTCTGCAATATGACGAAGGAGAGGCTTGGACGCCGCAAACAGCCGAGGAACTTTATCAAACCGTCCGCACGTATTTTGACGCAAGCCAAAACGCGAAAGCGCTGAAAGAGAAATACCGATCCGTAATGAACCGGGCCGGGCAAGAGGAGAACCTTTCGAAAGAGGGATGAAGCTGTGAAAAAAATCGCTGTATTAGGAACAGGGTATGTAGGTCTTGTATCTGGAACTTGTTTTGCGGAAATCGGCCATCATGTGACTTGCTGTGACATCAATGAAGCGAAAATCAGAAGCTTGCAAAACGGAGTCATCCCGATATATGAACCGGGGCTTGAGGAATTAGCCGAAAAAAATGTCAGTGCCGGGCGCTTATCCTTTACGGCCGGCATTGAGCCGGCTGTGAAAGCCGCTGATATCATCTATATCGCCGTCGGTACGCCGATGTCAAAGACGGGTGAAGCCGATCTGACCTACATTAAGGCAGCGGCGCAAACAATCGGAGAACAGCTGAACGGATACAAAATCATTGTCACCAAAAGCACTGTTCCGGTCGGGACGGGAAAGCTCGTTTACCAAATCGTCAGCGAAGCGTCAAAGGGAAAATATCCGTTTGATGTCGCGTCAAATCCTGAATTCCTCCGCGAAGGTTCGGCGGTGCGGGATACGATGCAGATGGAGCGGGCGGTCATCGGCGCCACAAGCGAACATGCCGCTTCGGTCATTGAAGAGCTTCATAAGCCGTTCCGTACGAAGATCGTAAAGACCAATCTTGAAAGCGCGGAAATGATTAAGTATGCCGCAAATGCTTTTTTAGCCGCCAAAATATCTTTTATTAACGATATCGCCAATATTTGCGAACGTGTCGGGGCGGACATTTCCCACGTGTCAGAAGGCGTCGGTCTTGACAGTCGGATCGGGAATAAATTTCTCCAGGCGGGCATCGGATTCGGCGGATCCTGCTTTCCGAAGGATACAACGGCTTTATTGCATATCGCAAACGCCGCCGGCTATCCGTTTCAAATGATGGAAGCCGTCATTGAAACCAATCAGAAGCAGCGGGTCCGTATTACGGAAAAATTGAACCGCGCCATCGGTCCCTTAAAAGGGAAAACCGCGGCCGTACTGGGGCTGGCCTTTAAACCGCACACAAATGACGTCCGCTCCGCCCCGGCTCTTGATATCATCACAAGTCTTAAAGAGCAGGGCGCTCACGTGAAAGCGTATGATCCGATCGCGATTCCCGAAGCGTCAGCGATATTAGGAGACGGCGGCATTGAATATCACACAGAGCTGTACAGTGCCATCAAAAACGCGGACGCATGCCTGATTACAACAGATTGGCCGGAAGTCAAGGAGATGGATCTTCAGAGAGTGAAGCAGCTGCTCAAACAGCCGGTCATCATTGACGGCAGAAATATGTTTCCGTTGGAGTATATGAGGGTTTCAGGATTCACTTATCATTCCGTCGGACGTCCGGCGGTTCATGCCGATCGGCAAATAAAAGAACTGGCAAGATAGAAAAAGATTGTCTTCAGGCTCTCGGCAGCCCGGCTCGGCTGCCGGTTTTGGAAAGGGGTTTGCCATGTGAGTATCAAACGTTCAGCGGCACATGTTCTTGTGCTGCTTGCCGCTCTCATTACAGGAGGATTCATCATGCTGGAGGCGGTCAGGGCGGATGCCGGCTTCGGAAAAATCACCGTGCTGCTGTTTGCCGCCATGATCGGCTTTGCCGGACTTGCTTTGCTATCCGCCTTTACAACAAACGGTCAGATGTTTATGGGGCTCATTTATATACTGATCGCGTGTACATTTTTAAACCAGGCCTTCTTTGCGATCCATCTCGGATTTTTCAGCTTATTTATATACCGGCTGTTATTAATCGGAGCGGGCGCCCTTCACGTCGCCGGCATCCTGACAAACCGCCATCATATTGACAGATGGAATCGGGTGAATGTAAAAGGGGTTCTGATGTTTTTCGCCTTATGGTTTACATACGGTCTCCTATCGTTATTGTGGGCAAAATCCGTGACGTACGGGATTAAATATTTAGCTTTAATGGGAATGGGCATGTTTTTGATTTATCTTATTGTCATGTTCATTCAGCGCTTTGATCAGCTGATGGTTTTTTACGGCATATGGCTTGTGATGACCATTTTTGTGATGGCGATCGGCTTTTACAACCATTTTACACACCACCATCTGCCGAGCTCCACGCTTTATAACGGCCCGCAGTACAAACAGCATTATCCGACGTCCGTTTTCTTTAATCAAAATGATTTCGCAACGTTTTTGTGCATCAGTTTCTTTCTGTATGCGGCGGCGGTGAAAAATATGAAAAACGGCTATGTGAAGGCCGTCAGCCTGCTCTTTGCGATCTGCGCTTTGTATTTAATCATTTTGACCGGTTCGCGCGCGAGTCTGCTGGGCATATGCGCGGGGGCGGCTGTATACGTCTTCATCCTGCTGCCTTCCCTGTTGAAAAAACTCGCGCTGTACGCAGCGGGAGCGGGTGCGGCGCTGTTTGCGGTTTTATTTGCGGGCCGTATCACCAATGCCGTCTTGAATCTGTTTTCAGCTCCGCAGGCGATGCCGGGACAGCAACCGCTTCCTTCCAACCTTGCGAGGGCGAATCTTTTAAAAAACGCCTTTCACTATGTGATTGATTCCTGGGGGTTCGGAGTGGGTGCCGGAAACGTCTCTTACTATTTAAAAGCGGAGCCCGTTTATGATACGGGCGGCGTAGTTGAGGTGCACAACTGGCTCGTCGAGATTATGGCGAACTTCGGCGTTCTTACGATGCTCGGTTACCTGACAGTCTATTTGTTCCTTTTTTGGACACTTTATAAATGTCATGAAAGAAAATCGGAAAATCAGTCAAGACTGATCACAGAAGGACTTATCACGGCGATGGCCGGTTTTTTGGTAAGCAGCATCAGCCCAAGCTCCGTATCAAATTTATTTTTCCACTGGGTATTTCTCTCGCTCGTGATCGCGGCGGTCAATATATTGAGGCGTTTACAAAAGGAGCCTGCCGTCACGGCGTACTATGAAAAACAGGGAGATGCGAGATGAAGGATATGTTGACAAGAATAACCCGGCGTATCAAAAAGAATATCATTTGGATCATTGCGCTGCCCGTTGTGTTAGGGGCAGCGGGATATGTATTGCCGTCAAAAATCAGCGGGGGCAGCAGTTTTACATCAGAAGCCGCGATCGCCGCGGGAAATTATGATCATCCGCTTTATAACAATACAAAAGAAATCCCGCTCCTTTTGACGAGCGATGCCTTTTTAAAGCAGGCTTTGCCTGATAAAACAGACGAAGAAAGAGCGGCCGTGAAAAGTAAACTGACTGTCGAAACACAATCAGATTCATTGATCACGGTCAGCTACAGCGGCCAAAACAAACAGGAGACCGAATCGGTGTTTCAAGCCGTCATAAAAACTTTTCTGAAGAATGATCAGGACCTGTTTGAAAAACGGGCAAAAGTAGTGCGGCAGAGTATTGCTGCGCTTGAAGGAGAAACCGTCAGCGCGGACGCCAAAGTGGATAAGGAACGATTTTTATACGAATTGAAAAATACGCAGCTGAACCTGAAAGCGGCCGGCATCATCAATTCAGAGCCGATGAATGAAACGGCGGGACAAGGCATGCCGCCGAAAAAGAAAGCGGTTCTGGGCGTTTTAATCGGCATTGCAGTTGCATTTATGTTCATTGTCATTCCTGAGTTTTTTAGAGAGTCCTTGTAAAAATCTGCGATGGAGATGTGACCATGACAAACTGGAAACCTTTCGTATCTGTCATTACACCGTCTTATAATGCAAGTGAATATATCGAAGACACGATTCAGTCCGTTTTACATCAAAGCCACCCGCATTGGGAAATGATTATCGCGGATGATTGTTCAACGGACGGAACGAGAGATATTTTACGGCAATATGAACAAAAGGATGAGCGGATCCGCGTCGTTTATTTAGATAAAAACGGGGGAGCCGCGGCTGCCAGAAATACAGCCCTTAAACATGCCAAGGGCCGTTATGTCGCATTTCTGGACAGCGATGACAGATGGAAAAAGGAAAAGCTTCAAAAACAGCTTGCGTTTATGGCAGAGCGGTCCTGCGCTTTTTCATTTACGGGCTACAGCGTCATGGAGCAGGACGGAACGCCGACGGACAAAACGATTCAAGCCCCTGAAAGCCTGTCATATGATGAAGCTTTAAAAAACACGATTATCGGATGTTTAACGGTCATGATTGACAGAGAGCAGACGGGGCAGATTCAAATGCCTGATATCAGAACGCGGCAGGATTTAGCGACATGGCTTTCCCTGCTGAAAAGGGGATTTACGGCTTACGGCCTGAATGAGTGCCTTTCAGAATACAGGCTTGTGCAGAATTCGATTTCAAGTAACAAGTGGAAAGCCGCAAAAAAAACGTGGTTTGTTTATAGAGAAATTGAGCGCCTGCATTTTATCAAGGCTTCGTGGTGTTTTATGCAATATGCAAAAAACGCGGTCTTGAAAAGACTGTAGGCGTCAGAGGAGCTGGGTGATGAAGGTGGAACCGATTATTCACGTAATCGTCGGAGCGGCGGAATGGGGGCATGACCGGCTGAGATACAGACGGCACCGGCTGGCTGAATTTCTCGCCCGGCAAAAAGAAACGAAAAGCGTCATTTGGGTATGCCCGTCTCCGCGAGCCAATGATGGTCAGATGGCCGGGATCGCCGAGGGAATCCGGCAGTTCACTGTAAAGGATCTCATGCGGCAAAAAGCTTTCCGCTTCGGCAGGTATACAGACATGTGCTACAGGCATAAGCTTTCACCATTGGTGAACATGCTGAAGGAAGAAGGAGAAGGGGCCCGCTGCTGCTTATGGTACACCTTCCCCGGTTTTCCGCTTCTGGCAGATCTGTTTCCTTGGGATGAAGTGATTTATGATTGCAGTGATCTATGGGCCGCTCCGATCAGCGGCCGATCCGGGGTGCTGTCAAATGTTAGAAGAAACATCATTAAACAGGCGGAAATGAGAATCATTCAGCGTGCCGATTCCATTACGTGTACATCTGACTGTCTGCACCGGGAGGTCGGAAAAAAGCTGGAGAATCCGCACCAGAAAGTGTTCACCATTGAAAACGGAGTGGAATATGACCTGTTTTCACGGGAAAATAAACAGCCGGATGAAGACATTTTACGGGGACGGAACGGAACGGTTCTCGGTTTTATCGGCGGAATCAAACCGAAGCTCGATTTTGCGCTTATGGCGGAAACGGCAGATGTGAGGCCTGACTGGACGATTTTATTGGTAGGCCCGAACACGGCTCAGGACGATCCGGATTTCAAGTCGCTTCTGGAGCGTCCGAATGTCATCTGGACGGGACCTGCCGCGCCGAATGAAGTGCCGTCCTATATGCAGCTTGTCGACATCGGCATCATGCCGTATAAAAATTCACCTTATAATGACGCGGTATTTCCGCTTAAGCTTTTTGAATTTTTAGCCGCCGGCAAACCGGTTGTCGGCTGCAACCTTTCTTCTACGTCAAAAATCAAAAGGCCTTTCGTCTATGAATACGTTGAAGGCAGTGACCCCGCAGATTTCATCGCGGCCTGCGACGCGCTTCTGGCAGCGGACCGCAGCGGATCATATGAGGCTTTGCGCCGTGAATTGGCCCGGAGACGGGATTGGAATGTTTTATTCGGCCGAATGCTCGAATGCACGGGTATATTGAAAAATGCGCAATCCCATTAAAAGGGAAAGCGCATTTTTTGATTTGCGTGTTTCTTTTTGATGATGCTTGTTATAATAACTAGTAAGAATTATAATGGAAGGAACGGTTCAATATCAGAAAAGACTTCATATAATTCCAAAGGAGACTTCTTTATGCTTGACGAACGCATGTTTCGCATAGTTGTTGCGTTTTTTGTCTCTCTGCTAACGGTTTTAATCCTAACTCCTATCGTAAAAAAAATTGCGATCAAAATAGGTGCAGTTGACCAGCCCAGCAACCGAAAAGTACATGATAAAATAATGCCCCGTATGGGCGGCCTGGCCATCTTTATCGGCGTAGCGGCGGGTGTTCTCGCGGCCGGCATATATAATGAAACGAAAATGACCGCCATTACAGTGGGTGCGTTTATTATTGTTATTTTAGGAATCCTTGATGATAAATACCAATTAAGCGCAAAGGTAAAGTTTTTCGTCCAGCTGGCCGTGGCCATTATGATTGTGAGCACGGGACTGAAAATGGACTTTTTCTCCGTACCGTTTTTAACGGAACGTTTAGAATTGGGATGGGTCGCTTACCCGCTGACTGTGTTATGGATCGTCGGTATTACGAACGCGATGAACCTGATTGACGGTTTGGACGGACTCGCTGCCGGCCTGTCGGTCATCGGACTCTCCACTATCGCCGTTATGGCGTTATCCGGAGGGAAAATCCTTATTCTGTCACTTTCACTTGTCGTGATAGGAAGCACACTCGGATTTTTATTTTATAATTTTCATCCGGCAAAGATATTTATGGGAGATACCGGATCGCTCTTTCTCGGATACGTCATCTCAGTACTCTCATTATTAGGTCTTTATAAAAGTGTTACATTATTCAGTATCATCATTCCGATCATCATTTTGGGCGTGCCGATTTTTGATACGACATTCGCCGTCATCAGGCGGATTTTAAACAAACAGCCGATCTCAGCGCCTGATAAGTCACATATACACCACCGGCTGATGGCCTTCGGGCTGTCACACCGCACGGCTGTCATTATCATTTATTTAATCGGCTTTATTTTCAGCGTCAGTGCCATCCTGCTGAAAAGCGCGACCATATGGCTTTCGCTGTTTATTATTTTTGTATTGATTGTATTTATGCAAATCATAGCAGAGGTCACAGGGTTAGTAAATGAACAATTTAAACCATTTACCAAGTTTTACAAGAGATTGGTAAAGAAAAATTAAAAAGAGCAGATCATGCGAATGGTCTGCTTTTTTGTGGATTCTGCTATTCTGCTATTCTCTTATTATATAAAAAAACCCGATCCTGCTCAAAGGATCGGGTTTACTCTTAATAGCCTGTTGTGCCGCCGGACTGTGTGCTGTCCGTACCGTTTGCACCAGCAGTACCGTTGGTTGAATCGGTTGTGCCGCTTGTTCCTGTGCTGCCGGAAGTTGAATCAGCCGTACCGCCTGTTCCTGTGCTGTCGGAAGTCGAATCAGTCGTACTGTCCGTTCCGGTGCTGTCAGAAGCAGGATCGGACGCCGTGCTGCTTCCGGACGGGTAGTCCAGGTGTTTCTGCAATTCCTGCCGTACTTTTTCGAGATTGGTCGGATCGGGCTGGAAATAATACGTTCCGCCCGTAGACGCGGTTCCGCCGCCGCCTAAATATAAATCTGATCCTGTTATGGTCAGTGTATCAATCTTTTTGCTGGTAAAGCCGTTATAAATCTGCTGAAGGGCGAGTCCTTCAGTGATTCGGATATTCGTTTGTACATTTTTGCTTGCTGTTTCAGCGATTTTATCGATTTTAGCAATATTTCCAGCCTTAGACATTTGGTCGATCAGTGCATTTAGGATTTGCTTTTGGCGGTCATTACGGCCGAAGTCTCCGCGTTTATCCTGCTTTCTCATGCGTGCGTAAGCCAGAGCCTGCTCACCGTTCAAATGCATGTTTCCTTTCTTGAAGTAGATCCGTTTCTTTTTACTGACGTCACTCATCTCGTCGAAGTCAAAAGGCACTTTTACATTGACTCCGCCGACTTCATCAATAACATCCTTAAAGCCGTTAAAATCGACAGTGACATACTTATCAATCGGTATGCCTAATAAGTCTTCGACGGTTGAGACGGTTTCATCCGCCCCGCCTTTAGCAAAAGCCGCATTGATTTTTGATTTTTTACCGGTTGTATCGCCGGCAAGCGTCACCCGCGTATCACGCGGAATACTCAGCATTTTCATTGTTTTATTTCTCGGATCAAGGGTAACGACAATAAGAGAGTCTGATCGTCCGCCTTTTCCGCTTGTGGCATAATTTTCGATCCCCATAAACAAAATGGAGAACGGTTTTTTCTTCATATCGATGACTTTATCCCGAAGTTTTGATTTGTCTCCGCGGGAAAGGGCATCATATGCATTATCTGCCGCATTGATCGTTTTGTATACTTTGTATCCGCCAAACCCGGCAGCGACTAACAAAACGAGGGTAAGCAGCAGCAAAATCCGTTTGAATATGATCTTTCGTTTGCTTTTCTTTTTCTTTCGAACACGCACTCTTACACGTTCAGCCATTACATTAGTCTCCTTTAGGGCTGACGTCTGTTTCTAAATACGTCAGTTCTCCCTCTGTATTCTTACTCTTGCCGTTCGTCAGCTCTGTCATCCATTTTATAAACTCGTCTTTGTCTTTTTCTTCAACGTACGTTTCAAATTCGACATGATCCGCATAATGGATATCTTTCAGTAAAAAAACTGATTCTCTCAGTTCGTTCTCTATCTTGCCGAGCCACGTATAATCCGCTGATGTATGCATAATCCGCATCAGCTTCCGCTCCGTAACTCCTATATGATTTAAGCCTTCAGACACTGACTTCCCATATGCACGAATCAATCCGCCTGCACCGAGCTTTATTCCGCCGAAATACCGGGTAACCACCGCGCAGGTATCTTTCAGACCGCGTTTTTTCAGCACTTCCAGCATGGGGACGCCGGCTGTGCCGCTTGGTTCTCCGTCATCATTCGCCTTTTGTATATGGTCGGTTTCGCCGATCAGATAAGCTGAGCAGTTATGAGTCGCATTCCAGTGCTGTTTTTTTATCTTTTGTATAAATTCCTGCGCTTCCTCTTCAGAAGCAGCACGGCTCAGGTGACAGATAAAACGCGATTTTTCAATCACAATCTCATGTTCACCCGTTTCTTTAACTGTTAAATAGCTGTGCAGCATGATTGCTGGACCCTCCTGACAAGCATTAAAAGACTTGTTTCTACAAATTCGAACAGACTTTAGAATTTTTGCGCATATTTTGGTATCATGAAAGAGTAAGATACTATATAAAAATGTTTTTTTCTAGAATATACGCATTCTTTCATTATAATTCGACATAAATTGCAGTTCAATTACATTTATAATAAAAATACATAACAACACCGTTACGGAGGGAGACAGATGAATAAATCGAAGATGGACTCCAAAGTTTTGGATTCTATACTTATGAAAATGCTGAAAACCGTGGACGGGAGCAAGGACGAGGTTTTTCAAATCGGAGAGCAGTCGCGCCAGCAATATGAGCAGCTGGTTGAAGAACTCAAACAGATCAAACAGCAGGTCTACGAAGTCATTGAGCTGGGCGACAAACTTGAAGTTCATACGCGGCACGCACGAAACCGCTTGTCTGAAGTAAGCAGAAATTTCCATAAGTTCAGCGAAGAAGAAATTCGCAACGCCTATGAAAAGGCGCACAAACTTCAAGTGGAACTGACGATGATCCAACAGCGTGAAAAGCAGCTGCGGGAGCGCAGAGATGATTTAGAACGCCGGCTTTTGGGGCTTCAGGAAATCATTGAACGGTCAGAATCTTTGGTCAGCCAAATAACCGTCGTTCTGAATTACCTGAATCAAGACCTTCGCCAAGTAGGGCTTCTTCTTGCCGATGCGCAGGCTAAACAAGATTTCGGTTTAAGAATCATTGAAGCCCAAGAGGAAGAAAGAAAAAGAGTTTCCAGAGAAATTCATGACGGTCCCGCGCAAATGCTGGCAAATGTCATGATGAGATCGGAATTAATTGAACGGATCTTCCGCGACCGCGGCACGGAGGACGGATTTCAGGAAATCAGAAATCTGCGGCAGAATGTGCGGAATGCCCTTTACGAAGTCAGAAGGATTATATATGATTTAAGACCGATGGCATTGGACGATCTCGGGCTGATTCCGACACTGAGAAAATATCTTTATACAACTGAAGAATACAACGGAAAGGTGAAAATACATTTTCAGTGTATCGGAGACACAGAGAACCAAAGGCTTGCCCCGCAATTTGAAGTGGCGCTTTTCCGTCTCGCTCAGGAAGCCGTCACAAATGCACTCAAGCATTCAGAATCAGAGGAAATTACAGTAAAAGTGGAAGTAACCGCTGATTTTGTCGTTCTCATCATTAAGGACAACGGAAAAGGCTTTGATATTAAGGATGCTAAACAAAAGAAAAACAAATCATTCGGCTTGCTGGGAATGAAAGAAAGAGTAGATCTGCTTGAAGGAACGATAACGATAGACTCTAAAATAGGTCTTGGGACATTTATCATGATTAAGGTTCCGTTATCTCTCGGCCTATAATTTGTTAAATAGAGCCAAAAGACATATTGACCGAACAGCGGCGTATATAGAACAATAGGATAAGGAGGCGTAGCGTGTGACTAAAGTAAATATTGTTATTATCGACGACCATCAACTATTCCGTGAGGGTGTAAAAAGAATATTGGATTTTGAACCTACCTTTGAAGTGGTAGCAGAAGGTGACGATGGAGATGAGGCGGCTCGAATCGTCGAGCATTATCATCCCGATGTTGTCATAATGGACATCAATATGCCGAATGTAAATGGAGTAGAGGCTACTAAACAGCTTGTTGAGCTGTACCCTGAATCTAAGGTGATTATCCTCTCCATCCATGATGATGAAAACTATGTGACTCATGCTTTAAAAACAGGTGCAAGAGGCTATCTCCTGAAAGAGATGGACGCAGATACTTTAATCGAAGCAGTGAAAGTGGTAGCCGAGGGCGGTTCTTACCTTCACCCGAAAGTAACCCACAATCTTGTCAACGAATTCCGCCGTCTTGCGACAAGTGGAGTTTCTGCTCATCCTCAGCATGAGGTTTACCCGGAAATCCGGAGACCATTACATATATTAACGAGACGGGAATGTGAAGTGCTGCAAATGCTTGCAGACGGAAAAAGCAACCGCGGAATCGGTGAATCATTGTTTATCAGTGAGAAAACAGTGAAAAACCACGTGAGTAATATTTTGCAGAAAATGAACGTTAATGACCGGACACAAGCCGTTGTCGTGGCCATTAAAAACGGCTGGGTAGAGATGCGTTAGCCATGTGTGAGAAGACTTGCCTGTTATGGCAAGTCTTTTTTTACAGCTGCATATCTATTAAAATACTTATTAAGTACTTAATAAGGCAGGTAAAGTGATGAAGATTGCAGTTGTAACAGACAGTACAGCATATATTCCGAAAGAGATGAGAGAAGAACATCATATTCATATGATCCCTCTCCAAGTGGTTTTCGGTGAAAAAACATTCCGCGAAGAAACAGAACTCGACTGGAGAAGTTTTTATAAAGAAGTAAAAAATCATGATGAGCTGCCGACTACGTCTCAGCCTTCTTTCGGTGAATTAATCGCATTGTACGAAGAACTGGGCAAAACATATGATGCAGTCATAAGCATACATTTGTCCAGCGGAATCAGCGGAACATATAACAGCGCCGCCTCGGCAAACACTATGGTTGATCATATTAAAGTTTATCCCTTTGATTCAGAGATCAGCTGTTTGGCACAAGGGTTTTATGCGTTAAAGGCAGCACAGCTCATTAAAGACGGTGTTGACTCACCGGAAGAGATTATAAAAGAGCTGGAAGAAATGAAAAAAACAGTCCGTGCGTATTTTATGGTGGACGATTTATCACACCTCCAGCGGGGCGGGCGTCTAAGCAGTGCTCAGGCTTTTATCGGCGGTCTGTTAAAGGTAAAGCCTATTCTTCATTTTGACAATAAGGTAATTGTTCCTTTTGAGAAGATTCGGACACGCAAAAAAGCGATTTCGAGAATTTTTGAGCTGTTTGGGGAGGATGCAAGTAAAGGAATCCCGATGCGGGCCGCTGTCATCCATGCAAACAGGGAAGAAGAAGCGGCGGCTATTATACAGGAGTTAAGCGGTAAATATCCTCATGTCGAATTCTATAACAGCTATTTCGGTGCCGTGATCGGAACCCATTTGGGCGAAGGCGCCATCGGAATCGGCTGGTGCTTTAAAAACTAAGTGAAAATCTCCGTTTTCAAGGGCGGAGATTTTTTTATTTTTTAATTTTCGCAATTCGACAAGTGGGTTCCCGACAAGGCATACTTTGAGCAGAAAGGAGGCAGGGAGATGTCCGAAGGTGCTTCAGAATTTTCAGAGGTGCGGGATTTCTTTTACGGCCGGCATTTATTGAGATCTGAGATACCGTTTTCAGACCAGCGCATTAAGCGTTTTACAGAAAAAGAATATATAACGGCCGAGCCGTCAATCATCCGCCGGAAAAATCGTTACGTCTGCCAACGATGCGGTCAGTCTGATCAAGCCTGCTTTGCGGCATTTTGGGCGCCCTCTGCCAAAAGGCAGATTACCTATTGCCGTGCCTGTGTCATGATGGGAAGGGCTGATGAACTGACATCATTATATTCTTGGAATCAAACCCCTGAAAACAGCTGGGAGCCTGTAAAGCTTTCTTGGGAAGGAACACTGACAGACGGACAGAAGCGGGCGGCCGCCGCGCTTACAGATGCGATAAAAGAGAGACAAGAGCTGTTAGTATGGGCGGTTTGCGGATCGGGGAAAACAGAGATGCTGTTTCCGGGTATCGAGTTTGCGCTGAATCACGGTTTGCGCGTCTGTGTCGCGACTCCGCGTACAGATGTCGTACTTGAACTGCTGCCGAGACTGAAAAAAGCATTTGAGAAAGTCGAAGTTTCTGCTTGGTACGGCGGCAGCGAGGACAAAGGCCGTCTGACTCCGTTAATGATTTCAACCGCTCACCAGCTGATGCGCTACCGAGACATTTTTGATGTCATGATAATAGATGAAGTAGATGCGTTTCCTTTTTCAGCCGATGAGACATTAAGATTCGCTGTTGATAAAGCGAGGAAGAAAAACAGCGCCCTTGTTTATGTAACGGCAACTCCTTCAGACACATTAAAAAAGAAGGCTGAAGCCGGTTTGCTGAAAAGCGTCCGCATACCGGCCAGATATCATCGGAAACCCCTCCCGGAGCCGCGTTTTTTGTGGTGCGGCAATTGGAAGAAGAAGCTTCAGAAAGGAAAACTGCCGCGCTCTGTAACGGATTGGGTCCGCCAAAAACTTCAATCACAGCTGCCGGTTTTCTTATTCGTTCCGTCTGTACATGTATTGAAAAAGACAACGGATTATTTTCAGAAATTAAACATACGGGCAGAAGGCGTACATGCGGAAGACACATTCAGAAAGGATAAAGTGAAACGGTTCAGAAACGGCCGGCTTGACCTGCTGGTAACGACTACGATTTTAGAAAGAGGGGTTACCGTGCCCAAAGTTCAGACATGTGTCCTCGGCGCAGAAGCACCTATCTTTACTGAGAGCGCGCTCGTACAGATCGCAGGCAGAACGGGAAGGCATTATAAACATTTCAGCGGTGATGTCGTCATGTTTCATTTCGGAATGACAAACGGAATGAAAAAAGCAAAAAAACATATAGAACATATGAACAAATTGGCACAAAAAAGTAAATTGTTGGACTAGTTAATTTCAGAAAACATGATACAGTATACTCATACTTTCCTATGAGGAGCTGTCAGCATGCTTGTCAATTCAAAAGAAATCGTATTAAAGGAACTTCTCGACCGCCATATGTCTCAGCTTCATATGAAATGCACATGCCGGGTATGCAAAAATGATGTACTGGCACTTTCACTTAACCGGGCTGAACCGGCATATGTTACAGATAAAAAGAAAGTTGCTTATGCAAAAGCAGAGATAGTTGATAAACAGAAAAATACGGCGCTGCTTGTCATTCTGGCTGAATCAGCGGCGATTGTTTCGGTTAATCCAAGCGAGTTCTGTGAAACTCGGGAAGGAGCGTAATATCTCTGAATTGTTTATTGTGTGACTCACCAATTTCAAGTTCATTGACTTGGAGATCTCTATTTTCTCTGGCGCCCGAGCAAGAGGTATGCAGCATATGCAGCAGCCAATTCGAAAAAATTGAAGGCCCCGTATGCAGTATATGCGGGAGGCCTCAGGAGTCAAATGAAAAATGCGCTGATTGTGCGGCCCGGGAATCAAAAACGGAAAAGCGCTTTTTGCTGCGGCAAAACCGTTCGGTATATTTATATAATGATGCGATGAAGGACTCATTGGCCCGTTTTAAATTCAGGGGTGATGCAAAAATCATTCAAGCATTTGAACGTGACTTTGCTGCCGGCTTTAAAGCGGCATATCCATCAAATACACATACTCTCATCCCTATTCCGCTGAGCGGCGAACGGCTGGCGGAACGCGGATTCAATCAATCCGAGCTGCTGGCCTCTCTGCTCGGAATGCCTGTCATTTCCCCCCTCATCCGACTGAACAACGAAAAACAATCCAAAAAGAGCAAAACAGATAGGCTGTCTGCAGAAAAAAAGTTTTCAGCAGCCGAAAACTCCGCCGAAGGTATGAACGTCATTTTAATAGATGATATTTATACGACGGGCGCCACACTTCACCAAGCCGCCGAAGTCCTGCTGACAGCGGGCAAAGCGTCATCGGTCTCCTCTTTTACTTTAATCAGGAGCTAAATCATTCTTTTTTTCTGCCGATATAATTGATAGAAATATAAGGCAGATTAAAGAAGGAATAGGAGTTAATACGATGGGTGAATTGGCGAATTGTCCAAAATGCAATGCTTTATTTTTTAAAACGAACCTGCAGACCGTGTGCCAGGCATGTATTAAAGAAGAAGAAAAAGCATTTGAAACCGTCTATAAATTTTTGAGAAAGCAGATCAACAGACAGTCGACGATGCAGCAGATCACTGAGGAAACAGGTGTGGATGAAGAGCTGATCCTCAAGTTTATCAAACAAAAAAGGATTCAGATCAGCCAGCTTCCGAATTTGGCATATCCTTGCGAAAGGTGCGGAAATCCAATCAGGACGGGGAAATTTTGCAAGTCCTGTCAGACAGATATTGAGTCGCAATTAGACCATATGAACCAAAAAACAGCCGCTGAATTCGAAGATAAAAACAGTACAAAAGACACATACTATGCCTATAATACCAAAAACACCTGATTCCCTAAACTAACTGATAACGCAGTCGATAAAAGAATTAGACTGCGAACAGAAAGCGAGAGGAATCCTATGAAAATCAATCAGTACGGAACACAATCCGTTAATCCATACCAAAAAAATTACGAAAAGCAAGCCGTACAAAAAGAGGCTGCAAAGCCGAAGGACAAAGTGGAAATTTCTTCTCATGCAAAAGAGCTTCAAAATGCGTCAGATGCGGTCACTAAAACACGACAGGAAAAAATCGCTCAGCTTAAAGCGGATATAGAGAGCGGAACATATAAAATAGATTCAAACAGCATCGCTGAAAATATAGTAAATTTCTATAAAAAGCAATAAAAAGGAGAAAGCCAATGTCAGCAAAGCCAATTATTGATCAACTGAAGCGACTTTGCGCACTGCATGAACATCTGCTCACGCTGTCTGAGGAGAAAACGGAAGCGCTGAAAGCAGGTAAAACAAAAGAGCTCTCCAACATATTGACCAAAGAGCAAAAGTATATTCAGGCAATCGGGCAGACTGAGGAAGAACGAATCAGGTTAACTTCTCAGTTTCTCAGCCGCGGTGAGGACAATACAATTGCTGCATGCATCTCCAGAACTTCAGGCAGTGAAAAACAGGAGCTTGAAGGGTTATTTCACTCTTTGTCTGCGCTTCTTGACCGTCTGAAAGAAGTGAATGAGATGAACAAACAGCTCACGATTCAGGCTTTACAATTCATCTCCGGGGCATTCGATATGATCATGCCGGGTGAAAAAGAGAATATGAATTATAAAGAGCCGCAAGCGGCGCGCAAGCCTGTCAGCCGTTTGACATTATTCGATTCAAAAGCTTAGAACGGAGGATTTTCAATGCCATCGACTTTTATGGGGCTGGAAACAGCAAGGCGTGCATTGAGTGCGCAGCAGACTGCATTGAGCACAGTTTCAAATAACGTTGCAAATGCAAATACAGAAGGATACACGAGGCAACGCGTCACATTACAATCGACGAGCCCTTATCCCGCAGTATCAAAAAACAGTGATCTGACGGCCGGCCAAATCGGAACAGGAGTAAAAGCCGGTTCAGTTGAGCGCGTCAGAGACAGTTTTTTAGACTATCAGTACAGAACTGAAAATACAAAATTAGGGTACTATACAGCCCGTTCCAATTCATTGTCGCAAATGGAAGGCGTCATGAAAGAGCTTGACGATAACGGATTAAACGGATCGCTCAGTTCGTTTTGGAATGCCCTTCAGGATCTGGCGACGAATCCGGAAAATACGGGAGCGCGCTCAGTTTTGCAGGAGCAGGGGAAATCTCTTGCCGAAAGTTTTAACTATATATCTACCTCTTTGACTAACATTCAGGGTGATATTAAAAAGAACCTGGATAACACAGCGGATCAGGTCAATTCCGTTCTCAATCAGCTGAATGACCTTAACAATCAAATAGCGGCAGTTGAGCCGAGCGGTATGCTCCCTAATGATTTGTATGACCAAAGAGACAGATTGATTGATCAATTATCTTCTATGGCAAACATTAAAGTTTCATATAATAAGTCGGGCGGACATGCCTTGGCGACTGCTGAGGGCACGGTTAACGTCGAATTGCTGAACGGAAACAACAATTCTCTCGGTACGCTGCTCGACGGTAACACAAAAACAGTTTCAGAAATGAAAATCAACTACGATAAGGACAGCGGCCTCGTGTCGAGTGTGTCAGTCGGCAGCAATACGGTCAATGCGGATGCATTTACCGGAAAAGGCTCACTCTTAGGTCTTATTGAATCATACGGCTATATGTCAAATGGAGAAGAAAAAGGTCTTTATCCTGAAATGCTGACGGCTCTTGACAATATGGCGCTGTCCTTTGCTGACGCGTTTAATGCAGTTCATGAAAAAGGGAAGACCTATACAGGCGAACAGGGTGCAGCATTTTTTGATTTCAGCGGTGGTGAAGCGGTGCCGGCAAAAGGTGCGGCAGCGAAAATAAAAGTCAGTGACAAAATCCTTGCGTCTACTGATAATATCGCAGCGTCGTTAAACGGAGAAAAAAGTGACGGCACAAACGCGACAAATCTTGCAGCCGTACAGAACAGCAAGCTGACTATTAACGGTGAAACCACTACAATTAATGACTTTTATGAATCCCTTATCGGAAAGCTGGGCGTTAATTCACAAAAAGCGGCCAATCTTATGAACAACTCTGAAAGCAACACCCTTTCAGCCGATGAACGGAGACAATCTGTCAGTGCAGTGTCTTTAGATGAAGAAATGACAAATATGATTCAGTTTCAGCACGCTTATAATGCGGCTGCGCGGATCATAACGATGCAGGATGAAATATTCGATAAAATTATTAACGGTATGGGCACCGGAGGAAGATAGGAGATAAGTAAATGAGAGTAACTCAAGGGATGATCGCAAAAAATTCTCTTCGATTTATCGGCTCAAGTTATGACAAGCTCGATCGGCTTCAGCAGCAAGTGTCTACGGGGAAAAAAATCACGAAAGCTTCTGATGATCCGGTCGTTGCAATGAAGGGAATGCAGTACCGTACTCAGCTTGCGCAGGTAAACCAGTATCAGCGGAATGTTTCGCAAGGCTTTACATGGCTGGAAAACTCGGAATCAAGCGTAAACTCGGAAACGGATATTATGGGAAAAATCCGGGACTTGATGGTTCAGGCGAAAAGTGATTCGAATGGTGAAACAGAATTGAAAGCAATCGGTACAGAAATCGGCCAGCTGAAAAAGCAGCTCGTTTCTGTCGCGAATACTCAGGTAAACGGACGTTATCTGTTTAACGGAACAAATTCAGACGTCCCGCCGATCACTGAAAATGCCGACGGCACATATACGTACAACTATGAGAATTATACAGGTGCTTCGGATGTTAACATCAACATCTCGAACGGAGCAGTGTTGAAAGTGAATTCTGATCCGAACTCAGCTTTCGGAGGCGTCGCACAAAATGGAGATAATGTTTTTGAATTTCTTAACTCCTTAGAAGCTTCTTTAAGCAAAGGCACGCTGTCCGAAGCAGATTCAGATCAAATTCTGTCAGATATTGACGGTTTTACTGATAAAATGAATGCTGAAAAATCCAATATCGGCGCACGCACAAACCGGTTGGAACTCATTCAGACAAGATTGGAATCACAAGCGGCAACCGCTGAAAAAGTATTGTCCGATAATGAAGATGTAGAAATGGAAGATGTAATTGTTGATTATTTATCTCAACAGACGGTTCATAGAGCAGCGCTGTCAGTGAATGCGAACATCATTCAGCCGTCACTGATTGACTTCCTGAAATAATATAACTGATCGTCTTCAATATATAAAAAAAGCGACTCACAACAGGGAGATCGCTTTTTTTACTAAAATACTATAAACAGGAGGGATCTCTGTGCAGATGCCGAGATTGATTATTGACAGTGTGCCTGCTAAAATCGGTATAACCTTTCAAAAGGAAGAAATCGAGATGGAACAGCCGCCCGCTGACTTGGAAATCGAGCAGCCGCCGGCAGAGCTGAACATTGAAAGCACGCCGGCCAAACTGACGATTGACCAGACGAGGGCGTGGGAGAACTTGAATCTCAAATCATTTGAAAAGCTGAACGCTGAAGCCGCCCAGAAAGGTGCGGAAGCCTGCAGCGAGTTTATCGCAAAAACAGTCAGGGAAGGGAAGGAAATGGCGGCTATCGAAAAGAAAACGGGCAATGTGATGGCCCGGCAGGCAGCAGATGTCAGACCGCCCGATCCATTCGGCGAATTCAGCGACTTTCTGCCTGCGCAGTTTCTCGTCGACATTGACTGCATTCCTTCAAAGCTTACGATTGATATTGAAGCCCGCAAACCTTCAATTGAAGCAGCCGTCAATAAACCTGTATGGAATTATACGCCGGGGAAAGTTCAGATTGATATGATGCAAGACCCTAAGGTGACGATTTCGGTTGACGATGGCAACGCAGAATAAAAGATGAAAGTGGTAAAGGATTGTGAAGCATGATAATTAAAACAAAATATCACGGAGAAATCAGAATAGACGAAGGGCAGATTATCTCATTTGAAAACGGCCTGCCGGGATTTAATGACGAGACTCAATTTGTTGTTCTTCCTTTGTCGGAAGATTCACCGTTTTTGGCGCTGCAGTCTGTCAAACAGGAGCACATCGCCTTTATTGTCGCCAGTCCGTTTATTTTCTTTAAAGGGTACGAATTTGACATTGACCATGCGACGCTTGAACTTTTGCATATTGAAGATATAGAGGAAGTCGAAGTGATGGCGATTTTAACGCTGGAAGAGCCTTTTGAAAACACGACCGCCAATTTAAAAGCGCCGATTATCGTCAATAAAAAGGAAATGAAGGCGAAACAAATCATTTTACATGATGCTTCCTATGAAACAAAACATCTGATAGGAGGAGGATCATGCTAGTTCTCTCAAGAAAAGTGAATGAGTCCATTCAGATCGGGCCGGATATTGAAATAAAGGTGATCGCCATCGAAGGAGAACAAGTGAAGCTGGGAATTGAAGCGCCTCAGCACGTAGATATTCACAGGAAAGAAATCTACTTGTCGATCCTGGAAGAGAACAACAGAGCTGTATCTTTTAATACTGATTTATTACTTAACCTATCCTCACAAAAAAAGTGAGGATTTTTTTATTTTCAATATAAACAATAGAAACGGCCATCCGATATATATAGTGTAGCCAATGAGAGGAAAAATTTTCTTCAGAATGACGCTGCGCAAATGCACAAGGACGTGCGAAAAACAATTCAGGGAGGAAATACAAAATGAGAATCAACCACAATATCGCGGCTCTTAACACAAGCCGTCAGCTGAATGCAGGTTCAAACGCTGCTTCTAAAAACATGGAAAAATTATCTTCAGGTCTTCGCATCAACCGCGCTGGTGATGACGCTGCGGGTCTTGCGATCTCTGAAAAAATGCGTTCTCAAATCCGCGGTTTAGACATGGCGTCTAAAAACGCTCAAGACGGAATCTCTCTTATCCAAACATCTGAGGGTGCATTGAACGAAACTCACAGCATTCTTCAGCGTATGAGCGAGCTTGCTACACAAGCGGCGAACGATACAAACACTGATTCTGACCGTTCTGAGCTTCAAAAAGAGATGGACCAATTAGCGTCTGAAGTAACAAGAATCTCTACTGACACTGAGTTCAACACGAAGAAACTTCTTGACGGAACTGCGCAAAACCTTACGTTCCAAATCGGAGCTAACGAAGGCCAAACAATGAGCCTGTCTATCAATAAAATGGACTCTGAAAGCCTGAAAGTTGGTACGACTTACACAGCAAATGATGACGGTTCTAAGCTTGTAACTGCAGATGGAAAAGAAGCAACCCTTGTCACTGACGGTTCTAAAGGGCCGAATGGCTACTATGATGATGCTGATAAATTAGTTTATCAAGCTGACAGTGCATTAGCTAAAGATACAAAAGTAACAAAAGGTATCGACATCTCATCTTCAGCTAAAGCTGCGTCTTCAGCTCTTACAACAATCAAAACAGCTATCGACACAGTATCTAGCGAGCGCGCTAAACTTGGTGCGGTTCAAAACCGTTTAGAGCACACAATTAACAACCTTGGTACTTCTTCTGAGAACCTGACTTCTGCTGAATCACGTATCCGTGACGTAGACATGGCTTCTGAGATGATGGAGTACACGAAAAACAACATCCTTACTCAGGCTTCTCAAGCAATGCTTGCGCAAGCTAACCAACAGCCTCAGCAAGTTCTTCAATTGCTTAAAGGTTAATGACGGAAAGATCCTGGTTCTCCAGGGTCTTTTTTTATTTCTTCAGCTATTTCCCCCTCCATCATGCCAAAGAACCCTATTGACAAAATGAAACATTATATTTTGCAGTTAAATTATTGAAAACCTTTTAATATGACCGATATAAGAATAAGATCATACATTTATGGAGCTGTGATATGATAAACAGTCGGAAACTCACTGTTGTCATAGAGCCGTCTACGACTAAACGCTGAAAAGGAGAGGGTACATATGGTCACAAGAATCACAGGCCTTAATTCCGGTCTTGATGTAGATTCTCTGGTGAAAAAACTAATGGATGCCGAAAAGCAGCCGCTTAATAAATTAAACCAGCAAAAGCAGACGCTTGAATGGAAGCGCGATGCTTATCGGGAAGTGAATACCCAGATTGCCGACATGTATTCTACGACATTTAATAATATGCTGATGTCCACAAACTGGAATAAAAAAACAGTAACAAGTTCGGATTCTAGTGTCAGCGCGGTGGCTGTCAGTGCTGAACAGAATATTTCAACGAGCATGTCTGTACAACAGCTGGCCACACCGACGACTTATAAATCATCAGGGGCCATCAATTTCACTTCAGGTCAGAGCCAAACATTGAAATTCAATGTCACAAATCCGGGTGAAACGAAGCCGACTGAGGTAAACGTCACGATCGCCGCAACCGATACGATTGACGATGTCATTTCTAAACTGAACAGCTCAGGCCTTGGGGTGACGGCTTTAAAAGAGAAAATTTCCAACGGCACGGATTATGTGGATACGATTGCGTTCACTTCCAATAAAACGGGGGAAGGATTTACCCTTTCAGCAGGTGATGACGCAACCAAAAGCTTTCTGAAAGATCAGCTCGGTTTTGCCGTTGATGATGCAACAAATGAACTGACGGCCAATGCCGAAGGGAAAAACGCGAAGTTTACGTTCAACGGGCTTGAAATGACAAAAACGTCCAATAACTTTACGATCAACGGCATCAAATACACGCTGAACAGCGTGACGGACAGCAATAAAACGGTTACGATTAACAGCACGACTGATACGGACGGCATTTTTGACAACATTAAAGATTTCGTTGATAAATACAATACGTTAATTAAAAGTGTAAACGAGAAGGCGTCGGAATCAAAATACCGTGATTATAAGCCGCTAACCGATGAACAAAGAGAAGCGATGACCGATAAGCAGATTGAGCAGTGGGAAGCAAAGGCCAAAAGCGGTTTATTACGGAGCGACAGCACGCTGCAGAACGGTTTGGCGGAGATGCGGCTTGATCTGTACTCAACGGTTACGATTGACGGGAAAAAATATCAGCTTGCAGATTTCGGAATTGAGACGTCTGATAGTTATACGGATCAAGGAAAGCTTGTCATTAAAGACGAAGCGAAACTGAAACAGAAAATTACCGAGAATCCTGCTCTCGTGGCTAAACTGTTTAATGCAGACAGCCCTGATACAGCGAAAACCAAAAACCCGGAGGAACAGGGGATTGCCCGGAGATTAAAAGACACATTAAACAAAATGCAGATTCAAATTTCAAAACAGGCGGGTACGGAAAGCTCGGTATCAACCAGCTTTGCCATCGGAAAAAGCCTGGATGAAATAGAAACAAATATTTCCAATATGAAAACGAAGCTGGATGACATCGAGACGAGATATTATAAAAAGTTCAGCGCACTGGATACGGCATTGGAGAAATTGAACAGCCAATCTTCATATCTCACGTCAATGTTAGGATCTTCAACATCATAACCTTGGAGGTTTTATAAAAATGGCAATAAATAATCCTTTTGCTGCTTATCAGCAGACATCCGTCTTTACAGCCGCTCCGGAAGAGCTGACCCTTATGCTTTATAACGGCTGCCTGCGATTCATTAAGCTGGCCAGGCAGGCGATGAAGCAAAACAACCTTGAAGCCAAAAATGAAAATATCGTAAAGGCGCAAAACATCATTCAAGAGCTCAGCATCACGTTAAACCGGGAGATTGAGATTTCTGAACAGATGTCATCCATTTATGATTACATCCGCCGCCGGCTGATCGACGCGAACGTGCAGAATAACGGAGAATTTTTAGATGAAGCGGAAAAACTCGTTACTGAATTTCGCGACACGTGGAAGCAGGCCATGCAGAGTGAACGGAAAAACAGCCACGGCGCGGGCGGCCTTGCCTGATGAACAGCAATGTCTTTTCTTTGTATAACGAAACGAAGAACATGTACGCCGCACTGAAGGACGCCCCGGAAAGCGACGGTCTTATCAGCAGCGTTACGGCATTTACGGAGAAAAGGGAGGAGATGCTTGCGGGCATAAAGCCGCCTTTTTCCGAAGAAGAAAAAACGCTGCTTCAGCAGGTGGCCGCGATGGACCGTCTGATTACCGGCGAAGTGAAACGGATTCAGGATGGTATCCGAAATGAAATAAAAACGCTTAAGAAAAAACGAATCTACCATAATACGTATTTCAATCCGTATCATCAAACGACAAGTGACGGCCGTTTTTACGACAAACGCAAATAGGTGAGTGTTTTGAGAAGTTTGAACGATTACCATTTGGTGTCAGCCTACTACCAGCTTCTTTTTACGATTGATGAGGGGCTTTGCTACCTGTTGGACACGCAGGATGATTTTTTTAAGACGGAGGGCGAGCGGATTTACAACGATTTGATTCAGGCTTTTTTTCATCTCGATTCCTCTCATGCGCTTCTGCTGTCTATCATTGAGTGCCGATGCGTGGAGACGGCGATCCGCTCATTTGACGAGATCTTTCAGGATTTCAGCATGTTAAATGATTATGATTTCCCGTCCGCCCCTTTTCAGGAGTTTTTAAAAACCATCTTTCTGCCGCATTATAAGCTATGGATGGAGCAGACGCACGACTGCATCAAACCGTATGTTCTTCACTAGACCTGCTGCAAGCGGCAGGTCTTTTGCCTGCGTCCTCCGCATATACTTATAATCCTGGCGGAAGCTGCCGGATAAAACCGACACCATTCGTCATCGTTCACCGAATTTACACATTATTTTAACGTTTCAGCAGGGATCAGAAGGGGTAAAAGAGAAATAGTTACATATCCTTAGATAAAGGGAGGCGTTCTTTGATGAACTACAATATCAGAGGAGAAAACATTGAGGTTACACCTGCGTTAAAGGATCATGTGGAGAGAAAAATCGGCAAGCTGGAGCGATATTTCGAGCAGAGCGTCAATGCCGATGTGAACGTCAACTTAAAATTCTATAATGATAAGGAATCTAAAGTTGAAGTCACCATTCCGATGACTGATCTGGCGCTTCGTTCTGAAGTGCATAACGAGGATATGTACAATGCAATTGATCTCGCAACAAACAAGCTGGAACGTCAAATCCGAAAGCACAAAACAAAAGTCAACCGAAAATTCCGCGAGCAGGGTCTTCCGAAACATTATTTCGAGAACGGCAGCGCTGCTGATACGGGCGTAGCGGTTCAGGACGAAATTGAAGATGACAGCCCGGAAATTGTCCGTCAAAAGCGTTTTAATTTAAAACCGATGGATAATGAAGAAGCGATTCTCCAAATGAATATGCTCGGACATAATTTCTTCGTATTCACCAACGCGGAGACGAATCTCACAAACGTCGTTTACCGCAGAAATGACGGCAAATACGGATTAATTGAACCGACTGAATAAACCCATCCAGCCTTCCGTGAACGCGCGGAAGGTTTTTCTCTATCTTTATCTGCAAATTCTTTGGAAATAGCAAAAGGTATGTTATGATAATGAGAGGTATACATGGACAGAAAATTATCATTTATTCCATGCAAAATCTGCATGTGAACATAGAGGAGCGTTATAGATGCTTGGGATTTTAAATAAAATGTTTGATCCGACCAAACGTGCGCTGAACAAATACGAAAAAATAGCAAATGACATTGATGCCGTAAGAGGAGATTATGAAAATCTCTCTGACGAGGCGCTTAAACATAAAACGGCAGAATTTAAAGAGCGGCTTGAAAAAGGAGAAACGACGGATGACCTTCTTGTCGAAGCGTTTGCCGTCGTTCGTGAAGCTTCCCGCCGCGTAACCGGCATGTTCCCGTTTAAAGTGCAGCTGATGGGGGGCATCGCCCTTCATGAGGGGAACATTTCCGAAATGAAAACAGGGGAAGGGAAAACGCTGACGTCCACGCTTCCCGTGTATTTAAATGCGTTGACGGGAAAAGGCGTTCACGTCGTAACGGTCAACGAATATCTGGCGAGCCGTGATGCCCAGCAAATGGGAGAGATTTTTGCGTTTCTCGGGCTTACAGTCGGCCTGAACCTGAATTCGATGTCAAAAGACGAAAAACGCGAAGCTTACGCAGCCGATATCACGTATTCAACGAACAATGAACTCGGCTTTGATTATTTGCGTGACAACATGGTGCTCTATAAAGAACAAATGGTGCAGCGCCCGCTTCATTTTGCCGTTATTGATGAAGTCGATTCAATTTTAGTCGATGAAGCGAGAACGCCATTGATTATTTCCGGACAAGCTCAGAAGTCCACAAAACTGTACGTGCAGGCAAATGCGTTTGTCCGCACACTCAAGAAAGATCAGGATTATACGTATGACGTCAAAACGAAGGGCGTTCAGCTGACGGAAGAAGGAATGACGAAGGCTGAAAAAACGTTCGGCATCGACAACCTGTTTGATGTCAAAAACGTGGCCTTGAACCACCATATCAACCAGGCTTTAAAAGCCCATGCGGCGATGCAGAAAGACGTGGATTATGTTGTTGAGGACGGCCAGGTCGTCATCGTTGATTCCTTCACCGGCCGTCTGATGAAAGGACGCCGCTACAGCGAAGGTCTTCACCAGGCAATTGAGGCGAAAGAAGGCCTGGAGATTCAAAATGAAAGCATGACATTGGCGACGATTACGTTCCAAAACTATTTCCGTATGTACGAAAAGCTGGCCGGTATGACCGGTACCGCAAAAACGGAAGAGGAAGAATTCCGCAATATTTATAACATGCAGGTTGTATCCATCCCGACCAACCAGCCGGTCATCCGTGACGACCGTCCGGACTTGATCTACCGCTCAATGGAAGGGAAATTCAAGGCGGTGGCGGAGGATGTCGCCCAGCGCTACATGACCGGACAGCCGGTTCTTGTCGGTACGGTTGCCGTTGAAACGTCTGAATTGATTTCTAAACTTCTGAAAAACAAAGGGATTCCGCATCAGGTGCTGAATGCCAAAAACCATGAGCGCGAAGCTCAGATTATTGAGGAAGCGGGACAAAAAGGCGCTGTCACGATTGCGACCAACATGGCGGGACGCGGAACCGACATTAAACTCGGCGAAGGCGTAAAAGAGCTTGGCGGCCTTGCAGTCGTCGGTACGGAACGCCACGAATCCCGTCGGATTGACAATCAGCTCCGCGGACGTTCAGGACGTCAGGGAGACCCGGGCATCACACAATTTTATCTTTCAATGGAAGATGAATTGATGCGCCGTTTCGGAGCTGAACGGACGATGGCGATGCTTGACCGGTTCGGTATGGATGACTCCACGCCGATTCAGAGCAAAATGGTGTCACGCGCCGTGGAATCATCTCAAAAACGTGTCGAAGGAAACAACTTCGATTCACGTAAACAGCTTCTTCAATATGACGACGTGCTCCGTCAGCAGCGCGAAGTCATTTACAAGCAGCGTTTTGAAGTCATTGACTCTGAAAACCTGCGTGACATTGTGGAAGGCATGATCAAGTCTTCACTGGAGCGTGCAATTGCCGCTTATACGCCGAAAGAGGAGCTTCCGGAAGAATGGAATCTTGACGGCCTCGTGGAGCTTGTGAATACAACGTATCTTGATGAAGGCGCGCTTGAAAAGAGTGATATCTTCGGAAAAGAACCGGATGAAATGCATGAGATGATCATGGATCGCATCATGACAAAATATAATGAAAAAGAAGAGAATTTCGGCACAGAGCAGATGCGTGAATTCGAAAAAGTCATCGTATTGCGTGCCGTCGATTCAAAATGGATGGATCATATTGATGCGATGGATCAGCTGCGTCAAGGGATTCACCTTCGCGCCTATGCGCAGACAAATCCGCTGCGTGAATACCAAATGGAAGGTTTCGCTATGTTTGAGCACATGATTGAGTCCATTGAGGACGAGGTTGCGAAATTCG
This sequence comes from Bacillus sp. GW821-FHT11D08, assembly GCF_058808515.1. Lineage (NCBI taxonomy): Bacteria > Bacillati > Bacillota > Bacilli > Caryophanales > Bacillaceae > Bacillus > Bacillus sp. GW821-FHT11D08. The sequence goes on from NZ_JBXARS010000001.1 coordinate 251,441, forward strand.
TCATGAAGGCCGAGATTGAAAGCAATCTGGAACGCGAAGAAGTTGTTCAGGGCCAAACGACGGCTCATCAGCCTCAGGACGGCGATGAGGCCAAACAAGCGAAAAAAGCGCCGGTCCGCAAAGTTGTGGATATCGGACGTAACGCGCCTTGCCATTGCGGAAGCGGAAAAAAATATAAAAATTGCTGCGGCCGGACAGAATAGTCTCGACTGTATGAAGCGAACATGACCGGGTCTGCGTCTTATGGCGCCCCGGATCTTTTAATGAGGTGAATGGAATGGAATTATCAGAAATCAGGGCAGAGCTCGAAAATATGGCTTCTCGTTTAGCGGACTTCAGGGGGTCTCTTTGACCTCGAATCAAAGGAAGCCCGCATTGCAGAATTAGATGAAAAGATGGCGGAACCGGAATTCTGGAATGACCAGCAGAAGGCCCAAACCGTCATCAATGAAGCGAACGGTCTGAAAGAATACGTGAACTCCTATCATCAGCTGAGCGAGTCTCACGAAGAGCTGCAAATGACACATGATCTTTTAAAAGAAGAACCTGACCAGGACCTTCAGCAAGAGCTTGAAAAAGAGCTGAAGTCATTAACGAAGGAATTGAATGAATTTGAGCTTCAGCTGCTGCTCAGTGAACCATATGACAAAAACAACGCGATTTTAGAACTTCATCCGGGGGCCGGCGGTACGGAATCTCAGGATTGGGGTTCCATGCTGCTCAGAATGTATACCCGCTGGGCGGAAAGACGCGGTTTCAAAGTTGAAACGCTTGATTATCTCCCGGGAGATGAAGCAGGTATTAAGTCTGTCACACTGCTCATTAAAGGCCACAATGCATACGGCTATTTAAAAGCGGAAAAAGGCGTACACCGCCTCGTGCGGATTTCTCCATTTGATTCATCAGGCCGCCGCCACACGTCATTCGTGTCATGTGAAGTCATGCCTGAATTCAATGAAGAAATCGACATTGATATTCGTACCGAAGATATTAAAGTTGATACGTACCGGGCGAGCGGTGCCGGCGGACAGCACGTCAATACGACTGATTCAGCCGTTCGGATCACCCACCTGCCGACAAATGTAGTCGTCACGTGCCAGACGGAACGTTCACAAATCAAAAACCGCGACCGGGCGATGAAAATGCTCAAAGCGAAGCTGTATCAGCGCAGAATTGAAGAACAGCAGGCGGAGCTTGACGAAATCCGCGGCGAACAGAAAGAAATCGGCTGGGGCAGCCAAATCCGCTCGTACGTCTTCCATCCGTACTCCATGGTGAAAGATCACCGCACCAATACGGAAATGGGGAACGTGCAGGCGGTTATGGACGGAGATATCGATATTTTCATTGACGCCTATTTACGTTCTAAACTGTCGTAATCCGGGAACACACCTGCCTTTGGCAAGGTGTGTTTTTTTATCCGTTCTCTTTTTCCATTTTTCACAACAGCGCTTTAGCAAATTAATACGGTATTTGGCTGTTATTTACTTCTAAGCCGGGAAGACTTAAAATGCTATCGAGAGAAAATCGGAGAACGGAGGATTTTGCATGGATGTGAATCACAATAAGCCGCTCCGTCTGATCAAAGATTATATATACATCATGATCGGCGCGGCGATTACGGGGATCGTGTTTAACGTATTTTTGCTGCCGAACCGTATAGCAGCGGGGGGAGTAAGCGGGATCAGCACCATTTTAGAAACGTTTGGTTTTGAACCGGCTTACGTGCAGTGGATTATTAACATCCCTTTGTTTATCGCCGGAGTGATCATTCTCGGCGGGAAGTTCGGAATGAAGACACTGGTCGGTTCCATCGTTCTGCCGCTCGCCGTCTATTTAACAAGAGATCTGCCTGCCGCGACGACCCATGAACTGCTGGCGGCGATTTTCGGAGGCGTCGGGATCGGAACGGGAATCGGCATCGTGTATCTCGGCAAAGGCTCCACGGGGGGAACGGCTCTGGCGGGCCAGATCATTCACAAATACACGGGGCTGTCGCTGGGAACGTGCCTCGCCATCATGGACGGATTAATTGTGCTGAGCGCGATGCTCGTTTTCGGAGTGGAGCAGGGACTGTATGCGATGCTCGGGGTATTTATTTCAAGCAAAACGATTGATGTCGTGCAGGTCGGGTTCAACCGCTCCAAAATGGCTTTAATCATTACGCAGCATGAAGAAGCCGTCAGATCGGCTGTGTTTAAAGAAATCGACAGGGGTGTGACGAAGATTTCCGCAGTCGGCGGGTATACGGAACATGACCGTCCGATCTTAATGTGTGTCGTTGGCCAGACCGAATTCACAAAACTGAAACAAATCGTCAAACAGATTGATGAGTCAGCCTTTGTCATTGTCGCAGACGCAAGCGAGGTGCTCGGCGAGGGTTTCAAACGCGCGTAAACGGGGTTATAATAGCGAAGGGGTGCATCTTACATATGAAATCAAAATGGGCGCTGCTGGCGCTGGTTCTGACCATGTCCGTCCTGCTGGCGGCATGCGGCGGTTCCAATGAATCGAAAAAAGAAAGCTCTGACAGTTCAGGCGGGTCAAAAGCATCTGCGTCAGCAGGAGAAGAGCTTTATCAGCAAAGCTGTATCGGCTGCCACGGAAAAGACTTAGAAGGCGGCGGAGGTCCGAATTTACAGGAAGTCGGCGGGAAGTATGATGAAGCTAAAATTGAAAGCATCATTAAAAACGGACGCGGCAATATGCCGAGCCATCTTGTAAATGATAAGGAAGCCGCTGAGATCGCAAAATGGCTGTCACAGAAAAAATAACAGAAAAACCTTGCCTGTTATAGGGGCAAGGTTTTTTCACGGTCTGGGAATGAAAAGAAACTGTAATAGTAATATGTCTAAATTTGACGTATAATGAAGTGTACTGAGGAAAAGGAACTTTCAGATTTTTCATCTGTTTCCTGGTAAACCGGCCATAAACCGCAGTATTTTTACGAACTCTATGGCTGCAAGACATAATTAAAAGATTAGGTGATTTCATGATAGAGATGAAAGAAGTATATAAATCCTATCCGAACGGTGTAAAAGCGATTAACGGGCTGTCAGTCATGATTCATCCCGGAGAATTTGTATATGTCGTGGGACCGAGCGGAGCCGGTAAATCTACTTTTATTAAAATGATTTACAGAGAAGAAAAGCCGACAAAAGGACAAATATTGATTAATCATAAAGATCTCGCGTCTGTAAAAGAAAAAGAGATTCCTTTCGTGCGGCGTAAAATAGGTGTTGTTTTCCAAGATTTTAAACTTCTTCCGAAACTGACGGTATTTGAAAACGTCGCGTTCGCGCTTGAGGTGATCGGAGAGCAGCAGTCCGTTATTAAAAAACGCGTGCTCGAAGTGCTCGATCTTGTGCAGCTGAAGCATAAAGCGCGGCAGTTTCCCGACCAGCTTTCCGGAGGAGAACAGCAGCGTGTTTCCATCGCAAGATCCATCGTCAACAATCCTGACGTCGTGATAGCTGACGAACCGACGGGCAACCTTGATCCGGTAACATCATGGGAAGTCATGAAGACGCTGGAAGAGATTAATAACCGCGGAACGACCGTCGTGATGGCGACACACAATAAAGAAATAGTAAACACCATGAAGAAACGGGTCATCGCGATCGAAGACGGAATTATTGTGCGTGATGAGTCAAGAGGGGAGTATGGTTCTTATGATTAAAATTCTCGGGCGCCATTTGCGTGAGAGTTTTAAATCTCTCGGAAGAAACACATGGATGACATTTGCATCCATCAGTGCCGTTACCGTTACATTGATTTTGGTCGGCGTGTTTTTAGTCATTATGCTGAATTTAAACAACATGGCTAAAAATGCTGAAAAAGAAGTGGAAATTAAAGTATTAATCGATCTGACGTCCAATAAGAAAACGCAGGATACGCTGCAGAATGAGATTAAAGACATCTCGGGAATCCAAAGCGTAGAGTTTTCATCTAAAGATAAAGAGCTTGATCAATTGGTCAAAAGCTTCGGCGACAGCGGAAAGGCCATGAAAATGCAAGATCAGGAAAACCCGCTGAACAACGCGTTTATCGTCAAAACGACAGATCCGCATGATACGCCGAAAGTCGCGAAAAAAATTGAGAAGCTGGATCATGTGTATAAAGTGACATACGGGAAAGAAGAAGTCAGCCGTCTGTTTAAGATCGTCGGGGTGTCACGCAACATCGGGATTGCGTTAATCATCGGCCTTCTGTTCACGGCGATGTTCTTAATTTCAAATACGATTAAAATCACGATTTTCGCCAGAAGAAAAGAGATTGAAATCATGAAGCTTGTCGGCGCGACAAACTGGTTTATCCGCTGGCCGTTCTTCCTGGAAGGGCTGCTGCTGGGGGTATTCGGTTCTATCATACCGATCGCTCTCGTGCTGAGTACGTACCAGTCGATGGTCGCTTGGGTGGCCCCGAAAGTTCAGGGATCATTTGTTTCACTTCTGCCGTACAGTCCGTTTGTGTTCCAAGTATCACTTGTGCTCATTCTGATCGGCGCGGTTATCGGAGTATGGGGAAGTCTGACTTCCATCCGGAAATTCCTTCGTGTATAAATACAAAAGCCAGTCTGATATAGACTGGCTTTTTTTAATGGTTTCGTTACTGAATGACGGGAAGGGCCGGTGATCCGGGCTTTAATGTAAAGTCATAAGACGATTCGTCACGGTACAGCGGGTCCGCATAAATGGAATCCGAATCGTTTGCCGTTCCTTTTTGGTACGCTGTGAATGAATCATATTCTCTGTTCTTCCAATTCCAAATGCCGTCTTTTCCGGCTTCTTTGTGATAGACGTTATGATTAACGGTATTGCCTTCGTTTTTTGTATAATCATTTGCGATAAAAATCCGTGAACCGCTTGCCGTCATGATGTTTTTTTCGATCGTGTTCCCTTTTGTGCCGTACTGCAGCAGCAGCTGGCCGCCGTCAAGGTCCTTCGTGTCATTTCGATACATAATGTTATGAGCGATCACCGAATTGATGGTGCCGCCGCGTTTCGTGTCATAGCCTCCGATTGAAATACCGGTGTAAGCATTGCCGTACACCTTGTTATCCGTAATCCGGATATCTCGTGCGTATTTCCCTCTATGTTCGGAAGTGGCTTCAATGCCGAGGTCATTGTTGTAAACGGTGTTCTTCTTAATGTCCACATGTTCTGCGCCGTCAACGTAAATACCGCCCGCTGAATATTCATCTCCGTAAGCGGGATTTCCGTAAGAAGAGTTATGGCTCACCGTATTGTTTTCAATGACGCCGTTTCGCGCATAGTCGTTTTGCTTGGACGTTCCTTCGTATCCGATCACGTCAATCCCGATATTGTTATTGTCCCGAATGGTATTGCCGGCAATCTTAAATCCGTCAACATTCCCGTTCAGCACGACCGCTTCGCTTGCGCCGAGCGTCAGTTTTTCAACCGTATTATTTGTGATGCTGACATCCTTCATGGCGCCTGTGCCGTAAAACGCAATGCCGTGTGCATTTCCCTCATCAGCCGTGGTTTTAATGTTTCGGATATGGTTGCCGTCAATGTTGATATAACTGCTTGATCCGGTGACGAAGATTCCCATGGCCGTTGCATCTTCTGATGATACGGAGAGATTCTCAAGCGTAACGCCGTGAATGGTAATGTACTGTTTATTGCGGATTTGAATTAACGGAGTTTCAGAATCGCTTTTTGGCGCAGATTTGCCGCTGATTGAGACATGCTCATTCTGATAGTTCCGAAATGTAATCGGCTTTTCGGCCGTGCCGCTGTGCTTTACTTCAAACGTTTCATCGTACGTCCCTTCCCGAATCAATACGGTTGTCCCGGCCTCTGCCTTTTCAGCCGCATGTTTTAATGTGCGGAACGGCTTTTCTTTCGTTCCTTCATTTTGGTCGCTGCCTGCCGGAGAAACATACAAGGCGTCCGTCTGCGTTTTTTCATTGGCCTCTGTTTTTGGCCAGACAAAGGCGGTAATTCCTGCGGCCAGAACCGCCGCGGATAAAATCGATAATTTTATTTTCATATCGCATTCTCCTGTATATTTAATGAATTGCATACAAAATATTATACGTTACCCATATATATGAAACAATCTCGCGTTTTCATTTTTTTGTTGCCGTTACATGAATTCTTTGCAATTTACACATACTATCTCCAGGTTTTCGTAAAAGGACTAAGAGGAGGTAAACGATGAAGCAGAAAATGATCGCAGTGATAGCGGCCGTCAGCATTATGTGCGGCGGAGCCCATATTGCCGGGGCGGCACAGCCGAATTCATCAGACGCAGAAAGAAGCCGGGCAATGGAAAAAATCGAAAAAGCATATGAGCTGATCTCGAACGAATACGTGGAAAATGTAGATAACGAAAAGCTTCTTGAAGGAGCGATTCAGGGGATGCTGTCTACATTAAACGACCCTTATTCCGTTTATATGGACAAGCAGACAGCTAAGCAGTTTTCCGATTCTCTTGATTCTTCTTTCGAAGGGATCGGCGCTGAAGTCGGTATGAAAGACAATAAAATCATTATCGTATCACCGTTTAAGCAATCTCCGGCGGAAAAAGCGGGACTCAAGCCGAATGATGAAATCATCAGCATAAACGGCGAGTCAATGAGCGGGAAAGGTTTAAACGAAGCCGTGCTGAAAATCAGAGGAAAAAAAGGATCGAAGGTTTCTATTAAAATACAGCGTCCGGGTACTGATAAACAGCTGTCATTCCGGATTAAAAGAGCGGAAATCCCGCTTGAAACCGTATTTGCTTCCCGCAAAGAATCAGGCGGTCATCATGTCGGCTACATCGGAATATCGACATTTTCCGAGCATACCGCCCAGGACTTCGCCGCGGCGCTGAAAAAGCTTGAAAAACAAGGGATTGACGGTCTCGTCCTTGATGTAAGAGGGAATCCCGGCGGCTACCTTCAAAGCGTCGAACAAATTTTAAAGCATTTCATCACAAAAGACATGCCGTATATCCAAATTGCGGAGCGTAACGGCGATAAAAAACAATATTTCTCAACCTTAAAACATAAGAAGCCGTATCCCGTCAATGTCATCACGGATAAAGGAAGCGCCTCCGCTTCAGAAATTCTTGCGGGCGCGTTAAAAGAAGCGGGACATTATGACGTTGTCGGCGACACTTCTTTCGGTAAAGGAACGGTTCAGCAGGCCGTGCCTATGGGAGACGGGAGCAACATTAAATTGACGCTTTACAAATGGCTGACACCGAAAGGCAATTGGATTCACAAAAAAGGCATTGCTCCGACAATCGCCGTGAGCCAGCCGGATTATTTTGCGGCGGGACCGCTTCAGCTGAAACAGCCGCTTCAGCCTGATATGAACAGCGCGGATGTCAAACACGCCCAAATCCTGCTGAAAGGCCTAGGCTTCGACCCGGGCAGAGCGGACGGCTATTTCAGCAAAACAATGAAAAAAGCCGTTCTGGCGTTTCAAGACCGGTACAAGCTTGATAAAACAGCGGTCATTGATAAAAAGACAGTGGAAAAAATGAATCAGCTGATGAATGAAAAGAAATCTGACGAAAAAAATGATTTACAGCTGCAAATGGCGTTAAAATCATTATTTGTAAAATAAATGAAAAGGAGGCGTTTTTTTCGTCTCCTGTTTCTTTTGTCATGCCTTAAAAATGAACTAAAAGGCATATAATTATGTCGGTTTTGACAAGATATTAAAAAAATTTTCACATTTAAACATTTATAAAGGACAAACATTACCCGATATTTATAGAGAAGAGAGACTTTATGCCGAGTTAATATGTATTCAAAATGAAACTTTTGAAAGTTGCCTCAGTCAGTTTTAGTTCTTACAATAAAAGAAGGTTCTAATAGAGAACAGTTTTAGTTTGGCAGCTGCATTTCAGTATCGAAAGCAGAAGTGTTTGCGGCGCTTCAGCACGGCAGCTGTAATCACCCGTGCTTATCTGGATAAAAAAATGGGGGTTCACAATTGAAGAGGGCAAGTATTGTGCGTGAAAAAAAATATTATGAATTAGTGGAACAACTAAAAGACAGAACAAAAGACGTCACATTTTCATCAACCAAAGCACTAAGTCTTCTTATGCTGTTCAGCAGATACCTGGTCAATTACACAAATGTTGAATGCGTTCACGAAATCAATGAAGAGTGTGCGAAGCATTATTTCACTTACTTAATGAAAAACCATAAACGTTTAGGAATCAATCTGACGGATATTAAGCGGTCCATGCTTCTGATCAGCGGCGTGATCGAGGTAGAGGTTGACCACTATCTGAAAGATTTCTCTCTCTCAAATGTAACGCTGTGGATGACGGAAGAGAGATAAACGTTTGAGATATTCAAGCCAATGATTATTTGGTAGAATAGAATTAAAATGTTTGGCTTGAGGCGGTGAAAGCAGTGTCTGTTCAATGGGGAATTGAACTTCTGAAAAGTATCGGTCTGTTTTTTTTGCACCCGATGTTCTGGTTTTTTATCATCATAAGTCTCGCATGCGGATATTTGCGGATCAAACGTGAACGCCATACGTTTCATACAAAAATCGCGGATATGTATGACGAGCTTATCTTTACATACATAAAAGGACTTATACCGGGTATTCTTCTCTCCATATTATTTTTTGGACTGGGAATTTCGATTCCATTCGGTTTTCTCGGCATAATCGCGGCCGTGACGGCTTTGGCTTCGCTGACGTTCCGTATGAATTGGCTGTCATCAGCTTATATTGTCAGCGCCGGCATGTTCATTGCGTTTCTCCTTCAGTATACCCACACAGTGCCGTTTGCGGATCGGTTTCCGCAGGCATTCGGCGTGAATTGGGCATCGGCGGCCGTGTTTATGGGCCTTTTGATTATCACGGAGGGAGCGGCTGCCTGCCGTTCAGCGCATCTGAAAACATCTCCGGCGCTTGTCGTCAGCAGCAGAGGCCTGCCCATCGGCCGACAATTGGCGAATCGCGCATGGCTGCTTCCGCTTTTCTTATTGGTGCCGGGCAGCGGGCTTGAGTCACACCTTTCTTGGTGGCCTGTCTTTACCGTGCCGGGCGGCTCTTTCCATTTGATCTGGATTCCTTATATCGCCGGCTTCGGACAGCGTGTGCAGGGGTCACTTCCGGAAGTCAGCATAAGGATAACGGCGAAACGTGTCATGATTCTCGGGGGTATCGTGACCGCATTCGGGGCAGCTGCCCTTTGGTGGACTCCGCTTGCCGGAGCTGCCGCTTGTATTGCGGTGCTCGGACGCCTGTTTTTATCATTGAGACAGCGGCTGAACGATAACGCGGCTCCGTTTTATTTCTCTAAGCGGGATCAGGGCTTAATGGTGCTCGGCATCATTCCGAATACACCCGCGGACGATCTTGAGCTGAAGATCGGTGAGATTATTACGAAAGTAAACGGCATCCCCGTGAAGCATGTGTCGGATTTTTATGAAGCACTTCAAAAAAACCGCACATTTGTAAAAATGGAGATCATCGGCCTGAACGGTGAGATCCGGTTTGATCAGCGCGCGTCCTATGAAGGCGAACATCATGAATTAGGTATTTTATTCGTGCAGGATGAACACGAGCACGAAGAAATGACAGCATTATAATGTGATTTTTCATAATTATTCGGAATAGTTTCAAGAACTCCTAAACTAGATTTCAAAATAAAACAGCTAAGAAAATTATATTTTCTTAGCTGTTTTATTTTGAAATAATAAAAAAATAAATGAAGGAGAGGTATGGCTTATTGGAAAGGTTATTGCTAACTCCAAAACCTTTAGAAGATGAATCTTTAGCAGGATATATATTAAGAATAACTGATTATAATGGTTATGTTGGATAGGGGGAGTACATTATAAAAAAGCTTTTACTTAAGAGATTGCCGTTGATCTCACTTGGAGTTATAGCTTATATACTGACAAAATACGCGCAGAACCATCAGGATTGGGCGGAGAAATACAGTAGGTCTGTATATCCGTTATTTTCAAAAACAGTAGGACTTGTACCTTCTTGGGTCAAGTTTTCTGTTAGTGAATGGCTCGTCGTGTTGGTTGTGTTACTATTTCTATTTTATATCGTTTATTATGTGCGCAAGGTCATCATGAGTAAAGGTGCACGTAGGATGGTAGTTTATCGTGGTGCTCTAGGAATAGTTACGATCTGTAGCGTGATATATTTTTGTTATACTATTTTGGGTGGAATAAACTATTACAGATATTCTTTTTTGTCTTATACCGAATATAAAGAAGAGAACTACAGCAAGGAGGAACTGGTCAAATTGAGTAAGTCGCTTGCCGTTGAAATGGAATTGGCAAGGGAAAAGTTAGCGGACACTGATCTTTTGGCTCAAGTACCAGAGGTTTTTGATTATTATGCACAACACGCAGTGTTCTCGATGCAAATGTTATCAAAGGAATATCCTATTTTGGAGCATTCTTTATACTCAACACCAAAACCAGTTGTGATGTCAAAGCTAATGTCGCATGCAGGGATAAATGGTATCTTTGTCCCTTTTACTTATGAATCCAATATCAATGTTAATGTGCCCGTTTTCTTGGTGCCTGCTACTATGGCACATGAATTGGCACATCAGAGTGGTTTCATGCATGAGGATGAGGCAAATTTTATAGCATATCTGGCATGTAAGCAGCAGGATGATCCAATGATACTTTACAGTGGTTTTTTTCTAGCATTTGATTATTCTATATCTGAGCTAAAGAAAGTGGATCCAGATCAGGCGTCTGATATAATGTCCAGTCTGTCCAAGGCGGTGCAGCATGATATAGAACAAAATGAGCAGTACCGGGATAAGTATGAGGGTGTTATTTCAAGTATTTCAAGAAATGTAAATGATGTATATCTGAAGGCAAATAATCAGACAGACGGTTTGAATAGCTATAGTGATATGGTGAATTTGTTGCTGGCAGAGCAGCGAGAGATAGAGAAGTACAATTAAATGTATCTTGAATACTTATAGGTTTATATAGTAATGATAGTGGGCTCAAGTTGAACATAGGAGTGAGTGAAATAAATAAAATAAAAGTATTTCCTATTCCATATGCTGGAGCGTCGGTAAATGCATATTATGAATGGAAAAAACTACTGCCGGATAGATATGAATTGTGTATATGTGAATTGGCTGGAAGAGGAACTCGATTCACAGAGCCTTGTTACCAGTCTGTTGGTGAAGCAAGTGAAGATATCGCCAAAAGAATAAGTGAACAATTAGAATATGACGATGAATATGTTATATTTGGACACAGCATGGGAGCCTTATTGACTTATGAGATATATTATAAACTTAAGCAAATGGGAACTAAGGAACCAAGGCATCTGTTTTTTTCTGGGCGAGATGCTCCACATATTTTTGAAAAGAGAGAAGACATTGAAAATATGACTAATGAAACTTTCTTGACAAAGGTGGAACAATATGGGGGAATACCAGAGGAGTTTTATACAAAAGAGATTATGGATATGTTTCTTCCGATTTTGCGAGCAGATTTTATAATTTTGGACAATTATAAGTTTCAGCCCAAAGCAGAAAAAATAAGTTGTGGAGTAAGCGTTTTTTATGCGGATAGCGATTTTTCGACTCATATCAATGAAATGCATAAATGGAGTGAAGTTGTTGAAGGAAACGTGAAATTTCATAAGTTTAAAGGAGAACATTTTTTTTTGAATCGGTATCCTAATGATATTGTAAATACTATTGTTAAAGATACAGAGACTCAAAATATTTACCAGGCCACCCACCTGGATCGCCTGGAAATACGGGGGTAATCTCCCCCATTAATTCTATTTTGAATTAATTCAAATGAGAGAAACGTTAAAGTCTCAAGTAGTGGTGTAAAAAAGAACTGTGCCTTTTGACAAGGGAAGCCACGGTATGATTCTACTAAAGTGACGCGACTCAACTTTAGAAGGAGGATCAATGTGTTTTGAAATATTATATTTAAAATAAATTTTATCAGTCTGAGAATCCTTCAATGATTGTTACTTAATTTTGCTTAATTATAAAAGTAATATTCAATAATTGTTTTAGGTAGGTTTTAGTAAGGAGAATTATGAAAAAAATTAAGAAAAAACATTGGAAATAATAAGCTTTCAGTTTTATTAATTATGAAAAATCACATATAAAAAGCCTGGTGCCGCTAACAACACAGCGGCCGGGCTTTTTTTACGGCCGGATTACGATGTCAGCGCCGAACTTGATCGGAACTCTCAGCCATTTACATTCCCCTTTTCTCTTGTAAATAAAAAGATTCTCATAAAGCAAACGGCATTGCGATGACACTTTGAAAGAGAAAATGAAGAAGGAAAACTGGAAAAGGTTCCGGAAAGCAGATGCTTACGGAACCTTTTTCGTTTATGCCGAATGGCTTTTTTTCGTCTGAACGGTTTCCCCGGACTTGATACCAAGCGATACGAACAAGCCGATCACAGAAACTCCGATCAATATGATAAACAGAATATGAAACCCGGAGATTAAACCGATCAGCGCTGAAGAAATAATGCTTCCGAAATAACGGAAGGTGGAGAAAATCCCGGATGCGATGCCGGACATGCCCGGTTCTACCGTCGCAAGAGAAGATACCTGCATGCTCGTCAGCCCCGCACCTGACGCGATGCCTCCGACAATAAGCGATGCCATAAGAAACGGAACGGAATGGGAATAAACCAAAAGCAGAAATAAGAGATTGGCTACGGCCATCAGCCCGAAGGACAGAAAAATCATTCTTCGCGCGCCCCATTTCTGATGCAGCTGAGCTCCGCCCCAGTTGCTGGCGGACATGAAAACAGAAAAGACTGACAGCGCCATGCCGCTGTGCGATGTATTCATGCTGAAGTGGCCGGTCATAAAGAGCGGCATAATCAATAACACGGCGTACATCATTAAATTGCTTAACAGAACCGACAGATTGGCGCTCGTAAAGGTCGTGTTTTTAAACAGGTCAAAATCAATAATCGGATGTTTCGTGCGCAGCTCCCGCCTGAAAAATAGCGGAACAAATACGAGAATGAGCAGTGCGTACACCCAATAGCCCAAAGAGCTTTCATTTTTCGTCAGAAGAATAATAGATACTATGCTTCCGGCAAGCAAAACGGACCCGATGATATCAAGCGGAGCGTCAGACGTTTCTTCTTTATATTTAGGAAACATCACTAATGCCGTCACAAGTGCGATTGCAAGAAACGGAATGTTGACCCAAAAGATCGAATGCCAGCTGAAGCTCTCAATTAAAAGAGAGCCGATAAACGGACCGAGAGCCGCACCAAGCCCGGCACCGAGGCCGAAAAAGCCGAATACTTTCGGAAGCCGTTTTTCAGACACGACATGGCGGATGATGGCGATGCTGTTTGGCGTAAGCAAAGCGCCGCCGGCAGCCTGAAGCGCCCGGAAGAAAATCAATAAGAAAAGACTTGGCGAGAGGGCGCACCCCAATGATGCGATGAGAAAAAGGCCGACGCCCCATAAATACATTTTTTTGTTTCCGTACATATCACCGAGTTTGCCGGCAATGGGCTGTGTCACGGCCATCACGATTAAATACACGGTCACTACCCATGTGATGCTGGCAATTGATTCGCTGAATGAGCGGGAAATGGATGAAAGGGCGACTGCGATCATCGTAGAATTGATGGGAACGAGTATGGCTCCCAGCAAAAGCGAAACGATCAGCGCCCATTCTTTCTTTGAACCCATCCTTCATCCTCCTTGGAGCCGGAAAATGACCGGCCGGTAATGCCTTTCATGAAAATCTCAGTGCTGTGTTTCAGCATCGTTTCCTCAGAGAGAGTAATGACTCTTTTTCCCAGCTGCAGCCGGTGTATAAAATAACCGAAAATCATCGTCATAAAGACGTCTGCATTAGCTTCTTCGCTGCCGGGGCTTATCATATTTTTCTTTGTCAGCTCCTTAAAGTAAACGATTAAATGCTTTTTCACGGATTGCGGATATACGACAATATCCTGCAGGACGTCTTCGAATAGTTCCGGTTCGCGCAGGCAGATGCGGAACACTTCTTTTTTTTGTTCCAATTGCTGAAGAAGGGTCGCGGCGAAATGAAGAAGATCCTCATACAAATCGCCTTCCGCCTTGGTGATCATGCTTTCCGGAACCGGCGTCTGCTGTTCAATCATGGCTTTCATTAATCCTTGTTTGTTTTTAAAATTACGGAAAATCGTTGCTTCGCTTACTTTTGCTTTTTCTGCGATTTCTTTTGTTGTCGCTGCGCGGTATCCTTTTTGGATGATCAGATTCATCGCGGCGTCAATAATTCTCTTGTTCGTCGTTCTCAACATGTTTCACCTCGCGTAAATACTGGCAGGACAAGTATACACCCGCCCTGCCCGTCAATAAAGAGGGAAACCTAGCATGAAGCGCGTTTGACAATCGTAATCTTGCCGTTTGTCCCGTCCACCGTGACGATATCTCCGTCGTTGAGCCTGTCAGTCGCGGCACGTGTGCCGAGAACGGCCGGGAGCCCGTATTCCCTCGCGATGATCGCCGCATGTGACAGGATGCCGCCCGTGTCCGTAATGACGGCCTTTGCATCCTGGAACAGACTGGTCCACAGCGGTGTCGTCATTTTGCAGACAAGCACGTCTCCTGTTGAAAAACGGGAAAATTCACTTGCGTCACGAATGACTTTCACAGGGCCGCTTGCGATTCCGCTTGACGCCGCAAGTCCGTAAATTTGATGTTCAGTGTTTTTTTCATCTTCTGTGATGGAGCCGGTAATCTGTTCAGCCATTTTCAGCTGTTCCGAAGTCGGAGTCCCGAGATAAGCGGGGGCTTCAAGCAATTGATATTGCTGGAAGAGCTGTTTTCGTTCAGCGGCTTTTTCCTGCATCGGAACCGGCGACACCAACGCTTTCTCGACTTCATCGCTGTATAAGTACCACATATCCTCCCGATCATCGATTACGCCTTGTTTTTGAAGCAGCCCGCCGATTTTCAGAAGGCAAAGGCGCGCTTTGGCGTCCAGCATCGCATCAATATAAAAATGGTGATCATCTTTGATGACGGATGAAGACAATGTCCACTGATAATAGCGGTCAAACGTCTCCCGGAAGCCGTCATCTTCAATTCTATCCATAAAGTCGGCGTAGAGCTGTTTTCGTTTTTCTATCGTTTTATGAAACTCACTGTCAAAATCGTATCCGTTCCGGACATAGTTCTGAATGTTGGCCAAAGCGAAATAAGGGTTTTCCGCCCAAGTTTCTTCAATGAGATCATGACTTTTCACGGATCTCCAGCCGTATTCCTGTAAAAATTCACCGACTTGTTCGAGAAAGCGTTTTCCCTCATTTGATTGCAGAAGCGTCTGATGCAGCTCATCGGCATGAGAAACCGTAAAGACGCGCCGCAGCTCAGGGCTGTCTTTTACTTGTCCGGAAAGCAGCCACAGCTGTCTGTCGGTCTCCAATGACTTATTCATGACGCCAGCCAGCATTTCGTACAGAAGGGAGGTGTTTTCTTTCTCAACCTGTCCGTACATGGATTCCAGTATCATGTTTAACGCAACCTGCGGAAAGACAATATTGAAATGTTCTGCGTATCCTTTTAAATAGAAGTCTTGCAGGTTTCGGAACGCATTAAGGGCAGTCTCCGGCGTATGGTCTGTATGCGCCAGTTCGTCCAGCTTTTGATAAAAAGGCAGAAAGGTTTCCTGAATAATATCGTACATGCGGTCAGCCAAGACGGGGAAAAGCGCTTCTAACTGTTCTGCGGGCAGCTTGTCGTCCGTCTTATGCTGTCTGGAAAAAACACGGCCCTGATGAAGTTTGACACGCTCGATTTCGATGCCCATTACAGGGAATGCCTTCGTGCTCTCTTTGAGGCCGTATTCCAAAGCCGGCACAATGAGTGAGGCGAATAACGGGCTGACGGGGCCTTCTATATTGGCCTCCATATTGAGCCAAAAATCTTTCTGATCCTGGGGCGTCATGATAAATTCCCGTTCTTCGTCTGCCGCTTTCTGATCCTGCACGATCGTTGTAATCGGCCTGGCCTGAAGCAGATACAGCTTATTTTCGGCAAATCCGAATTCGAGATCCACGGGATAACCGTACAGTTCTTCCGTCTTTATCGTCAGCATGGCAAGCTCTTTGATGCTCTCGTCATCAAGGCAGAAGCGGTTTCTCATGTCAGCGGTCGTCTCTTTTTCCGTCACGCCTTCGTCTTTAGAAACGATATACATTTCTTTTAAGCCGATTTCTTTTTCAATCTGAAATGTGTCTTTATTGACGATAAATGTGTCGGGCGTCACGCTGCCGGAGACGATTGCTTCTCCGAGACCGTAGCTCGCGCTGATCATCAGCTCTCCGTCATCATGTGTGACGGGGTTGCGGCTGAAAATGACCCCTGAAACCTCGGAATTGATAAGCCCTTGCACGACAACGCCCATTAACGGTTCTGCGGTGTCATTGTTCATTTTCTCTTTATAACCGCTGACCCGCGCCGAGAAGAAGGAAGCCCAGCATTCTTTCACTTTTCCGAGAAACTCTTCTTCTGTTTTGATATTTAAATAGGTTTCGTACTGGCCCGCGAAAGAAGCCCCTTCAAGATCTTCGGACGCGGAGGAGGAACGTACGGCGACAGAGGCGTATGATTCTCTCAATTCATAAAACGACGCGGTCAGTTCCTCCCGAAGCTCTTTTGAAAACGTGCCGTTCATAATGGCGCGCTCCATCTGTTCCTGATCTGCTTGAAGCCCGTTGTCTTCCATAAAACGTGTCAGGGCATTCGTCTGAATGATGAAACCGCCGGGAACGGGCAGCCCGTTTTTCGTCAGTTTAATCAGGTTCATTCCTTTTGCTCCTGCAGAGCGGCTCGATTCTTCCGCTTTTTGAAATCGCACTGAATACATGCGGTATGACCCCCTTTTTTTCTTCATCCAAGAAAAATGATAGTAAACACTATCATTACATTGTAAAGAGGGAGGAAGAAACTGTCAAAGATACAAAGACCTAAACCTTCTCATCCTTTCGGCTGAAGAAAGGTAATTCGGTTCATCTGGTTAATGGTTCAATGGATTTATATTCACATTTTTTTTGACAGATGATTGAAGACTGCTGAAAAAGGGTATTGTGATAGCAGGGGAACGATTGTCCGATTCTTCATTTTTTACTATAATCAGATGAGATGAAGAATTCCCGAGGAGGGTTTTTGTGATTACAAAAGCCGTTTTTGCATTATGTTTCCCTTTTATGCTGGTCGTCCTTTTTACGCGCGTCACGTTTAACCACTATGTGGCGATCGCTCTCACAGCCGCACTGCTTTTCGCATCCTATTTAAAGGGTTACACCGAAACGTATTTTATCGTTGGATTGGATGTCGTATCGCTGGTGGCCGGAGGGCTGTACATGGCCAAAAAAGAAGCAGACAAAAAGAAAGACAATGCCTGACATGGTGAATATGAAATAGAATGCCTGCTTTTACGCCATAAAAGCAGGTTTTTTATACAAAAATTGACTTGGTAAAAATAAACCATCGAACTTTAGTTCGTATTTTTAGTGATTTTGCCCGTCATTGTGTTACTATATCAATAGGAAGATTTCGTAAAGAAACGGAGGCTTTTTTGTGAAAGATCGTTTTGAGTTAGTCTCGAAATATCAGCCCCAGGGAGATCAGCCGCAAGCGATTGAGAAGCTTGTCAAAGGCATACAGGAAGGCAGAAAACACCAGACTCTCCTGGGTGCGACAGGGACGGGCAAAACCTTTACCGTGTCCAATCTGATTAAAGAAGTGAATAAACCGACACTGGTCATTGCCCATAACAAAACCCTTGCCGGACAGCTGTACAGCGAGTTTAAGGAGTTTTTCCCGAACAACGCTGTCGAATATTTTGTCAGCTATTACGATTACTATCAGCCGGAGGCGTACGTGCCTCAAACGGATACTTTTATAGAGAAAGACGCAAGCATTAATGATGAAATTGATAAACTGAGACACTCCGCGACATCCTCTCTGTTTGAACGGAGAGATGTCATTATTATTGCGAGTGTGTCATGCATATACGGTCTCGGTTCGCCTGAAGAATACCGGGAAATGGTCGTGTCGCTCAGACCGGAAATGGAGATTGAGCGGAACGAGCTGCTGAGAAAGCTTGTGGATATCCAGTATGCCCGCAATGATATCGACTTTCAGCGCGGGACGTTCCGCGTGCGCGGAGACGTTGTGGAAATCTTCCCGGCTTCCCGTGACGAACATTGTATCAGAGTGGAATTTTTCGGAGATGAAATTGAGCGGATCAGAGAGGTCGACGCTTTGACCGGAGAAATTCTCGGCGACCGTGACCATGTGGCGATTTTCCCGGCTTCCCACTTCGTCACCCGGGCGGAAAAGATGGAAAAAGCGATTCTGAATATTGAACAGGAGCTTGAGGAGCGCTTGAAAGTGATGCACGAAAACGGCAAGCTCCTTGAAGCGCAGCGGCTTGAGCAGCGGACGAGATACGATCTTGAAATGATGCGGGAAATGGGTTTTTGCTCAGGGATCGAGAACTATTCAAGACATTTGACACTCCGTCCGCCGGGCTCTACGCCATATACGCTGCTTGATTATTTTCCGGACGATTTTATGATTGTCGTTGATGAATCACATGTGACGATTCCGCAGGTGCGCGGCATGTTCAACGGTGACCAGGCGAGAAAACAGGTGCTTGTCGATCACGGGTTCCGCCTGCCGTCAGCGCTTGACAACCGTCCGCTCCGATTCGAGGAATTTGAGAAACACATGCACAATATCGTGTACGTGTCGGCGACTCCGGGACCGTATGAAATTGAGCATACGCCGGAAATGATCGAGCAGATCATCAGACCGACGGGACTCCTCGATCCCCTCATTGACGTCCGGCCGATCGAAGGACAGATTGATGATCTGATCGGCGAGATTCAGGCGAGGATAGAACGGAATGAACGCGTTCTCGTGACGACTTTAACGAAAAAAATGTCAGAGGATCTGACCGATTATCTCAAGGAAATCGGCATCAAGGTCAATTATCTGCATTCCGAGATTAAGACGCTTGAACGGATTGAAATCATCCGTGACCTCCGCCTCGGAAAACATGATGTGTTAATCGGCATCAACCTGCTGAGGGAAGGGCTTGATATTCCGGAAGTGTCACTTGTCGCCATTCTCGATGCGGATAAAGAAGGCTTCCTCCGTTCTGAACGTTCGCTGATTCAGACGATCGGACGGGCGGCACGAAACGCGGAAGGCCGCGTCATCATGTATGCCGATAAAATCACGAATTCGATGGAAATCGCGATTAATGAAACGAAGCGCCGCCGGGAACAGCAGGAGCGCTTTAACGAAATTCACGGCATTACGCCGCAAACGATCAATAAGGAAATCCGCGATGTGATCCGCGCGACGCAGGCCGCTGAGGATAAAGAAGAATATAAAACAAAAGCCGCGCCTAAACTGGCGAAGATGACGAAGAAAGAACGCCAGAAAGTCGTTGAGCAAATGGAGCACGAAATGAAAGAAGCGGCCAGAGCGCTTGATTTCGAGCGGGCGGCAGAGCTTCGTGATTTACTGTTAGAGCTTAAAGCGGAAGGATGATGAACACATGGCAATTGACCGGATCGAGGTGAAAGGCGCAAGGGCGCACAATTTAAAAAACATTGATGTAACGATTCCGCGGGATCAGCTCGTCGTCGTGACGGGGCTGTCCGGATCGGGAAAATCATCCCTTGCCTTTGACACCATTTACGCGGAAGGACAGAGGCGGTATGTTGAATCGCTTTCTGCCTATGCGCGCCAATTTTTAGGGCAGATGGATAAGCCGGACGTTGATGCGATCGAAGGGCTTTCCCCGGCGATCAGCATTGACCAGAAAACGACAAGCCGCAATCCGCGGTCAACCGTCGGAACGGTAACGGAGATTTATGATTATCTCCGGCTGCTGTACGCGAGAGTCGGGAAACCGCACTGCCCGGAGCACGGCATTGAAATTACGTCGCAAACGATTGAACAGATGGTTGACCGGATTCTTGAATATCCGGAGCGGACGAAGCTTCAAGTGCTTGCGCCGATCATCTCAGGCAGAAAAGGCGCCCATGTCAAAGTGCTTGACCAAATCAGAAAGCAAGGTTACGTAAGGGTGCGGATTGACGGAGAAATGGCCGAGCTTTCCGACGATATTGAACTTGAAAAAAACAAAAAGCATTCCATTGAAGTAGTCATTGACCGGATCGTTGTCAAGGAAGGCGTTGCCGCCCGGCTTTCCGACTCGCTGGAAACCGCGCTCCGTTTAGGGGAAGGCCGTGTCATGATAGATGTCATCGGTCAGGAGGAGCTGATGTTCAGCGAGCATCACGCCTGTCCGCTGTGCGGTTTTTCTATCGGGGAGCTTGAACCCCGGCTGTTTTCATTTAACAGTCCGTTCGGCGCCTGTCCGACTTGCGACGGTCTCGGCTTGAAGCTGGAAGTGGACCCTGAGCTCGTCATCCCCAATCCCGAGCTGTCATTAAAGGAACACGCCATCGCGCCGTGGACGCCGATCAGTTCACAATATTATCCGCAGCTGCTTCAGGCGGTCTGCCGCCATTACGGCATTGATATGGAGACTCCGGTCAAAGACCTGCCGAAGCATCAGCTTGATAAAGTGCTGTACGGCAGCGGCAATGAACGGATCTACTTTAAATACGAGAATGATTTCGGACAAGTGCGCGAAAATGAAATTGAATTTGAAGGTGTGCTGCGCAATATTGAGAGACGGTATAAAGAGACAAGCTCCGATTATATCCGTGAACAGATGGAGCAGTACATGTCACAGAAATCGTGCCCGACGTGCAAAGGCTACCGGCTGAAGAAAGAAGCGCTTGCCGTTTTGGTCAACGGGCGTCATATCGGAACCATTACCGAACTTTCTGTCGGCGACGCGCTTGAATTTTTCAAAAACCTGACGCTGTCTGAGAAAGATATGCAGATTGCCGATTTAATTTTAAGAGAGATTGTGGAGCGGCTCAGCTTCTTAGATAAAGTCGGTCTTGATTACCTGACGCTGAGCCGGGCGGCGGGCACGCTGTCAGGCGGAGAAGCCCAGCGCATCAGGCTTGCGACGCAGATCGGCTCCCGTTTGTCAGGCGTCCTGTATATTCTTGATGAGCCGTCCATCGGCCTTCACCAGCGTGACAATGACCGTCTGATCAGCGCGCTGAAAAACATGAGGGATCTCGGCAACACACTGATTGTCGTTGAGCATGATGAGGATACGATGATGGCTGCCGATTATTTGATAGATATCGGTCCGGGCGCCGGCATTCACGGCGGCCGCGTCATATCGGCGGGGACGCCTGAAGAAGTGATGAATGATGCGGACTCTCTGACCGGACGCTATTTGTCAGGGGCTCAATTCATCCCGATGCCTCCGGAGAGAAGAAAGCCTGACGGCCGGTTCATTGAAATCAAAGGCGCTTCAGAAAACAACCTGAAAAAAGCGAACGCCAAATTCCCGCTCGGCACTTTTACGGCGGTGACAGGTGTGTCCGGTTCCGGAAAAAGCACGCTTGTGAATGAAATTCTGCATAAGGCGCTTGCGCAAAAGCTTCATAAAGCCAAAGCGAAACCGGGAAGCCATAAAGAAATCAAAGGCCTCGACCACCTTGATAAGGTGATCGACATCGACCAGGCGCCGATCGGCCGGACACCGAGATCAAATCCGGCAACTTATACGGGCGTGTTTGATGATATCCGCGATGTATTCGCGCAGACAAATGAAGCAAAGGTGCGCGGCTATAAAAAAGGCCGGTTCAGTTTTAATGTAAAAGGCGGGCGCTGTGAGGCCTGCCGCGGCGACGGCATCATCAAAATTGAGATGCATTTCCTTCCTGACGTGTACGTCCCGTGTGAAGTGTGCCACGGCAAACGTTACAACCGGGAGACGCTGGAGGTCACATACAAAGGAAAAAGCATTTCTGACGTTCTGGATATGACGGTGGAAGATGCTCTGTCTTTCTTTGAAAATATCCCGAAAATCAAACGCAAGCTTCAAACGCTTGCCGATGTCGGACTCGGGTATGTGACGCTCGGCCAGCCGGCGACGACGCTGTCAGGCGGAGAAGCGCAGCGCGTCAAGCTCGCTTCCGAACTGCATAAGCGTTCCACCGGCCGGACGCTGTATATTTTGGACGAACCGACGACAGGCCTCCACGTTGATGATATCGCAAGGCTTTTGGTTGTGCTTCAAAGACTCGTCGATAACGGTGATACCGTTTTAGTCATTGAACACAATCTCGATATCATTAAAACGGCGGACTACATCGTCGATCTGGGACCTGAAGGCGGAGCGGGCGGCGGCACGATCGTAGCCTCCGGGACGCCTGAAGAAGTTGTCGAAGTGAAAGAATCATATACGGGCCGCTATCTGAAACCGGTAATGGAACGTGATAAAAAACGGATGAAAACATTGCTGGCTGAAAAAGAAACGGCAGCCACATAATAGATCAATAAAAACAGCCCAAAACTCACCGGTTTTGGGCTGTTGTGTTACAGGCTTTTTTCTGTTGGGGAAGCTGTTTGCTTAAATGCATTAAGTCCTGCAGAATATGGGTGCTGCTGCTGTCCAGCAGCACTTTTATATATTGGATATCATGGGAAATGGGAAGAGGGGCTGCTTTGATCTGTTCCAATTCAGCCAGCATTTCGCTGTTCATTCTTTTCTGTTCGCGAATTAAATTTCGCAGACTCTCTTCCGTTACTTGGGCGTTTTCGGGATCTTTCTCCATTTGTATGTCCTCCTTGCATACGGTCAGGCTTTGTTACATATTGTAATCGGTTCGGGGAAAAGATTCTATAGTGAAATCTCTGAAATCAAAAATTACGTATAACGAAGCATGTCCTTAGCATGAAAATGAAACCCGCCCATTCGTCATACGTATGTATAAGGAAGGGTTTTTACATCACGGCACAGGGAGTGTTTTTATTGAACCGAAATCAAGCGATTATCGCATCAATCTGTTATTTCAGCGTGTTTCTCGCGCCGCTCATTCTTCCGATTGTGGCTTATTTTGTCGTCGATGAAAAAGAGACGAAGCGGCATGCCATGCGAGCTCTGATTTCCCATATCATTCCGTTTGCGGGATTGCTGATTGTGACCGCGGGTGTTGTCGGCGGGTTGATTACGGCTCAGGGGGAGAGTATGGTGCCCGTTTTTGTTATGATAACAGGAGCAGCTGTTTATTTTCTGATCCTCATCGGAATGGTCATTTGGAATATCGTGCAGGGAATTAAGGTGTTACGCCAGGTGTAAGAAAAGTCGGGGGAGGCGTTTTGTATGAAACAGGAGAAAGAACGGATTTTAAAGCTTGTGGAAGACGGCATGCTGACGGCGCAGGAAGCACTGACGCTCATTGAAAAACTGGATCATGAATATAAAGAAAAAGAAGAGCAGATCACCGCATTATCTGCGGAGGTCCAGGAACCTGCGGAAGATTTCGAAAGCGGGGCAAAAGGAAGCCAAAAGCCGTCGCTCGGGGCGAAGCTGTTCGACTGGATTGATTCTGCCGTCAAAAAAGTGAAGGAAGCGGATCTTGATCTGAATTTCGGCCACGCACATGAAGTGCAGCATATTTTTCAATTTAAAGACAGTGAATTCTCGGCCATTGATATGCAGATCGCAAACGGCAGCGTCAATATCGTGCCGTGGGCGGATGAAGATATCAGAGCGGAGTGCCAGGCGAAAGTGTACCGGGCGGACAGTCAGGAGGCGGCGCGCACCGCATTTCTTCAGCACATTGAGTGTGAAGTGAAGGGCAATAAGTTTTTTGTCCGCACGGAAAAGAAAACGATGAAAACCAATGTCACGCTTTATGTTCCCCAGAAAGAGTACGATAAGATAAGAGTGAAGCTGTTTAACGGACCGATCAGAGGGGAACATTTACATGTAAAAGAATTCTCGGCGAAAACGACAAACGGCGTTCTGTCATTCTCTCATTTGACGGCTGATAAAGCGTCGGCGGAAACGGCTAACGGACAAATCAAGCTGGCCGGACATCAATGCGGCGCGATTGAAGCGGAAACGATCAACGGCTTGATTGATTTGCGCGGATCGAGTGAATCCATTGACGTTCAAAGCTTTAACGGCAATATCATGCTTACCGTGACAGCGCCGCACTGCCGCTCCATCTACACGAAAACGACGACCGGAAACGTGGATATCGCTCTGCCTGATGATTCGGCGGTGAAAGCGGAGCTGAAAAGCAATCTCGGCTCTCTCAGCCATGAGCTGATTGATGCCGAAATTTTAAAGGAAAAGAATGATACCATTCAAAAAGAACTGATGCTGGCATCAAATCAAGGCCATGATCAGCATCTCTCGATTTTCTCAGAATCGTTAACAGGAGCCATTAAGCTCAAGCATACTCAGAGGTGATTGGATGAAAAGACTTTACCGTTCAGAAAAAAACCGTAAAATCGCCGGCGTCGTCGGCGGTTTGGCGGAGTACGTCAATATGGATGCGTCGCTTTTGCGCATTATCACCGTTGTATTAGCGCTTGTCACGAGCGGAATCGTGCCGATTGTATATATTATCTGGTGTTTTGTTGTACCTTTAGAAGGAGATTTGAAATAAATGATCAAATGGGCAGTCAGCATTTTAGTAAATGCTTTATTATTAATCGTTATCGCGGGATATTTTGATTCCGTCCATATCAGCAGTATCGGAGCGGCTGTCATCGCCAGTGTGATTCTTTCTGTGTTAAATGTGCTGATCAAGCCGATCATCGTCATATTGACATTGCCCGTCACGGTTGTGACCCTCGGCCTCTTTCTGTTTGTCATCAACGCCATTACGTTAATGATGACCGCAGCCTTGATGGGAGACAGCTTTCAGATTGATGGGTTCGGCACCGCCATTTGGGCGTCTGTCGTGCTGTCCGTTTTCCACTTGCTGATCCAAAAAGGCATATTGGAGCCGCTTAGAAAAAGGTAAAAAACGAGCTGTCCCGAGAGGGCAGCTTTTTTATGTGTGATTTACATAAGCGGCAGCCTCCTGACGCAACATAATGTATAGGGAGGTAATGAGATGAAACTTGTGATGACGCTCTTTTTTCTGATTGGTTTGCTTTGTGTGAGTCCTTCTGCGGATGCGGCGCGCAAAGAATCGGCAATCCCCGTGAATCAGCAGGAATTCGGACAGCCGCCTCATTACATACCGCTTCTGGAGAATCCTCCCCAAATCGAAGTAAAGGCGGAAATGAAAAGAAACCTGTTCATACAGGCTCATGTACGGAATGCTGACTATCAAGCGTTTTCGGCGTTTCTTTTTTATAAACAAAGCAATGAGCTTGGGTTTAAAATGGTGCCGATGGAGCCCGCGCCAGGCGCAATCCGGCTGTTTACGGCCCAGGTTTCAAAGCGGGATATCTGGAATGGAGAATTGGAATATTACCTCGTTTTCACCAACGGCAGACAGCGGGCGGAATCGGAGAAAAAGCGGCTGAAGCTGGACGGCTATCAAGCCGATTTGAATCATATTCCCGAGCTGATGATTACGGAGCTTGCGGTTGATACGAAAAATGAAGACGGCGCTGATGCCTATGAATTTATCGAGGTGTATAACACGACGGACAGACCCATTCATTTTAAAGACTATCACATCCGCTACCGCTATCCGAAGGAAGGGCCGGAATCAGATATGATATGGAGGCCGAAAGAAGATACCGTCATTCCGTCAGGCGGGACTTACGTGTTTTGGCTGAGACGCGCCGCATCAGAACTGACGATAGATGATTTCAATCGCTATTACAGGACACGCCTGAAGGAGGGAGAACATCTCGCCGTCATCGAAGGGACGGACGGAATGTCCAACGGCCGCCCGCGTACGGTGGTGCTGTCGGCAAATACCGGCAAGGGTATCGCCTCAGCGCATTACCGGAAACACGCTTTCCGCCGGCTGACTTCTTTGCTGTACAAATATCCGCTGAACGGAACGGGAGAATTGCTGAGGATCTCCACGAGCGAGCATAAGCCGTCACCGGGCTCTGTTTTTCAGGCGCAGATCCCGCAGCAGAAAAGGGTGATAAAACCCGACAAGGAAAAACCGGTCATCGAAGACCTTACAGACAGAAAGCCCGTCCGGCCCGCTGAAAGCATTGAATTAAAGGCTGACATAAAAGACAAAAACCTTGTCAAAACAGCCGCGTTTTATTACCGGACCAATGAGAAAAAACCATTCAAACGAATTCTGGCCGAAAAAGACCGCAACGACAGCTTATACCATCACATTCTTTATTCCCCGGAGCTGCTCGGCCAGGATCAGCTTGAGTATTATATCGCAGCCAGTGATGGAGAAAATGAAGCAAAAACGCCCGTCAAGATGATTGACATTGAACAGACGAGCAAATCACACGGACTCAGAATGAATGTTGAACCCGAAGATACGATATCCGGCACCTATCTGCTCAAAGCGACTTCCGACGTCAGCGCCGATAAGATCAAGTTGTGGATTGACGGCAAGCGGCAGGAGACCCGGCCGGCGCTGGAAAAAGAGGTCTATTTCGCCTTCGATGCCCGGAAAACGAATCTTTATTTTCAAAACACCGTCATAATGGAAAAAGAGGTGCTGCACATTTTTGACGATCCGTCTCACCGTTACAGAACGCACTCGGTTCTCCTTCCGGAACGTCTGCTGCAAAAAGGGGGCAAAACACAGAAAGTATCCATCCGTTCGGGCTCAAAGGTTTCTCCGTATGACACGGGAGAGAATCGGGATGATTTTGTCGTGAAACATGCCCGTCTGGTGCTTTCGGACGGAACGGTGATCAAAGACGGGAAGACGGATCCGGCTGAGCAGCTGTTTATCGGTGACGGCAGGCGGGCGAATCAGCAGAAGACCTTCTCATTCAGCCTGCCGGATCATTTGTTTACGTCACGGCTGCTGCCGTGGAACACGGCGAAGCTTTCTGAAGGCTATCACCATATTTTTGTTAGCGACGGTGAGGAGCAGCTGAGCCAATCTGTGCGGGTGGACAATACGGGGCCGAAGATTGTCCCGAGTATCAAAGAAGGCGCGGCGCTGAAAGGTAATGTTGAGCTGAATGCGGACATCCGTGACAAATGGAGCAAAGTGGAAGAGGTCAAAGCGTTTTTGGACGGAGAAAGCATTACGCTCCCGCATCACACGTCATCAGCCGATCTCAAGCCCGGAAAACATACCCTTACCATCATTGCGGCAGACCTTGCCGGAAATGAAACAACGTCCGTCCGCACCTTCCATATCAAACGGGAGGAGCCGAACCAGCCGGAGCTTGCGGATCAAAAAATCGGCGCCCACAAAGCAAAGCTGTCCGTCCGGGTAAAAGACCCGACGAAGGATGACATGAATGTATCATTTTATCGCGGCTTCCGTTATACCGCGCGGAATCCGGGCAGCGTGAAAGTGTATAAACACGCCTCATTAACGGAACCGCCGAGGGGCATAAAAGAAAATGAAATGCCGTTTACCCTGCCGGAAATGAACCGCATTTCGGCAAATGACGGAAAAACCGTATCGGCGGAAAGTATGGAGCGTTTTCCTTATCACCGGTTCGAAGTCTCCGTTGACCCGTCTATCGACGAAACGGATCTGGCTGAGGCGGTCTGGAAAGGAAGCTCTCTGCCCGGCCGAAAGGTAACCATGTATATTTGGAATTACCGGACAAGCCGCTGGCAGGAGGCGGACAGCGTCCTTGCCAAAGATAAAAAGCCGTTTACACTAAAAGCCGCCGTTTCCGCAGCGGATGTGGTGAAGAACTCAAAAATGAATGTCATCGTGCAGGATCAAATACCGGCGAAAGGCAATTACACGTTTGTCTGGATGTCGGATACACAGTATTACGCACAAGGACACCCGCACATTTTTGACAAAATGACAGAGTGGATCAAAGAAAATAAGGAAAAGCACAATATTAAATATGTCTTTCATACCGGCGATATCGTCGATGATTCAATGGTGATGAAACAGTGGAAAAACGCCGATCACTCCATGCGGACGCTTGACAAGGCGGGGATTCCGTACGGAGTGCTTGCCGGCAATCACGACGTCGGCCATAAAGACGGCACATACCGAACCTTCGGGGATTTCTTCGGGAGCCGCCGGTTTGAACAGAACATGCATTACGGCGGATCATATAAAAATAACCGCGGGCATTATGACCTGCTGTCGGCAAGCGGGAACGATTTTATTATGATTTATATGGGCTGGGGCATTGCGGAACAAGAGATTGACTGGATCAATCAAGTGCTAAAGAGGTATCCGGACCGAACCGCCATCTTATGCTTTCATGAGTACTTGCTTGTGAGCGGAAATCGAAGCCCGATCGGGGAAACGATCTATCGAAAAGTCGTCAAGCCGAATCGCAATGTGGCGATGGTATTAAGCGGCCATTACCATAACGCCATGAAAAAAACCGATGCGCTTGACGATGACGGGGACGGAAAACCGGACCGCCTCGTCCACCAAATTCTGACCGACTACCAGGACGGTCCGGAAGGGGGGCAGGGCTTTATGCGCATGATGCAATTCGATCAGGCCGCCAATCAGGTTCACATGTTCTCCTACTCGCCGTACACGGATGACATCAATTACTATGACACCGATCTGTTCGCTGATAAAGACGAATTCTCAGCAGAAATGGATTTACAGCCGAAGAGGAAAAGGGTAGCGACCGATTATTTTGAATGCAACATCTATACGAACGAACTGCTCGGTCATAAAAAACACGTAAAAAGCGGAAAAACCGCAAATTGGGTCTGGGACGGCCTGCAGCCTGATTCCGTTTATTACTGGTACACCGTCGTTAAGGACCCGTACAACGGCAAAACAATATCACCGTTGTGGATGTTCAGAACGGGAAATACGCCGTATCGCCCGGCTCCGGATCAGTTTGATTTCAGGCATGCCTCAAACCCATAACGAAAACATACAGCCTGCTGATCGCTCAGAAGAAAATCTGACGGTCAGCAGGATTTTTTCTGTGCGTAAATGGCGGCGCCCTGCTGTGATAAGTGCTTTTGACTTTTTTATGTCCCTTTTCTATACTAAAATCGATTGGTTTTCGTAATATGCAGGAGGAAACATAATGAACAGTAAAACCGGGACAAAAGAAAGAATTATTCAAACCTCTGCATATCTTTTTCAGATTCAGGGATATCATGCGACTGGTTTGAATCAAATTATAAAAGAGAGCGGAGCACCCAGAGGGTCTGTGTATCATCACTTTCCAAACGGAAAAGCAGAACTCGCCATTGCGGCGATCAAATATACGGGAAGATGCGTTGAAAAGCAAATACAGAATAGTATGTCTCAATTCGCGGACCCTATAGAAGCGATTCAGCACTTTATTCATGTAACGGCTGAACAGTTTAATGATCCGCAGAATATTGAGGGCGTGCCGGTTGGATTGCTGGCGGGTGAGACCGCTCTGATCAATGAAACGTTAAGATGCACATGTGTTGAGGTGTTCAAGAAGTGGACGGATGTGTTTGCGGCAAAATTTCTTGAGCATGGGTTTGAACAAGAGGAAGCGGAGAAGCTCGGGGTGACAATCAACTCGATGATTGAAGGCGCAATCATGTTTTCACTGGCTCATAAAAACAAAGAACCGCTGCTGCTGATTTCAAAGCAGGTTCCGTATATTGTCCAAAACAGAGGGTAGCATTTTATTACTCTTTTCTTTATAAAAATAGATATCAGAACCCCAGCCTCTCCGTTTTGACAGAGTCATAGAGAACATTCACCGGCTTGATTTGAAAATGGCAGATCAAAAAAACATCTCCAACCCGTAACGGTTGGAGATGTTTCATTTCACCCTGTCCATATAATGCACGAATGTGTAGCGGTCGCCTCTGTAGGCGGATTTGACGTGCTCAAAGGCAGTGCCGTCCTGCAGATAAGTGGTCCGCTTGATATAGAGGACGGGGGCGCCGGGCTGGATACCGAGCAGCTCAGCTTCTTCCTCGGAAGCGGCTCCCGGTTCAAGCTCTTGTTTTGCCCGTGAGATCGGCATCTGATTGTACGCTTCAATATGCTCATACATGGATGATTGAAAATGGGAGGCGTCCAGTTTTCCCGCCTTGTCAAACGGGATGTACGATGCCTCAATCGCCATCGGGATATCATTTGCCAGCCGGACGCGGATGATTTTATGAAGCGTTGCCGGATAGCCGCATCCCAGGATAGAAGATAATTCTTCCGTCGCCTGAATCAGCTGGTATTCGGCAAGTCTGCTCCCCGGCTTCATGCCCCGGCTTCTCATATCTTCCGTAAAGCTTGTCAGCCCTTGAAGCGGCTGTTCCATCTTCAGTTTGCTGACGAACGTTCCCCGGCCTTTCTGCCTGTATAAAAATCCTTCATTCACCAGATTGGAAAGCGCCTGGCGCACCGTCATTCGGCTGATGCCGAATTGTTCGGCGTATTCCCGCTCCGACGGAAGCAGCGCATCCGCTTCCAGCTCGCCGTTTTTGATTTGTGTTTTTAATTGTTCCATAATCTGAAAGTAAATCGGAATCGGAGATTGTTTATCAATCTGCATAGGTCAAATCCTTTCAATCGCCGCCCGCAGCCTTTTCATCAATCAAGACCGTCACATCCGGATGCGCGTGCAGGGCGGAGGCGGGGAATGCTTCGCTGATGCGCCCGTCCAGAAGCTGCTTCACCGCTTGGGCCTTGCTTTTTCCGGATGCCATGATCAAAATCCGTTTGCCGGACAAAATCGTCCCGATCCCCATTGTCAGGGCTTTTACAGGGACTTGATTAATTGACGGAAAGTACCGCGCATTCGCCTGTCTTGTCTCTTCATTCAGCTCAACGACATGGGTTCGGGATTCAAATGGCGTCCCGGGTTCATTAAAGCCGATATGGCCGTTGTGTCCGATGCCTAAAAGCTGTACATCCGCTCCGCCGAGTGTTTGAATCAATCGGTCATAGCGTCCGCATTCGGCATCAAGATCGTCTGCCCGTCCGTCAGGGAGAAAGCGGCGGTCCTTTCGGCTGTCGATATGTGCAAAAAAATGTGTATTCATATAATAATGATAGCTGTTTTTGTCCTCGGGAGAAAGCCCGGCGTATTCATCAAGGTTGATCGTCGTGACATTTCGGAATGACAAGCCCTCTGAGCGGTGCATCCGCACAAGTTCTTTGTATACGCCTTCAGGAGTGCCTCCCGTCGCAAGGCCGAGAACGGCATCCGGCTTTTGTTTCACTGTTTCAGCAATAATCGCTGCGGCTTTTTCACTTAATTCTTCATAATGTCTGCATGTGATAACGTTCATGTCCAATCAGCCTCCCTTGAGATATATGCGGTGTTTCCGCGGCAAATCGTGGCCAGCACGCCGCACTGTCCGTCCGTCAGAACAACGTCGGCGTCTTTTCCTTCGGCGATGCTTCCTTTGCGGTCGAATATGCCGAGGCGGCGGGCCGCATTTGCCGATGTCATATTTGCTATATCCAGCCATGAGCAGTTTGTAAACCTGCGCATGAGCGCCGCGCCTTCATTCATTTTTAAAATGGAACCGGCCAGCGTCCCGTCAGAGAGAAGCGCCGTGTCCCCGCGAACGGTGACTTTTTGTCCGCCGAATTCGTATTCTCCGTCCTTAAGCCCTTTTGCCCGCATGGAGTCTGTAATCATGATCAGGTTTTTGCTTCCTTTCGCCAAATAGGCAAGCTTAACGGCCAAAGGATGGGAATGAATGCCGTCAGTGATCAGCTCCGCCGTGATGCGGCCGCAGGCGAGAGCCGTACCGATGCCCCCCGGCTCACGGTGATGAAAGGAGCTCATGGCGTTGAAGAGGTGCGTCATATGCACCGCCCCGGCATCCGCCGCTTTTTGTAAAAGCTCGGCTCCCGCGTCTGTGTGTCCCATTGACGGGATGATGTTTTGGTCTTTTAAATAACGGATCAGGCTGAAATCAGGATCTTCTTCCGGCGCAAGCGTCACGATTTTGATCAGCCCTCCCGAGAGCCGCTCCCATTTCTGAAAGAGCCCGGCATCAGCAGGAGTAATCCATTGTTTCGGCTGTGCTCCCGCCTTTTTCGGAGAGACAAACGGTCCTTCTAAATGAATGCCGATCAACTCAGCGCCTTTTTGGGCCTGCGGTGAGGAGTCCGTCCATTCCTTGGCGTTGACGAGCGCTTTTTCAATGTTTTCGTGCTGCTGTGTGATCGTTGTCGCTAAAAAAGAGGTTGTTCCTTCTTCGGGCAGCCGGGCGGACATTGTATCAAGAGCTGCAACATCAGCATCCATCGTATCCGCGCCGTATCCGCCGTGAATATGAATATCAATCATTCCGGGAAGCGCATACGAGCCCGCGGGCGCCTTCCATTCCTTCTCATACGTTTCTTGCGGTCTTGTTTTCCCCGCGTAAGAAATGATGCCGTCCTTTATACCGAGAAAACCGTTTCGGATGATTTCTTCTTCTGTTACGATGTCCGCACCGCTGATTAACAAGCTTTCAGCCACTTTAAAACACGCCTTTCTGGTTAGTTGTTAGTTTTATTTTACTCTTTTTCAGACTAGTTATCTAGACCAGTTATGCCGGAATTGTATAAATCTGTTTTGGTTCAGACGGTAAAGTGATAAAATATAACTGTTCAAAGCTCGGAACATCCCAGAACAGGAGGAACATATCTTGGCAAAGGTTCGGACCAAAGACGTAATGGAGCAGTTCCATTTAGAATTGATCAGCGGAGAAGAAGGGATTAACCGCCCGATTACGATGAGTGATTTATCACGGCCCGGTATTGAAATCGCCGGCTATTTTACATATTACCCGAGAGAACGGGTGCAGCTTTTAGGAAAAACGGAGCTGTCATTTTTCGATCAGCTTCCTGAGGAGGATAAAAAACAGCGGATGGAATCGCTGTGCACCGATGTGACGCCGGCTATCATACTTTCCAGAGATATGCCGATCCCGCCGGAGCTTGTAGAAGCATCCGAGAAAAACGGCGTGCCTGTGCTCAGATCCCCTCTGAAAACAACAAGGCTGTCAAGCCGGCTGACGAATTTTCTTGAGAGCCGTCTCGCGCCGACAACCGCCATTCACGGCGTGCTTGTGGATATATACGGCGTCGGTGTGCTCATAACGGGAAAAAGCGGCGTCGGTAAAAGTGAAACGGCCCTGGAGCTCGTCAAACGCGGCCATCGTCTTGTCGCGGATGACTGCGTCGAAATCCGGCAGGAGGATCAGGATACGCTCGTCGGGAATGCGCCTGATCTGATTGAGCATCTGCTTGAAATCAGGGGTCTCGGCATTATAAATGTCATGACGCTGTTCGGAGCGGGCGCCGTCAGAAGCAATAAAAGAATTACAATCGTCATGGACCTTGAGCTTTGGGAGCAAGGGAAGCAATACGACCGTCTCGGACTTGAAGAAGAAAAAATGAAAATCATTGATACGGAAATTACAAAACTGACCATTCCAGTCCGCCCTGGGCGAAATCTCGCCGTTATTATCGAAGTTGCGGCGATGAACTTCAGATTGAAGCGGATGGGCTTAAATGCTGCCGAGCAATTTACGAATAAGCTGGCGGATGTCATTGAAGACGGCGAACAAGACGAATAGGAGTTGGCAATAATATGAACGAAGCAGGAACACCAATCAATCCGATTGCCTTGCAGCTCGGGCCTTTATCCGTGCACTGGTACGGGATCATTATCGGCGCGGGTGCGTTATTAGGGCTTTGGATGGCCATGAGGGAGAGTGAAAAGCGGGGGCTGAAAAAGGACATTTTTATTGATCTTGTTCTTTTCGCCATCCCGATCGCAATCATTTGCGCACGGGCATACTATGTGCTTTTCGAGTGGAGCTATTACTCGGAACACCCCGGGGAAATCATTAAAACCTGGAAAGGCGGCATCGCGATTCACGGCGGATTGATCGGCGCGATCGCAACGGGAATCGTCTTTTCAAAAGTAAGAGGGATCTCATTCTGGAAGCTGGCGGATATTGCCGCGCCGAGTATTCTGCTCGGCCAGGCCATCGGGCGCTGGGGGAACTTTATCAACCAGGAGGCTCACGGTGAAGCGGTCAGCCGGTCATTTTTGGAAAGTCTGCATCTTCCGGATTTCATCATTAATCAGATGTACATAGACGGACAATATTATCACCCGACGTTTTTGTATGAATCGCTGTGGAGTTTTGCGGGCGTCGTGATTCTGCTTCTGCTCCGCCGCGTGAACCTGCGCAGGGGCAATCTGTTTTTGACGTATGTGATCTGGTATTCGATCGGCAGATACTTTATTGAGGGAATGCGGACGGACAGCCTGATGCTTACGAGCCAGCTTCGGATCGCGCAGGTCATTTCCATTGTGCTGATTGTACTTGCGATTATTTTAATGATTTTCAGACGCATGAAGGGGTATGCCGATAAGCGGTATGCCGACACGGACTGACGCCTGAAATCGGAAAGGACATAAGATGACTGATAAACGTGTAACCGCCATTTTATTCGATCTCGACGGCACGCTGATTGACACGAATGAACTGATTATCGCTTCTTACCTTCATACGCTTGATCATTATTGCCCGGGGCAGTTCAAAAGGGAAGATGTGCTTCCGTTTATCGGCCCGCCTCTGTATGAAACGTTTTCAGGCATTAATGCTGAAAAGTGCGATGAGATGATCAGCATGTACAGAGCATTCAACCATGAAAAGCACGATGAGCTCGTCACGGAGTACGAAACGGTTTATGAAACGCTGGATGAATTGAAAAAAGCGGGCTATCAGCTCGGGATTGTCACCACGAAGCTGAGGGATACAGTCAATATGGGATTGAAGCTGACAGGCATCGGGGCGTTTTTCGATACTGTCGTCACGCTTGATGATGTAAAGCATCCGAAGCCTGACCCCGAGCCTGTGCGGCTTGCTCTCAGCCGGCTTGGGTGCGGTTCGTCGGAAGCCATAATGATCGGTGACAATTATCACGATGTCATGGCGGGAAAAAACGCCGGCACGAAAACAGCCGGCGTCGCGTGGACGATTAAAGGCGCACAGACGCTTTCCGCCTATGAACCCGATTATATGCTCGAAAAAATGAGTGATTTATTGCACATCACCGGAGTGAAGTAATCGGTGAGAAAAACAG
Organism: Bacillus sp. GW821-FHT11D08; assembly: GCF_058808515.1. Taxonomy (NCBI): domain Bacteria; kingdom Bacillati; phylum Bacillota; class Bacilli; order Caryophanales; family Bacillaceae; genus Bacillus; species Bacillus sp. GW821-FHT11D08. The sequence goes on from NZ_JBXARS010000001.1 coordinate 286,483, forward strand.
ACCGCCATCCGGTTTCAGGTGCAAATTCATTGTGGCATGTTTATCAGACGGTCCCCTTTCTGAAGGTGATGAAAAATTTCATCATCATTCAGATCGCAAGGTATACGCCGTTTCTAAGCGTGAAGAACTGGCTGTACCGAACCTTTTTGAAAATGAATGTCGGAAAACAGACCTCATTCGCGCTGATGGTGATGCCGGATATTATGTTTCCCGAAAAAATCACTGTCGGAAAAAACAGTATCATCGGCTACAATACGACGATTTTGGCTCATGAATATTTAATACATGAGTACCGGACCGGTTTTGTCACAATCGGTGACGAGGTGATGATCGGGGCAAACACAACCATTCTGCCCGGCGTCACCATCGGGAGCGGAGCCGTTGTATCAGCCGGCACGCTGGTGCATAAAGATGTCCCGGCCGGGGCGTTTGTCGGAGGAAATCCGATGCAGGTGATCTATACGGACGAAGAAATGAAAGAACGAATGGGAAAACCCCGCTGATTAACGTCAGCGGGGTTTTTTTATGACTTGATCACAATGGCCTGGCTGCCCATCTGCTTCCAGGCTTTTTCAAAGTCAGATCGGTTTGTTTTTCTGTTTTTATAGCCGTAAGGATCATTAACGTATACATAATCGTGATCATAACCGGTAACGGCTACGCTATGCATGCTGAACGTAATGTCGATTTTTCCGTTCGGCGTATTCCAAGTCTGCATATTATCAACCGGCTTAAAGGATGTGGTGGTAATCACCCAGACCGGCCGCCCTTTTTCAAGCTGGCGGTACACTGAAGAAATGTCTTTTCCCGTCAGATCGTATACTTTGTTTCCCGCATATTCTTTAGCAAGTTTATCAATCGGCTCATGATAAACGCCTAAACCCGGGCCGTTTTCCATATCTCCGGCAAATCCTTCATTCGGATCTCCCTTCAGCCCGCTGCTGTATGTGAGCGGAACTTTATTGATTTTATCCGCCAATGTATTTTTTGACACATGATATCCGGCATTGTTCAAAATCATGGCAAGGCTTGTCACCTCACATCCATTGTACAGTCTGGGAGAATCCATCTGTCTGTACAGAACGACATTCAGCGGTGACGCGCTCCCTTTTAACGGTGTTTTCTCATCAGGCTCGTCGGACTGCTGATTGAAAAAATTCAAATGAATATCGTTTGTATAGATGTTATATCCCAGATAGACAAGGACGGCTGTCAGAATCACCACACATAATGTTCCAAGCGTCTTCATTATCAATTCTTCTCCCTTGTTTCTGTTGAAGCTATTCTATGTATTATAGCACTTCTGCTCAATATGATTCGATCGTTCCGATATGTTTACAGGTTTGTTCATTCTTTAGCCATGTTTATGGAAAAGAATAGGCGGACATTGGGCGTTGCAATTCATTCTTTTATCTGCTAACATATTATCATATTAGCGAACTAAAGGATTCGGAATTTTCCTTCAGACAAAGCGGAGGTGTAAAAGGCAAATGTTTATGTTTGAGAAACCGCATGGCATGAGAGATACGCTGCCCGGTTTATACGAAGCCAAGAAAAAAGTCCGTACCACACTGACGGATTTAATTGATAAATGGGGTTATCAGTTTATGGAGACGCCGACCCTTGAATTTTATGAAACAGTAGGCGTCCAGTCAGCCATTGAAGAACAGCAGCTGTTTAAGCTTCTCGATCAGGACGGGAAAACGCTTGTGCTTCGGCCTGATATGACCGGACCGATTGCCAGGGTGGCGGCGTCTAAGCTGCACAAACACAATCATCCGCTCAGAGCGGGGTACGCGGCAAGCGTCTATCGCGCTCAAGAGCGGGAAGGCGGACGTCCGGCCGAATTCGAACAGGTCGGCGCGGAGCTGATCGGCGACGGATCAACAAGCGCGGACGCCGAGGTGATTGCGCTGGCGGTCGGCGCTTTGAAAAACGCGGGATTGCACCGGTTTAAAATCGCGATCGGCCATGCCGGACTCGCTGATGAGCTGTTTGTCGAGGTTCTGGGCAATGCTGAGCGGGCGGATGTTCTGCGACGCTTTCTCTTTGAGAAGAATTACGTGGGATACAGGGAACATGTCAAATCGCTTCCGCTTTCTTCAATAGATAAAAGCCGGCTGCTCACACTTCTGGAATTGCGAGGCGGGAAAGAGATCTGCGCCAAAGCGGAGGAGATCATCGGCATCTCCGGACAAAGCTTGATTCAGGAGCTGGAAGACCTGTGGGACATTCTTGAGGATTACGGATGTGCCGAGCATATTCGCCTTGATCTGAATATGGTAAGCCATATGAGTTATTACACGGGAATTTTATTCGAAGTGTATGCGGCAAATGTCGGTTTTGTCATCGGAAGCGGCGGACGCTATAACAATCTTCTCGGCCATTTCGGCAGTCCCGCTCCCGCCACGGGTTTCGGGCTCCGTATCGACAGGCTGATTGAAGCGCTCGGCATCCAGGAAGAAACTAGTGAAGCGGACGCCGTGATTTTCAGCAAGGAGCAGCGGGCGCAGGCCATTTTATTCGCGGAGGAAGAAAGGGCGAGAGGCAGAAAAGTCGTCCTGCAGGATCTGGCGGGCATTGAAAATATCGATCATATGACAAAATCATTTGCAAACGTCACATACTTTATCGGTGCCAGAAAGGAAGAGCAGAATGGATAAGGTACTCACAATGGCAATGCCAAAAGGACGGATATTCGAAGAAGCGGCCGGGTTGCTGCGGCAGGCCGGGTACAGGCTGCCCGAGGAGTTTGAAGAATCGAGAAAGCTGATCATTGACGTTCCTGAAGAAAATCTCCGCTTTATTCTGGCAAAGCCGATGGATGTGACGACTTATGTCGAGCATGGCGTCGCTGATGCCGGTATTGCCGGAAAGGATGTCATGCTTGAGGAAGAGCGTGACGTGTATGAGGTGCTCGATCTAAAAATCAGCAAATGCCATCTCGCCGTTGCGGGGCTTCCCGGAGCGGATTGGAACGGAGTCGCTCCGAGGATTGCGACGAAATATCCGAATGTTGCGTCAAGTTATTTCAGAGAGCAGGGCGAGCAGGTGGAAATCATTAAGCTGAACGGTTCCATTGAATTGGCGCCTTTAATCGGGCTTGCTGACAGAATCGTAGATATCGTATCAACCGGGCGGACATTAAAGGAAAACGGTCTCGTTGAATCAGAACATATTTGTGACATCACATCGCGTTTTATCGTCAATCCGGTCAGCTATCGCATGAAGGATGATGTAATCGACGAAATGGCGGCCAGGCTGGCCAGGGTTGTGGAAGGAGAAACGGCACAATGAAAATAACCGCAGTAAAAAGAAGCGAGCGGTTCTCACTGAAGCGTTCCATCGACAGCGGAACCGAAGAGCAGCGGAAAACCGTCAGGGGGATTATTGGAGACGTCAGACAAAACGGTGACAAAGCCGTTTTGGCCTATACAAAAACATTTGACGGCATCAGCCTGAACCAAATGGCCGTGAGTGCAGAGGAAGTCACCGAGGCGTACCGTCTGCTTGATGATCAGCTGCTGGAAGTGATCAGAAAGGCGATTGCCAATATTAAAGAATATCACGAACGCCAGCTGCAATCCTCGTGGTTTTACCATCGCAAAGACGGCTCGATGCTCGGGCAGAAAATAACGGCGCTCGATTCCGCGGGCGTATACGTGCCGGGCGGGACGGCCGCTTATCCGTCTTCCGTTTTAATGAATGTCATCCCCGCTCTCGCTGCGGGAGTGGAGCGGATCGTTCTCGTCAGTCCTCCGGGAAAAGACGGCCGCCTTTCACCGGGCGTTCTGGCGGCGGCGTCTGAGCTCGGCATAAAGGAAATTTACAAAGCGGGAGGCGCGCAGGCGATTGCCGCGCTCGCTTACGGAACCGAAACGATACAGCCTGTTGATAAGATCACGGGCCCCGGCAATATATTTGTAGCACTCGCGAAGCGCGAAGTCTTCGGCGTTGTGGATATTGACATGATTGCTGGGCCCAGTGAAATCGTGGTCCTTGCAGACGATACGGCGGTGCCCAAAGAAGTCGCTGCTGACCTGCTTTCACAGGCAGAACACGATACGCTCAGCTCAAGCGTGCTTGTCACCGACTCACGGAAGCTTGCCGAAGCGGTATCAGATGAGGTGAATAAACAGCTTCAGACGCTGCCGCGCAAAGAAATCGCCGAAGCGTCGATCAAGGATCACGGCCGCATTTATATTACGGAATCGATGGAAGATGCGGTGGACACGGTGAATGCGCTGGCACCCGAGCATTTAGAAATCATGACGCATTCGCCGGAGGCTTTGCTTGGAAGCATCAGACACGCGGGGGCGATTTTCTTAGGGCGATACAGCGCTGAACCGGTCGGCGATTATTTTGCCGGACCGAATCACGTTTTGCCGACAAACGGAACGGCGCGGTTTTCAAGCCCGTTGAATGTAACAGATTTTCAAAAGAAATCGAGCATCATCTCATACAGCCGGAAGGCATTTGAAACACACGCGGACAGCATTTCCGCCTTCGCGAGACTGGAAGGGCTTGAAGCGCACGCAAGATCGATTGAAGCGAGAAACGGAGGAATGACCGATGAGAAAAGCGGAACGCGCCAGAACAACAAATGAGACGGATATTAAGCTGGCTTTCGAAATAGACGGAGAAGGAAAAGCCGACATCAGCACGGATGTGCCGTTTATGACTCATATGCTTGATTTGTTCACAAAGCACGGGCAATTCAATTTAACTGTTGACGCAAAAGGCGATACGGAGATAGATGATCACCACACGACTGAAGATATCGGCATCTGCTTAGGGCAGGCTTTTTTGGAGGCGCTCGGTGATAAAAAAGGGATCAAACGGTACGGATCAGCGCTAGTACCGATGGACGAAGCGCTCGCCCAAGTCGCCGTAGACCTGAGCAACCGGCCGCACCTTGAGATGCGCGGCGCATTTCCGCAAGCGAAAGTCGGAACGTTTGATACCGAGCTGGTACATGAATTCTTATGGAAACTGGCGCTGGAAGCGAGAATGAATCTGCACGTCATCGTTCATTACGGCACGAATACGCATCATATGATAGAAGCCGTGTTTAAGGCGCTTGGCAGAGCGCTGGACGAAGCGTCATCCATTGATCCGCGCGTCAAGGGCGTGCCATCTACGAAAGGAATGCTGTAAATGATCGGTGTAATTGATTACGGTATGGGCAATTTATTCAGCGTGTCGAAGGCGCTGGAACGCGTCGGCGTCCCGTATGTCGTATCAGACCGGCCGGAAGAGCTTGAAAAAGCGGATGCTTTTATTCTCCCCGGTGTCGGATCATTCAGTGACGCCATGGACAATTTACGCAGCGCGAAGCTTGATCAATTCATACACCGTATGGTTGACAAGGGGAAGCTGCTCCTCGGCATCTGCCTCGGTATGCAGCTCATTTTCGAAGAAAGCACCGAAAACGGCTCTGCAAAAGGACTCGGTTTATTAGCCGGAAAAGCTGTGAGACTCAAAGACAGGGATGCCGAAGGAAATAAGCTGAAGGTGCCGCATATGGGCTGGAACCGGCTGACGGTTCACCAAACGTCTCCTTTGCTTTCGGAAGCGGAAGAAGGCTTCGTTTACTTTGTCCATTCCTATTATATAGACGGGATGGAAGACGGCGATCTTCTGGCAAGCGCTGAGTACGGCGTTCGTGTTCCGGCGGTCGTCGGGAAACGCAATGTCTTCGGTGCACAGTTTCACCCGGAAAAAAGCGGTACGGCCGGAATGGCGATCTTAACGCAATTTACAAAAATGGCAGCGGAACAGAAGGTGAAGAAATGAACGCTTTTACATTATATCCGGCAATCGATATGAGAAACGGCAAATGCGTCCGCCTCATCCAAGGCGATTACGGCAAGGAAACGATATACGGTGACTCTCCTTTAGACATGGCGGCGCAATTTGCACAAGAAGGTGCCGAATGGATTCATCTCGTGGACCTTGACGGCGCGAAAGCAGGCAGGAAAGTAAACGACAGGCATGTTCTTGACATTGCGCGGCAGCTTGATGCCAAAGTCGAGATCGGCGGCGGGATCCGTTCTGAAGCGGATGTGTACGGTTATTTATCACAAGGTGTTGATCGCGTCATTCTCGGCAGCTCGGCCGTTTCCGATCCGGCATTTGTGAAGAGCATGCTGAAACAATACGGCGGCAAAATCGCGATCGGCCTTGATGCAAGGAACGGATATGTCTCGACGGAAGGCTGGCTGGAAACATCCTCGGTAAGGGCGGCCGATCTGGGCCGTGAATTGGCGGCCGAAGGAGCGGAAACCTTCATTTTCACGGATATTGCAACTGACGGCATGCTGTCAGGACCGAACATCGAAAGCACCGCTCAGCTCGCAAAAGCAACGGGAAAAACCGTCATCGCTTCAGGCGGAGTCAGCTCAGTCGCCGACCTCAAAGCACTGGCCCGCTTCAAAGACGCCGGCGTATCGGGAGCGATTATCGGAAAAGCGCTGTATACAAAACAATTTACATTAGCCGAAGCGCTTAGCGGGGTGAAGGACGCATGATCACGAAACGAATCATTCCGTGTCTCGATGTGAAAGAAGGACGCGTCGTCAAAGGCATTCAATTTCTCGGGCTGAAAGATGCGGGCGATCCTGTCGAGCTGGCCGAAGCTTACGACAGGGAGGGCGCTGACGAACTTGTTTTTCTCGACATTTCCGCCTCTCACGAAGGCCGCAAGACGATGACAGACGTCGTAGAACAGGTTGCGGCAAAACTGGCGATTCCGTTTACGGTCGGCGGCGGAATTAATCAATTAAGCGATATGAAACGAATGCTTCGCGCCGGCGCTGATAAAGTATCCGTTAATACAGCGGCCGTTCTCCGCCCCGAGCTGATTACGGAAGGAGCGGATTTTTTCGGCTCGCAATGCATCGTAGCGGCGATTGACGCAAAGTATGACGAAGATTCGGATTGCTATAAAGTGTACACACACGGCGGCAGACAGAAAACCGACTGGGAAGTCACGGCCTGGGCAAAAGAAGCCGTCAGCCGGGGAGCGGGCGAAATCCTGCTGACAAGCATGGACGCAGACGGAGAGAAAACAGGCTTTAATCATACGCTCACACAGCTTGTCACACGTGCCGTCCCGGTGCCCGTCATTGCGTCAGGGGGAGCCGGCAGCGCGCGCCATATGCTTGAAGCCTTCACGATCGGTGAAGCGGACGCCGCGCTTGCAGCTTCCATTTTCCATTACAAAGAGACATCTATAAAAGAAGTGAAAGATTATATGAAGAAACACGGGGTGAATGTGAGATGAAACGGGCAGATGAACTGCGGTTTGACGAGGCCGGACTGATTCCCGCCATCGTGCAGGATGCGGCAAGCAAAGAAGTACTGACACTGGCTTATATGAATCGTGAATCCTACGAAAAAACGATAGAAACGAAAGAAACCTGGTTTTACAGCCGTTCACGCGGGGAGCTGTGGCATAAAGGAGCGACGTCGGGGAATACCCAAAAGGTGAAAGCCATCCGCTATGATTGCGATCAAGATGCTCTTGTCGTGCTTGCGGAGCCTTCAGGACCCGCATGCCATAAGGGAAGCTACAGCTGCTTTTCTCCGGAAAAAGCGGATGCGCAGGATCGTTTCGGCATCTTAAATGAACTGGAAAGCGTAATCGCCAAACGGCAGGCGGAGATGCCTGACGGAGCCTACACAACGTATCTGTTTCGGGAAGGCGTCGATAAAATCCTCAAAAAAGTCGGCGAAGAAGCCGCAGAGGTTATTATCGCCGCGAAAAACCGGGACCATGAAGAATTAAAATGGGAAGCGGCGGATTTGCTGTATCATTTGCTCGTTCTTCTGCGTGAGCAGTCGCTTCCTTTGGACGACGTGCTTGACGTCCTTGCGAAACGCCATTCAGCATCTGAGTAAAACAAACCTCACGGAGAGATCCGTGAGGTTTTTAATCTGTCAAACTTAAACATTCAATTAAATATTCCTTATTTCCGCAACCGGAGGCAGATGAATTTGATAATATTGACTAATAGAGTTTATTTTGGTTTTTATCAAAAATATACGTTTTGTTCATATTCCGTTCATGCACATCCGTTATAGTATAAACAGTGATATAGGAGGAAAACTTATGCCGAATAAACAACCAAAACCTAAAGGGAAATTCAGCTCATTCTTTTCATTAGTCAAAAAAACAAAACCATCATACGGTATGCTGGCCTTCGCGCTGTCTCTCAGTATTGTGACAACGCTCGTCAGCCTGCTGATTCCGCTGTTGACAAAGCAGCTCGTTGACGGCTTTTCCATGTCGTCGCTGTCAGGCGTGCAAATCGGAATCATCGCAGCCGTGTTTATCGTACAGGCCGCATTAAGCGCCTACGCCACCTACGCCCTGAACTACAGCGGCCAGAAAATCATCTCGGGCCTGCGTGATTTGTTGTGGCAGAAATTAATTAAACTGCCCGTCTCTTATTTTGACAAAAACGCCACGGGAGAAACGATCAGCCGTGTCACCAATGACACAATGGTGGTAAAAGAGCTGATCACAAACAATATCAGCGGATTTATTACCGGAATCATCTCCGTTATCGGGTCACTGACGATCTTATTTTTCATGAACTGGAAGCTCACATTGCTCGTGCTGATCGTCGTGCCGCTGGCTGCGGTGATTTTAGTGCCGATCGGCCGGAAAATGTTTAAAATTTCTCGGGAAACACAGGATGAAACGGCGAGATTCACCGGATTATTAAACCACATCCTCCCGGAAATCAGGCTTGTAAAAGCGTCAAACGCTGAAGAAGCGGAATACGGACGCGGAAAAGCAGGCATCATGGCACTCTTTAAACTCGGGCTGCGTGAAGCGAAGGTGCAGTCGCTCGTAGGTCCGCTTATTACACTTGTATTAATGGCGGCGCTGGTCGCTGTCATCGGGTACGGCGGGATGCAGGTGTCATCCGGTGAATTGACAGCCGGCGCACTCGTTGCCTTTATCCTGTATTTGTTTCAGATCATTATGCCGATGGGCCAGATCACTTCATTTTTCACACAGCTTCAAAAATCCGTCGGCGCAACGGAACGGATGATTCATATTCTTGCAGAAAAAGAAGAAGATATCCAAACCGGAAAAGCCATTGAAAACGCAGATCAGCCGATTAAGCTTGAACAAGTCTCATTCGGCTACAAAACAGATCAAACCATCTTAAAAGACATTACGGCTACGATTGAAGCCGGCAAAGTCACCGCGATCGTCGGACCGAGCGGCGGCGGAAAAACAACGTTATTTAAGCTGCTTGAACGATTCTACAATCCGACTGCGGGCAGCATCCTGCTCGGAAATGAACCGATTGATGCGTATTCCCTTGAGTCATGGCGGGAGCATATCGGCTACGTGTCGCAAGAAAGCCCGTTAATGTCAGGCACCATCCGCGACAATATCTGCTACGGATTAAAACGCGAGGTGACCGATGAGGAACTGAGGCAAGCGGCTGACATGGCCTACGCTCTGCAATTTATTGAAGACTTACCGAAGAAATTTGAAACAGAGGTCGGTGAGCGGGGAATTATGCTGTCAGGCGGACAGCGCCAGCGCATCGCCATTGCCAGAGCGCTCCTTCGCAACCCGAGCATTCTGATGCTTGATGAAGCGACATCAAGTCTGGACAGCCAATCTGAAAAATGGGTGCAGCAGGCGCTGGAAGTTCTAATGAAAGGCCGCACCACCATCGTGATTGCCCACCGTTTATCCACGGTTGTGGATGCAGATCAGCTTCTCTTTGTCGAACAGGGTGAAATCACCGGACGGGGCACACACCATGAATTAATGGCATCCCATTCGCTGTACCGCGATTTTGCGGAGCAGCAGCTGAAGCTGAATGCCGACTTAGAAAACAAAGCTGTGTAAAGCAAGACTTTATGAATCAAAAGCAGCTGAAAAAGCTGCTTTTTATTTTGCAGCCGGAGTCCTGTTCTTACGGGTGTACGGTCGGTAACGATGAAGAGCCAAGCCATAAGCGTGTATGCCGGTACAGGAGACAATGAAAAAATTCGGTTTATAGACATCATGTCGATTCATGAAAAGAAAAAAGCAGAAGGAGGGATTTTCATGGCTGTCATATTGGTTGCGGATGATGACCGCCATATCCGTGAGCTTGTCCGCCTTATGATGGAGCAGAGCGGTTTTGACGTCGCAGAAGCGGAAGACGGGGAAGCGGCGGTGCGGCTGATCGAATCAGCACCTATAGATCTCATCATACTGGATGTGATGATGCCGAAAATGGACGGGTTTGAAGTCAGTGAAGCCGTCCGCAGCTTTACGGACATTCCGATTTTGATGCTGACGGCAAAAGGCGAAACGCTGGACAAAGTTCAAGGTTTTACTTCCGGAGCGGATGATTATCTCGTCAAACCGTTTGAGCCGCTTGAGCTGGAAGCAAGGGTCAAAGCATTGCTGAAACGGTACCGGATCACCGCTGAAAAACTGCTGACCATCGGAACGGTCACATTAGATAAGCAATCCCGCACTGTAACGCGCGGCGGCGGAGCGGGATTGACATTGCCCCGGCGGGAATTTGAGCTTTTATTTAAGCTCGCCGGTTATCCGAATAAGACGTTTTCAAGAGAACAATTAATAGAAGATATTTGGGGCTTTGATTATGAAGGTGACGAGCGTACCGTTGATGTGCATATTAAAAGGCTGAGAGAACGGTTTCCGGAAAAAGACTATCCGTTTGCCATCCATACGGTGCGGGGGCTCGGGTATCGGTTTGTGGTGACAGGATGAAACGGATCTTCAGAACGGCTGGAAAAATCATCATCCTTCTCACCGTCACCGCATTCTTATGGCTGGCGGCTCACCTGATTGTTCAGGGATTCGGTCTCATATGGCCGATTTTGCTTGTGCCGTACGCCGAGCAGATTCTGACGCTTTGGCTTGTTTTCGGCCTGCTGTTCGTAACAATGTTTATTTTTTCAAAGTCAGCACGTGAAAGGCATCATGCGATCTGGGATTCGCTGACCGCCACGATCAAGCAAATGTCGAGCGGCAACTTCACAGCGGCCGCTTCCCGGAAAATGGAGAAGATTGAGCGGAACCATCCCGTGACGAAATTGGCTGATGAACTGTCGACACTCGCCGCGGAACTGAGTGAAATGGAAAAACTGAAACAAGAATTTATTTCGAACGTTTCCCATGAAATCCAAACCCCGCTCACTTCATTAAAGGGCTACGCGCATCTTCTGAAAAAACCGGATTTATCATATGAGGAGCGGGGGCGCTACTTACACATCATCGAAACAGAAACAGAACGATTATCAAAAATCAGTGAAAATCTGCTGAAGCTCACTGCGCTCGAACGCCAAACCGAACCGATACAAAAAAAACCGTTCCGCATTGACAAACAGCTGCGGCGCACCATATTGACCTGTGAGCCTGAATGGTCCGCCAAACAGATTGAGTTTCTCATTGATTTACAGGAGTCGTATGTGTACGGAGATGAAGCGCTGCTCAGCCAAGTATGGATGAATCTGATTCACAATGCCGTAAAATTTACCGGTGAAGGCGGCCGCATTTCCGTTAAAATTGCAGATCTGCCGGGAGCGGCGGCTGTCGAAATCGCCGACGACGGAATCGGAATGGAGCCTGAACAGGCGGAGCGTGTATTTGAACGGTTTTATAAAGCGGACAAGGCGAGAAACGAAGGAGGAAGCGGGCTCGGCCTGTCCATCGCCCAAAAAATCGCAGAGCTGCACGGCGGTTCGATAGAGGTTGAGAGCAAGCGGGGCGAAGGAACCCTTTTCCGCGTCATTCTTCCAGCCGAGCCTCGTGAAAAAAACAGCTAAAATCTGGTCGAACCAGCCAGTAAAAAACGAAGTCGATCCTGTCTTTTGAACTATTGAGGTGAAACCGTTTTATGGTATACTACTGACGGTAATACGTATAAAACGGAGGATATTTGTGGGAAAACACACTTCTGAACAGAAAAAGCACGCGCAAATTGTCCAGCTGCTTCAGGATGGACAATATTTTTTTCATAAAGGCTTAAAAGCATATAAAGAGCGGAATTTAAAGCGGGCCAGCAAACTGATTCAGCGGGCCGTCCACCTCGAGCCGAATGATTCCGAAATGCTGTCCCGGCTGGCCGTCATTTATTCTGAAATGGGCCACTACCAGCAGTCAAATGAGCTGTTCGACTTTATTTTGGTGAACCTGAAAGAAGAAATGCCCGAGTGTCATTACTTTAAAGCGAATAATTTCGCGCATTTGGGGCTCTTTCAGGAAGCATACAAAGAAGCGGCGGCTTATTCAGATGCCGATCCGGACGGTGAATTCAGCGAAGAAATTGAAAATCTGATGGAGCTATTGGATTTCGGCGAAGCGGGTGAAAACGAATCGCTCTATGACCAGGATGAACTGCTGATCAGGCAGGATCGGGCAAAAACGCTTCTTGAGAGCGGCCAGCTTCATGAAGCGGTTGTCATGCTTGAAGAGATTACGGCCGATTACCCCGAGCTTTGGTCTGCATACAACAACCTGGCGCTCGCTTACTTTTACTCAGGCAATGTCACAAAAGCGAAACAAACGGTATTCGAAGTGCTTGAGAAAAATGAAGGCAATCTCCATGCCCTGTGCAACCTCCTTGTATTCTGCTATTACGAGAGGGAAGATGAAAAAGTCGGAGAATTGAGCGGAAAACTCGCCAATGTGTATCCGATTTTATTCGAACAGCGCTATAAGCTGGGGGCGACGCTTGCGCTTGTCGGCAGACATGATCTCGGTTATAAATGGCTCCGTTCTCTTTACAAAAGCGGGTTTGAAGGCGACGAAACGTTTTATTACTGGCTTGCCGCTTCAGCCTACGGGACAGGCCGCACAGAATTTGCGGAAACCATTTGGAAAAAGGCCGAAGCCGAATTTCCCGAATCAGATCGGCCCGCGCCTTGGGCGGAGCGGCAGGAACCGCTGCCTGCTTCACTTGAACAGCGGCTTGCCGCCTATTATATCAGCAGCGCTGAAGGAGAGCGGAACCAGCTTGAAAAAGTTCTGACGGCAAAACGCGCCGTTTCACCGTTTGAACAAGATTTCGTCAGACTGCTGCTTTCCGGTGAAAAAGGCGTTTCAGGCGTCTCCGGTGATGCGCTGTTCACGTATCGGACGGTCAAGCTTCTGGAGAAAGCGGAAGCCGACAGTTTAAAAACTGACGTCATGAGCTGCTGGGTTTTTCACGTCATTCAGCACATCCGCGCCGCCGCTGCCGTACAGAATGAGCGGGCATGGGCCGCAGCCATCGCATATGTATGGAAAGAAGCAAACGGCGAAAAAACGACGAAAAAAGAAACGGCCGCCGTTTACGGTATAACCCCGGCAACACTTTCGAAATACATCAGACAAATAGATGATATATTAGAATAAAACCGATTCTTTCTATATAAAGAGTCGGTTCTTTTTTTATCAGAAAGGGGCAAAACAGAACTTTACCGCCGAAAAAAGAGGTATTCATACGTATTTTTTTGCTTTTCGAATCGAAACCAGGCCGTAATCACCGTTTATTTTGCAAAATATGAGATTTGCAATCACATTGAAATATAACTGTAATAAAAATTGTCGAAACATGATGGTATAATGAGTCTCGTACATAAGAGATTAGTTTATTTTACATGTGCTGTATAATCTATACCAATTTAAAAGATTTAAAGATTCATACATAAAAATCATCAGCCTCACGGGTATGTGAGGGAGCGTAACTTTGATGTTCATAATAGAATTCCAAATGAGAACAGGTTTAAAGTAAAAGGGAGGAAAGAAAAAGTGAAAAAGAGTTTATTAACACTTGGTTTGGCTTCCGTCATCGGGACAAGCAGTTTTTTGATCCCGTTTACAAAAACTGCATCGGCGGAAACATTAGACAGCAAAAAAGCAAAAATTGAAAGCAAGCAATCTGAGGTGGCTTCAAGCCTTGAAGCAAAAGAAAGAGAATTGTCTAAGCTTCAGGACAAGCAGGCTAAGATTGAAAAAGAACTGAAAGACATTAACGCTAAAGCGTTGGATACAAGCAATAAAATCGAAGATAAAAAAGCTGAAAACGAAAAAACGAAAAAGCAGATCGCTGATTTGAAAAAAGAAATTAAAGAAACAGAAGCGCGTATTGAAAAACGCAATGAAATCCTGAAAAAACGCGTTCGTTCTTTACAGGAAAACGGCGGTTCTCAAGGATACATAGATGTTCTTTTAGGGGCGACAAGCTTCGGAGACTTCATTTCCCGTGCGACTGCGGTATCTTCTATCGTTGATGCGGATAAAGAGCTGATCAAACAGCAGGAGCAGGATAAAGCGAAACTCGAAGACGCAGAAGCTGAACTTAACGTGAAGCTGAAAAAAGTTCAAGATGATCTTGCGAAACTCGAGTCTATGCAAAAAGACCTGAACAAACAGCTTGATCAGAAAGACAAGCTTTTCGACGAAGCGAAAAACGGTCAGAAAAAAGCGGCTTCCGCTATCTCTGATCTGAAAAAAGAAGCATCAAAGCTTGCAAACGAAAAAGCTGACACTGAAAAAGAACAGAAGCGCATTAAAGCTGAGCAGGCTGCAGCGGCTGCCCTGATCAAAAAACAGGAAGAAGCGCAAAAAGCTTCTGAAGACCAAAACCAAAAAGATGACAGCCAGCCGGCACCGGCGGTTAAAACTGTGAAAAAAGCGGCTGTTTCAACATCATCTGATTCATCTGACAGCTCAAGCAAACCGAAGAGCACTTCAGGCGGATCATCTCATAACAGCGGCGGTTCAGATGATTCTGACGGCGGATCTGTTATTTCAAATTCAGGCGGTATTGAAGGCGCGATCAGCGTAGGATCAAGCCTTGTGGGTCAATCCCCGTACAAATTCGGCGGCGGACGCACTCAATCTGATATTAACAACCGTATTTTTGACTGCTCTTCATTCGTACGCTGGGCTTATGCTAACGCAGGCGTTAATCTCGGACCTGCAAGCGGCACAAACACAGATACATTAATCGGAAGAGGTAAGGCAGTAAGCGCGTCTGACATGAAACGCGGAGACTTAGTATTCTTCAACACGTATAAAACAAACGGCCACGTCGGCATCTACTTAGGTAACGGAACGTTCCTGAACGATAATACATCACACGGTGTATCCATTGATTCTATGAGCAACCCTTACTGGAAGAAAGCATTCAACGGCAATGTAAGACGTGTCGTGCAATAATGAATAAGACAAGGGCCTTCTATCCCGGAAGGCTCTTTACTTTATTTGTATACCCGCTCAGGAGCTGCCTAATCACGGTTTTTCAGAAAAATGAGCAAAAAAATAGCGAATTGCCTTCAGATTTAATAGGATATGGGTAAGGAATACGATTGATGGGGATTCTTAGTCATATAGGGTGCGCCCCATTTCGAAAAGGAGTGAATCATAGTGTCAGAAGAAAAAATTTATGATGTGATCATTATCGGCGCGGGTCCGGCGGGGATGACCGCTGCTGTTTACACATCACGAGCGAACTTATCCACATTAATGATCGAAAGAGGAATTCCGGGCGGCCAGATGGCCAACACGGAGGATGTTGAAAACTATCCGGGTTTTGAAAGCATTCTCGGCCCTGAACTTTCTAATAAAATGTTTGAACATGCGAAAAAATTCGGTGCGGAATATGCGTACGGCGATATTAAAGAAATCGTTGACGGCAAAGAATATAAAACGGTCAAAGCCGGTTCAAAAGAATATAAAGCGCGTGCCATCGTCATTTCTGCCGGAGCGGAATACAAAAAGATCGGTGTTCCCGGCGAAAAAGAACTGGGCGGCCGCGGCGTATCGTACTGCGCGGTTTGTGACGGCGCATTCTTTAAAAATAAAGAGCTTGTCGTTGTCGGCGGCGGAGACTCCGCCGTTGAAGAAGGCGTCTATCTGACACGCTTCGCTTCAAAAGTCACCATCGTTCACAGACGTGACAAATTGCGGGCGCAAAGCATTCTTCAGGCGCGTGCCTTTGACAATGAGAAAATTGACTTCAAATGGAACAAAACCGTAAAAGAAATCCATGAGGAAAACGGAAAAGTCGGCAAACTTACTCTTGTGGATACCGTGACGGGAGAAGAAGAAGAATTCAAAGCTGACGGCGTCTTTATTTATATCGGTATGCTTCCGCTTTCTAAACCGTTCGAAAACTTGGGCATCACAAATGAAGAAGGCTACATTGAAACAAACGCTCAAATGGAAACAAAAGTTCCAGGCATTTTCGCCGCGGGAGACATCCGTGAAAAAACGCTCCGCCAGATCGTAACGGCGACAGGCGACGGAAGTATTGCGGCTCAAAGCGTTCAGCATTATGTGGAAGAGCTTGAGGAAACGCTCAAAACCGTTAAATAATCACTG
Organism: Bacillus sp. GW821-FHT11D08; assembly: GCF_058808515.1. NCBI lineage: Bacteria > Bacillati > Bacillota > Bacilli > Caryophanales > Bacillaceae > Bacillus > Bacillus sp. GW821-FHT11D08. The sequence continues at coordinate 302,846 of NZ_JBXARS010000001.1, forward strand.
TAATGTTCAGTTTTTGAATCGTTACTGTGTTTTAATTACGCTGTAACACGGGTGAAACACTGATGTCTTAAGATGAATGTAGTAATTGACCCCCTTTTTAATGAATACACTTTGGCACGGATTCCAGTATCCGTGCCCTTTTTTTGCGATTTTCTGTTTTCTGTCAAATAAAAGAAAAGGATGTCGGTGTCTCTGCATTGTGAGAGACATGCCGAAACGGTATAATGAAGAGACGATGATTTGTTGAGAAGGTTAGGTGACGTACTTGTGCAAAGAGTGACAAATTGTGTGCTGCAGACAGATGATCAGGTTCTCCTTCTCCAAAAGCCGAGACGGGGCTGGTGGGTCGCGCCCGGCGGGAAGATGGAAAGCGGCGAATCCGTCAGAGATTCCGTCATCAGAGAGTACAGAGAAGAGACGGGCATTTATATACTAAATCCGCAGTTAAAAGGCGTGTTTACCTTTATTATTAAGGAACAGGAACAAATCGTGTCAGAGTGGATGATGTTTACTTTCGTCGCCGACTCGTACACGGGGCGAAATGTCGTTGAATCAGAGGAAGGCGTTCTGAAGTGGCATGACGTAAAAGATATCCACAGCCTTCCGATGGCCCCCGGAGACGGGCATATCCTTGATTTTATGATCAAGGGCCAAGGGCTTTTGCACGGCACCTTTACGTATACGCCGGACTTCGAGCTGCTCAGCTATCGTTTAGATCCGCAGCTTATCAAATAAAAGAAAGACCGCAGGGGGGAGAAAGATGAGTATGAATGAAAACCATGATATTCAGCTCGTCATCATTACGGGAATGTCTGGAGCGGGGAAAACCGTCGCCATTCAAAGCTTTGAGGATCTCGGCTATTTTTGCGTCGACAATCTGCCGCCTTCCTTGCTGCCGAAATTTTTGGAGCTGATGAAAGAATCAAGTTCAAAAATGAGCAAGGTCGCGCTTGTCATGGATCTGCGGGGACGTGAATTTTTTGACAGGCTGATTGAGGCGCTGGATGAAATGGCGGAAAATCCGTGGATTACACCGCGCATTCTCTTTTTAGACGCTAAGGATTCCATCCTTGTGACGAGATACAAAGAAACGAGGCGTTCTCACCCGCTGGCCGCTACCGGGCTTCCTCTCGAAGGAATCGCGCTGGAACGCCAGCTGCTTGAAGAATTGAAAGGGCGCTCTCAGCTGATCTATGACACATCGGATATGAAACCGCGTGATCTGCGTGAAAAAATCGTGGCGCATTTCGCCACGAACCAAGGTGAAACATTTACAGTGAACGTAATGTCATTCGGGTTCAAATACGGGCTTCCGATAGATGCCGACCTCGTGTTTGATGTAAGGTTTCTGCCGAATCCGTTCTACATTGAAAGCATGAGGCCGCTTACGGGGAAAGATGAGGAAGTGTCATCCTATGTGATGAAGTGGAACGAAACACAAAAGTTTATTGAAAAGCTTGTTGATCTGCTCGGCTTTATGCTTCCGTCTTATAAGCGGGAAGGTAAAAGCCAGCTTGTCATCGCGATCGGCTGTACGGGCGGCCAGCACCGCTCCGTCACGCTCGCTGAGTATTTGGCTGACTATTTTAAAAAAGATTTCTATACTCATGTCACTCACCGGGACATTGAAAAGAGAAGCCGGAAATGAATAAGAAGCCGAAAATCGCAATCTTCGGCGGCGGAACGGGTCTGTCCGTGCTGCTTCGGGGGTTAAAGCAAAAGCCCGTTGATATTACGGCGATTGTGACAGTTGCTGATGACGGCGGAAGTTCAGGCCGTCTGCGGGATGAACTTCAAATTCCGCCGCCGGGTGACATCCGTAACGTACTGGCTGCTTTGTCAGATGTTGAGCCGCTCGTTGAAAATCTGTTTCAGCACCGTTTCAACAAAGGAAGCGACTTAACCGGACATTCGCTCGGCAATTTGATTTTGGCAGCGATGACAAATATAACCGGTGATTTCTTTCACGCTGTCACCGAAATGAGCAAGGTGCTGAATGTCCGCGGCAGAGTGCTGCCGGCTGCCAACACCAGTGTCGTTCTTCACGCTGAAATGGAGGACGGGCAGGTCGTCTCCGGAGAATCGACAATCCCTTCTTACGGCCAGCGGATTAAACGGGTGTTTCTTACGCCTGAAAAAATTGATCCGCTCCCGGAAACGATTGACGTCATCCGTCAGGCCGATTTAATCATTATCGGTCCGGGAAGCCTGTACACAAGCATTCTTCCGAATCTGCTCGTACCGAAAATCGGAGAGGAAGTCGTCAAGGCTGCGGCCAAAAAAGTATATATATGCAACGTCATGACGCAGCCCGGAGAGACGCTGCAATACAGTGCGGCCGACCATGTCAAGGCGCTGAACGATCATATGGAGCAGCCGTTTATCGACACGATCTTAATCAACAATGAGGAGATCCCTGACGAAATCAAAAGCAAATATGCGAAAGAGCTGGCCCGGCCCGTCGACTTCAATGTTGAAAAGCTGAAATCCATGGGGCTTGAGGTCATCAGGGATCAGATTATCACGTATAAAAATGGCGTAATCCGTCACGATACACATAAAGTGGCTTCTCTTCTTGTCGATTTATTAAGGGACTAGAGGCCTTTTGAAATGAGGTGGCTAATATGTCATTTGCATCGGAAACAAAAAAAGAACTGACGAATCTGGAAGTGAAGGACTGCTGCGCCAAGGCTGAGCTGTCCGCGCTGATTCGGATGAACGGTTCCCTGTCATTTTCAAACCGCCATCTCGTGCTTGACGTTCAAACCGAAAATGCGGCGATTGCCCGCCGCATTTATACATTGCTGAAGAAACAATATGATGTATCGGTCGAACTGTTAGTCAGAAAAAAAATGCGGCTGAAAAAAAACAATGTTTATATTGTGCGCTTTTCTGAAAATGCAAAGCTGATTTTAGAGGAATTGAAAATCCTCGGAGAGAACTTTGTATTTGAACGGAATATTTCTGAGGAACTGGTGGCGAAACGCTGCTGCAAACGTTCTTATATGAGAGGGGCGTTTTTGGCGGGGGGATCTGTGAATAATCCCGAAACATCGTCATACCACTTGGAAATCTTCTCGCTTTATAAGGAACATAACGATTCATTATGCGCGCTGCTGAATGAATTTCATCTGAACAGCAAAACGCTTGAACGGAAAAAAGGCTATATTACGTATTTAAAAGAGGCGGAAAAAATCACTGAATTTCTGAATGTCATCGGCGCTCACAATTCACTGCTGCGTTTTGAAGATGTGCGGATTGTCAGAGACATGAGAAACTCAGTGAACCGCCTCGTCAATTGTGAAACAGCAAACTTAAACAAAACCATCGGGGCTTCGCTCAGACAGGTGGAAAATATTAAATACATTGATGAACGGATCGGTCTTGAAGCGCTGCCGGAAAAGCTTCGCGAAATTGCGCAGCTGCGGATTGATTATCAGGAGGTCACGCTGAAAGAACTGGGGGAAATGGTTGCAAGCGGGAAAATCAGCAAATCCGGCATCAATCACAGGCTGAGAAAGCTCGATGAAATCGCAGAACAGCTGCGTACAGGACAAAGCATCACTTTGAAATAACCGTACAGAAAAGGGGAGATCTTATGGTTCAGGGGAAAGTGGAAGTGCGTTTAAAGACGGGATTGCAGGCGCGCCCCGCTGCATTGTTTGTACAGGAGGCAAATCGTTTTGCATCAGATGTGTTTCTTGAGAAAAACGGCAAGAAAGTGAATGCCAAAAGCATTATGGGATTAATGAGTCTGGCTGTCAGCACGGGGACGGAAGTCACTCTGATCGCTGAAGGCGACGATGAAAAGGAAGCGCTGGAAAAGTTGTCCGCTTATGTGCAGGAAGAAGTGTAAACACTTTGTAAGGGGGACGGAACGATGAATGAGTTTCTGAAAGATTGTTATCAGACGATAGGCTGGGAAAAGGATTCCCTCGATTTCAGCAACCTGCCGGAGTTTTTAAAGGCGCTCGCGTATCGGTTTCCGTTTGAAAATCGCGCTGTTTTGTCCAAAAAAGAATATGACGTCACGAAAGAAGGACTGTGGCGGCACATGGTGAAGGAACCTCATGGCGGCCTTTGTTATGACTTGAACGGACTGCTTTATTTCATCCTGAAAGATGCCGGATTTGATGTCAAATTGATCCGCGGAACGGTCTGGAAAAACGGCTGGGCTCTGCCCGGCACACATGCGGCCGTACTTCTTTCCGCCGGGGAGAATGAGTACATCGCTGATGCAGGCTTCGGCCTCAATCTCGCCATGCAGCCTGTGCCGATGTCGGGAGACGAGACGGTATCAGCGGCCGGAGCGTTCCGCGTGAAGATAGAAGAGACGGAATTCGGGACATACCTGCTTGAAATGAACAAAGGGGACGGCTGGCAGACAGGTTACGCATTTTCGCTTGAAGAAATCGATGAAAAGGACCTCAAGTCTATGAAACAAACAATCTTTGAACATGAACGCTCTCCTTTCAACAAACGCCTGCTTGCTTCTAAGCGGACACCGGAAGGGCACATGGTTCTGTCTGAACGCAATATAACAATAAAAAAACACGATGGCACGGCGGAAAACAGCAGAATAGACCGGTCAGAGTTTGAAGAAAAATTCACTGCTCATTTTATATGAAGCTCGCAGGTTCTCTGCAAAAAAAACGGCCTCCGCAGGGAAGCCGTTTTTTGTATGTGTTTATCTCATTTTTGTAAAGGTTTGATAATGATCTGTCGTCTTATAAATCAGCCAGTCGCTTGAGTAAAGAATCCGGTCTGAATTTCTGAAGCCTGATGTATAGTTAATATCCGCTTCACGCCACGTCCGTCCGCTTTTGGCAGGGAGTTTGCCTTCCCTGTTTGAGAAGATGTCTCCGCCGATGCTTTTCCCCGGAGCAACGTCTGCAAGATTCCCCTTTGATGCAACCCAGCCGAGGGCCTGCGCTTCTGACTTTGTAATGTAATTATCAGGAAGCTTATGATAGGTCTGAAGATAATCCGCAACCCCGTCAAACGTGTTGATAACCTGTGCTTCAGTGTGCGCCTTGTGAGAAGATGTATCCGTCTTGGCAGCCGTGGAAAACAGCATCCCCGCCGCGGAGAACAGCACCAGCAAACAAACGGAAATCCACGATAATCGTTTTTTCAAAGCAATACCTCCCATTTTTATCATGTGAAGCTGATTCCTTTTCATTGTATCAGCATCGAGAGAAAGGAATAGAAAGAATTTAAAAATAGTTCTTTTGATCTAGCAAAAAATAAACCCCGGCTGAAACGGCCGGGATTTTTCATCTCATTGAAATTCCTTCGTGAGGTTTTTCGGCGTTTTTCCGTATACGGCGTCAATCATGTTTTGTGCGGCTTGCTTGAACATATTCAAACGGATTTTTGCCGTTGCTGACCCGATATGCGGAAGCAATGTGACGTTTTCCAGCTGCAGGAGCGGATTGTCTTCGGCGATCGGCTCTTTTTCAAACACATCTAAACCGGCGCCTTTTATCCAGCCCTCCTGCAATGCGCGGATGAGCGCTTTCTCATCAACCGTCTTTCCCCGGGAAATATTGACGAAACATGCCGTATCTTTCATCAATTTAAATTCCCGCTCTCCCATCATATGATACGTTTCGTCAGTAAGCGGCGTAATTAACAGCACAAAGTCTGATGTTTTCAGCAGTGTATCTAAGTCGGCATATGTAACCCCGAGTTCCTTCTCAGCGTCCGGTTTTCTGCTGCGATTATAATACAGCACGTCCATATCGAAGCCGAATTTTGCCCGTTTGGCAGCTTGTTCACCGATTCTGCCCATGCCGATAATTCCTAATGTCTGATGGTGGACATCCATACCGAAAAGAGATTCTTCCTCAACGGTTCCCCATTTGCCGGCGCGGACGAATCGATCCAATTCGGCAACCCGTCTGGCGGAAGACAGAATTAATGAAAAAGCCAGATCAGCGACAGTGTCATCTAAGGTGTACGGCGTATGCGTACCGACAACCCCGCGTCTTTTCATTTCTTCAATATTAAAATTATCATAGCCGACAGAATTATTGCTGACGACCTTCAGCTTCGGCGCGTGATCCAGTAAATCACTGTCAATCGCCGTTCCGGATGTCAGCAGCCCTTCAGCATCTTTCATTTTTTCGTACAGTTCCTCTTTTGGAATGGTATCTTCTTTCCAGATGTCATAGCGGCAATGCTCGCCTATCATTTGCTCGACTTCCGGCGGTACCGGTTTCGCGATGAATACATAGGGTTTCAACGGGCTTCTCCTCCTTTGTCTTTCTTCTCTATTTTATTATATAAGAGAAGCGGTAACGTGAGAAATATTCAAACGCATCACGATAAATTTCTGGTTCTTTTGAACTTAAAATGAAAGAAAAAGAAATGTACATGCTTGATTTCTCCAAACAATAACAGAATCCGCCTATATTTCTGAAGGCAAAATGAGCGGAACCGCTGTTTTTAAAAGCTTTATAGGTTGGTGTAAAGATAAATTTTATTATTTTTGAAAGATATAAATGAACATAATCTGAATTTACAGTTAAATTATCGTGTCTTTTTTTGAAAGCGCTTTTGAGGCCTTTTTCTGTGCTATAATTCCTTACTGTAAGCTGGGTAAGAAGGCTTGCAATACAATCGGATGGGAGATGAATAGAAAAATGGTTTCTTTATCAAGCATTTTGGAGCACAACCAGCAGTTTGTCCAAGAAAGGAAATATGAACCTTACCAAACGACAAAATTCCCGAAAAAAAAGCTTGTCATCGTATCCTGTATGGATACAAGGCTGACGGAGCTTCTGCCGCAGGCGATGGGACTCAGAAACGGCGATGCCAAAATCATAAAAAACGCGGGAGCCATTGTTTCTCACCCATTTGGAAGTGTCATGCGGAGCATTTTGGTTGCCGTTTATGAACTGCAGGCAGAGGAAGTCTGCATCATAGGTCACCGCGAGTGCGGAATGTCGGGATTAAATGCAGCTTCCATATTAAATAAAGCGAAAGAGCGCGGCGTGGAAGACAAATGTCTCAGCCTTCTGCAGCATGCGGGAGTCGATTTGGAAACATGGCTGACCGGTTTTCACAGCGTCGAAGAAAGCGTGGCCCACAGCGTGAATATGGTCAGGCATCATCCGCTCTTGCCTGAAGAGGTGCCGGTGCACGGGCTGGTGATCGATCCGGGGACGGGGACGCTGGATGTAGTCGTTGACGGTTATGAAACAGTCAAAGGAGGATGCAGCTGACGATGCAATTTACCGGCAGATATCAGGGATACAATTTGCAGAAATTTCAGAAAGACCTAATCGCGGGAATTGTGGTCGGAATTGTAGCGATTCCACTGGGAATGGCCTTTGCCATCGCCTCGGGGGTCGGTCCGGAATACGGGCTTTACACCGTTATTGTGGCCGGAATTCTGATTTCGCTGTTGGGCGGCTCTAAATATCAGATCGGCGGGCCTACGGGGGCGTTTGTTCCCATTTTATTTGCCATTGTGATGCAGTATGGTTTTGAGAATTTACTCGTAGCCGGTTTTATGGCAGGCGTCATGCTCGTCCTGTTTGGCGTATTTAAGCTCGGAAAGATTATGAAATTCGTGCCGAAGCCGGTGATCGTCGGATTTACGGCCGGAATCGCGGTGCTGATTTTCTCGGAGCAGATTGCCCATTTTCTCGGTCTGCGCGATATCCAAAAGCATGAAAGCTTTATCCTCAACATTGCGGAAATAGGCAAGAAGATCGGAACCCTTAATTTATACAGCATCCTCATCGCGGGAATTGCTTTGGCCATTTTGCTGTTATCAGCCAGGCTGATGCCGAAGATTCCGGGCGCGCTTGTGGCGCTGCTTGTCTCTACAGCCGCGGCGGTCGTGTTTTTTCCTGACAAAATGGCGACAATCGGTTCTGCTTACGGGGAAATCCCGCGGCAGCTTCCGGCTTTCCAGCTTCCTGATTTCTCAATCGATAACATGATCATGATGTTTCCGTCGGCTCTGATCATTGCGCTTCTCGGCGGACTTGAGTCCATATTATCGGCGATGGTCGCGGACAATATGAAAGGATCACGGCATGACAGCAATAGGGAGCTTGTCGGGCAGGGTATCGCCAATATGGCAGCGCCGCTTTTCGGCGGTATACCGGCAACGGGAGCGATTGCGCGGACCGCAACAAATATTAAAAACGGCGCAGTTTCTCCGATTTCCGGTGTTGTCCACGGAGTCACCGTCCTCCTCGTCCTGCTCGTCTTCGCCCCGCTTGCCGTTCACGTACCGCTGGCAAGCATGGCGCCGGTATTGATGGTTGTGGCTTGGAACATGAGTGAGCGGAGGGAAGTCGCCAATATGATGCGGCTGAAAAACACTGATTCATTCGTACTGGCGGCAACCTTTTTGCTGACGGTTCTGTTTGATTTAATCATCGGCGTTTCTGCCGGTCTCGTGCTCGCTTTTGTTTTCTTTATCAGAAAAATGAGCGAATCAACAAGCATCAAAACACCGCATGCCGCTGTCAAATCGGTTAAAAATGATTCGTCCGTCAGCACATATTCCATTGAAGGGCCGCTGTTTTTCGGTTCAATTGATTCACTGGAATCATCGCTGCTGGAGAGGCTTCAGGAAAAGCCGAAGACGCTTATTCTGCTGATGAATAATGTACATTACATGGATACCTCCGCAGAAGCGGTGCTGGGGAATGTGATGAACCGGATCAAACGGCATAACGGGAGATTGATGATCGTCGGATTGCAATCACAGCCGAGAGAGCTGATCCGAAAGACGGGGCTGTTTCATAAAATCGGGAAACAGCATTTCTTTGAGCATCAGGACGAGATAACGGGATAAATTCAGATACGGCCTGTCCATGAAAAAGCGGACAGGCCGTGTTTTTATTCGGTTTCAAAGCGCTTGATCAGTTTTTCCTGATGGGCTTTCATCGCATCTTCTAACGTGATTCCGTACTTATCAGCAAGGATAGCCAGATTTCCGAGGACGTCACCCATTTCTTCAATCAGCTCCTGCCTGCGTTCAGCCTGGGTCGCGTCTTTTTCATCCGGCCGGTCTCTGCCGATTTCATATGCTCTTACCGCTCGGGCGAGCTCACCCGCCTCTTCCATTAAAAAACCGATTCTGATAAATGGCCCGTACGCCGTCCATCCTCGTTTTTCGTAAAAATCTTTCGTCCATTGTTCTGCTTCAGCCATCTGCATGTGAAACACTCCTTATGTCCTGTATGATTCTTATTGATATTATCATATAGAGATGGGACAATATATAGTGTATTTTGATTTATTGATGTACATATATAGATATGGAGATGAAAAAATGAAAACCATTTGTGTATTTGCGGGGTCAAACCCGGGGGTAAATGAAGAGTACAAACGCAAAGCGGCCGAACTGGGTGAATATATGGCGGAGCAGGGAATCGGCCTTGTTTACGGCGGTTCACGGATCGGTCTGATGGGAACCGTCGCCGACGCGTTAATGGCAGGCGGCGGAAAAGCTGTCGGCGTCATGCCGAGCGGGCTGTTCAGCGGAGAGGTTGTTCATCAGAATCTGACGGAGCTGATTGAAGTCAGCGGCATGCATGAGCGGAAAGCGAAAATGAGTGAACTTGCCGATGGGTACATTGCCATGCCCGGCGGCTTCGGAACATATGAAGAGTTATTTGAAGTGCTATGCTGGGCGCAAATCGGCATTCATCAAAAACCGATCGGACTGTACAATGTGAACGGGTATTTTGAGCCGATGATGAAGATGGTCAAGTACAGCATTCAGGAAGGATTTTCGAATGAGTCTCATTTGAAGCTGATACACAGTTCCTCCCGGCCGGATGAGCTGATTGAGCAGATGAATCGGTATACATACCCGATTTTAGATAAGAAATGGCGGGAATTGTAAGTCAGAGGTCTGAAATATGTTTCGGCGGTTGCATCTAATCTATTCTGATGGAAAATTCTCCGCCTATAGAATACCTTTTCTTTCTGGAAATCGTTTTCTCTTTCTCATGCGTATCACACCTTTCTTCAGGATAAGACATATGTATGAGAATAAGATGAGAAAGAGAATGCTGTTGGGGTTGAAAGAAGAACATCCATTTCCTCAGAGGAGATGGATGTTTTGCGGTTTGCAGACTGTATGCGTTTACAACTTTTGTTGCACGAATGTTTCCTCCAATATGAAATCCTGCTGCATCTTTTGTTTTTTTGAACTGATTCCAAATATACCGACTGTCAGTGCACAAAGAAACCAGCAGCCTGTAAAAAACAAGAAAACACTTAAAAATCCGTAGCCTGAATACAGGAAACTGACGACAAAGGGACCGGCTACATTCGCAAGACGTCCTACGCCGTAAGTGAGACCATTTCCAGATGCCCTGGCTTCAACCGGATATAATTCCGGCGTATAGGCATATGCGATTGAACTGAAAGTACGCTCAAACATATGCATGAGAAATCCGCATATGACAATGACCATCGGCAAAGGATTGATGCCGTAAAAGAATCCAAGCGCCATAATAATTAACGATAAAACAGAAATGGCCCACTTTCGATCCACACGGTCAGAGATTTGCGACGCAATGAGAGCGCCCAGCGGGGCACCGATCGTTCCCAGAGTGACGTATACGATAGACTCATCCATTGATACGCCTTCTTTTACCAAAAGGGTGGGAACCCACGTGCCAAAGCCTTGAATTGCAATCGTGGAAGCTGCCCACATCGTCATTAAAACAAAAGTTCTTCCTGCCAAAGGCTTTTGAAATAACGTCCGATATGGAACGGATTTTACAGCGGTTTGTCTGCTTCGCAGAGCCGGAGCTGGTTCAGGCAGTTCACCCTTTTCTTTTTCTGCTTTTGCCTCCAGTTCAAGCAGAATGCGGTGTGCTTGTTCGCTTTTTCCTTTCGTGTCCAGCCATTTCGGTGATTCTTCCAGTTTTCTGGCGATCAGCGGAAAAAAAATACCGACCGCGCCGAATAGAAAGATAAACCGCCAGCCGTAAGAGGCGGACGGCACGACCAATTTAGCCACCCAGCCGGCTGCAGGAATTCCGCATATGCCGATTGTAATACAGATTGCCTGGTACTTACCCTTAGTTGCGGATGGGAAAAATTCGCTGATATACGTACTTGCCACAATCGTTGTGGCGCCGATACCTAAACTCGTAAGAAATCTAAAAACACCGAGTATTTCTGGGTTCCAAGCCAGAGAAGAGAGGAGGGAGAAGAAAGAGAAAAAAGTGACAACCAGAATTAAACCTTTTTTCCTTCCGAAACGGTCTGAAAACCATCCTCCGGCAGAGGCGCCGATAAACATTCCGAAATAGGAGACAGACGTAATAAAAGCGATGGTATGAGTCGAAATGTTCCATTCCTTTAAAAGTGAAGGCGCCGCATATGAAAACGTATTTAAATCGATAAAATCAAAAAAGTAAGCGAATGAAAGGATAACGAGCACTGCTTGATGGGCCCTTGAAAAAGGCAGTCTGTTTAATCGATTAGACGCATTTACATTGATCATCTCGCATTCCTCCGTTTATCTTTGACTTGTCTGAAGACTGGTATTAACCAATGTGATTCAGCGTATTCAGGTTGTAACTTTGCTTTGTAAACACATAGCCTTCAGAGATTTTTCTTGCTGTGCGTACTACTTTAATCGTTGTTCCATCCGGATCAACATCTGCCTCGGTTTCTAAAATGCCGCTTGGATGTCCCAATCGAATCGTTCTGCCATAGAATGAAAATTCAGATAATATTGTATCCTGCAATAGCATACCGGCAGTCGTACAAACCGCCCCTGTAATGGCTAAAGCTTGATGCGGTTTTTGCATGGACATCATACGAATGACAAGATCCATCTCTTCTGCGTGTCTCTTTATCCCTTTTGTATCGATATAATCCGCTGGAGATGAGATTAATGTTAGTTTTGGTACGGCCGGTGATTTTGCAGCAGCCTCATGTCTCGGAGCGAATCTGCATTTCTCGGCTGCAATCGATCGGATCATTTCGAGCTTTTCCAATATATCCGGAGTATATTCATCCGGAAGTTCTAAGCCGGTAAGCCCCGTGTCCTCTGCTTTTACAAAGACAAGCGGATTAGCGTAATCAATAATCGAGACCGAGATATTTCCATACGGTGTATCGAGAACATCAATAGGCTGACCAGTGGGAAACAGCTTACCGGTCACCGCTCCTTCAGCCTGGTGAAATGAAAGATAAATAGGAGAAGCTGTACCTGGAACCCCGGGGATAGAGCAGTCCCCCTGGTAATGAAATGTTCCATTTCTGACTTCAACTTCTGCTACGATCACTTTTTGAGTGTTTGTATTTAACATTCTGACTTTTGTAACCGGCTCTTCAGCTTGAACGAGCCCTTTCTCAATAGCATAAGGGCCTACGGCAGAAGAGATATTTCCGCAATTGCCTTTGAAGTCCGTAAAATGGTCAGTCAAACTGACCTGAGCAAACGTATACTCAACATCCGCATCCTTTCTGGCGGATTTCTTAATAATGGCTGCCTTGCTTGTGAGAGAATGGCCGCCGCCGAGACCGTCAATTTGTCTCTCGTCAGGGCTCCCCATAATGTCTAAAAGAAAATCGCTCCATAGGTTTGTATCGTCTGGCATGTCTTTTTGATGAATAAAAACGCCTTTGCTGGTGCCGCCTCTCATGACGGTTACAGGAACTTTTTCCATGCTGTCTCATCCTTACATCATTTTGTGTGGATAAAAAGGTACCGGTCCCTTTGGAAAATATCGTATGATAAATAAGGATTATAAGTAAAACATATAATTTTTATAAAGTTGAATAAAAAACTTTTATAATAGGAGGAAATTTTATAGCAGAAAAATATTTTGGGGGATTTCATATGGATGAAAAGGATTGGATTGTGCTCATTACATTATTCGAAGAAAAAAATATGACGAAGGCGGCAGAGCGATTATATATGACACAGCCGGCGTTAAGTTATCGGCTCAAAAACCTGGAAGCACAATTCGGAGTGCGCCTTTTTTATAAAAGAAAAAAAGGGATGGAGTTCACTTCAGAAGGTGAACATCTGGTTGATTATTCGAAAGAGATGCTGCAGGAATTCAGAAGAGTGAAGGATGATATGCTCAATATGAGCCATGAAGTCAGCGGGGTTCTCAGATTAGGAGTCTCAAGCAATTTTGCTCAGTATAAGCTCCCGGCGATTCTAAAACGGTTTTCTGATCAGTATCCGTCTGTTCAATTCCACGTCAATACGGGATGGAGTGCGAAGGTGATGGATCTGCTTCATCATTCGGGGGTACACCTTGGGATTATGAGGGGAAATTATGAGTGGCAAGGGGAAAAACAACTGCTAAATGAAGAGAGACTGTACCTTATTTCAAAAACTGAAATCAACAGTGAGGACCTTCCCAAATTGCCGATGATTTATTATCAAACTGATGCTTCTTTGAAAAGTTTGATTCAAAAATGGTGGAATAACCAATTTACTGAACCGCCTTTCATTGCGATGGAGGTAGACAGGCAGGAAACCTGTAAAGAGATGGTGAAAAACGGTCTCGGTTATTCTGTTGTGCCGGAAATCTGTCTTCAGCCTTCTGATGAATTATACACATTGGCGCTATCCTATAAAAATAACGAGCCTGTGATACGCGATACTTGGCTTATGTATGATTCTTCAGCGTTAGAATTATCTGTCGTCAAAGCATTCATTACTTTTTTGAATGGGAATAAAGCATAAAAAACCTGCAAGAGACATCAGCTCTTGCAGGTTTTTTGGCATTACTTCTGGTCTTCTGTATTGCGTGTCAGCACTTTATCGATTAAGCCGTATTCTAAGGCTTCATCAGCTGATTTGAAGTTGTCGCGGTCTGTATCGCGCTCAATGACTTCAAGCGGCTGGCCGGTACGTTCAGCAAGCACTTTGTTTAATTTGTCGCGAAGCAAGAGAATGCGTTTTGCCGCGATTTCAATTTCTGTCGCCTGTCCTTGCGCTCCGCCAAGCGGCTGGTGAATCATAACTTCACTGTTAGGAAGCGCGTAACGTTTGCCTTTTTCTCCGGCTGCAAGTAAAAATGCTCCCATAGAAGCGGCCATACCGATGCAGATCGTGGATACTTTCGGTTTAATGAACTGCATTGTATCATAGATTGCCATACCGGCAGTGATTGATCCGCCAGGGCTGTTAATGTAAATGGAAATATCTTTTTCAGGGTCTTCCGCTTCAAGGAATAAAAGCTGTGACACGATGGAGTTCGCAACGTTGTCATCAATCGCAGATCCAAGCATGATAATACGGTCCTTCAAAAGACGGGAGTAAATGTCATAAGCTCTTTCTCCGCGGTTCGTTTGTTCAATGACTGTAGGTATTAAATTCATAATGCTCCTCCTTCACCTTTTAGGTAAGTATGTATTTACATGATACATTTTTGGTCAATAAAGGTCAAACAAAACGCTGACCAAAATGCCAACCTTTTCTTCTAACACCATTTTTCCCATAAAACAAAAAGTTCAAACAGCAAAGTGGAAATGAGGATGATCAATGCCGGAGCCTTGAGAAAATGATATGGCCGGAGCGCTCAAAATAGACCGCAATCGCGTCGCTACGTACGGCTGAACGGTCTGACTACGTTGTCCGCCCTTCCAAAAGCCGTACCGGCAAATATGTTTCCAGCGGCAAATCATCAAATTCGCCTTCAATTTCTTTTGCTAAAATCTCGATGGCTGTTTTGGAAATCAATTCAATCGGCTGCTGGATGGTTGCCAAGTCCGGCAGAACCGATTGAACGGTTTCAGTGCCGTCATAACCGATCACTTTTAATTGATTCGGGATGTCTATTCCCCGTTTTTTGGCCTCGGTCATCACTGCAGCCGCCATGATATCATCGCTGGCAAAAATTCCATCGGTGTCAGGCTGTTCATCGAATAATGTTGAAATAATGTCATGGTAATGCTGATAAAAGGGTACTTCATATGTAATAGGCTTCCGGCAGTGTTCATGCATGACGTCTTCGTATGCCTTTCTTCTGAGGTTTGCCGGTGTCTCGAGTTCAAGCGGGCCGTTGAGATGGACGATGTGCCGGCACCCTTTTTCAATCAGCAGTTCTGCCGCCTTTTTTCCGCCGTCATAGTTGTCTGAGCCGACGACGGGAATCGTGTCCGATAAGTAATGATCAATGGCGACAATCGGCAGATTTTGCTTGTGATAATTGAGAATTCCCCGGTTGTAAGTCACGGCGATCACGCCGTCCACTTGGTTTCTTATCAGCATCTCCAAATATTTTTCTTCCTTATCCTTTCGATGTAAACTGTTGCAAAGCAGCAGTTTGTAGCCCATGGACGTACAAATGCTTTCAATATGAAAGGCGAGTTCGCCGAAAAACGGATTGCTGGAGTTTGGGATGATAAGCCCTATTAAATTGGTTCGTTTTCGGAATAAAGAGCGGGCCAGATCGTTTGGAAAGTAATTGATTTCTTCCATCGCCTTGTACACTTTTTCTTTTGTTTTTTCGCTGATATAGCCGCGGTTATTTAATACCCGCGAAACGGTTGTAGATGAAACTCCCGCTATTTTCGCAACATCATGAATGTTAGGCTTCATTCCCGTGCCCTCCTGCTTACTGAAATGGCTTACAATTTCCGTCACGCACTTATTTTAGAGAATCAGGCTGACATGTGCAAGGACATTCCGTGTTTCTGTTTTCATATAAAGAGGGTGCGTTTTGTTTGATTAAAATAATCAGAAAATTGTATGTCAACCGATTGACATATGGAACCGGTTGACATACAATTCTTTTTGAAAGCGCTTTATTCGCAGAGTGAAGGGAAGTGACGGGTATGGAGAGATGGCTGGCGGCAATAAAGTGAAAGAATTAAGCAGCGATAGAAAGTAAGCGCTTACTCAGGGCTCGCATGTATGTGATGAAAATGAAGAAGGAAGTATGCGGCTCTAAAACGGCTATTAAAAGGTCCTCTTAAAGGAGCGGTGCAAATGAAAAGCTCAAAAAGTCTGTATTGGAAACTGAGTGCTTATTTCTTCTTTTTCTTTTTTACTTGGTCTTCCAGCTATTCTTTATTTGCGATTTGGTTAGGGCAGGAAATCAATTTAAACGGATCAGCGACAGGCATTATCTTTTCTGTAAACGCCGTATTTGCCCTATGCATGCAGCCTCTTTACGGTTTTATCTCTGACAAATTGGGGCTGAAGAAAAAGATATTATTTATGATCAGCTGTCTTCTCATATTCACGGGTCCGTTTTATATCTTCGTCTATGGGCCGCTTTTACAATACAACGTCTTTCTTGGCGCCGTTGTCGGAGGCTTATATTTGGGAGCCGCTTTTTTGGCGGGGATAGGCGCGATTGAAACGTACATTGAAAAGGTCAGCCGAAAATATGATTTCGAGTATGGTAAATCAAGAATGTGGGGCTCGCTGGGCTGGGCGGCGGCTGCATTTTTTGCAGGGCAGCTTTTCAATATCAATCCCAATATCAACTTCTGGATCGCGTCTGTTTCAGCCATCATATTAACGGTCATTATCATGTCTGTGAAAATAGAAATGACCGATCATGAGAAAAACAGAGCGGATTCGGTCCGGTTAAAAGATGTGGGGCGGCTCTTTTTACTAAGAGATTTCTGGTTTTTTATGCTGTACATTATCGGGGTGACTTGCATTTACGGCGTATATGATCAGCAGTTCCCGATCTACTATGCGTCTTTGTTTCCTTCAGTGTCGACGGGTAACCAAGTATTCGGCTATCTTAATTCATTCCAGGTGTTTTTGGAGGCCGGCATGATGTTTCTTGCGCCTTTTATCGTCAATAAGTTCGGGGCGAAAAACAGTTTGATTTTAGCGGGGTTCTTAATGGCTTTCCGCATCGTCGGGTCCGGAATTGCAGTTGAGCCTGTAGGCATTTCATCAATGAAACTCATCCACGCACTGGAATTGCCGATTATGCTGATCGCCGTTTTTAAATATTTGGCTGCCAATTTTGATACGCGTCTGTCGTCCGTCCTTTATCTCGTCGGTTTTCAATTCGCATCTCAGGCAGGCGCGTCGATTCTGTCGCCGCTTGCGGGAGGGTTATATGACAGTGCGGGGTTCCGTCAAACCTATCTCATCATGGGAATCGTCGTCTTCGGTTTTACCGTCATCTCCATATTTACTTTATTGGGCCCGAAACAAAACAGCAGGCGTGTCCAGCGTCTGCAAAAAATCGGATAGAGAGGATGTTATAAATGGATAGAATTCAGCAGGCGGAAGAAGCTTTGAAGGAAGCCGAGGGTAAAGTGAAACAAAGATATCGATTGGGGTACCATATTATGCCCCGGGCGAATTGGATCAATGATCCGAACGGGCTTATTCAGTTTAAAGGAGAATACCACGTCTTTTTTCAGCATCATCCGTATGATGAGCATTGGGGGCCGATGCATTGGGGACATGTAAAAAGTAAAGATCTCATTCATTGGGAGCACCTTCCGGTTGCCTTAGCTCCGGGGGATGAATTCGACCAAAGCGGCTGTTTTTCGGGAAGCGCGGTCGATGATCATGGAAGATTAGCCCTCATCTATACAGGACATAATATAATTGATCAAGAGAAAGACCTATTCTATCAAACTCAAAATATCGCTGTCAGCCAAGATGGAATCGTGTTTGAAAAGCTTCAGAAAAACCCTGTTATTGCGGAACCGCCGGAAGACAGCGCCCGTCATTTCCGCGATCCGAAAGTATGGAAGCATCGCGATGTTTGGTATATGGTCATCGGCAACTCTTCAAAAGAAAACGTCGGACGGGTCGTTTTATACCGTTCACCTGATTTGCATGATTGGGAATACGCGGGGGTTCTCGCCCAAAGTGACGGTAATCTCGGCTATATGTGGGAATGTCCTGATTTCTTTGAATTAGGCGGCAAACATGTTCTGCTGATTTCGCCCCAGGGTATCGAGGCGGACGGTGATTCCTATCAAAATTTACATCAAACCGGCTATTTAATCGGTGACTATCATGATGAAACAAACAAATTTACACACGGCGCTTTTAAAGAACTGGATCACGGCCATGACTTTTACGCCGTGCAAACATTATTAGATGATAAAGGACGCAGAATTGCCATCGGCTGGATGGATATGTGGGAATCTGAGATGCCGACAAAAGCGGACGGATGGTGCGGTGCACTGACTTTGCCGCGAGAACTGACTTTGCGTGATGATCATAAACTTTTGATGAATCCCGTGGAAGAAACCAAGCAGCTGCGGAAAATGGAATATCGGGAATGTGCCGGACGATCGCTTTCAGGGAGTTACTTGGCAAAGACGTCCGAAGACCTGCTTGAAGTCCGAGCCGTGTTTGATGTAAACGATTCTGATGCCGAAACGGCAGGTTTTAAGATTCGAGGCCTTGATGAAGAAGAACTTGTGCTGACATACAATCTAACGGATAAAAAGCTGACACTTGATTGCACCAAGATGGGGAAAGCGAAAGACGGTGTGAGAAGGGTGCAGACGGATACAAACGGCAAGCTGGCGCTGCGTATCTTTATTGACAGATCCTCGATTGAAGTATTCGCCAATCATGGAGAAACAACGATGACAAGCCGTATCTATCCGAATGAAGGCAGATTGGGGATTGAGCTGTTTTCTGAGAAAGGCGCCGTAAAGGTTGAGGAATTCACCTATTGGACGTTAAAGGACATTTGGAAAAGAAGCTGAAACGGGTGATTACTGCTTTTTCTGCAGTGATTGAAAATGAACCGAGCCGGGGGCAGTCCGCCTGAAATGGGTTTTTTGTGAAAATCAATGCCGGTAAACGATGCAGGATTATGCTGCATGAGGACGCTGCATAATCCTGTTGTGCATTATCAAAAAAGAGTTGCTTTCTGCGCGTTCCTTTATTATAATATAAAGGTATCTGATTGAAAAAACGTGCGCTCGTAGCTCAGTTGGATAGAGCGGTGGTTTCCGGTACCACGTCTGTCGGGGGTTCGAATCCCTCCGAGCGCGTCCAATACGTTTTAACCCCGTCATATCAACGCTTTCCGACGGTCCGTTAAGGCGTCAAGTGTACGAAAAGTGTCCGACAGGACGCGAACCGGTAAAGAACGGGCCCGGCTTTAATCGGCTGGCTCGTATCTCTTAAAACGATATAGTTCGATTCAGCAAACGTAACCTCGCGGATAAATAAATCCGGGAGGTTTTTTGTTATGGCGGTTTTAAAACGCAGGCAAGGCGTCAGGGATCGGCGCGAGACTGACGGAATAGTAAAGAGCTTCAAAGCGACGAAATCCGTTCACGAAGCGTTAGGGATCGTATGCGAGCTATTTGAAACGGAGAACTATCGCGACAGAACGATCAATGATTATCGGAAGTATTGGGCGGAATTTATGGAAGTGGTCGGCATACAGCCGACGGATAACGTAACGAACATTACGGAAGATCATCTGCGGTCCTATATATCAACGATGTTCAACGTACGCGATCTTTCGCCAGTAACGATAAATATCCGTTTAGGCGGCATAAAGTCGATCCTTAGCCGAATGACTAAGCGCGGGCTTCTAAACGAAAATCCAGCGAAAAGAGTAACGAAGCTGCGGGTCGATGAAAAGACGATTAAGATGCTCACAGATATCCAGGTACGGCGATTCTTTAAAATGATCGAGAAGGATACGTTCCCAGGCTTTCGCGATTATGTAGCGTTCCTCATTGCGTTAAAATGTGGGCTTCGTTCGAATGAGCTTGAAGGACTTAAGCCGGAAGACATCGACTTTGACAACCTCGTTATCATGCTGCCGGGCGCCGTCAACAAGAACCGTAAGAACAGAATGGTACCGATGACTGAACAGGTCGCGGAAGAGTTGCGGCAATTACTAACGGAAATGACGGAGTATTTCGGTAAATTTACGCATGTCTTCGTTAATCAGTACGGAGAGAAGATTGCGAAAGATCACTTGCGGAAGAGAGCTGCGAAGTACGGGGAAATGGCGGATTTAAAAAAGGAATGCCGACCGAGCCTTCATAGCTTACGACATACCTTTGCGATTAATTATTTAAGAAACGGCAGCGATATACGTTCCTTACATTTAAAAACAAAAAAAAGAACGCCATCCAGCGGAAATAAATCCGAAAGAAAGAACGTCCTAGCCTACGTCTATTATATCGGAAAGCTAAATTCCCCGAACTCCACATGCTACAGATACCGGATGGCACAGTATTATCATGACCTAAATTATAAAAATCCTCAAAAATAAAGGAAAGCATAAAGCATATATTATTCATGACTAATATGTGCTTTCCTAAGACTGATAGTAAGACCATCTTCAAAAAGTTTCCTTCAATACACAAACTGAACAAAATTAGTTAATCCAATGGGAAGGTCGTTGTATATGAGAGGGGAATGTTGTCTTTACATCACCTTTAGCCGAATTAATTTGCATTTGAGTTAAAAACATACTCGTAGATAAGTCTGCTCCCCTTAAATCAGCATCACGCAAATCAGCGCCAATAAAATCAACACCTCTTAAATCTGCATTCCTCATATCTGCAGCAATTAAATATGCTCCCCTTAAATCTAATGCCCTTAAATCTTTACCTCTTAATTTTTTGCCAATCCAATCGGCTCTTTCGTAATTATAATTCTTGGCATTTTTAGTGTCAGGTAACTTTGAAATTAAGCTTTCCCTAATATACTCGCTGGTTTCCGAAAGCAATTTGTTTAATGGAAATCTGTACACCACTAGATCAAGAGATAATAATTCTTCAGCATCGAGTTTTGTTAAGTTCTGCAATTCTTTTAACTGCACACTCAATTTATCAGACAAAGCATGGGGAATATCATACGACAAGGCTTCTGCCGTGTACGCAATCATTTCATGTATTTGTTCCATGATCGGAAACACTCGGAACATTTTTTCTCGAATTTCAGGATTATCTCGCCAACTTTGACCTTTAAAAGTAATTTGAGAAACAACTTGTCCAGAACCTAAACAGTCAAACACTGTACAGCCCTTAAAACCTTTCTCTTGTAAGTTGCTGTGAATTTGACAACCATAATCAGATTGTAAATTAACACAAGGTGCACCTGCTGGCTTGTTAATTGGAAAATCGCTTGATGCTACAATATTAAGCGCTGTGCAGCAAAGTCCAAAGCACTTCGTACAATCAGCCGTTAAACTTTCTCTAATATTTTTGGCTGTTTCATTATCCATTTTTATACCCTCTTATCTTTAGTCAAATAACTTTTGAGTTTAATATACGAGATTCCTAAACAATCTTGATTGTTAAATAATAAATACCTTGTCAACTAGAACTTTTTGTAGACTTCTGCATACGCTACTTTTAATTGGGTTTCTAAAATCTTTGTTCTCATGCTCTAGTCGCTTAACTTTCCGCTTTAATGACTCGATAATCGCATCTTTATTATTTTCGTTCATTTCATACTTAACTTGCTTTGCAGAGGGGCTTTTTATCTCGTTTTAAAGCTATTAACGAAAGTTTCTCCGTCGTTCTCCACATTAACAATAAGCTTGGCACTTTCACTGATCCGCTGTGCGAGAGCTTTTTGCGCCTTGCCTTCAAAGCTGTTCAAGAGTGCTGAATACACTTCATATAATTCATCTTTCAACGTATCCATTTCGAATGTCGGTTTCAGCGTTCGGCGGACTGTTTCCAGTTTCATCCCCGCTGCCTGCGTCATCCCTGTTTTCAGCATCTGCCGCTGCAGCATTTTCTTCATCGGGTCGTCCTTGTGTTCTAAAAGTTCGTCTAATGTCGGCATTATGTATACACCTCTATCATCTTAACCAGTTTGCAAGCATCTGGTCTTTTTCCTGAAATTCGTCTGCTATTTTATGTAAGAATCCGCCGATCTCTTCAAGATCCGTGATCGCCGCCTGCAAAGAATCAATAAACGCCTGCTCAGCCTGAGTGTCATAAAAAATCGGGCCTTTATCGTAAGATAGCGCAATATCTTCAAATGGTATTGGTCACGTCCTGTGCTTGAAGCTGATCATACAAGCCGTATCCGACTTGACCGTAGAATTCCGTTTTCAGCTCGGCGATTTTTTCATCGTGCTCCTGATAGGCGTTCTGCGCTTCTTTTTTCATCGTCCGCAAATCCTCAGTCATAGCCTGCACCTTTTCAGCCAGCTTCTTTGCGTTTGTCGGCGTTACTTTTATCGCGTCGCCGCTTCCGATCGCACCGGCCGGCAGAAGAGCGCCGAGGTTTTTGTCAAAGACTAATTCATCTCCGTTCGGATTTGCGATAGTTCCGTTTCTGTCGAACACGAAATTTGCTTCGTTTAAGCCGTGTGTATCCGGATTTCTCAGAATGACGGTAGTAAAGAAATAAGCGAGATTCTTGCTGATCTGCTCGTTTAAGTTCCCATCAAGCCGCTGCTTTCGGCTGAACTGTGAGAGTGAGGGGTTTTTCGTATAAATTGTTGTCCCGTTGTGGCGGTCATATTCGTTCCAATAACCTGCCCCGACCATGTCGTCCGGATTGATAATTGACCGGATATAAGGATCATATATGCCGTTGTTGATCTCTTTCTGTGTTTCTTCATCGTGCAGTTTCACGACGGAAGGACTGTTAAACGCGACGGCATACACATCATTATTCACCGCGCTGTATTCCGCCTCAGCGCCGCCAAGTGAATGGCCGGTTGTTGAAATAATCGTTGACGTTCCGGCATACTTTTTCTTTACGCCGCGTACCAGCTGATCGGCCTGATCGATTTGCGATGTTTTCGTTATCAGCTTATACTTTCCGGTTGTGAGCATGGCGTCTTGAGAGGGCGTTCCGTGATAGGTTCCAAGTGTTTTCGACGTATCCTTTGCGTCTTTTTTTATAATATAATGTACTTCTGTTTTCGGATCATTTCCGAAAACAATATTGCCGCCGTCCGCTTTTACGCCGTCATTGATCGGGTCTTTTCCGATATCGGTTCCCGCAAAGGCGACGACCACGTTTTCGGGGTTTTTTGATTTTATCCATTTTCCGTTTTTGGACTTGATGCCTTTTGAGAATACAAAGGCATCAAGACCCGTATCAGAATCCTGCTTCACTTTCTCAACGTACCAATATGACGTCTTACTTATTTTATAAGGAGTTTTATATTTCATATGCAGGGCTAACATTTTATAATTGTAAGCTGCTTGACTCAAACGGTAATATTCTTTATCTGTGACATCAGAGACGGTTATTTCTTTTCCTTTTGGCATATATACATCACCTTTCTTATATTGTAAAATAGTTCCGAAAGGATGATACGCATGAGAAAATACATTATTATCCTAATTGTTATAATTATAGCAGTGGGAGGTTTTTTCGTGAAGCATCAATATGATAAACATAAAAACGAAGAAAAACTTGTGATTGAGGCGCAAGATCATATGAGGAATTACTTAAAAAAAGACTATAAAAATGTACAGGAAGTTCACTTTTCAAAAGACTACAATATCGATCCGACAGGCGGAGTTGAAGTTTCAGGCTACATAAATAATAATAAAGAAAAAGAATTTTCCGGTATATATGATCCAACGAACAAGGAGATAGGTATTTCAGTGGTCAATGCCGAAGAAAGGTAAAATACCCACCTCAGGATGAGTGGGTATTTATTTTGTTTAATTATCTTACAAAATTCGTGATATGTTTCTCATACAGTTCAAACCTATTCCTGAGATCAATCGCCTCTACCGTCTCATTTGTCGAGGTATCCCCGATATTAACGGTAAACGCGTACAAATATCATGACAACTCAACGACAGGAAAACGTCAGATCAGCATTTTACTCGCTTTAAGTTCCAATCTTAACTTGTCAGCAACAATCGCGATGAATTCTGAATTGGTTAGCTTTGCTTTTGACATGCTGAAAGTATATTCATATCAAGTTTTCAGTAGTTGTGTTTACTTAATCCATGAGGGGAAGTCAAAGAAGCACTGCAATATTAAGCTATCAAACATTTATGATGAACCAAATCCTATTGTAGGTTCCGATCGTTCGATGTATCCTCCGCATCTTCTTTTACAAAATAATACACTTCTTTTTTCGGATCATTTCCGAAAACAATATTCCCGCAGTCAAAGATCGGGCCTTTTGCGATATCGGTTCCCGCAATGGCGACGACCCGTTTTCGGGATTTTTTGATTTTATCCATTTTCCGTTTTTCTTTTCAGCTTGTGACAGAACAACCGCATCAAGTCCTGTATTATCGTCTGATTTTATTTGATCGACGTACCAGTAAGTAGGTTTTGAAATGGAAGAATTAATACGTATATAATCGTTCTTCTTTAATTTCCTTTTAAGATAGTCATAGTTATAAGCACGTTGACTCATCCTGTAATATGTTTCATCTGTCAGGTTTGAAGTCCTGATTTTCTTGCTCAAGATATACAGCACCTTTCTTGTCATGTAAAATAGGGTAAGGAAAGGATGATTTTTTTTGAAAAAATACCTTATTATTGTACTAGTGTTAATTATAACTGTTGGAGGGCTGATTATGAAGCATCAATATGATGTCAAAAAGGAAGAAAATGCTCTTTTCGAAAAAGCCAAAAGTAAAATGACCGAGTACTTGCGTAGTGAGTACAAGGATATAGAGAAAATTTCTTATGATGATTATTTTATTGATCCAACCGGCGGAATTACAGTTGAGGGGTACCTAAACGGCGATAAAACTAAAGAATTTGACGGCTTATATGATCCTGTAGGAGACAAAATAGGGAGCTCCTCTGTGGATGCGGAAGAAAAATCTTAAGACGCCTAAAATGCACCGGATGTCACCGGTCGTTTTTTCCAGTCCGCGAGCTTCATCATAACTGATGGGACGGATGTTTCTGTGAAAAAATATATTATTATGTTCATTATCTTAATAGCAGCCGGAGGTTTTATAATGAAGAGTATGAATGATAAAAATGTTCAGGCTGAAGAGATAAAGATTGCTCAAGAACGAATGGAGAAATTTATCAAAGCGAATTATGAAGGCATACATAACGTTACATTTAAAGATAAATACGAAATAGATCCAATGGGCGGGATAGAGGTATTTGGCTATTACAACGGTGATACATCGAATAAATTCGATGGTATTTATGATAAGGCAAATGACAAGATCATGGGGCACTCAATAGACGCTGTAAGAAAGAATGAATGCAGAGATAAAGATTGTGATAACTAAGAAGACGCTCGTCTGCGTTTTTTATAGATGAGCTTAATGAAAAAGACAAGGGTTTCGGCATGTGCCGCCCTTGTCTTTTTTGTTGAACACCTCTTTTTCCGGGTAAACATTATCAGAGGCAGCTCATTATTTGACAGTCCATTTTAACAGCGTTACAATTAAACGTGTAAATAGTTACATGTTTAATTAAACATAATACCTCGGGAGGTGATACGTCTTGAATGAACCTTCTTTAAAAAAAGTGATGTCTCTGCAGATTGAAGTGGATGAACCGATCGTTGCGGGGCAGACTGGATTAGGGAAAAGGCAGTTGATTCCGATACGAGGCGGAACGGTCAGCGGCGCCGTAAAGGGACGTGTGCTTCCGGGCGGGGCAGATGCCCAGATCATTCGTCCGAACGGCCGGGTCGATCTTTCTGCCAGATATGCGCTGGAGACGGAGGAGCATGAAGTCATCTATGTAGAGAACAACGGCATCCGCCAAGTCAGTGAACCGTTCCGCCAACAGGCTGCAGAGGGGCGCATCATTGATCCCGAGCACGCGTATTTCCGCACTGTGCCTGTGTTTGAAACAAGCAGCGAGGCATATCAGCATCTGCAGGACCGGCTGTTTATCGGGGCTGCGGTCAGATTGCCGGATGACATTCGGTTAGATATTTATGAAGTTCAATAATAAGATGGAGAGTGAGTCAACATGGAAAACTTTATCGGAAGCCATATGATTTACACGTATGAAAACGGCTGGGAGTATGAAATCTATATTAAAAATGATCATACCATCGACTATCGGATTCATAGCGGAATGGTGGGCGGCCGCTGGGTGCGCGACCAGGAAGTGAATATCGTCAAGCTGACAGAAGGCGTATACAAAGTGTCATGGACTGAACCGACAGGCACAGATGTTTCCTTAAACTTTATGCCGAATGAAAAACGGATGCACGGAATTATTTTCTTCCCGAAATGGGTGCATGAGCATCCGGAAATCACGGTGTGCTACCAAAATGATTACATTGACGTGATGAAAGAGTCACGTGAGAAATATGAAACGTATCCGAAATATGTCGTTCCCGAGTTTGCGGATATTACGTATCTCAACAATGCGGGAATCAATAACGAAGCACTGATTTCAGAAGCGCCGTACGAAGGAATGACCGATGATATCCGTGCGGGAAAATTAAAATAAGAGAAAAAACCCGGCAGCTTGGCCGGGTTTTTTGTATCCTTTTACGACAGGGTTTTGGTCATGATAAAGTCGACTTGCTTATCATCCCCCATATAAAAAGAGTGTTCTCCAGTTTGGACAAACCCCATTTTTTGATAAAAGGCGATTGCATTTTCGTTTTTTTCCCATACGCCCAGCCAGATTTTCTTTTTATTGTGTGCTGTTGCGATTTTCACAGCTTCATTCAGCAGATATTTGCCAAGCCCGTGTTTCTGGTGGTTTTTTCTTATATAAATTCTCTCAATCTCAAGAGAATCTTCACCCATTTTTTCTGATTGTGCTTCGTTCATGTTAACTTTTACATACCCCGCAAGGTCATCATGATAATAAACAAAATAGAATTGAGAAGACAGATTGGATAATTCCTTTTTCAGCTGTTCAGAGCGGAATGCATTTTCCAAATAAGCTTTCATATTTTCTGGTGAATTTTGATCCTTAAATGTATCATTGAATGTTTCAATGCTTATCTCCCGAAGCTCTGTTATATCGTTAAGGCTGCACTTTTTTAATTGAATACTCATGGTCATACAGCTCCTTTCTTCATTTATCATATCAGCTGATTTTTTGTTGTATTTGCAATGAAAATACCGTATAGTAAACATACTGTAATTTTGTTGTATTTGCAACATAAAATAAGAAAATGAGGACGATAAAGTGAAATATGTTTTTTATGTTTTAGGAATCATGATCTTGACCTTTGGTATTTCTGTCACGATTCAATCAGATCTTGGAACGTCTCCTTTTGATGCGCTTATTGTGGGATTATCCGTCCATGCAGGGCTTACTGTGGGAAGCTGGGAAATCATCATCGCTTTCCTGTTAATTTGCTGTAATTCAATGTTAAAAAGACAAAGACCGGAATTTACAGGGATGATTACGGCGTTTATAACGGGAATCGGGATTGATATGTGGCTTTTTTTTCTGCATCGAGTCATAACGCCTGAACTATGGTACGGAAAGGCGGGCTGTTTTGCAATCGGTTTAGTTGTGATAGGGATAGGAACCGCAACCTACCTGCACACAAATTTCGCACCGATCCCGGTTGATCGGTTAACGCTAATTGTCCGCGAATTAACCGGGAGAAGCATCTTTTTTTCAAGAACGGTCATTTACTTCATATTTTTCATACTGGCCGTGATGCTAAAAGGTCCGGTAGGCATCGGAACGTTATTAACCGTTTGTTTAGGAGGGGTCATTCTCCATTTCTTTATGCCGATTATCGGAAGATGGATAGACGGCATATTAACAGCATCTCCAAAGCAGGAAGAAACGAAAACCCGGTAACAGGGGTTTTTACCCGATTCTATCATTTTTCATTTCATCCGCATGTTCAAGGTATAATAAAAAGGGGGAGGGATTTCTATGAGCGGTCAAAGAAAGCTCGTTTTTTACGGAGCTGTCAGCGCAGATGGCTATCTTGCGCGGGAAAATCATTCTTTAGATTGGTTAATCGGAACTGAAGGTGAAGACGGCACCGATTATGAAGCTTTCTATGAATCTGTCGATACGATCATCATGGGCAGAAAAACATACGAGGAAATATTGGTTTTATTGCCTGAGGAATTTCCGTACAAAGGTAAAGAATGCTATGTGTTTTCGCGGACATTGACCGGGGGCACTGAACATGTGCGGTTTATTCATGAAGAGCCTGCCGATTTTATAAAAGCATTGAAACGCCAAGAAGGCAAGCGGATTTGGATTGTCGGCGGGAGTGATCTGCTGCACCCGGTTTTGGAGGAAAAACTTGTCGATGAGTTTATCATTCAGATCGCACCCGTTCTGCTCGGCCGCGGAATTTCTTTGTTCAAACCCGGAGACCGGGAGACAGGTCTGAAGCTGACTGATGTCAGGCGCTATAAGCAATTTGCGGAGTTGCATTATGAAGTGAGATGAAAACGAAACGCCAAGGGAGCCGGCTCCCTTGGCGTTTTTTATGCTTGAAACAGGATGCGGCGTTTTGCTGAATCGGGATCACTTTCGACAGCGGTATCCGTGTTGAAAAGCAAAGTTTTGCGTGAATCGGTATCATATTCAGGCCAATTGAAGTGAGAGGTGTTCGGGTTTCCGGTTTTTGCAAAAGCGAGCCATGCGGATTGGATTTGTTTGGAAAGCTGTTCTGCGTCATCACCGAGCGGTTCTTGCAGCGTCTTTCTCAAAGAATCAAAGTTTCCGAACACAAATGGCAATTCCAGAGCGTGAACGGCTTTATGAAACGGCGGTGTTTCGCCATGCCAATCAAAGCGGTACATCCAGACCGGTGCGTGCTGCGACTGTCCTTGTGCGAAAGCGACAGCCGGCCGCCAGAAAATCAGATCCGTCATCATATCGATTTGTCCCTTTAATGAATGCGGATATAAATCTGCCGCTTGCTCAGTGCAGTTCTCTCCGAGATGATAATGCAAATAATCTTGCTGCTTTTTCTCGGAATGAATGTCTGTATCAGGGGTGAAAAACAAATATGCTTCATCACGATTGGTTCCGATGATCATAGGTATGCCTTCTGCGGCCCCGTCTGCTATGGCTTTCACGGGTTCCGCAGGCAATGTGGCCGGATCGATGGCGGGCTGAAACAAAAGCTGAAAAATGTTTTGATCTAGTGAGCGCCGCACTTTATCCGCAGTCTTAAGCAGGTC
Source organism: Bacillus sp. GW821-FHT11D08 (assembly GCF_058808515.1). NCBI lineage: Bacteria > Bacillati > Bacillota > Bacilli > Caryophanales > Bacillaceae > Bacillus > Bacillus sp. GW821-FHT11D08. Next base: position 331,832 of record NZ_JBXARS010000001.1, read on the forward strand.
ATTAACGGAAAGCTCCTGCAATTGATCAGTGCCGGCTTCATGAATAAATGCCGCCGCGATGTCTTTTGCCATGTCCGCCGGGATCGTATGAGAGGCGCCGCTTTCTAAAATGGCTTTATGAAACAGGCCTTTTGCGTCAGGCATTGCCATAAGGGAGGCGATGCTCATGCCGCCTGCCGATTCGCCAAATATCGTGACGTTATCCGGGTCTCCTCCAAATTCGGAGATATTGTCCCTCACCCAGCGCAGGGCGGCGATCTGATCGAGCAGCCCGATATTGGCGGAATACGCGTCGTGAATAGAAGACAAATGTAAAAAGCCGAACGGTCCGAGCCTGTAATTGAGTGTCACTACAATGACATCTCCGTCAGCGGCAAGGGCAGATCCGTCGTAAAGCGGTTCGCTTCCGGCACCTAAATAAAATGCCCCGCCGTGTATCCATACCATGACAGGCTTTTTTTCGCCCTCTGAATCGGGGGCGAAAACATTGAGGTAAAGGCAATCTTCAGATTGAGGCGGTACATCTCCGGAAAACGATATAGACAGCATATCATCCGGCTGCGGACAAACCGGTCCGAACGAATCGGCATGTTTTACGCCGTCCCAAGGTGCGGGCGGCTCCGGCGCTTTAAATCTGAGCTCTCCGACGGGCGGCTTCGCGTACGGTATGCCCTTCCATGTGCGGGCACCGCGGCCGGCAGTTCCTTTCATTGCGCCGGAGCGGGTTTGAACGGTAAGTTTTGTCATGATTTCATCCCCTTTTTTCTTTTCATTATAAACAGAGATGAAGACATGAAGCGAATAAAAGCCTTTTCATCAGCATATCATTAGTAACGCTTCCGTTCTAAAAATGATCTGACTTCCTGAACGGACAAGCCGAGTTCTTTGGCTTCCTGCATCAGCGCTTTCCATTCCTCAATGTTGGATTCAGTCAGTTTTCTGTTGCGGTAGGGTGCGGGCTCCGGGCGTTTTTCAGTCAGTTTGTTCGTAAAGGTGAACAGTTCTTCTTTCGGCATGCCCGACTGCACGGCCTGCACAAGGTGGATGCGCCACTCATCTTCCGTGCCTCCCATGTGATGCAGCATCGTTTCGGCATCAAAAAGCTCCGTCAGATCGACCTGCAGGGTGGCGGATACTTTTTTCAGAAATTGGATGGACGGATTTGAGTGAACCCCCCGTTCTATCTTGCTTAAATAAGATTTAGAGACACCTGCTTCAACTGCTAGCTGATTAATAGAGTAGCCTTTTCTTCTGCGGTATAAACGAATTATTCTTCCAATCATTGTGCTGAATTCTCCCCTGTATACTGGCATTTTTTTGTTCATTATAAGAAATTTTTCGTTCTTTATAAAATTTAAAATTATAAGGTAAGTGCAGTAAATAAGAGGAAAATCATGATAATGTTCTTTAAAAAGAACCAAATGGCTTAATTTGAAATTTTCAAATTTCGACCTTTTCTTTTATAATCCAATCATTAACAGAAGGGGGCGTTTAAGCCTGATGCAATAAGGATGAGGCTGTAATTACATGAATGAGAATATGAGTTTTAAAGAATTATTTGACATTATTAAACACAGACTTTTACTGATTTTTATCATGACAGCAGTTGTAACGCTGGTGACGGGATACATCCAATTCCGGGTGATTTCGCCCGTTTATCAGGCATCGACCCAAGTGCTCATTCATGAAACAAGCGGTGAAAAAAATTCGAATCTCAGCGACGTTCAGCTGAATCTTCATTACAACAATACGTTTCAAACGATAATGAAAAGCCCGGTAGTGCTTGAGAAAGTGAAGCAGACGCTGCATCTTTCTGAGACGGCATCCGCTTTAAAAGCAAAGATCACGACAAGCAGCGAAACCGATTCAGAGATCATTACCGTAGCGGTGCAGGACGAGAACCCGAAACAGGCCGCCGCTATAGCGAACACGCTGATGAAGACATTTAAAAAAGAAGTCCGTGACAGGATGAATATAAAAGGCGTCATTGTTTTGTCTGAGGCAAAAGCATCGGAAAGCCCGATGGTCAAACCTTCGCGCATCCGAAATATCATGATGGCGTTCGGTGCGGCTCTCATGGCGGGTGTGACGCTTGCGTTTTTTCTCCACTTTCTTGATGAAACCGTTAAAAGCGAGCGGCAGCTCAGCGAAAAAACAGACTTGCCTGTTTTAGGGGTTGTGTATGACATCAAAAATCAGCAGACACGGTCTGATGAAAAACATTTCGGGGAGTGAGGCGTTTGGGATTCAGAAAAAAGAAATCAAGAAGGGGACTGGCTCAAATATCCGTTTTACATCACAAATCATTGGTGGCTGAACAATACCGCACCATTCGGACAAATATTGAGTTCTCCTCTGTTCAGACCCATTTGCGCTCTATTCTCGTCACTTCTTCCGTTCCGGGAGAAGGAAAATCATTCAGCGCCGCCAACCTTGCCGCGGTATTTGCGCAGCAGGAAAAAAAGGTGCTGCTCGTCGATGCGGATTTACGAAAACCGACGATACACGAGACCTATCAGCTTGAAAATGTACAAGGCCTTACGAATGTGTTAGTCGGAAACGCTTCCCTCGGCGAAACGGTGCAAAAAACGCTGATTGATAACCTTTACGTCTTAACGAGCGGGCCGACGCCGCCGAATCCGGCTGAGCTTTTATCTTCAAAGGCGATGGGAGAGCTGATTCAGGAGATGTACAGCCGGTACAGTCTGGTTATTTTCGATTCACCTCCGCTTTTGGCTGTGGCGGACGGACAGATTTTAGCGAACCAGACAGATGGAAGCGTTCTCGTCGTCTTGAGCGGAAAAACGAAAATGGATACCGTCCAAAAGGCGAGAGATGCGCTCCAGCAGTCAAAGGCAAAGCTTTTGGGGGCGCTGCTGAATAAAAAGAAAATCAAAAAAACAGAGCACTACTCATATTGAGCGGTGCAGGTGATGTCTCCTTACCTTTATCAACGGAGGCACTCGGCTCTGCTGTGGGCGGCGTTTTCCGCTGCCTTAGATGCTGGTCGTCGGTGGCGGGGTGTGAGGACGGGTTAAATGCCCAATTTTATCTTAAGATGATGCATTGTTATCGGCTTAGCTGTTATGTCTGTTTTTACGAAAACCGTATCAGCTAAACCGATAAATGAGGAGGGGAAAGATTGACTTACCGGAGAAGACTTTCAATGATTTTTGCATTGGATACGTATCTCGTTTTACTTTCCGTTGTTATAGGATATCAATTTTTTGAGGATTCTTATCACTTTTATGACTCCGGAGCGTTGCTGCTGACTGCCGTGAGCATGCTGATCAGCCATCATGTATGCGCTTTTATGTTTCACCAGTATAAGCAGGTATGGACGTACACGGGAATAGGCGAGCTGCTTGATCTGCTGAAGGGGATCACGCTGTCCGCAGCTGTGACAGCCGCCGTCCAATACGGGGTGTTCCACACGATTTTGTTCCGGCTGTTGGCCGTCAGCTGGATGGTTCAGCTATTGTTCATCGGAGGAAGCCGGATGATTTCACGGGTGCTGAAAGAAACGATCGGCAGGAAGCAAAATGACTCTTCCAGGGCGCTGATCATCGGCGCAGGTGCGGGGGGGACGCTGCTCGTCCGTCAGCTTACCCAGAAAAACGATCTCGGAATCATGCCTGTGGCTTTTATTGATGATGATCAGACGAAGCATAAGCTCGAAATCATGGGCCTGCCCGTCATCGGCGGAAAAGAAAGCATTATGCCGGCGGTGCAGAGGCTGAGAATCCACCATATTATCATTGCCATTCCGTCTCTTTGCACCCATGAGCTTCAGACGTTATACAAAGAATGTGTGCAGACGGGCGCCCATATTAAAATCATGCCGCAATTTGATGAGATCCTGCTCGGAACGCAGGCTGCCGGACACATCAGAGATGTAAAAGCCGAAGATCTGCTCGGCAGAAAGCCGGTCACCCTTGATACGAGCAAAATTTCTGACAGCATCAAGGGAAAAACGATTCTGGTCACGGGCGCCGGCGGCTCAATCGGTTCTGAGATCTGCCGCCAGATCAGCGCGTTTCTTCCGCGGGAAATCGTCCTTCTCGGCCACGGGGAGAACAGCATTCATTCCGTACATACCGAGCTGTCCGCACGCTTCGGCAAAGAGGTGCTCTTTCACGCGGAGATCGCCGATATTCAGGACAGAGATAAAATCTTTGCTTTGATGAAAAAATACGAGCCGCACGTCGTCTATCATGCGGCTGCCCATAAACATGTGCCGTTAATGGAACATAATCCGGAAGAAGCCGTTAAAAACAACATTATCGGCACGAAAAATGTCGCCGAAGCCGCCGACATGTGCGGAACGGAAACCTTCGTGCTGATTTCTTCTGACAAAGCGGTCAATCCGGCCAATGTCATGGGCGCGACGAAACGGTTTGCGGAAATGGTCATCATGAACCTCGGAAAGGTCAGCCGCACCAAATTCGCCGCCGTCCGTTTCGGAAATGTGCTCGGAAGCCGCGGCAGCGTCATTCCGATTTTCAAAAAGCAGATTGAAAAAGGCGGACCCGTCACCGTCACGCACCCGGCGATGACAAGATATTTTATGACGATTCCCGAAGCGTCAAGACTCGTCATTCAGGCGGGGGCGCTTGCAAAAGGGCGGCAGATTTTCGTTCTGGATATGGGAGAACCCGTCAAAATCGTCGATCTGGCCAAAAACCTGATTCATTTATCAGGCTATACGACAGAACAGATTCCCATCGAATTCTCCGGCATCCGCCCGGGAGAAAAGATGTATGAAGAATTGCTGAATCATAATGAAGTACATACGGAGCAGATTTTTCCGAAAATCCATATCGGGAAAGCGGTGGACGGGAATTGGGCCGTGCTCATCCGTTTTATGGAGGAATTCAGCCGTCTGCCTGAAGAAGAGCTGAGAAAAAGGCTGTTTGAGGCGATCGAATCAGTACATGAAGAAGCGGCCGCAGGCGTGTGATGGGAGGACAGAAAGATGACGAAAAAAGTATTATTCTGCGCCACTGTCGATTATCATTTTAAAGCCTTTCATCTTCCGTATTTTCAATGGTTTCAGGATATGGGCTGGGAGGTGCACGTCGCGGCAGGCGGCAATATGAATCTTCCGTTCGTTGATGAAAAGTTTTCCATTCCGATCCGGCGCTCGCCGTTTCATCCCGAAAATCTTTCTGTTTACAGGCGGCTGAAACGGCTCATTCAGGACAACGGCTACGACATGATTCACTGTCATACGCCGGTCGGCGGCGTGCTTGCACGCCTTGCTGCGAGACAAGCTCGCCAAAAAGGGACAAAGGTGCTGTACACCGCGCACGGCTTTCACTTCTGCGACGGAGCGCCCCTGAAAAACTGGCTTCTTTATTACCCGATCGAAAAATTTCTTTCTTCTTATACGGATTGTCTGATTACGATTAATGAAGAGGATTACGAACGGGCCAAGCAAATGAAAAAAACAGCTTGCGGCGCGAAAAAAATACACGGCATCGGGGTGAATACAGACAGGTTTCGCCCTGTGAGCCGGGAAGAGAGTGAACGTCTGAGAGAAAAACACGGCTTCGGCGCCGGGGAATTTATTCTCGTATACCCCGCTGAATTAAACGGCAATAAAAACCAAGGACTTCTCATTGAGACTGCGGCACTGCTGAAGAACCGCATCCCGGAGCTGAAACTCGTATTTGCAGGAGAAGGCGTGATGGAAGCGCCGTACAGAAAAAAGGCTGAATCACTCGGTGTATCCGACATGGTGCGGTTTTACGGTTTTTGCCGCGATATTCATGAACTGATTCAGCTTGCCGATCTGTCTGTCGCCTCAAGCATCCGTGAAGGACTCGGCATGAATCTGCTTGAAGGAATGGCTGCCGAAAAGCCGGCCGTTGCCGCGGACAACAGGGGGCACCGTGAGATCATCGAAGACGGCGTGAACGGTTTTCTCGTGCCGGCCGGGGACAGCGCGGCATTTGCCGATCGGATTGAAAAGCTGTACCGCTCCCCGTGTCTGCGAAAAGCAATGGGGCAAAAAGGGCGCAGCACGGCGGAATGTTTTTCTGAAACACGTACGGTAAAGGAAATGGCGCACATTTACGCCGGTTATATGGATAAAAAGGAGAAAAGCGTATGAATGCAGGAGCACAACCGAAAATTTCCGTCATCATGGGAATTTATAATTGCGAAGAGACTTTAGCGGAGAGTATTGAATCCATCCTGAGCCAATCTTATAAGAATTGGGAACTGATTATGTGTGATGACGCGTCAACTGACGGAACGTATCAGATTGCGCGCCGTTACGCGGATCATTACGGCGACCGGATCACGCTGATTCAAAATAAGACAAATCAACGGCTTGCCGCTTCGCTGAACCGCTGTCTGACATACGCAACGGGGGATTATATCGCCAGGCAGGACGGTGATGACATCTCCAACCCGAGGAGACTGGAAAAACAGGCCGCTTTCTTAAACAAGCACGCCCACTATCAAGTCGTAGGCACGGGGATGCTCGTATTTGACGAATTCGGTGTAAGGGGCGCCCGGCTTTTGCCGCCCGTGCCGAAACCGGGAATTATGGCGAAAGGCACACCGTTCTGCCACGGCACCATTATGATGCGGGCTGAAGCGTACAAAGCGCTTGGCGGCTACCGGTCAGTCAGGCGGACGCGGCGGATGGAGGATATCGATTTGTGGCTGCGCTTTTTTGAAGCGGGTTTCCGGGGGTACAATCTCCAAGAAACGCTGTATAAAGTAAGAGAGGACAGTGATGCGTTTAAAAGGAGATCGTTTACGTATTCCATTGATAACGCGGTCCTCGTTTTTCAGGCATGCAGACGGTTGAAGCTGCCGCTTTCCCATTACGCGTATATCGCAAAACCTCTCATCCGCGCCATTACGCCGCCCGCGGTCATGAACCGTTATCATAAAAACAGGGACATCCGCCAAAAAGAAGGGCTTGCCGAACATGACTGACAAACCGATGCGGGTGCTGCACATCTTCAGCGGGATGAACAGGGGCGGCGCAGAAACGATGATGATGAATTTGTACCGGAAGATGGACAGAACGAAGGTGCAGTTTGATTTTTTAACCCATAGGAACGATCCGTGCGCTTATGATGAGGAAATTCTCGCTCTCGGCGGACGGCTTTTTTATGTGCCGAGCATCGGCAGCACAAACCCGATTACATTTGTGAAACAGGTCAAGCGGGTGATTCATGAAAAAGGCCCGTTTGCCGCCGTGCACGCCCATACCGATTTTCAGTCGGGATTCATCGCGCTTGCCGCTCGTTTAGCCGGCGTCCCGGTGCGGATCTGCCATTCGCATAGTACGTCGTGGCGGGGGCGGGCGTCGCGGCTTGCCGGGATGCAGCTGTTTGTTTTCAGACGGCTGATCACGGCAAACGCCACGGCACTGTGCGCCTGCGGAGAAGACGCGGGCCGTTTCTTATTCGGGAAAGAAAAAGACGTGCATCTTTTGCCGAACGGCATTGATCTCGACTTATTTGCCGGCGGGTGCGCGGACACAGAAGCTGAAAAAAGGAAGCGGGGCATTGCAGGCGGCCGTTTGGTGATCGGCCATATCGGCCGCTTTACAGAAGAAAAAAACCACGAATTTCTGCTCCGGCTGGCCGCTGATATGAAAGAGCGGGGCATCGGCTTACAGCTGATTCTCGCCGGAGACGGTCCGCTTCGCACCGACATGGAAAATCTGGCGGCGAAGCTGGGGCTTGATGATGATGTGCGTTTTATCGGCATAGAAGACCGCGTTCATGCCCTGCTGAAAACGTTGGATGTATTTGTCATGCCGTCTCTTTATGAAGGGCTGCCCGTCACGCTCGTTGAAGCGCAGGCCTCCGGGGTGCCGTGCGTAATATCAGACGGCATAACGGAAGAAGCCGATGCAGGGCTCGGGCTGGTCAAAAGGCTCAGCCTCAAAGAACCGCCCGGACAATGGGCATCCGCGGTGTTACGGGCAGCAGAGGCGGCAAAGCCTGACGGGGAGCGCATTAAAGAAACCCTCAGACGGCAGGGATATGACGCGGGAGAAAATGCGGGGGCTGTTATGAAGCTTTACAATATGAATTGGAAAAAGGAACAGTAACGAATGATTGTATATGTAGTCAATATGGGAATTGTGTATATTTGGTCATGGTTCGCGAAAATGTGCGGCGGGCGTGATCAATCGCTTTCGACCGGATACCGGCCGAATCAGCTCGTCATGATCGTTCCGCTGCTATCGCTCGTATTGGTCTCCGGTTTGCGCTACAGAGTCGGGACGGATTTTCAGACGTACGCGCTGATGTACAAGCTGGCGGGAAATTACGGAAGCATTTGGGAGATCTTCGGGTTCGGAGCGAAAAAAGCAGCCGTTGATCCGGGGTTTACGGCTCTCATCTGGCTCATGAATTTTATCACGAAAGATCCGCAAATCATGTATTTCACCGTGGCGGTCGTGACGTGCAGCTTTATTTTAAAGGGGCTCGTTGAGTTCGGCCGTCCGTTTGAGCTGAGTGTGTTTTTGTTTTTGGGCACGTATCACTATTACGCTTCCTTTAACGGGATCAGGCAGTATATGGTGGCGGCCGTTTTGTTTTGGGCCGTCCGCTACGTGATCAGCGGAAGCTGGAAGCGTTATATGTCAATCGTGCTGCTGTGTTCGCTTTTTCATTCCTCAGCGCTGATTATGATTCCGGTTTATTTTCTCGTCAGAAAAAAAGCCTGGTCGCCCGCGATTTTCGGACTGTCGGCATTGTTTCTTCTTATGACGTTTCTGTATCAGAAGTTCATTTCGCTTTTTGTCGTCGTGCTGGAAAACAGCTCATACGGCCATTATGAGAAATGGCTGATGACCAATACGAACGGGATGAACGTCGTAAAAATCGCGGTGCTGCTTCTGCCGCTGTTTTTGGCTTTCTGCTATCGGGAGCGGCTGCGGAAGCTCTGGCCTGACATTGATGTCATCGTGAATTTCTGTCTGCTCGGCCTGCTCTTCGGTCTTTTGGCGACAAAGGATGTTATTTTCGCCCGGTTTAATATATATTTCGGCCTGTACCAAATGATCCTGATCCCTTATTTTGTGAGGATTTTTGATGAAAAATCAAATGCGCTGATTTATATCGCCATTATTGTCTGTTATTTTCTTTACAGTTACTTGCTTATGCCGGTCGATTCGTCTGTGCTTCCGTACAGAACGATTTTTTCCCGGTAATGGACATTGGAGGTTTATATGGAAACACCCGCGGTCAGTTTATTAATTGCTGTGTATAATACGGAAACTTATTTAGAAAGATGCTTAGATTCATTGCTCAATCAGTCGCTCGCCAATATCGAAATCGTGGCCGTTAATGACGGGTCAACGGATCAAAGCCCGGCGATTCTTGAAACCTATCAGAAGCGGGATGAGAGAATCCGGGTCATTCATCAGCAAAACCGGGGGCTCGGCGCGGTCCGCAACAGGGGGATCGAGGCGGCGCGCGGCGAATTTATCGCTTTTATTGATGCGGACGACTGGGTTGAACCTCATTATTGCCTGCGCATGTATGAAAAAGCGAAGGCTGATCAGGCTGATCTCGTGATTTGCGAATATGCGGCCGAATTTGCGGATACGGGGAAAACCGCCGTTTCAACGATCGCTTCAGCGTACGCGGGCCGCCCGAAACAATGGTACCTGAAAGATTTATTTGAAGGAAGAGTCAGCGGTTTTTCATGGAACAAGCTGTACAAAAGAACCATGATCGAGCATCATCAGCTGCGCTTTCCGCTTCGTGATGAGCTGGAGCACGTGGAGGATCAGTACTTCAGCCTCCGGGCGCATGTTTTCGCAGGTGCGGTCTCGTACGTGGATCAGCCGCTCTATCATTATCGGATTCACTTGACTTCCATTGTGCAAAGCTATCAGAAAAAGCTGTTTGACTCAGGTCTCGTTCTCTATCGGCTGAACGAGGCTTTTTTGCGTGAAAACGGCTGCTTACAGGAATACCGGCAGGAGCTGGATTTTTTCATCGTTCAGCACGGAACAGTCTGCCTGCTGAATGAATGGAAGCGGAATAACGGCGGCCGGTTTTCTGAGAAGTGGAAGAATATCAGCCGGATATGCGCTGATCCCGTGTTTCGCCTGAGCCTTTCCAAAACCGGAACGGCGCCGTTTGACGCCAAACGCTCATGCCTTCTGCTTTTGGCGAAGCTGAAGCTGATTCCGTTCGTGTCGCTGGCATCAGCCGCGTATCAGCGGGCAATCGAGTACAAAATGAAAATCAGAGGGTGAAGACATGTCGATACAATCTTTAAAAATCAATCTCGCGGAATGGCTGTTGCTTAAGGTCAAATACCCGTCCCAATTTCATTTCGGAACGGCAGCGGATGGGGCGGGGCTTACAGCGGCAAGAAAAAAGATCATTCTGACGCTGCTCCCGTCCCACGATAATCTCGGCGATCACGCCATCGCCTACGCAAGCAAAACGTTTCTTGAACGGGAGTATCCCGATTTTGACATTGTCGAGGTGGATATGAAGGATATATACAGATCCGCAAAAGCGCTGATCAAAAAGCGCCACCCCGATGATATGGTATTCATCATCGGCGGCGGGAACATGGGGGATTTGTACCGGTATGAGGAATGGACACGCCGCTTTATCATCAAAACATTCCGGGAATATCGGATCGTTCAGCTTCCGGCGACGGCTCACTTTTCTGAATCAAAAAAGGGACGGAAGGAACTGAAGCGCGCCCGAAAAGTGTACAATGCGCATCCCGACCTTTTGTTAATGGCGAGAGATGAGACGACGTATCAATGGATGAAGCGTCATTTTCCCGGAAAAACAGTGCTCAAACAGCCTGACATGGTCTTATATTTGGATAAAAGCGAGCGGCGCATCCCGCGGGAAGGGATCTACCTCTGTTTACGGGAGGATAAGGAGAGTGCGCTGACGGCTGAGGACAGAACGATGGTAAAAGAAGCTTTGGCAAAAGAGTACGGCGAGCTGCATTCCTTTACCACGACGGTCGGCCGGAGGGTCAGCCGCCATACACGTGAAAAGGAGCTGGAAGAGCTTTGGAATACGCTGAAAGGCGCGGAAGCCGTCGTCACTGACAGGCTTCACGGGATGATTTTTTGTGCGCTGACGAAAACGCCTTGTGTCGTCATTCGTTCGTTTGATCATAAAGTGATGGAAGGCTATCAATGGCTGAAAAACATACCGAACATGACATTGCTTGAACGTCCAGACCCTGAAGCCGTAACGGCCGCCGTAAACCGGCTGCTCAGCGGCAAGCATGAGGAAGGCGGTTCTTTGCGCAGTGTTTATTTTGCCGGGCTGCGCTCGAAAATCAGCGGTGATGCCCAATGACCGCGCCGCTTGTGAGCGTGATCGTGCCGATGTATAAGACAGAGCCTTTTATGAAAAAATGCGCGGTTTCTTTAACAAAACAGACGCTGAGAGACATCGAAATCATTTTCGTCAATGACGGTTCACCGGATCGGTCAGGCCGGATTGCTGAACAATTCGCCGCAGAAGATGCGAGAATCCGGGTGATTCATAAAGAAAACGGCGGCCTCAGCTCGGCCCGCAATGCCGGAATAAAAGCCGCCCGCGGCCGTTATATCGGTTTTGTGGACGGCGATGACTATGTGACGGAAACGATGTTCGAGCGGCTTTATGAAGAAGCGGAGAAGAACCGGCTGGATATCGCCGGATGCGGCTATTATAAGGAAACGCCGTCTAAGAAAAGAACATATATGCCGCCGTCCCTTCCGCCGGGTCGCGTCTTCACAGCGGATGAAATGACTGCATTGCTGACCCGTGCGCACGAACATCGGTTTATTTGGTATGTGTGGCGCTATATATACCGGCGAGAATCATTGCAAGGGCTGTTGTTCCATGAAGATATCCGGTTTGCCGAAGACTCTCCGTTTAATTTGGCAGCGTTCCGCCAAGCCGCGCGTATCAAAGTGATAGACGAAGGGCTGTATATCTACCGGGAAAATCCGCAAAGTCTTACAGAAACACCGTTTAAGCCCCACTTAGATCACGAACTGCAAAAGCAATATAAAGCGAAAATGGCTTTTTATGAGGAAAACGGGCTGACGGACGCCTGCCGGAGCGATATCAATACATATTTGTGCAAGCATCAGATTCCGATGCTGATCGCCAACGCATGCGCCGCCCCGCAGCCGTCACATCAGATTACGGCGCACATCGGCAGAATCTTAACGTATGACATGGTAAAAACGGCGGTGCGCAGGACGCCGTGCCGCCATAAACAGCTGCTGGCGGGGGAGCGCGTGGTGCTCGGCCTGTGCAAAATGCGCCTTCCTCTTCTTCTGCATGCGTTTTTCGAACGGAAATCGAAAGAGAAAGGCAGTGCGGAAGGAGCATGAAATTTGCCATTAATTTCGGCGCCAATGTGACGGCGTTTTTACTATCGGTGTTTTTATCAGTGTGGATGACGCCCTTTATTGTGAAAACATTAGGTGTGGAGGCTTTTGGATTTGTCCATCTGACACAGAATATCATTAACTATTTCTCTATTATTACCGTTGCGCTGAGCTCTGTCGTTGTGAGGTTTTTCTCCGTCGCCGCCCACAGGGGGAACAGGGATGAGGCCAATGCGTATGTAAGCAATTATTTAGCCGCGTCTGTCGTGATATCTCTATTACTCGCTGTGCCGCTCGCCGGGACTGCTTTTTTTATTGACAAGATTATGAATGTGCCGGCCGGGCTCTTAACGGATGTGAGGCTCTCTATCGTGATCGGCAGCGTGCTGTTTATGCTGACGTTTTTTATGGCGGGGTTCGCAACGGGGCCGTTTTTTGCCAACAAGCTTTATATCACAAGTTCCATTCAGGCCGTGCAAATGCTGGTCAGGGTGCTGTGTGTGCTCGCTCTGTTTACGTGCCTGCCGCCGAAAATCTGGCAGATCCAGCTTTCGGCATTAGCGGGAGCCGTCTGTGCGGCCGTGCTGACTTTTTTCTTCTTTAAGAAATTGATTCCGTGGTTTTCTTTCAGCCGTAAAACCTTGTCATTACAGACGAGCAAAGTACTGTTTTCGGCCGGTGCCTGGAGTTCTGTCAACCAGATCGGCGTGCTGCTGTTTCTGCAGATTGACCTCATGACGGCCAACCTCGTTCTGGGGCCGTCTGAGGCGGGTGTCTATGCGGCGATTATTCAATTCCCGCTTCTGCTCAGAAGTCTTGCAGGGACGCTTGCTTCACTGTTTGCGCCGGTTTTGACTTCCTATTACTCAAAAGGGGATATGGAAGGTCTCCTGTCTTACGCCAATAAGGCTGTGCGGATGAACGGGCTTCTGCTCGCGCTTCCCGCCGCATTATTAGGAGGGCTTGCCGAACCGTTTCTGGCGATTTGGCTGGGCCCGTCGTTTGTGCAGACGGCGCCGCTTTTATACATTCACGCCGGGTATTTGGCGGTCAGTCTCTCTGTCATGCCGCTTTTTTACGTATGGACGGCTTTTAATAAACAAAAAACGCCCGCCGTCGTTACTTTATGTTTAGGCGGACTGAATGTCGTATTGGCCGTGGTTCTCAGCGGACCGGCACATCTCGGGCTGTACGGCATCACCATCGCCGGTGCAGTCTCTCTCATTTTGAAAAATGCCGTCTTCACGCCGCTGTATGTTTCGCATATTACCGGTTTTCAGAAAACCGCGTTTTACAAAGGAATGTTCGGCCCGTTGGCAGCGGCCGTATTTGCCTGGGCTGTCTGCCGGGGTATCCGGCTGTTTTCACCGCTTGACAGCTGGGCCGGCCTGATCGCCGCGGGGCTTGCCGTATGCATGAGCTATGCCGCATTCGCTTTTTTCTTCATTTGTACGAAAGAAGAAAGGCGGCTTGCTTTACAGAAATGCCGAAAAGTGAAAGGAGCTGTTCAGATTTGAAGGCGAAACGTGTATTTGATATAGCGGCCGCGGTGTTGTTATTGTGCGGCGCGAGCGTCATCCTTCTCTTCGCCATGGCAGCCGTCAGATGCGCCATCGGGTCTCCGGTATTGTTCAAACAGACGAGACCGGGGCATAATGGTCGTCCGTTTACGTTGTATAAACTCAGAACGATGACGGATGCGCGTGATGAAAACGGTGTGCTGCTTCCGGATCATCTCCGTCTGACCAAAACGGGAAGGCTGATCAGAAAACTGAGCATCGATGAGCTTCCCCAGCTTTTTAATGTGCTCAAAGGAGATATCAGTCTTGTCGGCCCCCGCCCTTTGCTGATGGATTATCTGCCGCTTTACACGGCGGAGCAGGCGCGGCGCCACGAGGTGAAGCCGGGGATTACGGGCTGGGCGCAGATTAACGGGAGAAACGCGATTTCATGGGAGGAAAAATTCAAGCTCGACGTGTGGTACGTCGACAACCGCACATTTCTTCTCGACTTAAAGATTCTGCTTTTAACAGTGAAAAAAGTTCTCGTGTCAGAAGGCATACATCAAGCCGGCCATGTGACGGCAAAACGCTTCACAGGCAGCGGAGATATGTCATCGTGAAAAAGGTCGTGCTGATCGGAAACGGCGGACACGGAAAAGTCGTGAAGGAAATCGTGCAGGCCCGTTCCGATATGGAGCTTGCGGGCGTATTGGATGACGAATTCAGCGGTTTTGCCGTTCGGAACGGTTTATATACGGGCCGGACGAAAGACGTGCACATGCTTCGGAAACTCGTCCCCGAAGCCGTGTTCACGATATGCATCGGCCGCAACGGCGTCAGAAAGCAGTTCGCTGAAACGCTTGGGCTTGAAGATGACGATTATGCCGCACTCATTCACCCCGGGGCGATCGTCAGTGAAACGGCTTCCGTCGGACACGGAACGGTTGTGATGGCGGGAGCCGTCATTCAGGCGGGCGCTGACATCGGCGCCCATTGCATCATCAATACGGGGGCGGTTGCCGATCATGACAATACAATCGGAGATTACGTCCATCTTTCACCGCGCGCGGCGCTTGCCGGCGGAGTGAAAGTCGGGGAAGGAACGCACCTCGGAATCGGCGCGTCCGTCATACCGCAGATTGACATCGGCCCTTGGTCCGTTATCGGCGCGGGGGCTGCGGTCATCAGCCGGCTTCCCGGCCATGTGACGGCGGTCGGCGTTCCGGCCCGCGTCATCTCCCCTATCCATAATGAAAAAGGATGATTTCATGCAAACAAACAAACGGATTTATTTGTCTCCGCCTCATATGAGCGGAAAAGAACAGGAATACATCGCAGAAGCCTTCCGTTCCAATTGGATTGCCCCGCTCGGTCCGCTCGTCAATTCGTTTGAAGCGCTGCTCGCGGAATATGCGGGAGTGAAAAGCGCGGCGGCCGTAAGCTCGGGAACGGCCGCCATCCATCTTGCCCTGCGGCTTGCGGGTGTGAAAAAAGGAGACGTTGTATTTTGTCCTTCCTTTACGTTTGTCGCCACGGCGAATCCGATTGTGTATGAGCAGGCTGAGCCCGTTTTTATTGATTCGGAATGGGAGACGTGGAATATGTCGCCCGATGCGCTTGAGCGGGCGCTGCGGGATGCAAAGCGGCGCGGCAGACTCCCGAAAGCGGTGATCGCCGTCAATCTTTACGGCCAAAGCGCGAAAATGGATGAATTAATGAGCCTTTGTGACGCATACGGCGTCTGTCTGATTGAAGACGCTGCCGAGTCCTTAGGATCAACATATAAAGGCAGGCAGAGCGGCACGTTCGGCCGTTTCGGCATTTATTCCTTTAACGGCAACAAAATCATTACAACATCGGGAGGCGGCATGCTCGTGTCTGACGATGAAGCCGCGATTGAAAAAGCGAGGTTTCTTGCGTCCCAGGCGAGAGATGCCGCCGTTCATTACCAGCACAGCGAGCTCGGGTATAACTACAGGCTCAGCAACATTCTCGCGGGCGTGGGGATATCGCAGCTGGAAGTGCTCGAAGATCGCGTTCGGGCGAGGAGAGAAATCTTTCACAGGTATCGGGAAGCGCTGGAAACGTATCCGGGCATCCGCATGATGCCGGAGCTTGAAGGAACGGTTTCAAACCGCTGGCTGACGGCTCTGACGCTTGATAACGGCGTGACGCCGGAAGAAGCCGTCGCCTGTCTTGCGGAACAGAACATTGAGGCCCGGCCGCTGTGGAAACCGCTGCATACGCAGCCGCTTTTCTCATCTTCCGTCTTTTATCCTCACAGCGAACATGAGCGTGTCTCTGAGAACCTTTTCAGCCGGGGCATCTGTCTGCCGTCCGGGTCTGACTTGTCTTCTGAGGAGCAGCAGCGTGTCATTGACGCACTTGCGCAACTGTTTGAAACGAAAGGGGAGAAAACATGGACAGCCGCCATGTTATGAGCCGATTAAAAGAAACGCTGACGGGTCTGCTCAGCGTTATACCGCCGCAATCTGACATCATATATGCCGACTATCCCCTCTACGGAAATGTAGGGGATTTATTGATAATGAAAGGGACGGAGGCGTTTTTTAAAGCGCACGGCATCCGCGTGAAACAGCGCTGGAATCCCGACAATTTTCCATTCGGGCGCCGGGCGGACAAAAAGACGATCATCGTCTGTCAGGGTGGCGGAAATTTCGGGGATCTCTATCCGTACTATCAGACGTTCAGGGAAAAAATCGTCAAATCCTTTCCGGAAAACAGGATCGTCATCCTGCCGCAATCCATCTATTATCAGGATGAGACACGGCTTGAGAAGACATCGGCGCTTTTTGCGGAGCACAAGGATCTCCACCTGTTTACGAGAGATCATGTGTCATACGAAACTGCAAAACACTTCTTTTCGGCGAATCATATCGGGCTTATGCCTGACATGGCCCATCAGCTGTATCCGATGGCGGCGTCAGCGGCTCCGTCACGCGGCAGGCTTCATTTTATCCGCACGGATGGGGAAATCAATCCGAAGCTGCAAAACAATTCTTCCGTTAAAAGCTGCGACTGGCAGGATGTGCTGTCAGCAAGCGACCGCAGGGGAATCGCTTTTTTCCAAACGCTGAATGTTTTGAATAAAAAAGCGGGAAACCCGCTGCCGATTGCGCGGTTTTGGAAACGCTATTCCGATTTCTTAACGAAGAAAGCGGTCCTGTTTTTCAGCAGGTACGAATCGGTGGAAACGTCAAGGCTTCACGGCCACATTCTGTCCTCGCTTCTCGGGAAACCGAATACCGTCATTGATAATTCATACGGGAAAAACGCCAACTATTATTACACCTGGATGCACGAAGCGCCGGATGTCCGTCTGATCGGGGAAACCGCCGGCACGAAGGAAAACCTTCCGCTTTGAATGAGCGGAAGGTTTATTTTGTTTCTCCGCGTTTTACTTTGTTGTACGCCTCATCCAAATGCTGAATTCTTTTGAGCACAACCGAGTTTTTCGTCAGCTGATCCTGAACAAGGGTTGAAACGACGGAACGGTAATAGCTGTTCATCGCATGAATTCGGTCTTCATTCGGATTCATTTCAATGTGCTGTGTAAAGTTTTCAATAAAATAAGGAACAGAAAAAAGTTCTGACATCTATAAAGCAACTCCTTTTAATAAGTATATACGGTATGAAACCAATCATGTACAATGAAAAAAGGGGAGTGAGCATGATGGATATCAAACTTCAGCAAACACAAATGTTAAAGCCTCAATTAACGCAAGAGCTTAAACAGGCTATCACATTACTCGGATACAATTCCGCGGAACTGGCCGGATATATTGATGAGCTCTCACTGGAAAACCCTCTGATTGAACGAAAGGAAACAGACACGCCGCCACTATCTTACCATAAAACAAGTAAAAACAGGATGAAAGAACGGGACGGAAGCCAGCAGATCAGACTTACCCGCAAAACACTGCAGGATTCGCTCAAACAGCAAGCCTTAGATATGAAGCTGTCCGATGATGAGAAAAAGATTTTCAATTATCTGATACATTCATTGGACTCAAACGGATATTTAAAAGAGGACATACCAGCTGCCGCCGACCATGTATCCGCTTCACAAGAGGAGACGGAAGCGGTTCTGAAAAAGCTTCAATCCCTTGAGCCCGCGGGAATCGGCGCCAGGTCTTTGCAGGAATGCATCCTTCTTCAGCTCCGCCGTCTTCCCGAGCGGAACGAACAGGCGGAATGGATTGCCGACGCCTATTTTGAGCTATTTGCAAGAAAGAACTGGAAAGCGCTTACACTAAAAACGGGCATTCCGCTTAAAGACATTCAGGACATCGCTGACATGATCAGCGCCCTTGATCCGAGGCCGGGGCTCCGTTATGCGCATGAGGAGCCGGGTTTTTACGTGGAACCGGATATTTTCATCACGGTGAAAAACGGCATCATTCAAGCGCGGCTCAACAGCCGTTCGTTTCCTGACATCCAGCTTCATACCCATTATCAGCCGCTCTTGTCAGCTGCCGGGTGCCGTGACACGAAAAATTATCTGTCGGCAAAATATCAGGAATGGCGCTGGCTGAACCGGGCTTTGTCGCAAAGAAAACAAACGATCACGAGAATTATCGGCGTCCTGACTGAACGGCAGGAATCCTTTTTTCTCACAGGAAAAAGCGGAATGCAGCCGCTGACCTTAAGAGAGGTGGCGGAAACGCTGGAGCTCCACGAATCAACGATCAGCCGGGCCATCAAAGGGAAGTACGTTCAGACGCCGTACGGACTGTATGAAATGAAAACATTTTTCTCGGCGAAAGCTGAATCGTCGGGGGACGGCGGCGCCTCCAATTATGCCGTAAAAGCGCATCTGGAGGCATTGGTCGGTAAAGAAGATAAAAAGAAACCTTTTTCAGACCAAAAGCTTGCCGATCTGCTGCATGAACAATATGACATCCGAATCTCAAGGCGCACCGTCGCCAAGTACCGTGACCAATTAAATATTCCGCCGTCATCGGCGAGAAAACGGTACAGCTGAAACCTCCCCGAGCCAAACCCCGGGGAGGTTCTCCGTGTTACGGGATCATCCATGAAAACAGATGATGCTGTAAAAATGTAATGAGACAGACGAGCAGAAGCAAAAACAGACTGTGCTTAATCGTAAAGCGGAAAAGGTCGGCTTCCTTGCCCGCCAGACCGACAGCGGCACAGGCAACCGCAATGGATTGCGGAGAAATCATTTTTCCGGTGACACCGCCCGATGAATTGGCGGCAACGGAGAGAACCGGGTCCATCCCGACAGAGAGCGCCGTCACCTTTTGCAATCCGCCGAACAACAGATTGGCCGACGTATCAGAGCCGGTAATAAATACGCCGAGCCAGCCGAGCACCGGCGAAAAAAAGGTAAACATCGCGCCCGTCATGGCAAGCGCAAGACCGAGTGTCGTGCTCATGCCGGAAGCATTCGTCACATAAGCAAAGCCGACAACAGAAACAATGGTGACGACCGGAAGCGTTAATTCTTTCACCGTTTCTATAAACGCTTCGCCCCATGTCTTCCACGACATGCCGAGGGCGAACTTGGAGATGACGGCGGCAATCAGAATCGCCGTCCCCGCTGAACCGAAAAGCTCAAGTTTGTACACGGCTTCAATCGGCGTGCCGTCCGCCTGAAGAATCTGCTGATTTACAAATGGGACGGGAGGAGTGAAGGTCAATGCACGCCCGGCTGCATTCAGCCAGGAAAGCCACATTGACGTTCCTTCGTAATGACCGGTTAAGGCAGTCTTCACGCCGGGAATCCCCCAAACGGATATCATGGCTGTCAGAAGAAGGAAAGGAGACCACGCTTTAAACACCGCGGCGCCCCCGTACTTGATCGGCGCCCGGTCAGCGGCCGCTGCTGATTCCCGTTCTGCCGCGAAACGAAAGGCCGTTTTCGGTTTCCAAAATTTCAAAAACAGAGCGAGCGCGGCCATGGAAACAAGCGCCGACAGCACATCCGGAAGCTCAGGCCCTAAAAAATTCGAGCTTGCGTACTGCACGGCCGCAAAGGAGACGCCGGAAACAAGAATGGCCGGCCATACCTCAAAAGCTTTTTTAAACCCGCTCATCAAAATGATTAAGTACAGCGGAATAAAGACGGATAAAAACGGAAGCTGCCGGCCGACCATTTGAGAAATTTCCATTGCCGGTATCCCGGTCGGACCTTCGACGGCGGTAATCGGAATGCCGATCGCGCCGAAGGCAACGGGTGCCGTATTGGCAATCAGGCAAATTCCCGCCGCATACAGCGGCTGAAAACCAAGTCCGACGAGCAAAGCGGCCGAGATCGCGACGGGAGCGCCGAAACCGGCGGCGCCTTCTAAAAACGCCCCGAATGAAAAGGCGATGAGCAGCGCCTGCAAACGCCGGTCATCTGTAATTGAGAGCACCGAACTCCGGATAATCTCAAACTGTCCCGTTTTCACGGTGATTTTATACAGAAAGACCGATGTGACGATAATCCAGCCGATCGGAAGCAGCCCGTACACCGCTCCCTGAGAAGCGGACATCACCGCTTTTTCCGCCGGCATGCCGTAAACAAATACAGCGATTAAAAGTGAAACGGCTAACGTTAAAAGCCCCGCGATGTACCCCTTCATCCGTTTCACCGCAAGTGCCCAAAAAAAGAAGATAATCGGCACGAGCGCGCAAGCTGCCGATAAAAGCAAATTTCCCCCTAAAGGAGCGTACCCCTGTGTCCATTGCATCCCTAAAAAACCCCTCCTTATGTCATGTAAGCGATTACTTTTTTATGATAAGGTCATCTGATGACCGGGTTAATTAGCATTATATTTTGAAAGTTTTGAAAGTACAATACTTTTCTTGAACAAATTGTCTGAACCTGTCGGCGGTGCGAAAAAAGAAGTATAATAGACGATAAACATCAAGATTCA
Source organism: Bacillus sp. GW821-FHT11D08 (assembly GCF_058808515.1). Lineage (NCBI taxonomy): Bacteria > Bacillati > Bacillota > Bacilli > Caryophanales > Bacillaceae > Bacillus > Bacillus sp. GW821-FHT11D08. The sequence goes on from NZ_JBXARS010000001.1 coordinate 352,594, forward strand.
CAAGTGACGGGGTGATCGCGTTGAAATATAAACAAATTAAAACGAAAAAAATCTACGAGGAAGTCGCTGACGCATTGCTGGAGAAGATAAAAGCGGGCGAGCTTAAGCCGGGTGAAAAGCTTGATTCCGTTCAGGCGCTTTCTGAGAGTTTTCAGGTCAGCCGCTCGGCGGTCAGAGAAGCGCTGTCGGCTTTGAAAGCGATGGGGCTCGTCGACATGAAGCAGGGAGAAGGCACATACATAAGAGAATTTGAGCCGTCTCATGTTTCCCAGCCGCTTTCTTCCGCCCTTTTGATGAAAAAAGAGGACGTCAAACAGCTGCTCGAAGTCAGAAAGCTGCTTGAACTCGGCGTCGCCGCCATGGCCGCTGAAAAACGCACCGAAGACGATTTACAAAAAATCCGCCAAGCTCTCCTGGAGATGAAAGACATTGACGGAGACGAAGAATTGGGCGAAAAAGCGGATTTCTCCTTTCACATGGCGCTGGCGGAAGCATCACAAAACGGGCTGCTCAAGCATCTCATGAATCATGTCTCCGCGCTCCTTTTGGAAACAATGAGAGAAACGAGAAAAATTTGGCTGTTTTCTAAACGAACGAGCGTGCAGCGATTGTATGAAGAGCATGAACGCATTTACAGCGCCGTCGCCGCCAAAGACGCGGATGAAGCGGAAGCCGCGATGACGGCGCACCTGACGAATGTGGAAGACGTGCTGGGGGCTTATTTTGAAGAAAATGTATAGAAGCTGACTTGTGAAAGGGGATAACATCACATGCAGGCCGAATCTTTTTTTTCTGACCATGTAAAGAAAGCTCTGACAAACGATCCTCCCGGGGAATGGATGCCGGCAGTTCCGAAAGCGTGCATCCCCCTGCATTCCGGCTATCCCGATCCCGCTCTCGTTCCTGATAAGGAGCTGAAAGAAGCCGCCGCCCGCCTTCTGGATGAGGAGCGCGATCTGCCGCTGCATTATATGGGAAGCCCGAGGACGGCCGTTTTAAAAAAGCAGATTCAAGAACGGTTAGCCATCCGCGGCATTCACTGTCGGGACGATGAGCTGCTCGTGACTTCCGGCGCCTGTCAGGCGATAGATCTGGCTGCACGGGTTTTCCTCGATGAACAAACCGCCGCTGCCGTTGAAGCTCCGGTCTACATGGAAGCGCTCGAGATGTTTAAAAATTACACACCGCATATCATGAGCATTCCGACAGATCAAGAGGGCCTGCAAACAGAAACATTAGCGTTCATGCTTGAGGAAAGAAAACGAAAAGGGCTTCTGCTTCCCCGTCTTCTCTACACGATACCCGCTTTTCAGAATCCTGCGGGAACCGTAATGTCAGCGAAGCGGAGAACCCGCCTGCTTCAGCTTGCCGAAACGTATGATTTTCTCATCTTGGAGGATGATGCATACGGCGAGCTCGGATTCACCGATATTCCGCCGCCCTTGAAAGCCATGGATCAAAACGGACGGGTGCTGTACGCCGGTTCATTATCAAAAGTCATCGCCCCGGGTATGAGGATCGGCTGGATTGCAGGAGACGCCGCATTCATCACGGCATTGTCATGGTTAAAAAAAGACTTAGGCCACCCGTTTTCCCAAGCGGTGACCGCCGTCTATCTGGAACAAACGAATGTTGAAAAACGGCTCGCCGCCTTGCGGGAAGCATACCGGAGCAAACGTGACGTTTTGCTCGCCGCATCAGCGCGATATCTTCCGGAATCCGCATCCTGGCACGTGCCGGAAGGCGGTTACTTTGTATGGGTGAAAGCGCCGGGAGCGGATACATCCGCAATGCTGGCGAGGGCTCTATCTCACGGCGTTTCCTATGTCCCCGGTAAATATTTTTTTCTGCATCAGGAAGACGGTGCGGAATATCTTCGCCTGTCGTTCAGTTATGCCGGTAAAGCCGCGATAAAAGAGGGTGTGCAAAAACTGGGACGTCTGCTGGAAAACGGGATGTAGAGCAGCTTGAGGAGCTTTCGGGCTTCTCTTTTTTTGTCCCCTTCAGCGCATCGGACGAAAGGATTTTTCAGAAAAACCTTCCAATCCATATTCAGAATAGTGTAGGATATTCATAGAGCTTTCCCAAAAACAGGTCATCAGATGACCGGATCACATATTGAGGATGAAAGAGGGGTTCATCATGAAAGTCTCATTATTTGTCACGTGCCTTGTGGATATGTTCCAGACCAATGTCGGAAAGGCGACGGTTGAGGTGCTGGAACGGCTCGGGTGTGAGGTGGATTTTCCCGAGGGGCAGATTTGCTGCGGGCAGCCCGCATACAACAGCGGGTATGTGACGGATGCGAAAAAAGCGATGAAGCGGATGATTGCCGCGTTTGAAGAAGCGGAGTACGTCGTCAGTCCGTCAGGTTCCTGTACGACGATGTTCCGTGAATATCCGCATCTGTTTCAGGACGATCCGAAGTGGGCGGCAAAAGCGCAGCAGCTTGCGGACAAAACATATGAGTTAACGGATTTTATCGTCAACGTTCTCGGGGTGGAGGATGTCGGGGCGGTGCTGCATAAAAAAGCGACAGTCCATACATCGTGCCACATGACGAGGCTGCTCGGCGTGTCGGAGGAGCCGATGAAGCTTTTGCGCCATGTCAAGGGGCTCGAGCTGACCGCGCTTCCCGGAAAGCACCAATGCTGCGGATTCGGAGGAACATTTTCTGTGAAAATGGCTCAAATCTCTGAACAAATGGTGGATGAGAAGGTCGCCTGCGTGGAAGACACGGAGGCCGAAGTGCTGATCGGGGCGGATTGCGGCTGTCTGATGAATATCGGCGGGCGTCTTGACCGTAAGGATAAAAACGTCAGAGTCATGCACATCGCCGAAGTGCTGAACAGCAGATAACACGAGAAACAACAAGGGGGGAAAATCATGGCGATGAAAATCGGTACCGCCGCTTTTAAAGAGCGGGTATCAGAAGGAATAGATAATGAGTTTATGAGAGGAGCCGTCTCCGGAGCGCAGGAACGGCTCAGGACAAGAAGGCTGCAGGCGGCCGAAGAATTGGGAAACTGGGAGGATTGGCGTTCACATGCGGAAGAAATCAGACAGCATGTGCTGGACAATCTTGATTTCTATTTGGAACAGCTCGCCGAAAATGTCGCCAACAGAGGCGGACACGTCTTTTTCGCCGAAACGGCGGAAGAAGCGTCCTCCTATATCCGCGATGTCATCCGGCAGAAAAACGCCAAAAAAATCGTGAAATCCAAATCCATGGTGACAGAAGAAATCAATATGAACGAAGTGCTTGAGGAAGAGGGCTGTGAAGTCACAGAAACGGATCTCGGCGAATACATTCTCCAGATTGACGATCACGATCCGCCGTCACATATCGTTGCTCCCGCTCTTCATAAAAACAAAGAGCAGATCCGTGACGTGTTTAAAGAGAGACTCGAATACAAACAGACGGAAAAACCGGAAGAGCTCGTCATGCACGCGCGCAGCGTTCTCCGGAAAAAATTTCTCGAAGCGGATGTCGGCATTACAGGCTGCAACTTTGCGATCGCGGATACCGGATCGGTCAGTCTCGTGACGAACGAAGGAAACGGCCGCCTTGTGTCCGCGCTGCCGAAGACGCAGATCACCGTGATGGGAATGGAGCGGATCGTTCCGTCATTTTCTGAGTTTGAAGTGCTTGTCAGCATGCTGACGAGAAGCGCGGTCGGCCAGCGGCTTACAAGTTACATTACGGCGCTGACGGGACCTCGGCAGCAAGGAGAAGCGGACGGGCCTGAGGAATTCCACCTCGTGGTTGTGGACAACGGGCGTTCCCGCATACTCGGCACGGAATTTCAATCAGTGCTGCAATGTATCCGCTGCGCCGCCTGCATCAACGTCTGTCCCGTGTACCGGCATGTCGGCGGACACTCGTACGGGTCCATCTATTCGGGTCCGATCGGCGCCGTCTTATCGCCTCTTCTCGGCGGATATGACGAATACAAGGAGCTCCCGTACGCATCTTCCTTATGCGCGGCCTGTACGGAAGCATGTCCCGTTAAAATTCCGTTGCACGAGCTGCTGCTCAAGCATCGGCAGAACATCGTGGAAAAAGAGGGCAAAGCGCCGATCAGCGAAAAACTGGCGATGAAAGCCTTCGGGCTCGGCTCGTCATCCCCGTCCCTTTATAAAATGGGATCGAAATGGGCGCCTGCCGCCATGACGCCGTTTACGGAAGATGACAAAATATCAAAAGGGCCGGGGCCGTTAAAAGAATGGACGGCAATACGGGACTTCCCGGCGCCGCATAAATCGAGATTCAGAGATTGGTTTAAAGACCGGGAAAAACAAAAGGGGGAAGAATGATGATGAAAGGGACGGTTACACATCAGGAATCCTTTTTAAACCGGATCGCCGAAAGTCTGGGCAGAGAGCGCAGGAAATCAGGCGTGTCCCTGCCTGAATGGAAGTATCAGCCTCAATATCAAACGCATGCGGGCTGTACGGAAGACGATCTTGTCACGATGCTGAAAGACCACTGCGTCAACATTCATACCGAACTGATCGAAACGGATGCAGCCGGGCTTTACGACGCTTTGCGCACGCAGGTGAACCGCTTTGAAGGAGGGCCTGTCATCATTCCGAAGGACAGCCGGTTTGAAACGTACGGCTTGCAGACCCTTATGACAGAAGAGTGGCCGGATGAAGGGGTTCCCGTTTGGGAATGGGACGCGGAACAAGGAGCGAAAAATATTGAAAAAGCGGAACAAGCGAATGTGGGCATCACATTCAGCGAGATCACGCTTGCGGAATCAGCCACCGTTGTTTTGTATGCGTCAGAGCATGCCGGCCGTTCTGTCAGCCTGCTTCCGACCACCTATATCGCAATCATCCCGAAATCTTCCATTGTGCCGAGAATGACACAGGCCAGCGATATACTGAAACAGCAGATCAGAGACGGCGTCACCGTTCCTTCCTGCATCAACTATATTACTGGACCGAGCAACTCGGCCGATATCGAAATGGATTTGGTTGTCGGCGTCCACGGACCCGTTAAAGCCGCTTATATCCTCGTGAATGACCGATAAAAAAACAACCCCCGGTTTGCGGCCGGGGTTTGTTTTTATATAAACGCGTTAATGATCATGATAAAACAGATTGCACTGACAGAAATAATCGTTTCCATCGCCGTCCATGTCAGGAACGTTTCTTTGACCGTCATTCCGAAATACTCTTTAATGAGCCAGAAACCGGAGTCATTGACATGTGACAGAATCAAAGAGCCCGCTCCCGTTGCCAATACGAGAAGCTCACTGCTGACGCCCGGCATGACAGATGCAATCGGTGCAACAATGCCGGCCGCCGTCATCATGGCGACAGTCGCTGAACCTGTGGCGACACGGATGACCGCCGCGATCGTCCAGCTTAAAAGAACGGGAGAGAAGCTTGAATGCTTCGCCATGTCAGCGATATACGTGCCGACGCCTGAATCAATCAGGACGTTGTTAAAAGCGCCGCCGGCTCCGATCACAAGCAGAATGGAAGCAATCGGTCCCAGACAGTCATTGCTGAATTTTAAAATGCTTTCTCTGTCAAAGCCCTGATAAAAACCAAGGCTGAAAAAGGAGTAAACCGTGGCGATCAAAAGCGCCGTGACAGGGTCGCCGATAAATTTAAAAGTTTCATAGAGCGTGCTTTTTTCCGGAAGCGCAATTTCGGCAAGCGTTGCCATAAGCATCAGGATCACCGGTACCAATATCGTAAACAATGTATTTGCGAATCCCGGAAGCTTGCGTTTTTCATTCCGTTCAATAAATTGTTTTTTCAACAGTTCGGGAACGGGTTTATGAATGCGCTTACCAATCCATTTTCCGTAAAGCGGCCCCGCGATGATGGCAGTCGGAATCCCAACGATTAAAGAAAACAAAATCGTTTTTCCGACATTGGCGTGATAAATGCCGACAGCCGCCATCGCCGCCGGGTGGGGCGGAACCAATCCGTGCACGACGGAAAGTCCCGCAAGGAGCGGAATTCCGATCGTCACTAATGAAACCCCGGTTTCAATCGCAATCGTAAACAAAAGCGGCACGAGCAGGACGAAGCCGACCTGGAAAAAGACCGGGATGCCGACAATAAAAGCGACGGCCATCATCGCCCAATGCACTTTCTTTTTGCCGAAGCGGCCGATCAGGGTGTGGGCGATACGCTCCGCACCGCCTGATTCAGCCATCATTTTTCCGAGCATCGTACCGAGGGCCAGCACGATCGCAAGCAGCGACAGCGTATTGCCGAGCCCGGTTTTCATCGAAGCGATAATGTCCGGCAGATTCATGCCCGTTGCGAAACCGACAAGGATGGATGTAATCAAAAGACTGATAAACGGATTTAATTTAGCGACCGTAATCAATAAGAGTAAAACGATAATAGCGGCAATGACAATAAACAGTAACATGACCTTTTCACCCTTTCAAAGAAGAATTAACGGCTTTGTTTGAGCTGAAATTCACTGATGACGTCAAATTCATCTTTGAGCTTGTCATACAGCCGCTCGTATAAGTAAAACAGCTCAATATATGTTTCGCTGTTTTTGACGTTCGGTTCATGGCGGTGAGAAATTCTGATCCAGTCCTGAACATCCTCGATCCGTTCCATTTCGCCAAGGCTGTGCAAAGCGAGAACGGCCGCTCCGAGCGCCGAGGCTTCGTAACTTTCCGGAACGAGGACTTCCCGTCCCATCGTATCGGACAAAATCTGCCTCCACAGCGGCGATCTCGCAAATCCTCCCGAAGCCCGCACGTCTTTTGCGGGGCCCGCCAAATCTCTCAGTGCGACACCGATTGAAAAGACGCTCATGATGACGCCTTCCAGCACCGCTCTGATAAAATGCTCCCGTTTATGGCGGAGGCTGATGCCGAAAAACGTTCCGCGGGCATTCGGATTCCAAAACGGCGCGCGCTCCCCTGATAAAAACGGCAGAAACAGCAATCCCTCAGAGCCTGCGGGCACTTTATCAGCGATATCAATCATTAAATCATACGGATCAATGCCGAGCCGCTTCGCCGTTTCGACTTCCGGAGAAGCGAATTCGTCTCGAAGCCAGCGCAGCATAATGCCTCCGTTATTCGTCGGGCCTCCGATGACCCAATGCTTGTCAGTCAGCGCGTAACAGAATGTCCGCGCTTTTTCATCCGTAATCGGCGCATCCGTCACCGAACGCACGGCTCCGCTTGTTCCGATCGTAACGGCCACTTCGCCTTTGCCGATCGCGCCGACTCCAAGGTTGGCGAGCACGCCGTCATTTGCGCCGATAATAAACGGTGTATCCGCATGAATGCCCATCCGTGCAGCGATTTCCGGCGCAAGGCCGCGCAGCTGATGAGTGGTCGGCACGATGTCCGACAGCTGATCTTCCCGGATTCCGGCAATCCGGAGCGCTTCTTCATCCCAGGAAAGCGTATCTAAACGGAACAGCCCCGTTGCCGAAGCGATCGAATAATCGACGACATAAGTTCCGAAAAACTCGTGCAGAATATATTCTTTAATACTGATGAATTTGGCGGTTTTCGCGAATGTCTCCTTGTCCTGTTCTTTCATCCACACAATTTTGGAAAGCGGAGACATCGGGTGAATCGGCGTACCCGTTCTTTTATAAATATCAAAACCGTTCATCTCTTTTAAAATACGTTTTGATTGCTCGGCGCTGCGGTTGTCCGCCCAAATGATGCTTTTGGTCAGCAGGCCGCCGTTTTGATCGACAGCTATCAATGAGTGCATGGCGGTGCTGATGCCGATTGCAAGCAGATTGTCAGGGCTCAGTCCGGCCTTTGTGACGGCGCCTCTGATGCTTCCGATAACCGCTTCCAGAATGTGCTCAGGATCCTGCTCGGCCCATGCCGGCTTTGGCTGTATTAAATCATAGTGAACCGAATGCTTGGCTAACACTTTGCCTCTTGGTCCGAACAGAACGGCTTTCGTACTGGTCGTGCCGATATCCAGACCGATAACAGCTTGGGTTTCCTTCATAATATATCCCGCCTAATCTGATTGAATAATAAGATAGATTGATAATGTATGCCCTTACAAAGTCAATTATAGGAATAATTTTTTTATAAATCAACGATGAAGAAGAAAATTTTTTTCATAAAATTGCCTCAATTCCCGCTGTATCGGCATTCTCTCTTTTGAAAAATAAATATTACAAACGTTTGTGCGCGATCATTTTTCTGATTTGCTGCAAGTTGGCGAGCGTTTTCTCCTGCCGCAGCCGGGCCGTGGCGAAATACAGGGTATCAATGACCGACAGCTGGGCAAGCCTTGCGGACATTGCTTCCGTTCTGAAAGCCGTCTCCCTTGTTGACGTATACAGCACCACGTCGGAAATCTGGGTGAGCGGCGACTTTTGGTAGCTTGTAATGCCGATCGTGCCGGCGCCGAGCGATTTGGCCGTTTTCATCGCGTCGAGCACGTCCTTGTTGCTTCCCGAATGAGAAATGCCGATGACTGCGCTTTCGGGACCGAGAAGACCCGCTGACATCGCCTGAAAGTGAGAATCCGTGTGCGCGATGCAATTTATACCCGTACGCATAAATTTATGATACGCGTCTATGGCGATCAGCCCGGAACCGCCGTTTCCGTAAAATTCGATTCTGTCTGCGCGGTGGATCATTTCTACCGCTTTTTCAACGTCGGCCGGATCTAATAAATGAAAGGTATCGGTCAGACCGGAAATGTTTGTGCGGAAAACTTTCTGGATGATGACTTCGATATCGTCGTCGGGGCTCATTTCTTCATGAATGTGCTGCACCGGCTCCTGAACGATCTCCTGAGCAAGCGCGATTTTTAAATCCTGATAGCCGGAAAAACCGAGCCGTTTGCACAGCCTGAAAATCGTCGCTTCAGAGCTTTTCGTTTTTTCCGCCAGCTGAATGATGGAAAGGTGAACCACGTCTTTCGGTTCCTTCACGATATGGTCTGCAATCGCTCTCAATTTTGGCGACAAACCTTTGCTGGCCGCCTGAATCTTCCCGATGCTGCTTGAATTCACAGGGGTCATGCTATAACCTCCCTACTCGAATGTAAACGCATACTTTTATGATAAAGCAAGTTCTGTCATAAGGGAATCAGGTTTTGCTTTCTTTACCGCAAATGAAAGAAAAGAGAAAAGTATATCGGGGACACCGCCTCAATGACACTTCATACATCCGATTTTTACAAAAAGTGATCGTTCTCTGAAAAGTGCCGGTGCCCAAGTCGCCGGCCATAAGTCAAACACATGATGGAAAGCTGTCCTGCTACAGTCCGGTTTCTAGTGAGTTGCCAGCGCTTGAAGTTCCAGATGAATTTCTTCAAATTAGTGTTCCGCCATTAGCAGTCAGTTCTTTATTAACTGGATTAATCAAAAGAGAAGGATCATTAAGCAGGAGAACACTTGAGAAGCACAGGTCTAATCAGCTTCTGGAGAAAAACTTCAAATTAATATAATAATCTAATTGCTCTGAAACGCGTACCATACATTATACTTTCAATGATTTTTAAACTCTGAGGAGGAAATTCACATGAAAGTAATTGCAATTGACTTAGATGGCACGCTGTTATCAGAGAACTTAACTATCCAAGAACAAGATGTAAGAGCTTTAAAGCTTGGACAAAAACAAGGTCATCTTGTAACAATCGCTACAGGGAGAGCTTTATTTGATGCAAAACACATCATCAATAAATATGGTTTGGATTTTCCGATTATTGCTTCAAACGGCGCTCAAATTGATGTGGGAAATCAGGTAATATTCGAACATTTTATGGATTCAGATGTAATCCAACCTATCATAACATGGTTAAATAAAGAGGAAATCTATTATCAGCTTTACTTATCTGACAAAATTGCCGTATCAAATCAAGGAATTCAGCAGCTTGAAAAAGAACTTTACAATACAGTAATGGAAGAACCTCATTTTAATCAAGAAGTATTTTGGAATTCTATTAAAGCTCAAATACATCAATACGGGTTAGAGGAAATACCGGGTACAATTGACCCTATCGATTATCGGTATGTCATAAAATGTATGATCGTTTCGCCAAACCAAAGAAAATTAAAAAAAGCTAAAGAATATTTTGGACAACTGAAGGAGTGTGCCGTAACGAGTTCAGGAGCATTCAATCTTGAAATCACAAGTGCAGGAGTAGATAAAGGAGCGTCATTAAATAAACTTTGTGAACATTATGGAACGGATGCGCGGAATGCAATCGCAATAGGTGATAATTTAAATGATCTGCCTATGTTTCATGCAGCAGGAATAGGGATAGCCATGGGAAATGCAGATAAGAAGCTTATTCAATTGGCTGCTTTTAAAACGTTATCGAATGATGAGTGTGGTGTATCTTATGCTTTTGATCATTACATTCTGACGAAAGAAGAAGACCCTAAACCGCGGAGTATACAGCCATGAGCCATTTTGTGAAAAGGTGTTTAATCTATATTGTCGGATTGTTTATTTTATCCGTGGGGGTTGTATGTATGATTAAATCTAATACCGGGATTGCCCCCTGGGATGCTCTGAACGTGGCTTTATCAGAACTCATTGGCCTTACAATCGGGTCATGGGTTTTCATTGTCGGAGGAATCCTTATCTTTATAAACAGCCTCATAAAAATGCGGTTTCCTAATCTAGCCGGTTTTATTCCGATTGTTATTATTGGAAGTTTTGTTGACCTTTTAAACCTAAAGGTTCTTTCGTTCTTAAAAACAGATGCTGTCATTCTTCAATGGAGTTTATTTTTGATAGGGTTGTGTATATTGGCTATGGGAATCGCTATTTATTTAAGAGCATCTTTTCCTTCGATACCGAATGATGAATTAATGTTGGCTATTACTGAACGTACAGGTTGGGGTATTAATATTACAAAGACGATAGGGGAAGCTTTAGCTTTTGTGCTTGCAATCATTCTTCAGGGGCCGATTGGGATAGGAACCATCATTGTGTTGCTATGTCTGGGGATATTAGTAGGTTTATTTGACAAACTATTACACAAGATGGGGAAGCCCCGTTCTATCTATAGTGTGGGACAGGAAGGCGCACATATTCATGCAGGCCATGATAAAACAATTCATTAAATGCTTATTTTCCCTTGTGTTGTTCAGTGTAAAATCCTGATAACGCTGTCTAAGAAGGAGTAACAGTAATGACAAACATTACAGAGATAGCAAAGAAAGCGAACGTTTCTCGGACAACAGTTTCCAGAGTTCTCAATAATCATCCTTATGTAAAACCTGAGAAGCGGGACGCTGTGTTAAAAGCTATGAAGGAATTAAATTATGTACCAAATTTCAACGCGATTAACCTATCCAGGGGGAAGACAAATGTATTCGGAGTCATTGTTCCTAAAATCAACCATCCGTTTTTCAGTAAACTGATTGCCGGAATAGGCGAAGAGTGTAATAAACATAATTACAGTTTACTTGTGCACCAATCAAATAACGATCCTGAACAAGAAATGGAGTTTTTTAACAGACTGAAATACAAACTTATTGACGGTCTTATTTTGGGATCCTGTGTAAGCCCCCCTCACGTACTCGACGAGATATCTGGGTTTGGCAATATTGTTTCCTGTGAAGCTTCTGCAAGCAAACAGGTTGCACATATATTTATTAATCATGAGTCAGGAATCAAAATGGCAATTGATCATCTGCGAAATCAAGGACATCAATCCATTGGTCTGTGTATAGGAAATCCTAAGAGCGGTGTTGGCATAAGCAGAAAAAAATCATTTTTTCACTTTCAAAATGAATACGGATTGAAATGGAGTGATAATTGGTACTTTGAGGAACAGTACACTATTGAGAATGGTATAGAAATAGCAAAACTATTGCTAAATAAGTCACCTCGTCCTGCGGCAATGGTTGTAGGAAGTGATTATGTTGCGGCGGGGATCATTTATGAAGCGAAAAGACAGGGAATACGAATACCTGAAGAACTGGCGGTTATAGGATTTGATAATCAGCCGATATCTAAGGTAATAGAACTTTCAACGATACATCAACCTATTAAAGAGTTGGGACAAACAGCAGCAAATTTATTATATAACTTAATGAATAACAAAGATGTCCCCAATATAAATAAGTTGAACCTAAAACTTATGAAAAGAAAGTCAACTTAAAAAGACCACTTTATGGTGGTCTTTTTTGCTTAGCGTAGAACCAGCTCTGGGGCAGGCGCTTTGAAATGAGCTCTTTTTTTCGTTTCATCTATAAAACTGAAGGGCTTCATGGATAGGTTTTCAAGTTCATTTAGGAAATGACAAGCTTTTAATGGCACAAATGATGTCATATTCCATACAACTTTCTCATTAAAACCTATAGCACGAATATTATGCATAAGCCGATCAATTGTGTAAGACCCTGCTGCTACATACCCTTTCCCTTGATACCACAGATTATTCCCTTCAATTTTCTCCAGTGATTGGCCGCACATGGAATCTGTGTCAATGCGATCTGTCATTGCTATAATACCCTTAGAGCCAACAAGTTCTACAACCCGTCGTGCAACTTCTAAGTCTACATGTTCACTATCAAAATTCATACAAATGGTTAATAAACCTTCTTTCGCGGCTCTCATCAAAGTACCGGGAACTTCTCCGACAAGTGTGTTGATATTATCTATGTTCCATTTATCTAACCGAGCATCTTTTAACCCCTCTAATCTATGTACTCTTTCTTGGGGTGTTCTCCAGGTGTGTTTAAAATTGTTTGGCATATCATTAAACAAATGATCTGTTAAAACGGCATCTGATCCAGTGTAATTGCTGCGTTTTTGCGCTGTATCTATAACTTTCATTATAAGTTCAGAGGTTTCCTCTGGGTATGCTTTTTGGAAGTGACCCAGCGCCGGTTTTACTCCAGCCTCCACAAGTGTATCCACAATCCATTCTAAACTTGGATGTTCTTCTGTCATATATTTCTTTAGATAAGAGTTTTCAGTCATAGCATCTGGGGACAGTACAGTATAAATAAGACCGTATTCTCCGCAAGAAGCGATCTTTTCCCATTCTTCTTTTAAGGGTGCCCAATTCCCTTTTTCCGGTGTGCCTGCAAAGCTGGCCAATAATGGTCCTTCTAGTGAAATACCTAAAATATTACGGTAACGTCCTTTTCTCTTTTGTGTATGGAATTCTTTCATAAAGACTGCAAATTGGTCTAATTGATTATGAGGAAGAAAGATAGAGGGTACACAGAAAATCCCTTCTATTTCAGCTAGTGTATTGATCTTTTCAATATCTAATTGATCTAAATTGCTAAAATCATAGTCACCGATTCCATGACAATGAAATTCTACTGGAAGAGATGGAACTAAATAAGAACCTGATTTCTTAAAAATCCCTTCTCCTCCAATATCGAAGTTCAACCATTCATTATTACTATAGGTTATATCAGCGATTTTCATTACTCCATTTGTTTCAAGGTAAGCCGGGCTGTTAAATGATGTGCTAGACTGCATAGGAAACGCCTCCTGGAAATGTTTATTTAGTATTCAGTGAAGACACATCATCATCTTAAAGTATGAAACCCGTACCATATCAACCTTTTATTATCAATTTTTGTAAAAATATAGGTTTTTTATTCAACTTTCTACACCTGATGTTCTCGTTATTGTTATTTGTATCCTGAAAATCTCCTTTAAACACTCAAAAACACTAGCTGTAACGCCACAAATGCTTCTATACTGTTTCGTGTTACGCCAACTAGTGTTCTCCACGAGTTTAATTTGTGGAATTGGTTTCATGTCAATAGCTTTAATAAATGGAATATGAATTCGGGGTATAGAACCTTGTGGAGTCATTGGAGTTGAACGATTAGAAATGAAATGTGTACAGTTGCTAAGCTGGGATACCAGCATAAGAGTAAAACCTTTCATATTTCTGCTAACTTTTTGCCGCTCAGTCCATATATCGTGGAAAACCTTTCGTCGGAATTTCTGTTTGAACAATATATATAAAGTGCTGATTACGCTATATTAGGGGCCGGCTCACCCCGCATATGAATTTAAACATGTTCAGTCAAAATGTCTTATATAGGTGATAAGAAAACCAGCGGCAAAAATTAGTATTGACTTTGAAAATAGAAGACTGTATATTATGTTACTATATTCAGAAAATAAAAACTCAAGAGATTCATTTAACATAAAACACTGTGAACGGGAGCAGTAAAAGAATCCAGTCAGAAAAAGAGAGCCGCGGGTTGGTGCAACGCGGACTGATTGTTCTTTGAACTCGCCCGGAAGTGGCAGGGCGGAACGGAATTATCGGAATATTCCCTATGTCCTAACGGCTGACCTTCGTTAAAAGGTTTTTAAGCTGGATTCCGGATATTCGGGATCAACAAGAGTGGTACCGCGGCTGCCTGAGGCACGCCGTCTCTTTTCCCAAAGAGGCGGCGTGCTTTTTTATGTGATGAACACTTTTTGCGAGAGGGCGTGTGATAGATGGAAAAGGACAAGCAAACGTTAAAACGGACGATGTCGTCCAGACACATTATGATGATGGCGCTTGGAGGCGCAATTGGGGCCGGGCTCTTTAAAGGCAGCAGCACGGCGATTGATGAAGCGGGGCCGTCCGTGCTGCTGGCCTACCTCCTCGGCGGAATCATTCTGCTGTTTATTATGCAGGGGCTGGCCGAAATGGCAGTCAGAAACAAACATGCAAGGACGTTCCGTGATTTGGTTCAGCAGTCTCTCGGGTCGTACGCTGCATACTTTTTAGACTGGATCTATTGGAAAATGTGGGTGCTCAATATTGCCGCTGAGGCGGTCGTAGCCGCCATTTTCATTCAATATTGGCTGCCGGAATGTCCGATATGGATATTGGCTTTGATCATTTCCATTGTGGTGACGGTCGTAAACATGCTTTCTGTGAAACTGTTTGCCGAGACGGAGTACTGGCTCGCGCTCATTAAAATTACAGTGATTGTCATCTTTATTTTATGCGGGATTCTGCTTTTATTTTTCTCATTCGGCAATCACACGGCGCCGGGGCTGTCTCATTTAACGGATCACGGAGGGTTTTTCCCGCATGGAGCGGGGGGCGTCATTACGGCGATGCTCGTCGTGATCTACTCATACGGAGGAACGGAAATCATCGGCGTCACGCTGGCGGAGACAAAAAACCCCGAAAAGGTGATCCCGAAAGCTGTCCGAAGTACGTTAACGCGGATTGTCGCTTTTTACTTGCTGCCGTTTTTCATCATCGTCAGCCTGATTCCTTGGAATCAAGTCAACAGCGTTCCGGAAAGCCCGTTTGTCATAGTATTTAAGATGATCGGAATTCCGGGTGCCGACCATATTATGAATGCCGTCATTCTTCTTGCGATTATCTCGTCTATGAACTCGGGACTGTACGGATCATCCCGCGTCTTGTTTACGCAGGCTTCTGACGGCCGGCTGCCGAAAATCTTTTCAAAACTATCGAAGAAAAAGGTTCCCGTCTATGCGATTCTGACTTGTACGTCATTTTTATATGTAGGCGTTCTGATTTCATTATTCGCAGGAAGCCAGACGTTTAACTATTTGATGGGTTCCCTCGGCTATACCGTGCTGTTCATCTGGCTGATTATCGGATTCGCCCATTTGAAATCAAGAAAACATTCAACAGAACAGCCGGCTTATTACGTCAAATGGTTCCCGTACACGACATGGTTTGCGGTGCTTGCGCTTTTGGCCATTCTGATCGGCGTAATTGCGACGACATCCATCGTCATCACATGCATCACTGCGGCCATCTATCTCCTCATTACGGCTGCGTATCTCGTGAAAGGGAGACGTCAATAAATAAAAAACTCTTGCCCCGCGGCAAGAGTTTTTTTAATGAACGGCCTTTTTTTCTGCGGCCAGAGCAGGTGTTTTCAGTTTCTTTGGTGTTATATTCACAAAACAAATGCTTGTGACGATCAGAAGCAGTCCGGCTAAAAGGCTGACGGTCAGCGGCTCATGCAGGAATATCGAGCTGACGACAATGGATATGAGCGGGATCAGGAAGGTGTAAGAGGCAACCTTGCTTGCTTCCCCTGAACCGACAAGCGTAAAAAAGGCGAGCCAGCCGAGCGCGATAACAAAAACTGAAATGAACAGAAGGCTGAGAATGAACGGAGCTTTCCATTGAATCGCTGAAAAGCTTTCTGAAAAATGGCCGGAGCTGACAAGCAGCACGCCGCCGATCAGAAGCTGAAGAGCGACCATCCAGATAGAGTCCGCGCGTCCGCCCGTTCTTTTCACATATACCGTGCCGAGCGCCCAGCTGACCGCGGAGCCTAAGGCCAAAAGAATGCCGGCGATGGAAATATGGCCTCCGAAACCGGCTGCGCTGATGACGGCGACACCGGCAAAGCCCAGAATAAGACCGGCTATTTTTAAAGGATACATCGATTCCCCGAGCCACAGCCAAGAAAAAACGCCCATTAAAACCGGCTGGAAAAACACGATGGCTGAAAATAAGCCGGCAGGCAGGTAATTCAAGCCGACCGTTTGCAGGCCGTAAAATAAAGTAATATTTAAAATGGCAGAAATAAGATAGATCGGCCACGTTTCTTTAAAACGCAGCTTTTTAAAACGGGGCAGCGCCACCATTAATAATAGAAGTCCGCCGATCAGCGTGCGGATTCCGGCAAACAGAAGAGGCGGCGAATAGGCAAGCGCGGCCTTTGTCAGCGGCCAGTTAATTCCCCACACCGTGACTAGAAACGCCAGCATAAGAGCCGTCTGTATTTTCGAAAGCTGTTTCACGTCGTTCACTCCTTGTAGAACAATTCCATCATATGATACGGTAATCAGTAAGATAAATAAAATGAATCTTTTTTATAAGGAGCATAAGTAAAACGTTATGACGATTACACAACTGCGGGTTTTTGTTCAAATCGCTGAAACGGGAAGCTTTACAAAAGCGGGGCAGGCGCTGAATATGACGCAGCCCGCCGTCAGCCATGCCATCTCTGCGCTTGAGTCAGAGCTCGGCATCAAGCTGATCGTCCGCGAGCGCCGCAACGGCGTAAGGCTCACGGACACGGGCGGAAAAATTCTCGTCCATATCAGAGAGGTGCTCAAAGGGATAGAAAAAGCCGAGCAGCTGGCGGCCGCGGAAAGAGGGCTTGAACAGGGAACGATTCACATCGGCACATTTCCGGCCGCTTCCGCTTATTTCATTCCAAAGCTGATCAGCGTGTTTAAAAAACGGTATCCGAAGCTTGAGTTGGTGCTTCATGAAGGAACGGTTAACGAAGTAAAGGAATGGCTCCGCTCCCGGGTAATAGATGTGGGTATCACTCTTTTTCCTACGGAAGACATGGAATATCTGCCGCTGAAAAAAGATAAAATGGCCGTCGTGCTTAGAAATGATCATCCGCTTTGCAGCTGTGAGTCAATCACTCTGAAAGATCTTGACCGCCAGCCGATGATCATCTGTGACGGAGGATACGAATCACCGTTTATTGATATGTTTAAGGAGGCAGGATCTGTGCTGACTGCCGCATTCACTGTTTACAACGTCAATACGTCCATCAGCATGATCAAAGAGGGGCTGGGAATTGCGATATTATCACAAATGTCTATGTCGGGAATATCGCTGCCGGAAAATGTCGTGACAAGAGAACTCAATCAGGCGGTGTACCGAGATGTTCTGCTTGCCGTTCCTTCTATAAAGGAGGCTTCATTGGCGGCAAAACTTTTTATTCAAATCGCGCAGGAACTCACAAAGAACGAATAAAAAAAGACCCTAATAATCATAGGGCCCTGAATCTTATCGGTTAATTTTAAAAGAGTTTGTCGTATTGACAAGTTTTGAACCGCTGAACGTGGCTTTGACACGATAATAACCTGTCTTGCATCCTTTTAAAGAGAATGACTTAGTCACCCTTACTGAGAAAGAAAAGGTTGTTTTTTTACAAGTCGTCCATTTCTTTCCGGACTTTCGCTGTAAGTATAGGTTTCCTTTAAAAGTTCGATCTGACGGATACGCTGTACTGAGAGTAAAATCGACACTTTTCGCTTTTTTCGTGTAGTAGGAGGCATCGGTAAATCCGCTTACATTTAAATGCTGCTGAGTGCCGGAGTAAAAGTCTGCGGCATATGCCTTATCGGTGTTTCCTGTAAAGAAGATTGCTGCCAGTAAAGCTGTTGTGAGTGCCATTAAGATTTTTTTACGCATATAGACAATGACTTCCTTCCTATTCAATATCATACATATCTTAACATTATTGGGTTTGTTCTTTCAACGATAGATTTTCACTTTTATAGGATGAAAAGCTCATCATATCTGAATGTAATAGATTCATTCATACAGAGTTCACTAGTGACGACCGCTGACTGATTGTTCGAATATCATCGAATCAAATTGTTTAACTCACGGGAAAAGCTGTGGTAAGGTGTGTGGTAGAGACCTTGTTTAAGATCTGCTTACACTAAACCATAAAGGAGAAAACGATGGCTGAACATACATTGAAAGATACTGCGTTTTCCGTATTGAATTTATCGCCGGTCGTACAGGGGGGAACGGTTGCTGAATCGTTCCGCAACAGCATGGATTTAGCGCGCCGCGCCGAGGAGTGGGGCTATAACCGCTATTGGCTTGCGGAGCATCATAATATAGAAGGAGTTGCCAGCTCGGCAACGGCGGTGCTGATCGGCCACATCGCCGGCGGCACGAAAAAAATCCGCGTCGGTTCTGGGGGTATTATGCTGCCGAATCATTCTTCACTTGTGATCGCGGAGCAATTCGGAACCCTTGAAACGTTATATCCGGGGCGGATTGACCTGGGGCTCGGACGCGCGCCGGGGACCGACCAATTAACGGCCAGAGCCTTACGAAGAAACATAAACAGCGGGGAAGATTTTCCGGAGCAGCTTGAAGAATTGAGAAATTACTTCAAACCGTCCGGCAATGTGCGCAATCAAGTCCGCGCCATTCCGGGCGAAGGGCTGGACGTGCCGATCTGGCTTCTGGGCTCAAGCGGATTCAGCGCGCGTCTTGCGGGAGAGCTCGGGCTTCCGTTCGCCTTTGCGGCTCACTTTTCACCGAAAAACACCGTGCCCGCCCTCGAGCTGTACCGCAGCTCCTTCCGTCCGTCAGACGTACTGGATCAACCGTACGCGATGGTCGGCGTCACCGTCATTGCCGCCGATACGGATGAAAAGGCGGAGCATCTGGCAACATCGCATTATCAAAGATTTTTAGACCTCGTCCGCGGCACGCCGAACCAGCTGAAGCCTCCTGTTGAAGACATGGATCAAATCTGGTCGCCGTATGAAAAAGCGATGGTCAATGAACAGCTCAGTTCAACGATCGTCGGCGGACCGGAGCGTGTGAAGGAAAAGCTGGAAAGCTTCATCCGGACAACACAGGCGGATGAAATCATGGTGAATTCAGAAAGCTTTGAGCATGCCGACAGAATGAGATCATTTGAAATCATTGCCGAATTAAAAAACAGCTGAGCAAAAAAAGCAATGTGCCGCGCACATTGCTTTTTTTATTCGCCGATCCGCTTGACTGAATTCCGGATGACGAGTTCCGGTTCATACACGACGTCGTCCTTCTTCGGTTTTTTATGTTCTAAGCAGTCGATGACGTATTTTGCCGCCGCTTTCCCCATAATGGATTTCGGATGCTTGACAGAGGTGAGCTTCACCTCGGAAATCTGGGCGAAATGTGAATCGTCATAGCCCATGACCGATACGTCATCAGGTACCTTTAACCCGAATTCCCTGAGAAGATTAATCGTCTTCAGCGCAATTTCGTCATTGTAGCAAAGAATGGCCGTCGGGTGTGATCCGCTGTTTTGCTCAAGGGTATGCTTAATTTTTTGGAGAAGCACGGTTTCTTTTTCTTCAGTCGTGTAAGTGACGATCATGTCCGGAGACGGGAAAATCCCGCGCTCCCGATGCGCCTGCAGATAGCCGTTCATCCGTTTGACGCCCTGCGTGTCATCCGCTTTAAAGATTCCCATAATGTGCGTGTGGCCGAGGGACATGACGTATTCGCAAGCCATCATGCCGCCT
This sequence comes from Bacillus sp. GW821-FHT11D08, assembly GCF_058808515.1. Lineage (NCBI taxonomy): Bacteria > Bacillati > Bacillota > Bacilli > Caryophanales > Bacillaceae > Bacillus > Bacillus sp. GW821-FHT11D08. The sequence continues at coordinate 372,573 of NZ_JBXARS010000001.1, forward strand.
TTGACATCATTGACGGAAAAGCTTGGTGCGGCCAGCTCCGCATAAGAGGCGTTAATCATGGCAAACGGAATGCCGTTTTTCTCCAGATTGAGATAGTAGCCGATGTTGGGCGTCTGCAGCGCGCTTTTCGTAGGCTCGACAATCAGCCCGTCTATATTTTTGGACAGCAGGTTTTCAAGACCGCGCCGTTCACTTTCTGTATTGTTGTTGGTGCTCGTCAGCAGCATGGAATAGCCCTGTTCGCTTAAATAAGATTCGATTCCCCTGATGATGCTCGGAAAAATATAGTCTGATATGTACGTTGTAATGACGCCGATCGTTTTGTTTGAATGCATGGCTGATTTCGCCGTGCGTGAAGCGACAAAGGTGCCTCCGCCCTGAACGCTGTACAGCAGCCCCTGCGAGACCAAATCTCCGATCGCCTTTCTGATGGTATGGCGGCTGACGCCGAACTGCTGCATCAGCTCATTTTCCGTAGGCAGCTTTTCGTCCGGCTGTATTTTTCCTTGATTCAGCCATGAACAAATTTCTTCTTTTACTTGAGCATATTTCGGTAGCATATCAATTCCTCCAAAATGTATACGGACAAATTCCAGTATAACATAGTAAGCCCTTTCATCAAGCTGTAAAAATAATTGACAGATTATGAAAAACTGCTTATTCTTTATTTGTACGTACTAATTTCCCTTATTTTTAGATAAAATTCTTTATAAGTACGTACAAATGTGGCGGTTCTGAAGAAAACAAAGCAACATCAAGCGCCGCACTCAGATTTGTAAGCGTTTTTATTCTATTATTCGCGGGAGGGTAAAATTCATGAAGAATCACCCGGCACCAATTGGCTCAAATGTTCCTGTCACTCGGCAGCATTCCAAGTGGTTTGTCATTCTCATCTCATGCGCGGCCGGACTGGGAGGGCTTTTGTACGGTTATGACACGGCGGTGATTTCCGGCGCCATCGGTTTCCTGAAAGATTTGTACCGCTTAAGTCCTTTTATGGAAGGGCTCGTGATTTCAAGCATTATGATCGGCGGTGTTTTCGGCGTCGGGATTTCCGGATTTTTGAGTGACCGTTTCGGACGGAGAAAGATTTTGATGGCAGCGGCGCTGTTGTTTGCGGTGTCAGCGGTTGTCTCTGCGCTTTCTCAAAGTGTGTCTTCCTTAGTGATCGCCAGAGTCATCGGCGGTCTGGGAATCGGCATGGGCTCCTCGCTTTCTGTCACGTATATTACCGAAGCCGCTCCGCCGGCCATACGCGGCAGTCTGTCTTCACTGTATCAGCTGTTTACGATATTAGGGATTTCCGGCACTTATTTTATTAACCTCGCCGTCCAGCAATCCGGCTCATATGAATGGGGAGTGCACACCGGCTGGCGGTGGATGCTCGCTTACGGCATGATTCCGTCCGTCATCTTTTTTATCGTGCTGCTTATCGTGCCGGAAAGTCCGCGCTGGCTTGCGAAAGCGGGGCGCCGGAATGAAGCCCTCGCCGTGCTGACGCGCATTAACGGCGAGCAGACCGCGAAAGAAGAAATCAAACAAATCGAAACGTCTTTACAATTAGAAAAAATGGGTTCATTGTCTCAGCTGTTTAAGCCGGGGCTGAGAAAAGCGCTTGTGATCGGGATTCTGCTGGCTTTATTCAATCAGGTCATCGGCATGAACGCAATTACGTATTACGGGCCGGAAATTTTCAAAATGATGGGCTTCGGACAGAATGCGGGGTTTATCACGACATGCATCGTCGGTGTCGTCGAAGTGATTTTCACCATTATCGCGGTTCTTTTGGTCGATAAGGTAGGCCGGAAAAAGCTGATGGGGGTCGGATCTGCCTTTATGGCGCTGTTCATGATCTTAATCGGGGCATCCTTTTATTTTCAGCTTGCAAGCGGGCCGGCTTTAGTCGTCATTATATTGGGATTCGTCGCCGCTTTCTGCGTTTCAGTCGGGCCGATTACGTGGATCATGATTTCAGAAATCTTTCCGAACCACCTCCGCGCACGCGCCGCCGGTATCGCGACGATATTCCTGTGGGGGGCGAACTGGGCGATCGGCCAGTTCGTGCCGATGATGATCAGCGGGTTAGGGCTCGCGTACACCTTCTGGATATTCGCCGTCATTAATATTCTCTGTTTCTTGTTTGTCGTGACGATCTGCCCTGAGACGAAAAATAAATCATTAGAAGAAATAGAAAAACTCTGGATAAAATGAAAGCGTTTTACGACAAAAGTCCGCTCCGGCGGGCTTTTGTCTGTCACCTTCATTCCGTTTCTGTATATAATGACTGTATCAAGGAGATACTGGGAAATCCTGCGAAGAATGTCGAGGAATTGACCTTTAACAGTTGAATTAACAATGTCATCCTGTTAAAATAATTAAAGAAAGCAGACATAATTTTTTTTGGCTATGATGGGACGTTTTTTGTCATAGCGGGACATTTTCTGTCCAGTATGAATAGGAAGGAACGTTTGAGTCATGAACCAGTTAATACAAGCTCAAAAAAAATTATTGCCTGATCTTTTGCTTGTGATGCAGAAAAGATTTGAAATCTTGCAGTATATCAGGCTTACCGAACCGATCGGCCGCAGAAGTCTTGCAGCCAGTCTCGGATTGACCGAGCGCGTTCTCAGAAGCGAGGTTCAGTTTTTGAAAGAACAGAATCTCATCGATATTAAAACAAACGGCATGACAATGACGGAAGAGGGCTATTCACTGCTTTCGATTCTGGAAGATACGATGAAGGATGTTTTAGGGTTGACGCTTTTGGAAAAGACATTAAAAGAGCGGCTTAATCTGAAAGACGCCATTATCGTTTCCGGTGACAGCGATCAATCTCCTTGGGTCAAAAAAGAATTAGGGAGAGCGGCCGTTGCATGTATGAAAAAGAGATTTTCAGGCAAAAATATCGTCGCTGTAACCGGCGGTACGACAATTGAAGCCGTCGCCGATATGATGACGCCGGATTCAAAAAACCGCGAGCTCCTGTTTGTGCCCGCAAGAGGCGGTTTAGGCGAAGATGTGAAAAACCAGGCGAACACCATATGCGCGCATATGGCGGAAAAGGCTTCAGGCACTTATCGGCTTTTGTTCGTTCCCGGACAGCTGTCACAAGGCGCCTACTCATCTATTATTGAAGAACCTTCCGTAAAAGAGGTGCTTCACACGATTAAATCAGCGAGTATGCTCGTTCACGGAATCGGCGAAGCTAGAACAATGGCGGAGCGAAGAAACACGCCTTTGGAAGATTTGAAGAAAATAGATGACAATCATGCGGTGACAGAGGCATTCGGCTACTACTTTAATGCGGACGGAGAAGTCGTTCACAAGGTGCATTCAGTCGGAATGCAGCTTGATGACCTCGATGCCATTCCCGACATTATCGCGGTAGCGGGCGGATCATCAAAAGCAGAAGCAATCGAAGCTTATTTTAAAAAGCAGCGAAACACGGTTCTCGTCACGGACGAAGGAGCCGCAAAGAAGTTATTAAGGGATAACAGTCCCTCAATATAAATATCTCTCACTTATTTAAAGGAGGAAATAATCATGGCAGTAAAAGTCGGTATTAACGGTTTTGGTCGTATTGGACGTAACGTATTCCGCGCAGCATTAAACAATCCTGAAGTTGAGGTAGTAGCGGTTAACGATTTAACAGACGCTAACATGCTTGCTCATCTTTTACAATATGATTCCGTACACGGAAAATTAGATGCAGAAGTTAAAGTTGACGGCAGCAACCTTGTTGTTAACGGCAAAACAATCGAAGTTTCTGCTGAGCGCGATCCTGCGAAACTCAGCTGGGGCAAACAAGGCGTTGAAATCGTAGTTGAATCTACTGGTTTCTTCACAAAACGCGCAGACGCTGCGAAACATTTAGAAGCAGGCGCGAAAAAAGTTATCATCTCTGCACCTGCTAACGAAGAAGATATCACAATCGTTATGGGTGTTAACGAAGACAAATACGATGCGGCTAACCACCATGTTATCTCTAACGCATCTTGCACAACAAACTGCCTTGCGCCGTTTGCAAAAGTACTTAACGACAAATTCGGCATCAAACGCGGTATGATGACAACTGTTCACTCTTACACAAACGATCAGCAAATTCTTGATCTTCCGCACAAAGACTACCGTCGTGCGCGTGCAGCAGCTGAAAACATCATTCCTACATCAACTGGTGCTGCTAAAGCAGTTTCCCTTGTTCTTCCTGAACTGAAAGGCAAACTGAACGGCGGAGCTATGCGTGTGCCGACTCCAAACGTTTCTCTTGTTGACCTAGTTGCTGAACTGAACAAAGACGTAACGGCTGAAGATGTAAACGCAGCTCTTAAAGAAGCGGCTGAAGGCGATCTTAAAGGAATCCTTGGCTACAGCGAAGAGCCATTAGTATCCGGAGACTACAACGGCAATGCTAACTCTTCTACAATCGATGCTCTTTCTACAATGGTTATGGAAGGCAGCATGGTAAAAGTAATCTCTTGGTACGATAACGAAAGCGGCTACTCTAACCGCGTTGTTGACCTTGCAGCTTACATCGCAAAACAAGGTCTTTAATTCATAGCTCCCGGAAAGGGCCGGACTTGGTTCTTTCGGACAGAAACGCTATAATGAAAGCGGACAAGGGAAGGGGACGGACTCCCTTTCCCTTTTTCCATGAGAACCGGCTTTCAGAAAGCGCCGGATTGCTGCAGAACGTCCGCGTTTTGAAGTTTCCGCGGCACTTTCGTTTTCTGAGCCGCCTGCCCTGGCTCAGAAGACGATCTGCCCCGTGCCCGGAAGCTGCAATCTGCCCCGCGGCGGAAGCATCATGAGGCGGTTTCACGTTTCACGTTTTTCGTGCTATGCAAACCATTTTGAAGGAGGATCTCCTAAGGCATGAATAAAAAAACAGTAAAAGACATCGACGTAAAAGGCAAAGTCGTATTCTGCCGCGTTGACTTTAACGTTCCAATGAAAGACGGGGAAGTAACAGACGATACTCGTATCCGCGCTGCGCTTCCAACAATCAAACACCTTGCAGACCAAGGCGCGAAAGTCCTTCTTGCGAGCCACTTAGGCCGCCCGAAAGGCGAAGTGGTTGAGGAGCTTCGTTTAACTCCTGTCGCTGCACGCTTAGGCGAACTGCTCGGCAAAGAAGTGAAAAAAGCGGATGAAGCTTACGGCGATGCTGTAAAAGCACAAATTTCTGATATGAAGGACGGAGACGTTCTTGTATTGGAAAACGTACGTTTCTACCCTGGTGAAGAGAAAAACGATCCTGAGCTTGCTAAAGCATTTGCTGAGCTTGCGGATGTATATGTCAATGACGCATTCGGTGCTGCCCACCGTGCTCACGCATCTACAGCCGGAATTGCCGAGCATCTGCCGGCGGTTGCAGGATTCCTGATGGAAAAAGAGCTTGACGTTCTCGGCAAAGCCGTGACAAATCCTGAGCGCCCGTTTACGGCAATCATCGGCGGCGCGAAAGTAAAAGACAAAATCGGCGTAATCGAAAGTCTGCTTGATAAAGTGGACAACTTGATCATCGGCGGAGGTCTTGCTTACACATTCGTAAAAGCGCTTGGTTATGAAGTCGGTAAATCTCTTCTTGAAGAAGATAAAATCGAACTTGCAAAATCATTCATGGACCGCGCGAAAGAAAAAGGCGTTAAATTCTATATGCCGGAAGACGTTCTCGTTGCTGATGATTTCTCTAACGATGCAAACGTCCAAATCGTGCCGATCTCTGAGATCCCAAGTGATTTAGAAGCGATCGACATCGGAACGAAAACCCGCGAAACGTACGCTGAAGTTATCAAAAACAGCAAACTTGTCGTATGGAACGGACCGATGGGCGTATTCGAAATCGACTTGTTCGCTCAAGGCACAAAAGCAGTGGCTGAAGCATTGGCAGAGGCAAACGATACATACTCTGTCATCGGCGGAGGAGACTCTGCGGCAGCCGTTGAAAAATTCGGCCTTGCTGACAAAATGAGCCATATCTCAACAGGCGGCGGCGCATCCCTTGAATTCATGGAAGGCAAAGAGCTTCCAGGTGTAGCTGCGCTGAACGATAAATAAAAACTGCTATAAGGAAGTGGAACAGATGAGAAAACCAATTATAGCCGGTAACTGGAAAATGAACAAAACACTCGGCGAAGCTGTCAGCTTCGTTGAAGAAGTGAAATCTTCCATTCCAGCAGCAGACAAAGCGGAAGCCGTTGTTTGCGCACCAGCTCTTTTCTTAGAAAAGCTGACTTCTGCTGTTAAAGGAACTGACCTGAAAGTCGGCGCCCAAAACATGCATTTTGAAGAAAACGGTGCGTTCACAGGTGAAATCAGCCCGGTCGCTCTGAAAGACCTTGGCGTGGATTACTGCGTCATCGGCCACTCTGAGCGCCGTGAAATGTTCGCTGAAACTGATGAAACAGTTAACAAAAAAGCGCATGCCGCTTTCAAACACGGCATTGTGCCGATCATTTGCGTAGGTGAAACGCTTGAAGAGCGCGAAGCCGGAAAAACAAATGATCTTGTTGCCGATCAAGTGAAAAAAGGTCTTGCGGGTCTTTCTGAAGAGCAAGTTGCTGCTTCTGTTATTGCGTACGAGCCAATCTGGGCAATCGGAACAGGCAAATCTTCTACAGCGAAAGATGCTAACGACGTCTGCGCGCATATCCGTAAAGTCGTTGCTGAAAGCTTCAGCCAGGAAACTGCTGACAAGCTCCGCATTCAATACGGCGGCAGCGTAAAACCTGCAAATATTAAAGAATATATGGCAGAGTCCGATATTGACGGTGCTTTGGTCGGCGGCGCAAGCCTTGAACCGCAGTCATTCGTTCAATTATTGGAGGAAGGTCAATATGAGTAAAAAACCAGCTGCACTCATCATTCTTGATGGGTTCGGATTACGCAATGAAACAGTCGGAAACGCAGTCGCACAAGCGAAAAAACCGAATTTCGACCGTTATTGGAACCAATACCCTCATCAGACGCTGACGGCATCAGGCGAAGCAGTCGGACTGCCTGAAGGACAGATGGGGAACTCTGAAGTCGGTCATTTGAATATCGGCGCAGGACGTATTGTGTACCAAAGCTTAACACGCGTGAACGTTGCCATCCGCGAAGGCGAATTCGAACGCAATCAAACGTTCCTTGACGCCATCAAAAACGCGAAAGACAACGACAGAGCGCTGCACCTGTTCGGCCTTCTTTCTGACGGAGGCGTACACAGTCATATCAATCATTTATTCGCGCTGCTGAAGCTTGCGAAAAGTGAAGGACTGACGAAGGTGTATATTCACGGTTTCCTCGACGGCCGCGATGTAGGTCCGCAAACGGCGAAAACTTACATTCTGCAGCTGAATGAGCAAATCGAAGAAATCGGTGTCGGCGAAATCGCCAGCATTTCCGGACGCTACTACTCCATGGACCGCGACAAACGCTGGGACCGTGTGGAAAAAGCGTACCGCGCAATGGCTTACGGCGAAGGCCCGTCTTACCGCAGCGCGATGGATGTAGTCGACGATTCTTATGCGAACGGCATTCATGATGAATTCGTCATTCCGTCCGTCATCACAAAAGAAAACGGTGAACCCGTTGCGAAAATTCATGACGGCGATTCTGTGATTTTCTATAATTTCAGACCAGACCGCGCCATCCAGATTTCAAACACGTTTACCAACAAAGATTTCCGCGATTTCGACCGCGGTGAAAATCATCCGAAAAACCTGTATTTCGTCTGCCTGACTCACTTCAGTGAATCTGTTGACGGATATGTGGCTTTTAAACCGGTAAACCTTGACAATACAGTCGGTGAAGTATTGGCACAGCACGGGTTAAAACAGCTTCGCATTGCAGAAACTGAAAAGTATCCGCACGTTACGTTCTTTATGAGCGGCGGCCGCGAAGAAGAATTCCCGGGCGAAGAGCGCATCCTCATTAACTCGCCGAAGGTCGCGACATATGACCTGAAGCCTGAAATGAGCGCGTATGAAGTGAAGGATGCTCTTGTAAAAGAAATCGCGGCTGACAAGCACGACGCGATCATCCTGAATTTTGCAAACCCTGACATGGTCGGCCACTCCGGAATGGTCGAACCGACGATTAAAGCAATTGAAGCAGTGGACGAATGCTTAGGCGAAGTGGTTGACGCCATCATCGCTAAAGGCGGACATGCCATCATTACCGCTGATCACGGTAATGCAGACATTCTGATTACAGAAACAGGCGAACCGCACACTGCCCATACGACAAACCCAGTCCCTGTCATTGTGACGAAAGAAGGCGTGACGCTGCGCGAAGGCGGAATCCTAGGCGACCTCGCACCAACGTTATTAGACCTTCTCGGTGTTGAAAAACCGAAAGAAATGACCGGAACATCTTTAATTCAAAAATAAGCGTAAATCAAAAGGAGAGACAAACTCATGCCATACATTGTTGATGTTTATGCACGCGAAGTCCTTGACTCCCGCGGCAACCCAACAGTTGAAGTTGAAGTATATACAGAAACAGGAGCTTTCGGCCGCGCATTAGTGCCAAGCGGAGCTTCTACAGGTGAATACGAAGCGGTTGAGCTTCGTGACGGCGACAAAGACCGTTACCTTGGAAAAGGCGTGTTAACTGCTGTTAACAACGTAAACGAAATCATTTCTCCAGAGCTTCTCGGCTTTGACGTAACTGAACAAAACGCAATCGATCAGCTTTTAATCGAGCTTGACGGAACTGAAAACAAAGGCAAACTCGGTGCGAACGCAATCCTTGGCGTATCTATGGCTTGTGCGCGCGCAGCTGCTGATTTCTTACAGATTCCTCTTTACCAATACCTTGGAGGATTCAACTCAAAAACGCTTCCTGTACCGATGATGAACATCGTAAACGGCGGAGAGCATGCTGACAACAACGTAGACATTCAAGAATTCATGATCATGCCTGTAGGCGCGCCTAACTTCCGTGAAGCGCTTCGCATGGGCGCTCAAATCTTCCACAGCCTGAAATCAGTTCTTTCTGCTAAAGGAATGAACACAGCTGTAGGTGACGAAGGCGGATTCGCTCCGAACCTTGGTTCTAACGAAGAAGCGCTTCAAACAATCGTTGAAGCGATCGAAAAAGCCGGCTTCAAACCTGGCGAAGAAGTGAAACTTGCGATGGATGCTGCATCTTCTGAGTTCTACAACAAAGAAGACGGCAAATACCATCTGTCTGGCGAAGGCGTTGTGAAAACATCTGCTGAAATGGTTGACTGGTACGAAGAAATGGTTTCTAAATACCCAATCATCTCTATCGAAGACGGACTTGACGAGAACGACTGGGAAGGCCACAAACTTCTTACAGAGCGTCTTGGCAAAAAAGTTCAGCTTGTCGGAGACGACCTTTTCGTTACAAACACGAAAAAGCTTGCTGAAGGTATCAAAAACGGCGTAGGCAACTCTATCCTGATCAAAGTAAACCAAATCGGTACATTGACTGAAACATTCGATGCGATCGAAATGGCGAAACGCGCGGGCTACACTGCTGTTATCTCTCACCGTTCAGGTGAAACTGAAGACAGCACAATCGCTGACATCGCTGTGGCAACTAATGCAGGACAAATCAAAACAGGTGCTCCGTCCCGTACGGACCGTGTTGCGAAATACAACCAGCTTCTTCGCATCGAAGATCAGTTGGCTGAAACTGCTCAATACCACGGTATCAACTCTTTCTATAACTTGAATAAGTAATGGAATGGACGCCGGGAGATATTCTCCCGGCGTTTTTTTATGCTCCCGGGCTTTTCCCTCCTTTTTCATCATTTTCATTTGGTCAATAATATTCATTTTTCCCCTTTTTAAAGGAATCAGTGTTCTTCAATCGAAAGGGAAGAGGTGTTAATAAGAGGAGGGATTATGATGAAATTTTCATTTATGTCAGCCGCGGTGGCAGCAAGCGTCATATGGGGCGCGTCTGCCGGGCCGCTGTCCGAAACTCATGCTTATTCAGCCGTGACCGCGCCGGTTTTTGATGCTGATGAGGCATTGGACACGATGCATGATCTGAGTGAAACCATCGGACCGCGGGAAACCGGAACTGCGAAAGAAAAGGAAGCGGCTGAATACATATCGAATCGCCTGCGGGCTCAGGGCGCCAGTGTCAAAGTACAGTCATTTCCATTGAAAAAGTACTTTTCAGGTTCAGTCACAGCGGGAGATCATGAATTTCCGCTCCGCTCCGCTGATCAATCCGCTGTTGAAAAAGAGCTGAGAATTGAGGGAGGGATTTTTGACGGCGGCTGCGGATCACGCGATGACGTAACAGGAGCCAAAGGAAAGATTGCAGTGATACGCGAAGGAAAGATCCCCGTTTCTCAAAAGATCAAACATGCCGAACAAGCGGGAGCCAAAGCAGTCATTATTTATAATCAGACAACAAAACCGCTCGCCGTCCGTCCGCATACCGATAAAGGAATCACAATACCGGCGGCGGGTATGAAAAAAGAAGACGGTGAAGCATTGCTGAAGGAAAAGCAGGCAGTCATTCAATTTAAAAACTATAAAAACCGCACCTCACAAAATATTATAGGAACGCGCAAAGCAGCACAGGCCAACTCTTCTGATGCTGATATTATTTATGTCACAGCGCATTATGACAGCGTAAAAGGCGCACCCGGAGCGGATGACAACGCCTCAGGCACATCTGCCGTTCTGGAAATCAGCAAGCAACTCAAACACATACCGAAAGACAAAGAGATCCGCTTTATCCTGTTCGGTGCAGAAGAATTATGGTCTGCGGGTTCATCTTATTACGTCAGTACACTCACGAACAATGAAAGAAAGCACAGCCAGGCCAATTTTAATGCCGATATGATTGCGACTGACTGGGAAGAAGCGAGTCAAATGTGTGTCACGACTCCTGACGGCAAGGAAAACCCGAGCGTCCGGTATGCTGAAAAAGCCGCTGAAAAATCCCGCTTGGTCAAGCCAAACCTGATTCAGCTCGGTTACTCAGACCATGTCTCTTTTTATGAAGCAGGGATTCCGTCGGCTAACTGGATTTGGCTCAGCCCCGATACACAGGAGCCGGGGCCTTGGTATCACACCGAGAATGATAATATGAAACACATCAGCAAAGAACGATTAGAGAAAGCGGGAGCACTCGTTTCCGCGGCTGTAACTGAGGCAGTGAAAGAATAAAAGACAGGCTTCGGCCTGTTTTTTTATATTGTTTTCTGTATATTCTCTCAATTGAGGGAGATTTTCTCACTCGTTACCAGATATATACCATTTGACAGGATTTTATTTTACAAATAAAAGAAAAATAAATAGATAATACCTAATTTATAAAAGGATGTAAAACTCATTTATCAAATTTTAACTTTTGTTATAATTGCGATATCGATCGATATTTGTTTTAAATTGTAAAAAACAATACTCTTTTCTATCTATTAGGGGGCGAAAAATGAATACTGTCACAAAAGAAGCCAGCAACCTTGGTCAAAAACGGCTGTTACATCTGATTGAAACGAAGCAGGCGATTGTAGGCGTGTTAGGCATGGGATATGTGGGATTCCCTCTTGCGCTGGAATGTGTCGATAAAGGATACAATGTTATCGGATTCGACAAAAACAGTGAAAAGGTTTCCTTGTTAGCCGCCGGAAGCAGCCATATTCAAGATATAGAGGACGACAGACTGAACTCGGCTTTACAAACAAAACGCTTTCAAATCAGCGCCGACATGTCGCTCATCCAAAAATGCGACATCATTGTGATATGTGTGCCGACACCCCTGAACAAAAAAGACAAGATCCCCGATTTAACCTACATCGACAGTGCAGTTGACAGCATGATTGCTTATGGAAGGCAGCATCAGCTTTTAATTTTAGAAAGCACCACCTATCCCGGAACAACGAAAAAAAAGATTGCCGACAGAATGGCAGCAAGCCGCGGCATGAAAATAGGAACAGACTTTTTTACGGCTTATTCTCCGGAAAGAATCGATCCGGGCAACAGGCAATATGAAGTTTCAGATATTCCTAAAGTAGTCGGCGGAACCACACAGACTTGCACAGAACTTGCCTCAGCGTTTTACAGCACCATTGTTACAAGCATTCACCCGGTCACCTCACCCGAAGTAGCTGAAACAGCTAAACTCCTAGAGAATACTTATCGTTATGTCAATATAGCTCTTATCAATGAAATGGCGCTTAATTGCCGTGAACTTGATATTGATATATGGGAAGTCATCTGCGCGGCGGACACGAAGCCGTTCGGCTTTCAAAAATTTATCCCGGGCCCCGGAGTCGGAGGCCATTGTATCCCGATTGATCCTTTTTACTTCAAATGGATCGCGAATGAAAAAGGGCTGCAGACAAAATTAATTGATCTCGCGGACGAAATCAATTCCAACATGCCGATTTCTGTCTCTGAGTATGCTTTGAAACTGGCGGGCAAAGACAAATGCAGCATCTTAATAATAGGGGCAGCTTATAAAAAAAATACAAATGACCCGCGTGAATCCTCAGTGTTTACGATAATGGAAGAATTGATGGACAAGGGATGCGCGATTGATTATCATGATCCGTTTATCAGCGAGATCCGCTTGAATGACGGAAGCCGCAAACAATCTGTCCCTTTCACAAAAGAACAAATCAATCAGTACGACGTCATCATCATTCATACAGATCACGATGTAATCGACTACAGTATTTTGAAGGATGCCTCACCGATTATCTTTGACACAAGAAATGTATGCAAGGAAAAATCAGCCGACAATTGCAGAGTTGTCACTTTATAGGAGGGAACGGTCATTAGTAATCGATTTATCTCTTTTCACAGACCTGATATGACAAACGAAGAAATCGCAAGCGTAACCGAAACGATTCAATCGGGCTGGATTTCGAAAGGTCCGAAGGTAATCAATTTTGAAAAAAAGCTGGGTGAATGTATAGGAGCCGAACACGTCATCAGCTGTAATTCAGGCACCGCTGCATTACATATGGCTTTATTGGCGCTAGGTGTGGGAGAAGGCGATGAAGTCATCGTGCCGAGCTTTACGTTCTGTTCCAGTGTCAATGTCATCCTGCACGCCGGAGCCGTTCCGGTGTTTGCGGATATATGCGAGAAAAGTCTATGTGCCGATCCTGAAGATGTCAGGAAGAAAATAACGCCGCGCACAAAAGCGGTAATTGCGGTTCATTTTGCCGGCTATCCGGCTGATCTGGAAAACTTGCAATCCATTTGTAAAGAAAACGGATTGTATCTGATTGAAGACGCCGCTCATGCGCTCGGTACAAAATATAACGGAAGCATGATCGGCACTCACGGCGATGCCGTGTGCTTCAGCTTTTATGCCACCAAAAATATTACAACGGGGGAAGGCGGAGCCCTCGTTATGAAAGACGAACAGGCCGCAGAAAGAGCGAGGCTGTACGGCTGGCACGGCATCACAAAAAATGCCTGGAACCGGTACGGTGAAAAAGGCAGCTGGAGATACGACGTTTTACTGCCGGGCTTTAAATATAATATGACGGATATTCAGGCCGCGCTCGGTCTGGTTCAATTGAAGCGCGCAAACGACATTCAAGAAAAACGGGAACAGATCGCTCAATTTTATGTACGTGAACTGTCAGGTCAATCTGACAAAGCGGCGCTTCCGCTTTCTGACATTCCAAGCGGCATAACGCACTCATGGCATTTATTTATTTTGCGGATTCGAGAAAACGGCGGTATGGACAGAGATCTGTTTATTGAGAAAATGAAAGAAAAACAAATCGGGCTGAGCGTGCACTTTATTCCCGTGCATTTGCATCCTTACTATAAAAAACATTTTCCTGCCGAGCTTCCGGTAACTGAACGTGTTTTCCGGGAGATCGTATCACTGCCTCTTTACAGCCAGTTATCAGATGAGGATTGCAGCTATATTGTCAAGTCTATAAAAGAAGTTTTGACTATCAGCCAGGAGGTAGGATCATGAAACACATTGCGATTATCGGAGGGGCCGGTTTTATCGGAAGCGAACTGGCGGCATTATTACAGGCTAAAGGTTATCACACCATCATTGCAGACCAGAAGAAGCCGGCTTTTGACACTGAATACCGCCAAACGGATATCCTTGACCGGACGTCCCTCCGCGAATCACTGCGGGGAGCGGATGCGGTTGTCCATTTGGCGGCAATGGTCGGAGTGGACAGCTGCCGAAGCAATGAAGAAGACGTCATACGGGTCAATTTTGAAGGAACAAAAAATGTCACTGAGGTATGCGGTGAATTGGGAATCAGCACACTTCTTTTCTCATCGAGTTCAGAAGTGTTCGGAGATTCACCGGATTTTCCTTATACCGAGACAAGCAGAAAGCTTCCGAAATCAGCTTACGGAAAAGCCAAACTGCAATCAGAGGAATATTTGAGAGAACAGGCTTCCGACGAACTTCATATTCGGGTCGTCCGGTACTTTAATGTATACGGGCCGAAACAGCGCGAGGATTTTGTCATCAACAAGTTTTTCAGCCTGGCCGAGAATGGCTCTGAGCTGCCTCTTTACGGGGACGGCGGACAAATACGCTGCTTCAGCTACATCAGTGATATCGTCACCGGAACTTATCTCGCTCTCATTCATGAAGGAGCCGTCTTTGAAGACTTCAATATCGGGAACGACCAGCCGATCACGATAAAAGAACTGGCTGAAAAAGTCAATGTGCTCTCAGGCAGAGAGAAGGATAACTATCTGTTTAAAAAGCTGGGCGAAGACGGCGTGAGGGGAAAAGACATCGAGATTTTTAAACGGGCGCCGTCAATCGAGAAGGCGAAACGTTTGCTCGGTTACGCTCCGAAAGTAAGTCTGAATGAAGGCCTGGAGATCATAAAAGATGAAAGACAAAAGCACAAACTTTCACTTTCCTAAAAACCCGGAAGTGGTCAAATATCCCGTTTATCCCGGACAGTTTTCCGTCAGCGGCCGTCTGCGCGCAGTGAAACACTTGCTTACTGCCGGACAAAGCGGACTGACTGAAAAACTGGAAAAACGTTACGGAAAAGGGGTTGTGCTGACATCCAGCGGCAGTGCGGCACTGGTGCTCGCATTAACTTATTCGGGAGCCGGGCCGGGGAAAGAAGTGATTTTCTCATCCTTCAGCTGCCCGAATGTCATTGATGCCGTGCTTCAATCCGGTGCGGCGCCTGTGTTTGCGCAGCTGGATGAGCATCTATCCTTATCTTTTGAGGATGTCAAAAAAAAAGCGACGAGGCAGACGTGTGCGGTTATCCTCACACATGTATACGGCCGGAGAGAAAATACCGCCATCATTGACTGGGCGAAGGAAAACGGAATTGCTGTCATTGATGATGCCGCTCAAGCCATGTTTACAAAACAAGCGGATACATTTGCCGGCGGTTTGGGCGATTTCGGCATTTTAAGCTTCGGCCCCTCAAAGCCGCTTGCGAGTATCGGAGGCGGCGCGTTAATCGCGCCGAAAGAATGGCTTCGGCAAAAAGCAAATCTCCCGATGGAACAGCGCAGCCAAGTGGCAGCTGACTATCGAATCTATATCAGAAATCAAAGAATCCAAGCTGTAATGAAACGGAAACGGCATCATCCTATTTCATATATGTTTATAAAAGCGGGCGCCATGCCTTCCATGAAAGCCACAAAGCTCGAAGCTCTGCCGGATAAACCGGCTGTTGTACCCGTGCTTCGCATGCATCCGGCAAGGGAAGCCATTATTGATGATCAGCTTTCACGTATGGATCAGCTTGTAACAGCTTCGCTTCGAAACTTAGAGACGGCGGGAGAAATCTTTGCAAAGGCGGAAGAAACAAACGGCATAAGAATGATCCAGCCCCAAGAAGGAGAACATCTGAATTATTTAACAATTGTATTTCCCCGGGATGAAGAGCGGTACGGGTGTTCCGTTTATTTAGCCGAAAGAGGCATCCAAACATGCTGGAACTATCTTCCCCTCGGACGTATTCCGATTTATGAAACATACGCGGGGGAAGGCGGGGAAGACCCGCTTTGGAAGAGAGTTCTTTCTCTGCCTTTTAAACCTCCTCTTCAAAAGGAGCAAGTCAGATATATAGCCGAATCCGTTTTATCATATTATGAGCAAAAGAATAAGACTGAATAGTGGTGATAACTATGCAAAAAACAGCAGTATGCACGACCCGCCAGGCATGGGATCGGGCCGCTGACATGTATCAGGCGGGGTTGTTTCAAAGCTATGATTGGGGAATCCTCATGGAAGAGCTTCCCGGCACGTCATTTCACCCTGTCAGACTGACAACGGACGGAGGACAGGTCATCTATCTTCCGCTTTTTGAACAGAAGGGCGTATTATCCGGCAACATGATCGGATACGGCGGCGTTATTTCAGATCGCCCCATCTCATTTGAATGGCTTCAAAGTGAAATCCAGGCCATATTCGGTCGGAACATATCCCGGATGCTGCTGCCGTACGGTCAGACTTCTTTTACAGAAGAAATCAGGGAAGGATGGACGGAAAAGGCAACGCGGATTCTTTCGCTTCCGGACACGTTTGACGAGCTTTGGACGGGCATTTCCGGAAAAGCCCGGACGGCAGTCAGATACGCTGAAAAAGAGAATATTGTCACCCGGCTGATCGGGCGAAAAGAACTTGGCGCGTTTTATGACCTCTACAAAGAGCATACAGCGTCAATCGGCGCAGCTTATGTGCTGAGCCAGGGCTTTTTCCAAAAGCTGCTTGACACGTTTGCGGACCGGATGTTTTGGATCGGAGCATATCAGGATGAGACGCTGATCAGCAGCAGTATTTTTCTCTATGACCGCTCTCATTTCTATTATTGGCAGAATGTAAACAGCCTGGCGGGAAAAAAAGCGCAGGCCTCTTACTTATTGATGCGTGACGCCCTGCAATTCGCCATTTGCCGCAAGCTTCAATGGGCTGATTTTGGCTATTCACACAGTAAAGAAATCGCGAGACCGAAACGATATTGGGGAGCTGAAGAAAAACAATGCCGACTTTTTACGAAACCGGAATGAAAACAATAAGCGGCCATCAATCCAGTTATCTGCCGTGGTACGGTTTTTTTGAAAAAATGTATAAGTCGGATCTGTTTGCCATTCATGACACAGCCCAATTTGAGAAAAAAGGATTCCTCAACCGCAACAGAATCAAAACGCCGCAAGGCCCCAGATGGCTGACAGTGCCTTTGCAGATGAAACAATATAAAGACATAGAGCTTCGGCATATGAAAATCGACCAGACACAGGATTGGCGGAAAAAACATTGGATGGCGATTAAAATGAACTATGCGAAAGCTCCCTATTTTGAGCGATACCAGCATTTTTTTCAAGATGTCTATCAGCGGGAGTGGGAATATCTCCATGATTTGAATATGCACATCATTGAATTTTTCCGAAAAGAGCTCCGAATTGAAACGCCGCTCTGTTATGTCTCTGAGCTTGAATGCCGGAAGGAGAAAAAAAGCGATTTTGTTTTAGCGCTTTGTCAGGAGCTGGGGGCGGACCGTTATTATTCAGGCAGTCAGGGTTCCGACTATTTAATAGAAAGCGATTTTGAAAGAAACGGAATTGTCATTGAGTATCAGCAGATCCGACATTTTGGCTATCCTCAATTATTCGGGGAGCATATCCCTCACCTCTCCATGCTCGATATGCTGATGAACTGCGGAGCGGATACAGCTGAAATGTTAGTTAAAGGAGGGCAATATGATGAAAGTAATGGTATTTGCAGCGCATCCCGACGATGAAATTATCGGCGTCGGCGGCACGCTCGCCAAACATGTCCGCCAAGGTGACAGCGTGTCGGCAGTCATTATGGCGGAAGGCAAGTCATCAAGAAAAACGGATTACAAAAAGCCTGAAGATTCCGTTATGGAGCATTCTAATCAAGAAACGGAGCAGGCGCTCAGCACTTTGGGCATCCATGATTTTGTCAGGCTGAACCTTCCTGATAACAGAATGGATTCAATGGATTTGCTGGATGTCGTGAAGGAAGCGGAGAAACAAATCAATCGTTTTCAGCCTGACATTGTGTATACCCAGTACGGCGGTGACATTAATATTGACCACTCCGTCGTATTCAGAGCGGTCATGACGGCAACCCGTCCGCTTCCCGGTCATACGGTAAAACGGGTTTTTGCCTATGAAACATTGTCTTCGACGGAATGGAATTACTGTCAGAAGGATCAGTTTCATGCCAATTTCTTCGTTAATATTGAAAACGAGCTTGAAACGAAATTGAAATCGATGGCGTGTTACGGTTCCGAGCTCAGAGACTTCCCTCATCCCCGCTCTTTGCAGGCGATCGAACATAATGCCCGTGTGTGGGGAGCAAAAGCGGGTTTTTCGGCTGCGGAAGCGTTTATGCTTGTGAGAGGAACATGGTGACTGTCCTATGATTGCTCAAATTCCGTTTTTCGGACTTGATCCGAAGCAAATCGATGAGAAATGGGTGGAAGCGGGATACGGTCTGGAAGCGAATATTTTTGACGGCCATTCCTTTGGGGAAACGGATTATCTCAAAACATTCAATCAGACGCTGGAATATGCGAAACAGCTTGATCCTTCATTATTGACGCTGCATTTCCCGACAGATCATGCCGATTATGTGCATGAAGATCACATCAAAAAACAGCTTTATCACTTTGCGGAGCTAGCTGTGAAATACGGCGCCAAAGGCATAACCGTTCATGCGAATCAATTTATGACGGTTGAGGAATTTCAAGTCTATGACCTGGAAGGAAACCGTAAAAAAATCGTTGAGTTTTTCGCGGAGTTTGATGAGCGGCTGAAAGGGACAGACATTTGGATCGGTGTGGAAAACCTTCCGATCATCGGGAATCTGGGAGAGGATTTTGATCCGATTTTCATTTATCCTGAGGATTTTACAGAGCTGGTGGAGCTGGATCTGAAGCATGTCGGTATTACGTGGGATCTGTGCCATTGGGCGATTACCTATCAGACTCACTTGTCTTCCGCCCTTATGTTCAGAAATGATCAGCTGAAATATCCCGATTTCTTTCAGTTTCTTTCGATAAAAGAGAGCATTAAGCATTATCACTTCAGCTCATTTCGCCAGCTTGCGTTCCCGCATGGCGGCGTCCGCTGTTTTGAGGGCCGCCATCCGAGTGAAGGGACAATCGCTGAGGAGCTGCTGAGACGTGCTGCAGATACTTTGCAGGAGCTTTATCGGACTCAAGATACCGGCATTGTATTTGAGGTGATGGAAGAGGATTATACGGAAAGACGGGAATCATGGAGAACGCTGGAATGGTTCGGCGGTGTTTCTGATGACGAGGATCAAAAAAGGGTCTGATATGACATATCGAACACCGAACTATGCAAAGCTTTGGTGTGCACAGGTGTTTTCTTCAGCAGCGGATGGGGTCTGGCTCATTGCTTTGCCGCTGTTAGTGTTAGAATTGACCGGCAGCAAAATTCTAGTCGGCGTTATTTCTTTTATCGAACTCGTGCCGTTGACATTTGGCGTGCTGGCGGGGCCGCTGATTGATTTATTCCGAAAAAAGTCGATCTTGTATTTGTGCAATACGGGCCGGGCCGCCATTATGATCCTCTTGGCGGTGCTCAGCGCGAACGATTTATTAACCGTGTGGATAGCCGGGGTGTGCGCCTTTTGTCTATCTCTGCAATCGATGCTGTTTGCGCCGGCGAAAGTCGCGATCATTCCGCTGCTCGTCCGCAAACAGCATCTTGATCAGGCGACATCTCTGATCAATACGAGTGACTTGATCGGACTCATCGTCGGAAAATTGATCAGCGGGATCATGATTGCGGCTATTCCGTTCGGGATGCTGTTTGCCCTAAACGGCACTGCTTTTTTGATCTCTGCGGCATTTATCGCGTTCATTCGTATTTCAGAACAGCCCAATGAAAAAAGCAACGGAACTGAAGATGTAAAAGCCGGTTACAGAATGCTGAAAGGAAATGCGGCATGGCTGACATCGGTCGGATACTTTTTCGTCGTAAATCTCGTCATTGCCGGCCTTATTTCAGTAATGGGGCCGATTCTTGCTGTGGAGCGTTTTCAGCAGAACTATTCTGTATGGTTTGCCGTCATGTATTCAATGTTTCAGGCGGGGATGCTTTTGGGCAATTTGGCCGTATTTTTCAAATGGAATACAAAACGCTTGAACCGGCTGTACCCGCGGACGTTAACGGTAGCGGGACTGCTCATTATGCTGCTGTTTTTTCCCCTTCATGGGTTTGAGTGCATCATCTTCCTGGTGCTTGGCATCATCATCTCGTATATTGATGTGCAAACGGTGCTGTATTTCCAAAAGACGGTTCCGGCCGCATATTTCGGAAGGGTCTTTGCACTGATTTTTTCCATTGTCAAAATGGGTGAACCGCTGTCGGCCGCTGTCTACACAGGGCTTCTGCTGTTGATGAATGCGGATTATATTTTCGCGGCGGTCGGACTGACCCTTACGATCGTTTTTGCTATTTTTTCAGTCAGACAAGGGAGTCAAAGAAATACAGAGAAACAAGCGGATCAATCCGTCTGAATGGTAAACGAAGGGGCGCCGATGTCAGCCGGCGCCCTTTTTATCATAAATCCAAATAAAGCCGTATCATATCCCGGCATTGAATGCCGTTTTCAAAAATGTCTTCATCATAATGTCTGATAAAAAAATCATGGTCGACAGCCTGAATGCGGAATCCGCATTTTTGATAGAGTGACAGCTGATGAATACTGGAATTTCCGGTGCCGATTTCAATCGTGTCAGCTCCCGATTGTCTCGCTTTTTCAATGGCATCCCGCACCAGCTGTTTTCCGAATCCCCTGTTCTGCAGCGATTCTTTTACCGCGATGTTTACGATTTCTATCGTTTTAGGCCTTGTTTGCAATAAAACGTAAACCCCTGCAAGCTCGTCTGACGTCCAAGCCGTATAGCATTCTCCTCTTACAAGATAATCATCGACAATCTCTTTCGACGGATCGGCCAGCAGCAATAGTTCATACAGCGCTTCATCCGGCTCCGCGGCTTTTCGGATGCTCAGTTTTTGCATGTCCGTTTCTCCTCCTCCGTTATGATCGACAGCTATTTTTGAAAATAACTCCAAAATCATTCTACTTTATTATAAAATATGAAACATAGGAAAAGTTATACAAGTTTTGCAGATTGAATAGGAGGAAAGTCATGTTTTTTTGTAAGCATTGCGGCCAGCAGAACAATGAAGAAGCGCATTTCTGTAAAGAATGCGGAAAACCGATCGGGAAAGGAAGCCGGCTGGAGCGGCAGGCGGCTGTAAAAGCGGCTGAACCTGCTTCACAAATGAGAAAGCCGATCCCTAAAAAAACGCTCTTCATGTGGGGCGGCATTGCCGCAGCGCTGATCTTATTGATTGCCGCATATAAAACCGGAGCCTGGCTGACATCTGAAAAAAGGCTCACGGATCAATTCGAACAGGCGGTTCATGACGGGGACACGAAAAAGCTCGCAGCCCTGCTCACTCCTTCAGACAAAAAACTGAAGCTGAATGAGACCAATGTCAAACCGCTCCTTGCATACGCAAAGAAACACGATGAACTGCTGGCAGCGCTTCGCGGCAATTCATCAGAAACAGATGCGGTATACGTTAAAAAAGAGGGAAAAACCCTTCTTTTGTTTGACCATTACGAACTGAAAGTCGATCCGGTTTATTTCCGCGTCACAAGCAATTATAAAGGCGCCGATCTTTATATCAACAGCGAGAAAACAGGTACGGTCAAAAAAGCCGATGAAATCCAAATCTTCGGCCCGTATGCACCCGGTGTCTACACGGCGGAAGCCAAGCTTAAAAATGAGACGGTTGACGTTGTCAAAAAGCAAGAGGCAGAGGCGGCCGGAAGCCGGAATGTTGAGTTTGACCTGCCGTTAGACGCCGAGGATGTGACATTCACTCAAGCAGACAGCTTCAAAAGCGCGAAAGGCGATCTGCTGATAAACGGCAAGTCCGTCCATAAAGATCCGTTTACATCCGTTACATATGGTCCGCTCTTAACTGACGGTTCCATGACAGCCGCCGTGGAGGCTGATTTTCCTTGGGGGAAAATGAAAACTGCCGATGTCCCGATCAACAGTACTGATGTGGACTTAACGCTTATCCCGGATCAAGATACACAACAAACAATCATGGACACGATTGTCAAAACAACGAAGCAGTATACAAAAGCGATGGCAGACGGAAATACCGATCAGATGACCGAGGCTGGTTCCGCCTGGAAAGAGCAGACGAAAGAAGTGGTATCCGGCATGAAGAGTTCCGGCACCTTTTTGAAGGATCAGTATAAAGAGACAAGCTTTGATCTGGATTCATTTGCGATTTCTCAAGAGAACGGCCGCTGGCAAGTAACTGTTACGGGTAAAGAGCTTCATGAGTCTGCTTATTTCGACGGGAATACGAAGCCTGATATGGAAGAGGCTGAGCCGAGCTTTCACTATGTACTCTCATATGATACAAAACATAAAAAATGGGTTTTCGAAAAAGCTGACCCTGCCTCAGATTCTTCTGGGACAAATGTAAAAAAAATAAAAAACGACCAGCCGAAAACCTATACATCCGCATGGGCATCTTCCAAAGGAAACACAGCTTCAGGCAGCGTGACAAACGAGCAAGTCACATCGTTTATGACTGATTACCTGACAAATCAATCAAGCGCCGTCAGCCTTAACAATTTTGCCATCATGGCGGGTAATTTAGAAGAGGGAAGCCCTTTGTATGCTGATCAGCAGAAACTGGTCAAAAAACTGCACAGCGAGGGGACGACCGAAGTATTTAATGAAGTGAATGTCAAAAGCTTTTCACAGAAAGGCTCTCATCTGACGATTCACACGTACGAGGAGTTTTATATTACGAAAGCCGGCGGCAGTCCGAAGCTCAGAACATACAATTGGACGTATGGCGGCGTTGTTAAAGACGGAAGAATTTATTTAACATCCATTCAATAAAAAAACCCCCGCGCCAATCAGGCGGCGGGGGTTTCCGTTTTTAAAAGAAGAAATAATTCATGAGTTCTTTTATATAATGCTTGATCGTGAATTGAAACGTTACGCAAATGATCAAATAGATGACGATAACAGAATAAATGATATCCGCCTTAGTAGTGAGCTGATGCTGATAGCTCGCCAGCATGAGCGGAGGCACGGCAAACGCCGCTCCTAAAAGACCGACAGCCAGAATGGTGAAGCAAACGGTTGTATGAAGCAGCATAAAAATGAGGGCAAGAAGCAAAATAGCTGTAAACGGAATCAAAAATGCCCCGAATCTGGACAGCGAATCTTTAAATGACACCTGGGCGCCGCCGGCCTTCAAAGCGATAAAAATCAAGAGATACAGGCAAAAAACGCATAATGCAAAGGTAAGCGCCGGCTTGATCACAACCGCGGTAAAACTGACGTCACGAAAGCCGTCTGATAAGAGAATATAAAACATAACCGGCGTCACCAGGCAGAAAAGCACCATGTTGATGATGCTGCTGACAAGCTGTTCGCCGCCTGTCGTTTTACATGTTTGATACGGTCGCTTTAACACATCAAGCACGAATAAGGCAAATTGCTTTGAAGCCTGCTTAGCCGCGGCGCCGGCCTGAGCGGCCTGGCCTTGCGTTTGACCTGCGCCTCCCTGCCCGGGCTGGGGCGCCCCGCACTTTTCACAAAATTTTCCGCCATCAGTATGATGGCCGCATTGAGAACAATACATTCTAAAACTCCTTTTACAAGTAATATAGGGATTTTGTTCAATATTTACATTATAAAAGAAAATAGGACGGATGTAACGGAGTTTTCTAAAGATATACAAATCACCTTCTCTATGAATTGATAATAGAGAAAAAGTACCCTTTATGGTAGAATTTTATTGGAGCTGATAGATATCATGTCTCTCGGCGCATTGATTCAGAGTGAAAAAGGAAATTAACGCATGCTAAAAAAATTGAAAATGCTTTATCGGCTGTTAAAATTCGGAAAAGGCTTATGGAGATAGCAAACAGAAAAAACCGTCCTTACAAGGACGGTTTTTTTCTGTTTCCGGATCGTCCGGCTGAGGTTATAAAAAGCAGACCCCGGGGTAAAAACCATGCATAAGAAACAGCGGAGAACAAAACATAACTCAATAACGGCAAGTCATAAGGAGGTACGCATGTTTTCATTCATCATTCATGTCTTCATTTCACTGTTTGCAGTCTCCAATCCCATCGGAAACGTGCCGATTTTCCTTTCACTGACGGAAGGGTACTCGGAGAAAGAACGGACAGCGATCGCGCGCAAGGCTTCCGTGCTGTCGTTTATCATCTTGGCGGCTTTTTTAATCTTCGGCCATCTGATCTTTAAACTGTTTGACATTAACATTCATGCCTTACGTATCGCGGGCGGCATTTTTATTTTCGGCATCGCTTATAATCTTCTGAACGCGAAGAAATCTCATGTACAGTCTCTCCATCATGAAGAGAAAGGGGAGAGCAAGGAGAAAGCCGATATATCTGTGACGCCTTTGTCGATTCCGATTATCGCCGGACCCGGTACGATCGCGACGGTGATGAGTCTGTCGGCCGGCCATGGCGGCATCTTCCATTACATCAGCGTGCTTATCGGCATTGCGGCCGTCATCGCGATGACGTTCATCTTCTTTCACTATTCATCTTTCATCAGCAATAAGCTCGGGAAAACCGAAATGAACGTCATTACCCGACTGATGGGGCTGATTTTGGCGGTGGTGGCCATCGGCATGATCGGCGCCGGTCTGAAAGGCATGTTCCCGATATTGGTTTCCTGACTTAAAAAAGCAGCGCCCGGTTATCTTCGGGTGCTGCTTTTTTCTATTTTCGGCACATGCTGAAACACTTCTTCACTCTCAAAAAATTCTATCAAACGGCTCAGCCAGTCATAATAATGGAGCCAATCCGTCAGTTCATCCAAAAGCTGACGGGCTTTTTCTTCAATATCGGGACTGAGATTTTCCGATTCCAGAAGCTCAGTCAGCTCGCGGTTCAGCTTTTTATAGAGCATTTTGTTTTTGCTGACCGCCTTTGTCCAATTTGCCGTAAACAGGGAGATAAACGTCTGGTAATAATCACGCTCCACGTCATAAAGGTCTTTCCGAACGCCTTTTTCAAACACTTTTTCAGCCAGATTGACATCGGTCATTTCGCGGACCACCTGGCTCATCCTCGTTTTGCTCATCCCGGTCGCCTCTGACAGCTCATTTAACGTCATCGGCTTGCGGTTCATATAAATAATACCGAGCACACGTCCCAGTGTGGCCGGCATTCCGAATGTATGCATATTCTCGGCGATTCTCTCAATGAGATGCTCTTCAGCATGCCCGATGATATCAAGAGCGTTTTTTTCCACGGCTGATCATCCCTTCACTGGCTTTTCATGCTGACAATATATCATATTTTTTACAGTTGATGAAAAAGATGATGCGGCAGGATATGCGAGCTATCAGGAGCGATTGTAAGAACATCCGCATTGTCAGCGGGATAACATGAAAAAATACGTATATTGTATATAATTTCAACACATTGTAAACTTTTTATTTTACAAATTTCATCTTATAATAAAGATTATACTTTTCAGAAAAATAACGGAACCCTTCGGAGGTGCACGGATTGCTGAGATTAGAAAATGTATCAAAAGTCTATAAAGGCGGAAAAAAAGCTGTCAACAGCATTGATTTAAATATCGAAAAAGGCGAATTTATTTGTTTTATCGGGCCGAGCGGCTGCGGAAAAACGACGACGATGAAAATGATTAACAGACTGATTGAGCCGTCATCCGGAAAGATTTTTATCGATGGCGAAAACATTATGGAGCAGGACCCGGTGGAGCTGAGACGGAAAATCGGCTACGTCATTCAGCAGATCGGACTTTTCCCTCATATGACCATTCAGCAGAACATTTCCCTCGTGCCGAAACTGCTGAAATGGCCGGAACAAAAGCGGAAGGAACGGGCGCGGGAGCTTTTGAAGCTCGTCGATATGGGCCCGGAATATTTAGACCGCTATCCTCACGAGCTGAGCGGGGGACAGCAGCAGAGAATCGGCGTGCTGCGCGCCCTTGCAGCGGAACCTCCCCTTATTCTCATGGATGAACCGTTCGGAGCGCTTGACCCGATTACGCGGGATTCCCTTCAGGAAGAATTCAAAAAACTGCAAAGAACATTGAATAAAACGATTGTGTTTGTAACACACGATATGGATGAAGCCATTAAGCTGGCTGACCGGATCGTCATTTTAAAAGCGGGAGAGATCGTTCAGGCCGGCACTCCTGATGACATCCTCCGGAATCCGGCTAATGAGTTTGTCGAAGAATTTATCGGCAAAGAACGGTTATTGCAATCAAGACCGGATATTGAACGCGTCGAGCAGATGATGAATAAAAAGCCTGTCACCGTTACGGCGGACAAAACGCTTTCGCAGGCGATACAGGTGATGCGGGAACACCGTGTCGATTCCCTGCTTGTCGTTGATGACCTGAATGTGCTGCAAGGATATGTTGATGTCGAAATCATTGATCAGAACCGGAAAAAAGCGAGCCTTGTCGGCGACGTGCTCCGCTCTGATCTGTATACAGTCGAGCAGGGGACACTGCTGCGCGATACCGTACGCAAAATTTTAAAGCGCGGAATGAAATATGTACCCGTCGTTGATGAACAAAGGCATTTAGTCGGAATTGTCACGAGAGCGAGCCTTGTCGACATCGTTTACGATTCAATCTGGGGTGAGGAAGACCAGCTGGTGACAGGCTGACAAGGGGAGGAACGCTTACAATGAATGAAATGATCAAGTTTTTGCAGACGAACGGCGGAGAACTGTTATATAAAACGTGGGAGCATTTATACATTTCGATCATCGCCGTCATATTAGGCATTGTCGTCGCCGTTCCGCTCGGAGTGGCGCTGACGAGAATGAAAAAGGGCGCAGGCGCCGTCATCGGCGCCGTCAACATTGTGCAGACCTTGCCGAGTCTCGCGATACTGGCGTTTTTTATCCCGCTGTTAGGCGTGGGAAAGGTGCCCGCGATCGTCGCGCTGTTTTTCTATTCGGTGCTGCCGATTCTCCGGAACACGTATACCGGCATTCAAGGCGTAAACAAAAATCTGCTGGAATCGGGAAAAGGCATCGGCATGACGGTCTGGGAGCAGATCAGGCTTGTGGAACTGCCGCTTGCGGTTCCGGTGATCATGGCGGGCATCCGCACATCCACCATTTATCTGATCGGCTGGGCGACGCTTGCTTCCTTTATCGGGGGCGGCGGGCTCGGAGACTATATTTTTATCGGCCTGAATCTCTATCAGCCTGAATATATTATCGGCGGCGCCGTGCCGGTCACCATTTTAGCCATTATCATTGATTATCTGCTGGCGGCGACGGAACGGAAGGTGACGCCGAAAGGGCTGAAAGGACTGAAGGAAGTATCATAAGGAGTTGGCTGTTTTGAAAAGAAACCAAAAGAGATGGATGTGCGCACTGGCGCTGTCAGCTGCTCTGCTTCTAGGCGGCTGTTCCCTTCCCGGCCTGAGCGGGGCTTCCGATGATACGATCAAAATCGGGGCGCAAAGCATGACGGAATCAGAAATTATCGCCAATATGCTCGCACAGATGATTGAGCACAATACAGACTTGAATACGGCATTAATTAAAAACCTCGGATCGAACTATGTCCAGCAGCAAGCGATGCTCGGCGGTGAAATCGATATCGCCGCGACGCGCTACTCGGGAACGGATTTAACGAGCACCCTCGGCATGGAAGCGGAAAAAGACCCGAAAAAAGCATTATCCATCGTACAGAAAGAATTTGAGAAACGCTTCCATTACAAATGGTTTGATTCATACGGATTTGAGAACACATACGCTTTTACCGTCACGAAAGAGCTTGCGGAAAAAGACCATTTAGACAAAGTGTCCGATATTAAGAAGCATGCGGATCAATTTAAGCTCGGTGTAGACAATGCGTGGCTGAAAAGAAAAGGTGACGGCTATAAGGGCTTTACCGACACGTACGGCTTTGAATTCGGCACAACCTATCCGATGCAGATCGGACTTGTATACGATGCCGTGAAAAACGGGAAAATGGACGCCGTCCTCGCTTATTCAACGGACGGACGGATTAAAGCGTACGATCTGAAAATTTTAAAAGACGACAAGCAGTTTTTCCCGCCGTATGACTGTTCGCCGGTCATTCCCGACAGCGTGCTGAAGCAGCATCCTGAACTGAAGGGCATTGTGAATAAACTGATCGGCAAAATCGATACGGAAACGATGCAGGAATTGAATTACGAGGTGGACGGCAAGCTGAAAGAACCGTCCGTCGTCGCTAAAGAATTTTTGGAGAAACATCATTATTTTGAATAAGAAATGAGGTGGGGCAAATGGAAGTGCTGCAGCAGCTCGGCACTTATTATTCTCAAAACGGCGCCTATGTGCTTCAGGAGTTTTACCGCCATTTTCTCATGTCGGTATACGGCGTTTTATTTGCGGCGATCGTCGGGGTTCCGCTCGGCATCTTCATTGCCAGGCACAGAACATTAAGCGGCTGGGTATTCGCGGTGACAAACGTGATTCAGACCGTGCCGGCGCTTGCGATGCTTGCGGTGCTGATGCTCGTCATGGGGCTCGGCGCCAATACGGTGATATTGTCGCTGTTTTTATATTCGCTTCTTCCGATCATCCGGAATACGTACACGGGCATCGCCAGCATTGAACACGCTTATCTTGAATCGGGAAAAGCGATGGGCATGACCAAATTTCAGGTGCTCCGCATGGTGGAGCTGCCGCTTGCGCTTTCCGTCATCATGGCGGGGCTGCGGACGGCGCTCGTCATCGCGATCGGCATTACGGCAATCGGTACGTTTGTCGGCGCGGGCGGACTCGGTGACATTATTGTCAGGGGCTCAAACGCCACGAACGGAACCGCGATTATTTTGGCCGGCGCCATTCCGACAGCGCTGATGGCCGTTATCGCAGATCTTGTGATGGCATGGCTGGAGCGGGCGCTGAGTCCGGTGAGAAAGAAAAAACGAACCAAAGCGCCGAATGCGGCATGAAAAAAACGCCTTGCGGGTCAGGGCGTTTTTTTCTTATGGCTTCGGAACATGCTTGAAAATTTCTTCGCTTTCAAAAAACTCGATCAGACGGCTGATCCAATTGTAGTAATCTAGCCAATCCTTTAATTCTTTCAGCAGTTCGTTGATTTTTTCCTCAGCTTCTTCCGGCACGCCGTTTTCAAGGACGGCTGTCAGTTCGCGGTTCAGCTTTTTATGCATCATTTTATTTTTGCTGACGACCTTGCTCCATGTGGCCGTAAACAGCGTAATAAAGGTTTGGTAATAATCCTGCTCGACGTCGTATAAATCTTTGCGGACGCCTTTTTCAAACACTTTTTCCGCCAGATTGACGTCAAGCATTTCACGGACCGCCTGACTCATTCTCGTCTTGCTCATGCCGGTCGCTTCTGATAATTCAGTTAAGGTCATCGGCTTGCGGTTCATATAAATAATGCCTAAAATGCGCCCCACCGTCGCGGGCATTCCGAATGTATGCATATTTTCAGCGATTCGTTCTATCAAATGATCTTCAGCTTGTTCGATTACGTGTAACGGATCTTTCTCCAACAGTTTCAATCCTTTCAGTCAGCAATTCCGATGTCAATATACCACATTTTTAAACCGGCGGAAATGCTCTTCCGAGAGAATTTGGCAGTAATCCGGAGCAATAAGAAGAACTTTGCCGGTCAATACGGGTTAATCAGTGCTTACACAACCTTTATATATAATATGGACAAATTGTAAACTTTTTAATTTACAAAGTTTAATTTATAATGGAAAACGTTCAATTGTCTGAAAAGTTAAATTTGAATTTAACGAATTGAATAAACTTAATCGTGGAGGTGTGAGTGTTTGCTGACATTAGAAAATGTCTCGAAAATGTATAAAGGCGGGAAAAAAGCCGTCAACAGCATCAACCTGAATATCGCCAAAGGCGAATTTATTTGTTTTATCGGGCCGAGCGGCTGCGGCAAAACGACGACGATGAAAATGATCAACCGCTTAATTGAACCGACAGAAGGCAGAATCCTGATAGAGGGCCGAAACATTATGGAACAAGACCCGGTGGAACTCAGAAGAAGCATCGGCTATGTCATCCAGCAGATCGGGCTGTTTCCGCATATGACCATTCAGCAGAACATTACGCTCGTTCCGAAGCTTTTAAAGCATCCTGCCGAAAAACGGAAGGAACGGGCGCGGGAGCTTTTAAAGCTCGTTGATATGGGGCCTGAATATTTAGACCGTTACCCTCATGAACTGAGCGGAGGACAGCAGCAGCGAATAGGTGTATTACGGGCACTTGCCGCAGAGCCGCCGCTCATCTTAATGGATGAACCGTTCGGGGCACTTGACCCGATTACGAGAGATTCCCTTCAGGAAGAATTTAAAAAACTGCAAAAAACCTTACATAAAACCATCGTATTTGTTACCCATGATATGGACGAAGCCATCAAGCTTGCGGACAGAATCGTCATTCTGAAAGCGGGAGAAATCGTCCAGGCCGGAACGCCTGATGAGATTCTCAGATTTCCGGCGAATGAATTTGTTGAGGAGTTTATCGGCAAGGAACGGCTGATCCAATCATCCAGCCCTGATATTGAACGGGTGGAGCAGATCATGAATCCCGATCCCGTGACGGTAACACCTGAGAAAACACTGTCAGCCGCCATTCAGCTGATGCGTGCCGAGCGGGTGGATTCGCTGCTCGTCATTGATGAAAAGAACGTTCTCCAAGGTTATGTCGATGTGGAGATGATTGACCGCAATCGAAGACAAGCGGTAACCGTCGCGGAAGTGCTTGACCGGGATCTGTACACGGTCAGAAGCGGCACTCTGCTCCGCGACGCCGTCCATAAAATTTTAAAAAGAGGCATGAAATTTGTGCCGGTCCTTGATGAAGCCGGCCGGCTAACGGGAATCGTGACAAGGGCAAGCCTCGTTGACATCGTCTATGACTCCATCTGGGGAGAAGAGAATCAGCTCGCGGTGATGTTATGAGGAGGCTTCAATTGATATGAATCAGACCGTGCAATTTTTACAGGCAAATGGAGGAGAGATGCTTTATAAAACATGGGAGCATCTGTACATCTCATTAATCGCCGTCATGGCGGGCATTCTCGCCGCCGTTCCGCTCGGCGTCGTGCTGACGAGGATGAAAAGAGGAGCCGGCGCCGTCATCGGCATCGTCAACATCATTCAAACCTTGCCGAGCCTTGCCATTCTTGCGTTTTTTATTCCGCTTTTAGGCGTAGGAAAGGTCCCGGCCGTTGCGGCGCTGTTTTTCTATTCCATGCTGCCGATTCTCAGAAACACGTATACGGGGATTCTCGGCGTCAATCGGCATCTTCTGGAATCGGGAAAAGGAATCGGCATGACGGCATGGGAGCAGATCAGGCTTGTAGAGCTCCCGCTTGCCGCTCCGGTCATCATGGCGGGCATCAGGACGTCTTCGATTTATTTAATCGGCTGGGCGACGCTCGCCTCCTTTATCGGCGGAGGCGGGCTGGGAGATTACATTTTTATCGGCTTGAACCTTTATCAGCCGGAGTATATTATCGCAGGCGCCGTTCCGGTCACAGTGCTGGCGGCAGCCGTCGATTACATGCTGGGGATGACAGAACGGAAAGTCACGCCTGACGGGCTGAAAAGCATAAAGGACGCTTCATAAGGAGGAGGTCTCTCATGGGGAATAGATGCAAAAAACGGCTGCTCGCAATCGCCTGTATCGGCATGCTGCTCCTTGGCGGATGCTCGCTCCCGGGATTGAGCGCCGCATCGGAGGACACCATTAAAATCGGCGCGCAAAGCATGACCGAATCAGAAATCATCGCGAGCATGCTCGGACAGATGATCGAACATCACAGCGGGTTGAAAACATCCGTTATTAAAAATCTCGGCTCCAATGCCGTACAGCAGCAATCCTTGATAAACGGTGATATTGATATCGCCGCGACGCGCTATACAGGAGACGCGCTGACCGGGACGCTTCGCATGGAGCCGGAAAAAGACCCGGACAAAGCGCTGCGGCTCGTTCAGCGTGAATTTCAAAACAGATATGACATGAAATGGTTTGATTCTTACGGCTTTGATAATACATACGTCTTTACCGTTTCCGGACAGCTTGCCCGCAAGTACCATTTAGAATCGGTATCCGATGTCAAAAAAGAAGCGTCTCATCTGAAATTCGGCGTAGATAACTACTGGATGAAGCTGAGAGGCAACGGATATCAGGATTTTATGAACACATACGGAATGTCATTTGAAGGCACGTATCCGATGCAGATCGGCCTCGTTTACGACGCGCTGAAAAGCAGAAAGATGGATATCGCGCTCGCTTATTCTACCGACGGAAGAATCATCGCTTACGGACTGAAAACGCTGAAGGATGATAAGCGGTTCTTTCCTCCGTATGACTGTTCACCCGTCGTTCCGGATCAAGTATTAAAAGAGCATCCCGAACTGGAGGGCGTGATCCATAAAATGATCGGCGCGATTGATACAAAGATGATGCAGAAAATGAATTACGAAGTTGACGGCCGATTAAAAGAGCCGTCCGTCGTGGCCAAGGAATATTTAGAAAAACATCATTACTTTGAATAACGGAAAGGAGATGTGCGGATGGACACGATGAAGGAGCTGTTTACGTATTATGCTCAAAACGGCAGTTATGTTCTGTATGAGTGCTGGCGGCACTTTCTCATGTCGGCGTACGGCGTCGTTTTCGCCGCCGTTCTCGCCATTCCGGCCGGAATTGTGACAGCAAGGCACGGGCGTCTCGCCGGCTGGGTGTTTGCTGTGGCGAACGTGATTCAAACCGTTCCGGCGCTTGCGATGCTCGCCGTCCTGATGCTCGTCATGGGACTCGGCGCCAATACGGTCATCACGGCTTTGTTTTTGTATTCACTGCTGCCGATTCTCAGAAATACGCACACGGGCATTATCAATATCGAGCACGCTTATCTCGAGTCGGGAAAGGCGATGGGCATGACGAAATACCAAATCCTTCGTATGGTGGAGCTGCCGCTTGCGCTTTCCGTCATTATGGCGGGTCTCCGAACGGCGCTCGTCATTGCCATCGGCATCACGGCGATCGGCACCTTCGTCGGGGCGGGCGGCCTCGGCGATATGATCGTCAGAGGGTCGAACGCGACAAACGGAACCGCCATTATTTTGGCGGGCGCCATCCCGACCGCGCTGATGGCGGTAGCCGCAGACCTGCTGATGGCGTGGCTGGAACGAGCCCTCAGCCCGGTGAAAAAACAAAAAAGAAAGCTGATCGTACGCTCAGCCTCATGAAAAAAAGCATTCTTCCGCGTGAAGGATGCTTTTTTTTGATTTCTTGATTAAATTTTGATAACTGCGCTGTAAAGTCTTACTTATCAAATAACAAAGCAGAGGGGTAATCAAATGAGCAACATCATAGAAACGAGACAGCTGCAAAAATCATTCGGCAGACAACAGGCAGTGGCTGATGTGTCTCTATCGGTTAAGCGCAACAGTATATACGGCCTGCTCGGTCCGAACGGCGCCGGAAAATCAACGACTCTTAAAATATTGACCGGAATCTTGCAGCAAACATCCGGCGAGGTTCTGTTCGACGGACATACATGGAAGCGCGAAGATTTGAAAAGCATCGGTTCCCTGATTGAAGCGCCGCCGCTTTACAGCAACTTGACAGCCGCTGAAAATCTGAAAGTCCGCTGCGTGATGCTCGGACTGCCTGATTCAAGAATTGCGGAAGTGCTGGAAATCACGGGATTAACGGGAACCGGAAAAAAGCGCGCCGGACAATTTTCTATGGGAATGAAGCAGCGTCTCGGCATTGCGTTGGCATTATTAAACCGTCCGTCGCTCTTAATTCTTGATGAGCCGACAAACGGATTGGACCCGATGGGAATTCAGGATTTGCGGGAATTTATCCGCTCCCTGCCCGGACAGGGAATGACGGTTATTTTATCTAGCCACCTGTTATCAGAAGTCGAGCAGATCGCAGACCATATCGGAATTATCAGTGACGGCGTTTTAGGATATCAGGGAGAAATCAGCCGGGAAGACGATCTGGAGCGGCTGTTTCTGGAGGTTGTCAAATCAACACGGGAGAAAGCGGGGACTGGGAAATGATTCAGTACATGCAGGCGGAACATCTTACATCTAAAAGAACATTTATCAGAAAGCTGATCATTCTTATCCCGCTTCTGAACACGGCTTTTTCTTTTCTGCTGAATGCCGCCTATTTTATGACGGGCACGTTCAATTGGTGGGCGGTTATTTTCATGCCGCTCATGATTGCTCTAATGTGCGGTTTATCTGTTAAAAAAGAGAAAAAATCAGCGAATGACCGTGCGGTGTACTCACTGCCGGCTGACTTGAAGAGCATATGGTTCTCAAAAATAAGCTTGATCGCGCTGTATTCACTCCTGTCGCAAATCGTCTTTTTAGTCATCATGTTTTTTCTTGGCCTTGTGTTTCCGGCAATTGCTGCGGTTCAGCTGAAAGGTATTGAAGCAAGCTCCCTTCTGTGGCTGTCTACGCTTTGGGAAATTCCGTTCTGCTTATGGATTGCCAGACAGTTCGGGTTTACGGCAGTGATCCTCATGAATATGATCGCCGCCTTTGTTTTAGGCATTGTGCCGGCGTCAGGCTCATTGTGGTGGCTGAGTCCATGGAGCTGGTCAGTCCGGCTGATGTCACCGATTCTCGGGATCCATCCGAACGGAATTCCGCTTCCTGCAAACAGCGGCTTATTAAACGGAAACGTGATCATTCCGGCTATTATTCTTTCTATTCTTTCTTTTATCGCGGTAAGTTTTGTTTCCGCCGTGTCTTTTTCAAAAGGGGGAAACCGGTCATGACCGTGCTTTTACGATATATGTGGGCCGATGTATTAAAAATGAAGCGTACGCCGCTCATATGGATGCATGCTGCGGCGCCGGTTTTATGCGCGGGATTTTTCCTGTTGTATATGTATGGAAGGGTTCAGGAGCCTTATATGCTGTACAGTGTGTTTTTCAGCGCGATTGCCGTTTTATACCCTTTAATCATCAGTATTGTCTGCGGCATGTCTGCCTCGGTTGAGGAACAGGCGGGCCATTTTCAGATGATGCTGGCGGTCCCGCATTCTAAAATCATCAGTTTTGCGGGTAAGCTGCTTTTGCTGCTCCTATTGAATGTGTTATCGGCAGGTCTCGCCATCTGTCTTTATTTGGCGGGGATGAAATTTGTTCTTCACATCAATGATCTCCCGTATCTTCTCTTTTTAAAAGGAGGGGCGTGGCTGATTGCCGGCAGTATTCCGCTTTATATGATGTCTTTTTTTGTCGGCATAAAGTACGGCATGGGACCGTCCGGGCTTTTAGGGGGAGCGGGTTTATTAATGGCGGCGCTCATGAATACGGGACTTGGCGATACCATCTGGCGTTTTTTCCCGTGGGCATGGAGCGTACGGCTTTCAGGCCTTGCAGGACTGCTGCATTTTGACAAAGTCAAAAAAGAGTTCCTCCCTTATGTAAGATACGATATGAGATTCGGAGAAATAATGTTATATTTTTCTATAGTGATATTATGTCTGGCCGGCCTCTATTGGTGCAGAAGATGGGAAGGGCGGCGTTCATATGAATAAAGGCAAGGAGCGATTCGGCCGGTGGCAAACATTTTAGCAATTGATGATGAAAAAGATATTCTCGTTCTGATCAGAAACATTTTACAGCGTGATCAGCATACAGTAACGATTCTGGAAAAAGCGGAGGATCAGTCATTGGATTTTTTTCAAGGCTATGATTTGATTCTTCTTGATGTCATGATGCCCGGAACAGACGGGATTGAACTCTGCCGGCGGATTCGCCCGCTGGTGGACAGCCCGATCCTGTTTTTAACGGCAAAGTCTGACGAAGAATCCATTGTGAAAGGCCTCATGACAGGCGCTGATGATTACATCACAAAGCCGTTCGGCATACAGGAATTGATGGCAAGGGTAAACGCGCATGTCAGAAGGGAACGGCGGGAAAAGCATCAGACGAAACGGCTGATATCAGGCTTCATGTTTGATTTTGACAATAAAGAAGTATGGATTGATGACCGGAAACTTCCTCTTACGAAAAACGAATATAAAATCGTTGAATGTCTGGCACAGCATAAAAACAGAACATTCTCACGGGAGCAGATTTACGAGGAAGTGTACGGCTTGGACGGCGATGCGCTCTATTCAACCATTACGGAGTTTATCAGAACCATCCGGAAAAAATGTAAAGAACACGGGGCTGATCCGATCAAAACGGTGTGGGGTGTCGGATACAAATGGGAATAGCAAAAGGAAAATCCAGCATCCGCAAAGAGCTTGTCAAATTTACGATCACACTGTGTCTGAGCACGATGGGGGTGGCGGCATTATGTGTCGCCTTAAATGCCATTGCCATGAATGCCGGAGCGATCCTGCCCGCAAACTACAGCGAGCATGAGGCGGAACAGATCAAACCCCGCCTGAAATCAACGGAAAAGATAACCGAAGACATGATCCCCGCAGGTATGACATACGCTGTTTTTGATAAAAAAACAAAGCGGATGACAAAAGGAACGATGACGGAACAAGATGCGGCCAACGCCAGAAAAAAGATTCAGCATCAGCCGTATTTTAATTATGCTCAAAAAGGATTCATGGTGATAAATCGGAAAGATGAATATGGCGTTCTCCAATATTCACTTAGGTCGGAATTTCAGTCGCCGCTGTTAAGGCGCTATCTGCCGAATTATGAATGGACGGGTCTTACGATTCTGATCACTTTGCTTCTTTTGACCGTTTTTATCGTGACGACGCGTTTCGCCAATCAGCTGAGACGGCATTTCAGCACACTCAGCTCCATTACGGCAAGCATTCAAAAACAGAATTTAAATATCAATCCAAAAAGGTCGCGCATAAAGGAATTTGACGATGTCATTGACTCTCTGCTGAAAATGAAAGACGCGCTTCAGGCATCTCTGGCGGCGCAATGGGAGGCGGAGCGGATAAAGAAAGAACAAATCGGCGCGCTTGCGCATGATATTAAAATTCCGGCAACGATCATTAAAGGAAATGCCGAGCTGCTTCAGTTAACAGAGCCTGATGAGGAGCAGGCGGAATATGCGCAGTATATTCTGGATGCCGGAAACAAAATCGAGCATTATGTCGGACAGCTGATCCAGCTTTCTAAAGCGGAGGAGGCAGTTGCCGTTCATGTGGAATATACCGACCTCAAAGAGTGGATTCAAAACATATATCGTGACGCGGCGGCGCTTGCGGGGCCGAAACAGATTGATCTCGTCCTCAGCGAACGGGGAATTGACCGAATTGAAGCGCCGATCGATCATGAGCTGCTCCACAGGGCGGTCATGAATATCGCGGCAAATGCCGTCGACTATACGCCGGAAGGAGGGGAAATCCGTGTGGACGTCCTGTGCACCGATTCCGCCCTCCATCTCGCCGTATCCGACAGCGGAAGCGGGTTCTCGCCGGAAGCGCTGAAAAGAGCGACACAGCTTTTTTACACGGAGGATAAAAGCAGACATTCGGCGGGGCATCACGGCATGGGGCTTACATTCGCCCATCATGTCGTACATCTTCACCACGGCGAATTAATACTTGAAAATCAGGAGTCTGGAGGAGCCCGGGCGGAGATTCGAATTCCGCTGGAAGGCGTCAGACAAAAACAAGCCCTGCACGCCTGAGGGCTTGTTCTTCTGTTTAAGAAAAGCAAAAATAAAAACGGCTGTCCGTTTGAGAGATCAGCCGCTTATGCGGAAAAGAGTTTATCAGGAAGGATCAATCCATGTTGAAGACCACTTGGAAATTTCCTCTAAAATAGGGGCTAATGCGCAGCCTTTTTCCGTTAAAGAATACTCAATGCGGACAGGCGTTTCGGGGATAACATCCCGTTTGATGACACCTTCTGTTTCAAGTTCTTTCAGACGTTCTGACAAGACTCTTCCGCTTAAATTCGGAAGCGCCGCTTCAATTTCGCTAAATCGCTGCTGTCCGTTCAATAACTGAAAGACGATTAGAGCCACCCAGCGTTTACTTAGGATGTCGACCGCTTTTTCGAATCTGGGGCACATTTCTGATTGGTTCATGCTTTTTCACCTCGTCTTCTGCTATTATACCGCAAAATCGGAGGGAACGTACGTCTGGCGCTTGTTAAGTTGAGGAGAGGATCAAAAAGAGGATGAGGAATCCGGGGAGCGCTTTTTCGCTTCAGCCGCGATAAAATCAAAGTATTTGCTGACGCTTTCAATATCTTCTTTTGTGAAGTGCTGCCACTTTTTGCTGTCAAACAGCGGCAGATGCTCCGCGCCTCTGTCAACGGCGGTCTGATAGATGGCGCAGATGGATTGATAGCTTTCGGAGGTTTCGCGGATTTCTTCCTGAAATGCCTTGATGTGTCCGGCCCGCGCCATTAACTCCTCGTACGGAATCTTTAATGTGTCCGCCAATTTTCGGATGGTCGCGGGTTTAGGAATGCCGCGGTGCCCGTTTTCAATTCTGGAAATGGTCGCCGAGCTGACGCCGGAATAGACGGCAAGCTGATTGACGGTAAGCTTCCGGGCGCGGCGCAGCTCTCTTAATTGCTTTCCGAATGTGTTCAATAAGATCGCCTCACATGTGCAAAGTCATGAGTCTTCATTTGTTCTTTTTTTGGCTTCAGCCGATAAGAACGCAAAGTATTTATCAAGCAGAACCAAGTCTTCTTTCGACAGGTGCCGCCAGTTCTCCCGCTCCAACAGGGATAAATCATGCAGCTCAAACGTTTCGGCTTTTTCCAGCAAGGTGCAGCCCGTGTCGTACGGGGCTCTCGTTTCCTGAACGGTCTCTATGTATCCCGCCGTCTGCATCAGTTCCTCATACGGGATTTTTAACGCATCTGCGAGCTTTTTAATGGTTGCAGGTTTCGGCACCCCGCGTTTGCCGTTTTCAATCCGCGAGATTCCCGCGGCGCTGACGCCTGAATACGTTGCCAGCTGATTCACTGTCAGATGCCTTTTTTCCCGCAATGTCCGCAATTGTTTCCCGAAGCTTTCCACAGTCTTTCCCCCTCCCGCGGTCTATTTATATTCTAGTATGTTTATTGACTAAAGGGAATAGCCAGGCTGGAAAAGTATTGACAAAAGTTAACAAAAGCCGTATCTTATGTATAAGAAAGAAAGTATTTGACAGAACGGAAGGTGAAGAAAGTGGTCGAAAAGATACAGATCAGAAGAGATTATGTGCTGCAGTATATGGTCAATAATGACTACTCGTTAAACCAGCTCGCCCTGGAGATCGGAATATCTCCCGCCACACTGAGCCGTGTACTGAATGGAGAGCGGAGGCCGGGCCAGCTGGTCATCGGAAAAATGCTCTATTACTTTGACATGAAATTTGAAGATCTTTTTTACTACGACTTTGTTGACAAAAGTCAATGATGATGGAAGATTCAAACGCATTTCCGTTTTTCTGACATGATGTGCACCGATACGGCGTGACATGCCTTTGTTTTTCATGTAAAATAGAAGCAATGTAGGCCAGTCAGTCTGGAGGTGTATGGGATGCACACATTATTGATTACCTTATTGGTCATCGTCAGTATTGCACTTATTATTGTCGTATTGCTTCAAACCAGCAAAAGCGCCGGTTTATCGGGTGCAATTTCAGGCGGGGCGGAGCAGCTTTTCGGAAAACAGAAAGCAAGGGGCCTTGATCTGATTCTTCACCGCACAACCGTTGTGCTGGCAGTCTTGTTTTTCGTGTTGACGATTTCGCTGGCGTATATCGTATAAGGCAATGTTTGTATAAGGTCTGATTTAATATCAGGCCTTTTTCTTGTTGAGAGACGGCGTTTGTTTCTCGCAAAACTGTGGAAAACTAAATTGAATGTGCAAAAAAGGGGTTATGAGCATGAAAATTGTGACACCAAAACCATTTACATTTAAAGGCGGAGACAAAGCGGTGCTTCTGCTGCACGGATTTACGGGAAATACGGCAGACGTCAGAATGCTCGGCCGCTACTTGAATGAGCGCGGCTACACTTGTCACGCGCCTCAATATAAAGGGCACGGCGTTCCGCCGGAAGAACTGGTACATACGGGGCCTGAAGATTGGTGGAAAGACGTCATGGACGGTTATGAATATTTACGGTCTGAAGGCTATGAAAACATTGCGGCCTGCGGACTGTCGCTTGGCGGGGTTTTTTCATTGAAATTGGGTTACACTGTACCCATAAAGGGAATTGTTCCTATGTGTGCGCCGATGCACATTAAAAGTGAAGAGGTTATGTACGAAGGAGTTCTCTCCTACGCGCGCAATTATAAAAAATTCGAAGGAAAACAGCCGGAGCAGATTGAAAAGGAAATGAAGGAGTTTGAAAAAACACCGATGAATACGCTCAAATCGCTTCAGGAGCTGATTGCCGATGTGCGCAAAAACGTCGACATGATCTATTCCCCGACATTTGTGGTTCAGGCACGGCATGACCATATGATTAATACAGAAAGTGCGAACATCATTTACAACGAGGTGGAAACGGACGACAAACAGCTGAAATGGTATGAAGAATCAGGCCATGTCATTACGCTCGATAAAGAACGGGACCTCGTTCATCAGGATGTGTACGAATTTTTAGAGAAACTCGATTGGTAACAAACAGGAGGTCGAATAATGGAAAAAGAAGCGTTTATGGACCGTCTTCTCGCGTTTATGAAGGAAGAGGCGTACAAGCCCCTTACCGTTCAGGAACTTGAGGAGATGCTGAACATCACGGAAGCAGATGAATTTAAAGAGCTGGTAAAAGCGCTGGTGGCGCTCGAGGAGACGGGACAGATCGTCCGCACCAGAAGCAACCGCTACGGGCTTCCGGAAAAAATGAATTTAGTAAAAGGAAAAATTTCCGCGCATGCAAAGGGATTCGCGTTTCTATTGCCGGAGGATACCTCTTTAAGCGACGTGTTTATTCCGCCGAATGAGCTGAATACGGCCATGAACGGCGATATCGTCATGGTGCGGCTCAATTCCCAGTCAAGCGGATCGAGACAGGAAGGCACGGTCATCCGCATCCTGGAAAGAAGCATCGACCGCGTCGTGGGCACATACACAGAAACGAAAAGCTTCGGTTTTGTCATCCCGGATGATAAGAAAATCACGAGTGATATTTTTATTCCGAAACATGCCAATAACGGCGCTGCGGAAGGCCATAAAGTCGTCGTCAAACTGACAAGCTACCCTGAAGGCAGAATGAACGCCGAAGGAGAAATCGTTGAAATACTCGGCCATAAAAATGATCCGGGCATCGATATTTTATCAATTATCCATAAGCACGGCCTGCCGGGAGATTTTCCGGCTGAAGCGATGGAGCAGGCAACAAGCACGCCGGATACCATCGATGAAAAAGACATCAAAGACCGCCGTGATCTCCGCGATCAGGTCATTGTCACCATTGACGGCGCGGATGCGAAGGATCTGGATGACGCCGTCACCGTGACAAAGCTTGATAACGGCAGCTACAAGCTCGGCGTCCATATTGCCGACGTCAGCCATTACGTCACGGAGAATTCCCCGATTGACAAAGAAGCGCTGGAAAGAGGGACAAGCGTGTACTTGGTTGACCGGGTCATTCCGATGATTCCGCACAGACTGTCTAACGGAATCTGTTCTTTAAATCCGAAGGTCGACCGGCTGACGCTTTCCTGCGAAATGACAATCAACCAGCAGGGCCAGGTGACAGAGCACGAGATCTTCCAAAGCGTCATTAAAACGACGGAAAGAATGACCTATTCAGATGTCAACCGGATCCTCACAGAAGACGACGCCGAGCTGAAAGAAAGATATGAGCCGCTCGTCCCGATGTTTAAAGACATGGAACGTCTGGCGGAAATTCTCCGGGCGAAACGGATGGACCGCGGCGCCGTGGATTTTGATTTCAAAGAGGCGAAAGTGCTCGTCGATGAGGAAGGCGCCGTTAAAGACGTCGTCATCAGAGAGCGCTCAGTAGCGGAAAAGCTGATTGAAGAATTCATGCTTGTCGCAAACGAAACGGTGGCCGAGCACTTCCATTGGATGAACGTGCCGTTTATTTACCGGATTCACGAAGAGCCGAACGCCGAAAAACTGCAAAAGTTCTTGGAGTTCGTCACGACATTCGGTTATATCGTCAAAGGGAAAGCCGGAGACATTCATCCGCGCGCGCTGCAAAGCATTCTTGACGAAGTGCGGGACCGTCCGGAAGAAACGGTGATTTCAACCGTCATGCTCCGTTCCATGAAGCAGGCGAAATACGACCCGCAAAGCTTGGGCCATTTCGGGCTGGCGACTGAATTTTATACGCACTTCACATCGCCGATCCGCCGCTATCCTGACTTAATCGTTCACAGGCTGATCAGAACGTATTTGATCAACGGACAATCGGACGAAGCGACTCAAGAAAAGTGGGCCGAACGCCTTCCGGAAATCGCTGATCATACGTCAACGATGGAACGTCGCGCCGTTGATGCAGAGCGGGAAACGGACGATCTGAAAAAAGCGGAATATATGCTTGATAAAATCGGCGAGGAATTTGACGGCATGATCAGTTCCGTCACGAATTTCGGAATGTTTGTCGAGCTGCCGAATACGATTGAAGGTCTTGTGCACGTCAGCTTTATGACGGATGATTATTACCGTTTTGACGAGCAGCATTTCGCCATGATCGGCGAACGCACGGGCAACGTTTACCGGATCGGAGACGAAATCACGGTCAAAGTCGTCGACGTCAATAAAGATGAGAGAAACATCGACTTTGAAATTGTCGGCATGAAAGGCACCCGCCGTCCGAGAGAAACGACAGGCGACCGCAGAAAACGCGGCAGACCGGCGAGGAAACGCGTGTTAAACAGCAATACCCCGGCTTCACCGCCGAAATCGGAGGAAAAAGGGGAATGGTTTACAAAACCGAAGAAGAAAAAGAAAAAACGCGGTTTCCAAAACGCGCCGAAACAAAAACGCAAAAAGAAGAAGTAAATGCGAAAAGCAAATGGGGCAAAATGCTCTGTTTGCTTTCTTTCGCAAGCCGCATTTTCATTGTCGCGGAACGCTCCATTTGCTAAAATAAAGCGTATCGCACACATGAACGGTTTTTGCGGAGAGAGGAGGATAAGGCATGCCAAAAGGATCAGGCAAAGTATTATCACAAAACAAAAAAGCAAACCATGATTACTTTATAGAAGAAACCTATGAAACAGGCATCGTGCTGCAGGGGACGGAGATTAAGTCCATCCGCGCCGGCCGCGTAAACATGAAGGATTCCTTTGCGAAAATCGAGCGCGGCGAAGTGTTCCTCCACAACATGCACATCAGCCCGTACGAGCAGGGAAACCGCTATAACCACGACCCGCTCCGGACGAGAAAGCTTTTGATGCACAGGAAAGAAATCAATAAGCTGATCGGCCTGACGAAAGAGAAAGGTTATTCTCTCGTGCCGCTGAAGCTGTACTTGAAAAACGGCTTTGCCAAAGTGTTAATCGGCCTCGGAAAAGGGAAGAAAACATACGATAAACGCGAAGATTTAAAACGAAAAGACGCCAAAAGAGAAATCGAAAGAGCGTTCAGAGACAGACAAAAAGGCTTCTGATGCCTGAGCCTTGATGTGATAACTGCCGTATGCTATACTGTTCACACATCAGATTCACAGGCTGTTTATTGAAGACATTCCCAATTGAATTTGCCTGTGATCATGGTATAATAACAGTACAGCCAGTTGAGCAAGAGCTTGATAGATCTCCCGTATACCCTTAACAAGGGGACGTTACGGATTCGACAGGGATGGATCGAGCTTGAGCTGCGAGCCGAGAGGCGATCTCGTTAACACGCACCTAAATATAACTGGCAAAACTAAAAGTTTTAACCAAAACTTAGCACTAGCTGCCTAATAAACGCAGCGAGCTCTTCCTGACATTGCCTATGTGTCCGTGAAGAGCACATCCAAGTAGGCTACGCTTGCGTTCCCGTCTGAGAACGTAAGAAGAGACTGACAGACTAGCTCTCGGAAGGCCCGCCCGCAGGCACGAAGACGAGTGAAACACGAAATATGCAGGCTACGCTCGTAGACGCTTAAGTAATCGATGTTTCTGGACGTGG
Organism: Bacillus sp. GW821-FHT11D08; assembly: GCF_058808515.1. Classification (NCBI taxonomy): domain Bacteria; kingdom Bacillati; phylum Bacillota; class Bacilli; order Caryophanales; family Bacillaceae; genus Bacillus; species Bacillus sp. GW821-FHT11D08. The sequence goes on from NZ_JBXARS010000001.1 coordinate 416,676, forward strand.
GTTCGACTCCCACCGTCTCCATACATAACAGAGGAACCGCAGTGCCGTCACTTGACCGCACTGCGGTTTTTTCATGCCGAAATAAAGGAGTCCATTTGAATGATAGTCGTCATCATAGACGGAAAAGATGTTACAAGCACAGAAGCTTTACACCGAATCTTAAAAGATCAATTAGATTTCCCGGACTTTTATGGTGAAAATCTGAATGCCTTATGGGATTGTCTGACAGGCTGGATCGAACTTCCGCTGACTTTGGTGTGGAAGAATTTTGACATCAGTCAGAAGGAATTGGGTTCGGATGCTGATGATGTCTTGGAGCTGTTTCAAGAGGCTCAAGAAGAGTTAGGGAATCGGTTTGTCATTCAAATCGATCAGCCGTCAGCTGGGACAACGGACAGGCACTAAAAAGTGCGTACTTCCCCTCATCCATTTTTCTATCCGATAATAGGGACGGAGGGTTTCAGGCTTTCGATTTCAGTCCATATATAAGAAGAGACTTGCGATAGGGAGGAATGGATGATGGATTTGCGGTTGAAAGGGAAGACGGCGCTTGTGACGGGATCTACGTCAGGCATCGGGAAGGCGATTGCGGCTTCGCTGATTGCAGAAGGTGCGGCCGTGATCATTAACGGCCGCCGTGAAGAAAAGGTGAACGAAACGATCCGGGAACTAGAGAAACAGACGCCGGATGCCCGTCTCTATCCGGCCGCATTTGATTTAGGCACGGCGGAAGGATGCGGGGCGATTTTTCAGCAGTATCCGGATGTGGATATTCTCGTCAACAATTTAGGAATCTTTGAACCTGCGGAATACTTTGATATTCCTGACGAAGAGTGGCTCCGGTTTTTCGAGGTGAATATCATGAGCGGCGTGAGGCTGACACGCCGGTATGCAAAGCGGATGATTGAACGGAAGGAAGGGCGGGTTATTTTTATCGCGAGTGAAGCGGCCGTCATGCCTTCTCAGGAAATGGCCCACTACAGCGCCACGAAAACGACGCAGCTGTCGTTGTCACGCAGTCTGGCCGAGCTCACGGAAGGGACGAATGTGACGGTGAATACGGTCATGCCGGGCTCCACGAAAACAGAGGGCGTCGAAACGATGCTTGAGTCGCTTTATCCCGGTGAAAACCTGACCGCGGCGGAGGCGGAGAGACGATTTATGAAGGAAAATCGTCCGACGTCGATCATTCAGCGATTGATCCGTCCGGAAGAAATCGCCCACTTTGTCGCCTTTTTAAGCAGCCCGCTGTCGTCTGCCATTAACGGATCTGCATTGCGGATCGACGGCGGCTTGGTGCGGAGCATTATATAAGATGAACGTACAAAAACCCCCGTAAAGCGGGGGTTTTTTTAATGTGGATCACGCTGAAACCGGCTGATGATCCTGCTGATTAAATCTTTTGTGGCGGAGTCAAAATGCTCTTCTTTTTGGTTTGTCAACAGCCCGACCGGCGGTGAAATTGTTAAGTTATGGATCGGAATGACCTTCGTGCCCTCGATCGGTTCTGAATGCGCCGTCGCCGTAAAGATTGAGACGCCGATATTTTCCCTGACATAGTATTGGTGAGCCATGCTGCTGGTCAGCTCCATTTTTCGATAGCGGCTGCCGATGGACCGCTGCAGGTGCTGTTCAATTTGAATCCGGATCGGGCAATTGGCGGGCGTAAAAATCAGGCATTCATTTTCTAAATCCTCGAGATTGACGCTTGCTTTGGCGGCAAGGGGATGTCTGTCTGACACGATGACATTGAGCGAGTCATGAAAAAACGGATCGAAATAATTCTCCAGAATCAGCTCCGGCTCGCCGCATACGGCAAAATCAATGGCGCCTTCCAGCAGTTTGCGGCTGCATGTATTGGCGTCATCCACGCTGACATTGACCGACATGTCCGGATAATCATTTAAGAAACCCCGCAGTACGGCAGGGAAGATCAGGCTTGCCGTCGGTTCGGATATGCCGATCTGAATAAGGCCGGCCTGCCCCTGTCTGATATCGGCCAGAGTATGGTCAAGCACCTCGTATTGCGCGAGAAGCTGCCCGGCCCGCTCATGAAACAGCCGCCCCGCCCTTGTCAGCTTCAGCTTCTTTCCCCGTTCAAACAGCTGCGCGCCTACATCCTGTTCCAGCTGTTTAATCCGCATTGAAATCGTCGGCTGTGAGTAGTTCAGAATTTCGGCGGCTTTATAAAAGCTGCCTGACTGTACGATCGTATGAAACGTTTTAATGGTGCGTAATTCCAACGAAATCCCCTCCCGGCTGTTCATTAATTTTCTTGAACCTTTCCTTTACTTTTTTTGATTAGTCAAATAAATCAGTTTGCTTTATAGTATAAACAATCAAAGCTTAGTAAACAAATTGGAATTATATATTTTTGCGGGGAGAGTGACCGGAATGAGTGAAGACATATTTCGATTGGCTGAGAAAAAGGATGCGCCGGAGTTTTTAGAGCTGCTGTACAGCGCGTTTCAGCCGATCCGCAATTTGGAGATTGACTGGCCGTCGGCGCGGGCCGACATCGATATGGTAACAGAAAATATTGAAAATCATTCAGCCGTCGTGCTCGAACGGGACGGACGGCTCCTTTCAACAATTACGATCCGTTTTCCGTGGGAGAGTGACACGCCTCCGTCAAAATATCCGTTCGTCTGGTGGTTTGCGACGCTTCCTGAGCTGAAGGGGCAGGGCATCGGCAGCAAACTTTTGACTTATGTGGAGGAACACGTGCTGCGGGATACGCTGAAGGCCCCGGCCATCACGCTCGGCACTTCGGCGCGCAAACATCCCTGGCTTGTAGATATGTACAGACGGAGGGGGTATGAAGTGTATTTTGAGCAGGAGAAAGACGGAGACATCGGAGTCATGATGAGAAAGGTGCTCATACCGGAGCGGTTTGACGCGTCGCTGTTAGGCACACCGAGCTGGGCGCAATGATAAAAAAACGGATCAGAAACGGCTGTCTGCTTCTGCTGCTCGGCGTGCTGGCCGGGTGCGGGCAAGGAGAAAGCACAAAAGCGGGGAGCGGCGTGCAGACCGTCATTGTCGGCACGGGAACTGATTTTCCGAACATTGCTTTTATGGATGAAAAAGGCGAGCTGACCGGCTATGACATTGAAGTGATGAAAGCCATTGATGAACAGCTGCCGCAATACAAATTTGTCTTTAAGACGATGGATTTTTCGAATCTGCTTACAAGTCTCGGAAACCGGAAAATTGACGTGATCGCGCACAATATGGCGAAAAATAAGGAACGGGAGAAACGCTTTTTGTATCACAAAATCCCGTATAACTACTCGCCGATGTACATCACGGTGAAGGCGGATAATGACGCGATACACACGCTCCGGGATTTAAAAGGGAAAACCGTCATCGTCGGCGCGACATCAAACGCGGCGGATTATATGACGGCATACAACAAAACCCACGGCAGCCCGATACATTTGAAATACGCCGGGCAGGGCAGCAATGATACAGCAAACCAAATAGAGACAGGACGCGCTGACGCCACCGTATCCACGCCGTTTGCCGTCGATTTTCAAAATAAGACGCACGCGTTCAAACAAAAAACGGTCGGTGATGTGCTGCTGGATACCGAGGTGTATTTTATCTTCAATAAAAACAGCCAAACCCTGGCGGACGATACGGATCGGGCGATTCAAAAGCTGGAGAAGGACGGCACATTGAAAAGACTGAGTGAAAAATGGCTCGGCGCGGATTATTCAAAATCAAGTTTCACGAAATAATTGAAGCAGAAAACGGGGCGATCACATGAAAATAAGATTGGCGGTCATGTCATTAACAATTGCCGCAACGGCGGCGTTATCAGCCTGCGGCGCGGGCGGGGAGGCGGCATCAGGCAATCAGAAAAACGTGAAGAACATCACGGTCGGCACGGGAACTCAATTTCCGAATATTTGCTTTATTGATGATAAAGGCAAATTGACGGGATACGACGTTGAGCTGGTGAAAGAGCTTGACAGGCGCCTGCCGGACTATCGTTTCACTTTTAAAACGATGGATTTCTCCAACCTGCTTGTCAGCCTCGGCCAGCATAAAGTCGATATCGTAGCCCATCAAATGGAGAAAAGCGCCGAACGGGAGAAAAAATTTCTGTTCAATCAAGTCGCGTATAACAACTTCCCGCTGAAAATCACGGTGCTTCAAGAAAACGGGAACATTCACGGCATTGATGACTTGAAAGGAAAGCGGGTCATTACAAGTCCGACGTCAAACGGCGCGCTTGTGCTGAAAAAATGGAATGAAAAACACGGCAGTCCGTTTGAAATCGCTTATGCGGGCCAAGGTTCAGACGATGCGGCCAATCAGCTGAAATCCGGCCGCGCCGATGCGACGATTTCTACGCCGTTTGCCGTCGATTTCCAAAACAAAACGAGCGCGATCAAAGAAAAAACGGTCGGCGGGGTGCTGTCAAATGCCAAAGTGTTCTTTATGTTTAACAAAAATGAACAAGCGCTGAGCGATGACATTGATAAAGCCCTCAAGGAAATCATTGATGACGGCACGCTTAAAAAGCTGAGTGAAAAGTGGCTCGGCGCGGATTATTCAAAGGAGCAATATTAAGTGAAAAAGAGAGGGATCGGTAATGGAAAAAGCGTTTGATATCAGTATGATCGCGTCCTTTGTGCCGACATTGCTCGGGTATTTGCCCGTCACGCTGTATATATTGGCGGTGTCTCTGCTGTTCGGCTTTCTATTGGGGCTGCTTTTGGCGCTGCCCCGCATCTATCGCATTCCCGTTTTGAATCAGTTTGCGAAGCTGTATATCTCTTTTTTCAGAGGAACGCCCATCATGGTGCAGCTGTTCATTGTATTTTACGGCATTCCGGCACTCACGGCGCTCGCCGGAATCGATACCTCTAAAATGGACCCTTTGTATGCGGCCATCGCCACGTATGCGCTGAGCAGCGCGGCAAGAGCGGCCGAAATCATCAGGGGAGGTGTGAACAGCGTCGACCGCGGGCAGGCGGAGGCGGCTTTCAGCATCGGGCTGAACGGGGGGCAGACATTCCGGCGCATCATTCTGCCGCAGGCGCTTGTGCAGGCCTTTCCCAACATCGGAAATATGGTAATCGGTTTCTTAAAAGATACATCACTCGCTTTTTCGATCGGGGTGATGGATATGTCGGGCAGAGGACAGACCTTGATTACATCGAGCAATCATTCTTTAGAAGTGTATATCTCGCTTTCTGTTCTGTATTATGCGGCCGCCCTTTTATTTGAATGTGTCTTCAGATGGGCCGAAAAACGAATCAAGAAAGATGAGACGCGCCTTGTGACGGTTTTTGACATGAGCGCGCACGGCTGAAAAGGAGGGAGAACAGTGGAGCTGGACATTTCATTTATCGGCACTGCGATCAAACAAATGATGAAAACCGTTCCGCTTACATTGGCGATGACGGTCATTCCGATTATTGCCGGATTTTTCATAGCTCTCGGCAATATCACGGTGCGTATATTCCGCATCAAATGGCTGCTGGCCTGCTCAGCGTTTTACGTGTCTTTTTTCCGCAGCACCCCGGCGATTCTCCATATTATGCTGATTTATTTAGGGGTTCCGCTGATTGCCGATCAATTCAGCCGCGCGTTTCATCTCGGCTGGTCGGCCAATCAGATTCCGGTCGCCGTGTTTGTCATCATGGCACTGTCATTAACGGCAGGCGCTTATATGACGGAAATTCTCCGATCCGGGATCATGGCCGTCGATACGGGGCAGGCGGAGGCGGCATATTCAATCGGCTTGACGCGGGGCCAGATGATTCGGCGTGTGGTTCTGCCGCAGGCGTTCATGATATCGCTGCCGAACTTCACCAACATAGGCATCGGCTTTTTGCATACCACTTCCATCGCGGCCATTGTTGCGGTGCCTGAAATTACAGGAACGGCGACGATTGCGGCATCCGATAACTATGCATTTCTGGAAGCATTTATCGGGGCTGCCGTGATTTATTGGGGATTAACGCTGATTCTCGAAGCTGTAAACAGTCTGGCGGAAAAAAGGGCAGCCAGATATCAAGGAGGCGCATTATGATCGAAATCCGAAACATTCAGAAACATTTTGGCAGTCATCACGTGCTAAAGGGCATCAATTTAAGTGTCCGGAAAGGAGAAGTCGTGACCATCATCGGTCCGAGCGGTTCCGGGAAAACCACTTTTCTGCGCTGCCTTAATTTACTTGAGCGGCCGGATGAAGGCGCCATTTCGCTGCACGGTGAAGTCATTAACTGCAAAAAGCCTGCCAAAAAAGACATTCTCAGACTGAGGAAACAGACGGCGATGGTTTTTCAGCAATATCATTTGTTTTCGCATAAAACGGCGATTCAAAATGTTATGGAAGGCCTGACGATCGCAAGGAAAATGAAAAAAACAGATGCGTACGCCATTGCCGAGCGGGAACTGGCCAAGGTGGGGCTTCAGGATAAATTGCACGCCTATCCGAATCAGCTGTCGGGAGGACAAAAGCAGCGGGTTGGAATTGCCAGGGCGCTTGCCATTCATCCTGATGTGATGCTGTTTGATGAACCGACCGCAGCCCTCGATCCGGAGCTTGTCGGCGAGGTGCTCGAGGTGATGCTTAACATTGTGCGGACCGGCGCCACCATGATCATTGTTACTCATGAAATGGAATTCGCCAGAAGAGTGTCCGACCGAATTGTGTTTATGGATGAAGGAGCAATCGTGGAACAAGGAACGCCTGAGGAAGTCTTTTACAAGACGAAAAAAGAAAGAACGAAGAAGTTCCTCCGCCGCGTGCTGCCTGATTACGGTTATGACATAAAAGAGCGCATAAAGGAGCCTGTCGTATGATTCGTTTAAGCATTTTAGACCAAAGTGTCACCGCGGAAAACCAAACCGCAGAAGAAGCCTTGCGGCAAACGGTGAAATTGGCTCAGGAGGCTGAACAATACGGATATGACCGTTTCTGGGCGGCGGAGCATCATAACAATGAAGAGATAGCGGGATCAGCGCCGGAAATTGTTCTGGGGTATCTTGCCGCAAGCACGAAAAAAATCCGTCTCGCATCCGGCGGGGTGATGCTGCAGCATTACAGTCCTTATAAAGTGGCGGAGCAGTTCCGGGTTTTGTCCGCTCTTGCTCCCGGCCGTGTGGCGCTTGGTGTCGGCAAAGCGCCCGGCGGATTTCAGCTGTCAACCGATGCGCTGCAGCGGGAGCTTATCCAGCCCGCCCGTTTATTTGAAGAAAAGCTTGAGGAGCTGACTCATTTCATCCGAAATGATTTTCCGGACTCACACCGCTATGCGTCATTGCGGCCGGCGCCGCATACTGAGTATGCGCCTGACCTCTTTTTGCTCGGCGGCAGCGCGGAAAGCGCGATATCCGCGGCCAAACTCGGCATTTCCTTCGTTTTCGCCTATTTCATAAACGGTGAAGAGGCTGCGTTAGAAAAAGCGCGCCACGCCTTTGACGAGCATCTGCCGAAAGGATCGAAGGCGGAATTTCACCTTGCGCCGATGGTATTTACCGCGCATACAAAAGCAGAAGCGGAAAAACACGTCGTATCGCGTGAGTCGGTCAAAATCATTCTCGAAGACGGCAAAAAGGTGAATGTCGGTTCCCGGGAACAAGCGGAAGCGTTTCTTGAACAAGTCACGCAGCCATATAAGCTGATTACACAAAAGACGGGTGTGATTGCCGGGACAAAAGAAGAGACTGCCGCCGAGCTGCGACGATTATCCGTTCAGTACAGCATTACTGATTTTGTGATTTTGTCGCCTATCAAAAACGCTGAGGAAAAACGATTGTCTTACCGGCTGTTAAGCGAAGCGGTGCAGCCGGCCCCACAATTATAGGAGGGATGAACATGAGTCATGAAGTAAACGTTGTGGTCTGGAGCAAACAGGGCTGTGCGTATTGCGATGAAGTGAAAGGATATTTGCGGGAAAAGGCCATTGCGTACGAAACAATTGATGTGACAGAGCGGGACGAATTGCGTGACGTGCTGCAGATGAAATACGGAATCCGTCATGTCCCCGTCGTTGAACTCGGCAGCGGTGACAGCCGTGTGTATCAGGCCGTTACTCAAGTCGGCATTGAACATGTAGAACGGGCGCTTGCCGATTACGAGGGGAAAAAGGGGGAGAGAAAATGAGCCGGACGGATCTAATTCAATTCGGAGCCATGATTCACGGTGTCGGCGGCACAACGGACGGCTGGCGTCATCCCGACGCCGATCCGACAGCAAGCACGAATGCGGCGTTTTACAGGCAAAAAGCGCAGACTGCTGAAAGAGGGCTGTTCAGCTTTGCTTTTATTGCGGACGGCTTGTTCATTTCTGAAAAGTCCATCCCGCATTTCTTAAATCGGTTTGAGCCGATCACTATCTTATCGGCGCTTGCCGCCTCTACAACCCATCTTGGTTTAATCGGCACATTTTCCACATCGTTCACTGAGCCGTTCACCATCGCAAGACAGCTGATGTCTCTTGACCATATCAGCGGCGGCCGGGCGGGCTGGAATCTCGTCACCTCTCCGCAGGCGGGAGCCGCGCGCAATCACAGCAAAGAAAGCCTTCCCGACCACAGCCGGCGCTACGCCATCGCCCAGGAACATGTGGACGTGGTGCGCGGTCTGTGGAATTCCTGGGAAGAAGATGCCTTCGTCCGCAACAAAGAAACCGGGCAATTTTTTGACCCTGACAAACTGCATCGCCTGTATCACAAAGGCGAGTATTTTCAAGTGGAGGGTCCGCTGAATATCGGCCGGTCCAAACAGGGAGAGCCGGTCGTTTTCCAAGCGGGGTCTTCAGAAACCGGCCGGTCGTTTGCCGCGAGGAATGCAGATGCAGTCTTTACGCACTCCAATTCACTTGAGGAAACGAAGGCTTTTTATGATGATGTGAAGAAGCGGGCGGCGGATTACGGCCGGGACGCTACCAAGCTGCGGATCTTTCCGGGAATCAGTCCGATTATAGCCGGCTCACAAGAAGAAGCGGAAGCGAAATACCAAGAATTCGCCGAGCTGATTCCGATAGAGAACGCTGTTAAATATGTGGCCAGATTTTTTGACGATTATGATCTGAGCCGTTTTCCGCTGGATGAGCCGTTTCCTGATTTGGGCGACGTCGGGAAAAACGCGTTTCAAAGCACGACAGACCGTATCAAAAGGGAGGCGAAAGCCCGGAATCTTACGCTGCGTCAAGTGGCGCGCGAAGCCGCGTTTCCGCGAACCCATTTTATCGGCACACCGGAACATGTGGCATCATTAATTGAAACATGGTTTCAGCGGGAAGCGGCGGACGGGTTTATCATTCACTCTGACATCCCCGGCATGCTTGAAGCTTTTGTGGATCATGTCATACCGATCCTCCAGGAAAAGGGGCTGTACCGAAAAAGCTATCCGGCGGATACACTGCGGGGGAATCTCGGGTTGGATATTCCGGCCTGCAGACCCAATCCGATTTTGAGCAGAAACTAAATGTTTCTGCTTTTTCCGCTGCTTGTCATTCCCGTCATTGCAGCCTTTTCAAAAAAATACACTGATTTCGAGATATTATTGTTGCGAAAAGATTTTTTTGTAACTATAATTATTACAGAACTGATCAGTATAAAAAAACATTCATATTTCATAATAAATGTGTGTGTAATCTGAAAACGAAAGGGCTGTTTACAATGGCAAAAGTACTTTATATAACTGCTCATCCTCATGATGAAAAGACATCTTACAGCATGGCGACAGGAAAAGCGTTTATCGATTCTTATAAAGAATCAAACCCGAATGATGAGGTTGTACATATCGACCTTTACAAAGAGAACATTCCTCATATCGACGCGGATGTATTCAGCGGCTGGGGAAAACTTCAATCCGGCACAGGTTTTGAAGAGCTTTCTGAAAACGAAAAAGCGAAAGTCAGCCGTCTGAACGAGCTGAGCGATCAATTCGCGGCAGCTGACAAATACGTATTCGTCACACCGCTTTGGAACTTTTCATTCCCGCCTGTTATGAAAGCGTACCTTGATTCTGTGGCTGTAGCCGGAAAATCATTCAAATATACAGAGCAAGGCCCGATCGGTCTGTTGACAGACAAAAAAGCGCTCCACATTCAGGCGCGCGGAGGCTATTACTCTGAAGGGCCGGCGGCTGACATGGAAATGGGCCACCGTTACATCGGCATCATGATGAACTTCTTCGGCGTTCCTTCTTTTGACGGTTTAATCGTTGAAGGCCATAATGCTGAACCGAATAAAGCACAGCAAATTAAAGAAGATGCGATTGCCCGCGCGAAAGAAGCCGGAAAATCATTCTGATCTTAAAAAAACCTCCCCGCCGTACGGCTGGAAGGTTTTTCATATTAAAGGGCAATCGTCCGTTTTTGTTTGCTGCTTTTCATTGCGGCTTCAATGACACGGATGACATCGATGCCTTCTTTTGCCGTAACGGGAAGCGGTTTTCCGTTTAAGATGCTGTCTGCCAGCAGTTTGTAGTACGTAAGGTAAGAGCCGTTCTCAGAGGGGATTGTTTCTGTATGCCTTTTCTCATCCGCTGCGATTGTCAGCTCTCCGAAGTTGTCAGGATCATCGGCGCCCCAGCTGTCGTCAATCGGCTTTTTGCCCGCTGAAAGCGCATCTTCCTGTCCATCCATTCCGTATTTGATAAAGCTTGCATTCCGTCCGTGAATCTGATAGCGCGGGCCGCTTGCCGCATTCATGGAGCCGGATTGAAGAATGACCTGAAGTTTGCCGTAATGGAGCGCGGCCAGAAAATTATCAACGGTTTCACTGTTGTCCCGCTGTTTCATCACATGTGCGGTGACGGATTCCGGCATTCCGAAAAGCAGAAGTGTCTGGTCAATAATATGTGAACCGAGATCATACAGCGTTCCCGTGGCGGGTCCGTTCATTTCGCGCCATTTTTCCTGTACAACCGGGTTGTATAGATCGTAGCTGACTTGATATGTATGAATGTCTTGAAGCGCCCCGTCCCGAATCAGCTTTTGTATCGTTAAAAAGTCATTGTCCCAGCGCCGGTTGTGATACACGCTCAGCAAGACGCCTTTATTTTCAGCCGTTCTTCTCAGCTCCTCCGCTTCTGCTGAAGTCGCCGTCATCGGTTTTTCCACGACGGTGTGTTTTCCCGCCAGGAGACATTTCATCGCTGATTCATAATGCATTCCGCTCGGTGTCGTGACGATGACGAGATCAATGTCAGGATCACCGGTAATGTCTTCAATCGCGCGCACGGCTTCAGCCCCCGGCAGATCACGTTTGACCTCATCCGTTCTGGACGTCATGACTTTTTTGATCTGATAATCATCAAGGACGTCCAAAAGCGGCGCATGAAAGACTTTACCCGACAAACCATATCCCAATATGCCGACTTGTAACGTTTTCAATGAATTTCCCCCTCTTGATATGTGATAACATTATATACCCCGCGGGTGTACTGGTAAAACTTGTGTGTTGAAAATTTTTTACACCGGATTTTCAAGTCTGTATAATGAAGATAACGAAGAAAAAAACCGAGGTGGAAAATGGACAAACATACCGAGCATCAATCGTTAAATCATAAAAGCGCCAAAGAAAAAGACCAGATCCTGAACCGGCTGAAACGGATTGAAGGCCAAGTCAGGGGCATTCAGAATATGGTGGATAACGAACGATACTGCGTGGATATTCTCGTGCAGATTTCAGCCGTACAGGCGGCCATGCAGAAAGTCGCGTTTCATCTGCTGGAAGATCACGCCCATCACTGCGTAGCCGGCGCCATTGAGAGCGGAAACGGGGAGCAGGCGATTGCCGAGCTGCTTGATGTTGTGAAAAAAATCGCAAAATCGTAAAATAAAATGTTTTGAAATACCCTACAGGGGTATGGTAACATGAAGAAGAAAAAACAAGACGTGGAGGGAATCATCATGGAACAAAAAACACTGCAAGTCGAAGGCATGTCATGTCAGCACTGCGTCAAAGCAGTAGAGACCGGAGTGGGAGAACTGAACGGAGTGACGGCGGTTCAGGTGAAATTGGAAGCCGGACAGGTGGATGTGACGTTTGATGAGAACAAAGTCTCCGTATCAGATATAAAAGACGCGATTGAAGATCAAGGGTATGACGTCGTATAAGGTTTATCGCGCTTCGGGAACGGGCGCGGTTTTCTTTTATGAAAATGATACCCCCTGGGGGTTTGTGAGAAGAGGTGAGGGCATTGAGTGAACCGAAAGAGATGACCATTCAAGTGGGAGGCATGACATGCGCCGCCTGCGCTTCAAGAATTGAAAAAGGGCTGAAACGGATGGACGGCGTCAATGACGCTTCCGTCAATCTTGCGCTTGAGACCTCAAATATTTCCTATCAGCCTGACAAAATCGAAGCTGGCGCCATAAAGGATAAAATTGAAAAACTCGGGTACCATGTTGTGACGGAAAAAGCCGAGTTTCAGATTGAAGGCATGACGTGCGCCGCTTGCGCCAATCGGATTGAAAAGTGCCTGAACAAAACAGAGGGCGTTGTGGGCGCGCCGGTGAATTTCGCCCTTGAAACGGTCACCGTTGAATACAATCCGAAAGAGGTGACACCGAAAGAGCTGAAAGAGACCGTGGCAAAACTCGGCTACAGATTAGACGAGAAGAAAGCGGTTGATGGAGGCGGCGGATTATCCCAAAAGGAGAAAGAGCAGCGAAAACAGCTGATCAGGCTGATATTTTCTGCCGTTCTCTCATTTCCGCTTCTATGGTCGATGGTCAGCCATTTTTCTTTTACTTCTTTTATCTGGATGCCGGATATCCTGATGAATCCGTGGCTGCAATTCGCGCTTGCCACCCCGGTGCAGCTCGTCATTGGCTGGCCTTTTTATATGGGAGCGTACAAGGCGCTGAGAAACAAAAGCGCCAATATGGATGTTCTCGTTGCGCTCGGAACGACGGCCGCTTACGCATACAGCCTGTACATGACGATTGCGTCTCTCGGACGAGACGGACATGTAGAGGGGCTTTATTATGAAACGAGCGCCATTTTGCTGACTTTGATTTTGCTTGGAAAGCTTTTAGAGATGAAAGCGAAAGGCCGCTCATCAGAAGCGATTAAAAAGTTAATGAAGCTTCAGGCGAAGACGGCGGCGGTTGAGCGGGAAGGGAAGGTACAGGTGATTCCGATTGACGAGGTCCGGACGGGGGATATCGTATATGTGAAACCGGGAGAACGTGTTCCTGTCGATGGCGAAGTGATTGAAGGCCATTCCGCAATTGATGAATCGATGATTACGGGGGAGAGCATGCCTGTCGATAAGTCTCCCGGAAGCACCGTCACCGGGGCGACGATCAATGCAAACGGCTTTCTCAAAATCAGAGCGGTGAATGTCGGGAAAGATACCGCGCTTGCACACATTATTAAAATCGTGGAAGAAGCCCAAGGGTCAAAAGCCCCCATTCAGCGGCTCGCGGATCACATTTCAGGCATTTTCGTTCCGATTGTGCTGGGGCTGGCCGTGCTGACTTTTCTCATTTGGTATGTATGGGCCGCGCCGGGACAGTTTTCTGAAGCGATCGGCAAATTCATCGCCGTGCTTGTCATTGCCTGTCCGTGCGCACTCGGGCTCGCCACTCCGACGAGCATTATGGCGGGCTCCGGCCGCGCAGCTGAATTCGGCATTCTTTTTAAAGGCGGAGAGCATTTAGAAAAAACACAGCGTCTGACGACCATCGTACTGGATAAAACAGGAACGGTGACAAACGGCAGACCGGTTCTGACAGATGCCGTACCGGCAGCGGGAATGAACGAAGAGGAACTCCTGCGGCTGGCGGCGGCCGCCGAAACGGGATCAGAGCACCCGCTTGGAGAAGCCATCGTGTCAGGAGCCGAAAAACGGGGGATTGCCATCCCGAAAATCACCCGGTTCCAAGCCCGGATCGGTTCGGGAATATACGCCGAGGCTGACGGCAGAACGATTCTTGCCGGATCAAGACGGCTGATGGAATCGGAACACATCGAACATGAGGCGCTGCTTCCTCACATGGCCCGCTTGGAGGCGGAAGGAAAAACGGTGATGCTTATTGCGGCAGACGGCAAAGCGGCGGGGCTTATCGCAGTCGCCGATACAATCAAAGACACATCTCCGGCCGCGGTGAAACGCCTGAATGATATGGGGCTTGACGTCATCATGATGACCGGTGACAACAAAAAGACCGCGGAAGCCATTGCAAAAGCCGCGGGCATCGGCAGCGTGATCGCCGAAGTGCTTCCCGAACAAAAGGCGGCGGAAATTTCCCGGCTGCAAAAAGAAGGCCGGCGCGTGGCGATGGTCGGTGACGGCATCAATGATGCTCCGGCGCTGGCTGTGGCCGATATCGGAATGGCCATCGGCACCGGCACAGATATCGCAATGGAAGCGGCGGATATTACGCTGATCCGCGGTGACCTGAACGGCATTGCCGACGCCATCGGCATGAGCAGGCTGACCATGAGAAACATCAAGCAGAATTTAGGCTGGGCATTGGGATACAACAGCATCGGCATTCCGATTGCGGCGGCCGGCTTTCTGGCCCCGTGGGTGGCAGGCGCTGCCATGGCGTTCAGCTCAGTATCGGTCGTCCTTAATGCTTTGCGTTTACAGAAGGTAAAAAAAGACAAAATGGGCTGATGCCTGTTTTGTCTTTTTTATTGACACTTTATTCAAAGCCTGCATATAATAGAGAAAACAAATATATGAGTATATGTTCATATATATAAATTCGTTTAGCTGTATTGATGTTATGGGAATCCTATTACGGAAAGTAGGGTGAGTCGAAAATGAAAGCAGCCAAAGGTGAATTTGTATTAGACGGACTTGATTGCAGCAACTGTGCAAAAAAAATAGAAAACGGCGTAAAAGCCATTGACGGCATAGACGGCTGTGCTGTCAATTTTGCGGCAAGCACCATCACGGTCTCAGCCGGCGGCAAAAACGAGCAATGGATGAAAGACGAAGTCGCGAAAAAAGTAAGGTCCATTGATCCTCATGTGACCGTTCGTTCGAAGCACGAAGACAAACCCGGCGAGGATGAATACCGCAAAAAGCTGCAGCTGATGTTAGTGAGGTTGGCTGCGGGAGCCGTTTTGGCCGTCATCGCTTACTTCGCGCACACGGGCGCCGTCCTTGAGTTTCTGCTCTTTTTTGCTTCGTATTTGATCATCGGCGGCGATATCGTAGCCAGAGCGGGAAAAAACATTGTCCGCGGCCAGGTATTTGATGAGCATTTTCTGATGGCGCTTGCCACGATCGGCGCATTTATGATTCATCAGTATCCGGAAGGCGTCGCGGTCATGCTGTTCTACCAAATCGGTGAACTGTTTCAGGGAGCGGCCGTCAGCCGATCCAGAAAATCGATCAGCGCGTTATTGGACATCCGTCCTGAGTACGCCAATGTGAAAACGGAAAACGGCATGACTGCCGTTCCGCCGCAGGACGTCAAAGTCGGACAGGTCATCGTCGTGAATCCCGGAGAACGGATTCCGCTGGACGGAAAGGTACTGAGCGGTTCTTCGATGGTTGATACATCCGCTTTAACGGGCGAATCCGTGCCGAGAAAAGCGGAGCCGGGGCAAGATGTGATGGCCGGATTTATGAATCAGAACGGCGTGCTTCATATTGAAACCTCTAAAGGATATGAAGACTCTGCCGTGTCAAAAATATTGGATCTGGTCGAAAATGCGGCCGGACGCAAAGCGAAAACGGAAAACTTTATTACGAAGTTTGCCAAGTATTATACACCGGCCGTTGTCATTGTTGCGGTGCTTCTCGCCTTTTTACCGCCGCTTCTCGTGCCTTCAGCCGCGCTATCCGACTGGGTGTACCGCGCGCTGATTTTCCTTGTGATTTCTTGTCCGTGCGCACTCGTCGTCTCCATTCCGCTCGGGTTTTTCGGCGGTATCGGAGCTGCGTCTAAAGCAGGGGTGCTCGTGAAAGGCAGCAACTATTTAGAAGCGCTCAATCAGGTGGCATACGCCGTGTTTGATAAAACGGGAACCTTAACGAAAGGGAATTTCGCCGTTACTGATATCAAACCGGCGGCAGGGTTTACGAAAGACAGCCTGCTTCATGCGGCCGCGCTTGCAGAAGCCCATTCCAATCATCCGATTGCTTCTTCCATCCGTGAAGCTTACAATCAACCGCTCTCGGCTGAGGAGATTGAAGAATATGAAGAAATACCCGGACACGGCATTCGGGTGAAAACCGGCGGATCAACGATTTTAGCCGGAAATCAAAAACTGATGGCAAAAGAACAAATCGCTTCCGGTACAGCTGAAAACAACGGAACCGTCGTCTATGTCGCCGTTGATCAGCAGTATGCGGGGGCGATCGTGATCGCCGATGAAATCAAAGAGGACGCCAAACAGGCCATTGCCAATTTAAAAGCGCTCGGCGTGAAGCGGACAGTGATGCTGACGGGTGATTCAAAGCAGACCGGAGAAGCTGTCGGCCGAGAGCTCGGTATTGATGACGTGTACACAGAGCTTTTGCCGGGTGACAAGGTAGACCGCGTCGAAGAACTTGAAGCGGCGCTTTTACCGAATGAAAAACTGATGTTTGTCGGCGACGGGATTAATGATACGCCTGTGCTTGCCAGAGCTGACATCGGAGCTGCCATGGGGGCTCTCGGCTCTGATGCCGCCGTCGAAGCGGCCGATGTCGTCCTGATGACAGACCAGCCGTCAAAAGCAGCCGAAGCCATCCGGATTGCACGCCGAACACGCCGGATCGTCTGGCAGAACATCGGATTTGCTTTAGGCGTAAAAATCATTTTTCTCCTGCTTGGCGCATTCGGATTCGCCACCATGTGGGAAGCGGTCTTTTCAGATGTAGGCGTCACGCTGATCGCCGTTGCCAACGCGATGCGCGTCATGAGAGTGAAAGCGGAATAATTGTCAAAGATAATTCGTTTTTCAGGGTTTTCTTAAACAAGGTTGTCTTGGTAAAATAGAGAAGCGGGCCATCCGGCATCCGCTTCTTTTTTATTTTAAAAACAATGAGGTGTCTGAGTGAAAAAGAAACAATCGTCTGCGAAATTTGCGGTGATTCTGACGTTAATCGTTGTCGTTTTATTTGCGGCCATCGTAATTATTAACAACCAAACGGAAAAAGCGGGCGAAACAGTCGCCGAACAGCCTTCCATTAAAGGACAGCCCGTGCTCGGCAAAGACAGCGCCCCTGTTACGGTAGTTGAATTCGGAGATTACAAGTGTCCGTCATGCAAAGTATTTAACAGCGATATCTTTCCGAAAATCAAAAAAGATTTTATCGATAAAGGCGACGTGAAATTTTCATTTGTGAACGTCATGTACCACGGAAGCGGCTCGCGTCTGGCGGCTCTTGCTTCAGAAGAAGTGTGGAAAGAAGACCCGGCATCATTCTGGGCATTCCATGAAAAGCTGTTTGAACAGCAGCCGTCAAGCGAACAGGAATGGGTCACGCCTGCATTGCTTGAAAAAACGGTCAAAAGCACCGCGAAAAAGGTTGATCCTGACAAGCTGAAGGAAAACCTTGATAAAGAGACATTTGCAAAAGAGCTGAAAGCTGACACTGACCTGAATGATAAATTAAACATTACGGCGACACCGACGATTTACGTAAATGACAAAGTGATTAATGACTTCTCTAAATATGAGGAGATTTCAAAAACGATTAAGAAAGAGCTGAAAAATGAAAAATAGAATCGTATTTTTATATGCTTCTTGGGTGATTGCTCTTGCTGCTATGCTCGGCAGCCTTTATTTCAGCGAGATCAGAAAATTCATACCGTGCGAGCTGTGCTGGTATCAAAGAATTCTCATGTACCCGCTTGTCCTGATTTTAGGAATCGCCACCTTCCAGGGTGACACGCGCGTGAAAAAATACGTGCTGCCGATGGCCGTCATCGGCGCGTTTATATCGATCATGCATTACCTTGAGCAGAAGGTGCCCGGTTTCAGCGGCATCAAGCCGTGTGTCTACGGCGTGCCTTGCTCATCTGAATATATTAACTGGTTCGGTTTCATTACCATTCCTTTCCTGGCATTGACGGCATTTATTCTCATTATTATCTGCATGTGTTTTGTCAAAACGGAACGCACGGCAAAATAAAGAGCCTGCTCCATGGGAGCGGCTCTTTTTCTATTATTTGTACCAAGCTTTGTTTGTCGCAATCTGTCTGTTATGGGAGCTGTCCCAAATATCCACGGAATAGGCATAATCATAATTCATGACGCAGCGGATGCCGCTGCCTTGGGCGTCATGCTGAAGTCCGAAGTTATGGGAAAACTCGTGCTGTGCCGCTTTCGCCGTGTTGGCCGTTCCTTGATCAAGGTTCACGCTGAAAGCCGGGCCGCTCGGTTTGCCGTTATATACATACGCGATACCGCCGGCGTCAAAACTTGATTTTGCGGTAAAACCGACGACAAAATGATAATTTTGATTTCTGAAGCTGCCTTGGAGATTCGATAAAATCTGAGAACTGTTTGAGCCGGAGGAATTCCAAGCCTGCACGGCCTGTACGACGAAATCAATGTTGTGATCACGGTTAAAAGCAACATCCGCCTGCTCCACGATCTGGACGATTCGCGTTTGCCAGTCGCTGTATTTGGCGCGGTATTCAGCGTCCGCCACCGCCAGCACTCTGACCTTCTGGCTGCCCGTGCTGGCTTTAGTTGAGGCTTTATCCTGACTGACATTGGCATTGAATCGTTTCGTGCCGACCTGCTTGCCGTTTTCATCCAGAATTTTTGTGTCAACCGTCTGTTCGACTTGGACCGGGCCCTTCAGATCTTTAAAATGATCGGCTTTCGGAAGCGGGTCCGTATACACCGTTTTCGCCGGCTCCGCATGAGTGTGCGAATGCGTATGGCTTTCGGCTGACGGCAGGCCGGGAATTAATCCGGCGGCCAATAAAACAGGAAAAACAAGTGAACTGATTTTCATCTCATAACCCCCTTTTTGTTAGAGAAAGTATTCAATGAAACTTCCAATAAACCTCCCAAAATAGTATAAAATAGGTAAATGTTCTTGCTCCCAGCCGTTGCGAGTGAGGTTGTCCCGGATTAGGAATCAGAATCTTTCAAAAATAAGGTTGATTTTAAGAGAAAGCGATTATAAAATCTAATGGTCGTCAGAAAATTTAACAAATAAAAAGGAGCATATGGAATGGCCTGGGAGCTGCTTAGTGTAATCGGCATCATTGCGTTTGCGGTCAGCGGAGCGATTGTTGCGATGGAAGAGGAGTATGATATTTTAGGCGTGTATATCTTGGGGATTGTAACGGCGTTCGGCGGAGGAGCGATCCGAAATCTGCTGATTGGTGTTCCGGTCTCCGCCTTGTGGGAGCAAGGCGCGTTTTTTCAAATCGCTCTCGCATCAGTTACGATTGTCTTTTTGTTTCCGAAGCTGCTGTTAAGGCATTGGAGTAAATGGGGCAACCTATCCGATGCCATCGGGCTTTCGGCGTTTGCCATCCAAGGTGCTTTATATGCCGTGAAAATGGGCCATCCGCTCAGTGCGGTGATTGCGGCAGCGGTCCTCACCGGCAGCGGGGGCGGCATCATACGGGATTTGCTCGCGGGCAGGAAGCCGCTTGTGCTCAAGGCGGAAATTTACGCGGTCTGGGCCGCGCTCGGAGGGTTAATCGTGGGCCTCGGCTGGGCCGGGGATGCCGCCGGTTTGTATGTGCTGTTTCTTGTGCTTGTGGCATGCCGCATCTGCAGTTATGTGTTCAGGTGGCGCCTGCCGAATCGTTCCTATCATATAGATCAGTAAAAAACCGATTTCATAAAGAAATCGGTTTTTTTTCATAACGGCTTCTGATAAAAAAAGACGCCCGATATGATAAGAAAAAGGGTATTTGACCATAATGCTGAATAATATGTTGCATATATGTTTGTAAGATGAAAGCCGGATTTGTCAGCTTGATGTCGGAGGTGCCGCTGATGGCAAAACGTGATAAAGAGTGGAAAGAAGAGCAGGAAAGACTCAATTTTGTCATGAAGGAACTGGAACAGAAACAAACTCATCTTGAAGCCTCATCGGGCGGATTGAAGCAGGATATTGTCGGGCTGAGAAAAACGTTTTGGGATGATGTCACCGTGAATATGGATGATGCCCATGAAGCGGCTGAGACATTTTCAAGCATTAAACAGCAGGCGGAAATGCTTTCAGAACGTGAACGGACGCATCGGCTTCAATACCGGCAGCTTCAAAAAATCCAAAAGCTGAAAACCTCTCCTTACTTCGGCCGTGTCGATTTTACGGAAAAAGGGGAGTCCTCTTCCGAGCGGATTTATATCGGGCTGACTTCTTTGATGGATGAAAACAACGAGCAATTTCTCATTTATGATTGGCGCGCGCCCATCTCATCTCTTTACTATCAATATTCCCCGGGAAAAGCCCGCTATGAAGTTCCCGAAGAAACGATAGAAGGAGACATCACACTGAAGCGGCAGTTTATCATTAAAAACGGGACGCTTAAAGCGATGTTTAACACGGATATGACGATTGGTGACGAAATGCTGCAAGAGGTGCTGAGCGGGCATTCCGGACAGCATATGAAAAACATCGTGTCAACCATCCAAAAAGAACAGAACGAAATCATCCGGGATGAAAAAAGCAAATATCTCATCGTTCAGGGAGCCGCCGGAAGCGGAAAAACATCCGCGGCGCTTCAGCGGGCCGCTTACTTGCTGTACCGCGGTCGCGGGGTGCTTGATGCCCGTCAGATTGTATTGTTTTCCCCGAACATTTTGTTCAACAGTTATGTTTCCGCCGTATTGCCGGAATTGGGAGAAGAGAATATGGAGCAGGCCACCTTTCAGGAATATATCCTCCGCCGGCTCGGACGAAAGTTTGATTGTGAAAGCCCGTACGAGCAGCTTGAATATTGCCTGACTGAACAAAATCAGGACGTACTTTTCGTAAGGCTCGCAGCCATTGCTTACAAAGCGTCACCAGCTTTCCAGGCCCTGATTGACCGTTATGCCGGATCGCTTTCGGTCTCCGGCCTGATGTGTAAACAGATCAGCTTCCGGGGAGACATCCTGATTTCAAAAGAGCGGATTGAAGCCTATTTTTATTCGCTTGATCAGCAGCTGCCGATTCCGAACAGAGCGGAGCTGACGGCGGAATGGCTTCTCGCGGAAATCAGCGCTCTCGAAAAAAAGGAGCGTAAGAAGGAATGGGTCTTGCAGGAGAGCGAGCTGCTTGATAAGGAAGACTATGCTGAGGTTTATCAAACACTCAAGAAGCAGGCGGCAGATGATGAACCTGCATTTGACGACCATCAGCGCGAACAGCGGCTGCTTGGCGCCATTATTGTCGGCAAAGCCTTTAAACCGATTAAGCAGGCCGTCAGACGGCTCGGCTTTCTCGATATAAAACGGATGTATCTCCGGCTGTTTTCAGATTGGGGAGCTGATGAAAAGCCCGATCATTGGGAGAGCATCGGCGCTTTGACCAGAAACGCATTTGCAGAACGGTCACTTCCGTATGAAGATGCCGCTCCGTATCTGTATTTGCAGGATCTGTTAGAAGGAAAAAGAAAAAACACACAAATGAAGCACGTCTTCATTGATGAAGCTCAGGATTATTCCCCGTTTCAGCTCACGTATATTCAAAGCATCTTCCCGGCGGCAAAGATGACGGTGCTCGGTGATGTCAGCCAGTCGATTTATGCCCACACCATTACGGGCCCTTCTTCCCTCGCCGGCTGCTTTCGCAATGGTGCAGAAAAGTATGTCAGCCTGAAGCGGACTTACAGATCGACGCGGCAGATTGTTGAATTTACGAAAGCGCTGCTGGCTGACGGCGATGACATTGAGCCTTTTAACCGGAACGGGGAAAAACCGCGTGTTTTGCGGACGGATACAGAAAATGCGCGGCAGGAACAATTGGCGGATACAATCCGGGAGCTCAGACAAAAAGGCTGGGAGACGGTCGCCGTCATCTGCAAAACGGCCGCGGAAGCCAAAAAAGTGTTTCAGGCAGTCAGCGCCGAGAGCGGTGTCCGCTTGATCAATAAAGAAAACCAGCCTTTTCAAAAAGGGGTATGCGTCATTCCCGTTTATTTGGCAAAAGGCATTGAGTTTGACGCCGTCATTGCCGCTGACGCCTCTGCTGTCCAGTACAAAAGCGAACATGACCGTAAGCTGTTATATACGGCCTGTACGCGGGCGATGCATCATCTGACCGTTTTGTCTCCGGGAGAACCCTCTCCTTTTATAAAAGAAGTGCCCGCCGGCTTATTCGTGTAAGCCCTTTGCCAAGTGCAAAGGGCTTTTTATCATTAGGAATCTTAATCATTGTCATCATGATTATATATTTTACTTACATACAAACTTTCGGTAAAGTTTCAATTAGAATATTATTTTGACAATTCCTATAGAAATAACGTACGTTACGTTTAATTCCTTGTGAGGTGGATATCGTTGCAACTTCAGGTCATGAACAGTCCGTTTAATCAGGAGCAGGCAGAGCTCCTTAACCGCCTTCTGCCGACCTTGACAGAATCACAGAAAATCTGGCTGAGCGGTTATTTGGCTGCGGCCCGGTCCGAATCCGGTGAAACAGCCGCACCCGCTGCTCCGGCTCCTGCAGAAAGCCCGGCAGTCTCGAAAGAAGTGACCGTATTATACGGATCGCAAACGGGAAATGCGGAAGGTCTTGCGAAACAGACGGTAAAGACGCTTGAGGAACGGGGATTCCAGGTCACCGTCGCATCGATGAACGATTTTAAGCTGAATAATCTGAAAAAAGTAAACAATTTATTGATCGTGGTGAGCACGCACGGAGAAGGCGATCCGCCGGATAACGCGCTGGCCTTTCATGAATTTCTTCACGGCAGACGCGCACCGAAGCTTGAAGTGCTCCGTTACTCCGTTTTGGCGCTCGGGGACAGCTCGTATGAATTTTTCTGCCAGACCGGCAAAGAGTTTGACGAGCGTCTTCAAGAGCTCGGCGGCACCCAGCTTGCGCCGCGGGTTGATTGCGATCTTGATTATGATGAGCCGTTTTCTGAATGGCTTGACGCGGTCATCGGCGGTTTGAACGAAGGAGCGGGAAATCAAACAGCCGAAGCGCCTGCCGAGACGCCGGCTCTCGGTGAATCCGTTTATTCCAGAACGAACCCGTTTCGGGCGGAGGTTCTTGAGAACATCAATCTGAACGGACGCGGTTCGAATAAAGAAACACGCCATCTCGAGCTTTCGCTTGAAGGGTCGGGCCTCGCGTATCAGCCCGGAGACAGCCTCGGCATCTATCCGGAAAATGATCCGGCGCTCGTTGATGAGCTGATCAATGAGCTGAAATGGGACCCAAAACAGGAAGTGGCGGTGAATAAACAAGGAGAGCGCCTCCCGCTGAAAGATGCGCTTACTTCTCATTTTGAAATAACCGTCTTAACAAAACCGTTCCTGCAAAAGGCCGCACAGTTTACGGCTGACCAAAAGCTGAGTGAACTTTTGGCCGAAGGAAACGAAGAGCAGCTGAAAGCGTACATCAACGGCCGTGATCTGCTTGATCTCGTCCGGGATTTCGGGCCGTGGGAAGCGACAGCGGAAGACTTTCTTTCCATCCTGCGTAAAATGCCGGCCCGGCTCTATTCGATCGCAAGCAGTTTAGAAGCGAATCCGGAAGAGGTGCATCTGACAATCGGAGCGGTCAGATATGACGCGCACGGCAGAGAACGAAAAGGCGTCTGCAGCATTCTGTGTGCGGAAAGACTCCAGCCGGGAGATACGCTTCCGATTTACATTCAGCACAACCAAAACTTCAAGCTGCCGGACAATCCGGATACACCGGTCATTATGGTCGGGCCGGGGACAGGCATCGCGCCGTTCCGTTCCTTTATGCAGGAGCGTGAAGAAACCGGAGCTGAAGGGAAAACATGGCTGTTTTTCGGGGATCAGCACTTTGTCACTGATTTTCTGTACCAGACGGAATGGCAAAAATGGCTGCAAAACGGTGTTCTCACAAAAATGGACGTCGCTTTTTCCCGGGATTCGGAGGAAAAAGTATATGTGCAGCACCGCATGAAAGAACAAAGCAAAGAGCTTTATGAATGGCTGCAGCAGGGAGCCGCCGTATACATCTGCGGTGATGAACAGCATATGGCGCATGACGTGCACCAGGCGCTTCTCGATATCATTCAGGAAGAAGGCGGCATGAGCCGTGAAAAAGCGGAAAGCTTCCTGGCAGACATGCAGCAGAAAAAACGCTATCAGCGTGACGTATATTGATTTTGGTTTGAAAGGAGCTTATTCAGCATGGTGAACAACATTTTAAAAGCGCCGGAAGGCCCTCCAAGTGATGTTGAGGAAATTAAAGAAAAAAGTGATTATTTGCGCGGCACATTGAAAGAAGTCATGCTCGACCGGATTTCAGCCGGCATCCCGGACGATGACAACCGGCTGATGAAGCATCACGGAAGCTACTTGCAGGATGACCGCGATCTCCGTAATGAACGTCAAAAACAAAAGCTTGAACCGGCTTATCAGTTCATGCTGCGCGTTCGGATGCCAGGCGGCGTGTCAACTCCGGAACAATGGCTTGTTATGGATGAACTGGCGCAAAAATACGGAAACAATACATTGAAGCTGACAACGCGTGAAACGTTCCAAATGCACGGAATTTTAAAATGGAACATGAAAAAAACGATTCAGAAAATCAATGCGGCGCTGCTTGATACCATTGCGGCCTGCGGAGATGTCAACCGAAACGTCATGTGCGCTTCAAATCCGCACCAGTCTGAAATTCATGCGGAAGTATACGAATGGTCGAAGAAATTGAGCGATGACCTTCTTCCGCGCACGAGAGCCTATCATGAAATCTGGCTTGATGAGGAACGTGTGGCGGGCACTCCTGACACGGAAACGGAACCGATGTACGGGCCGCTGTACCTGCCGCGGAAATTCAAAATCGGAATCGCCGTGCCTCCGTCCAATGATATCGATGTCTTTTCTCAAGATCTCGGCTTCATTGCCATCGTGGAGGAAGGCCGTCTTATCGGATTCAACGTTGCAATCGGCGGCGGTATGGGAATGACGCACGGCGATAAGGCCACTTATCCGCAGCTTTCAAAAGTCATCGGCTTCTGCAAACCGGAGCAGCTGTATGATGTAGCGGAAAAAACCATTACGATTCAGCGCGATTACGGAAACCGTTCCGTCAGAAAGAATGCCAGATTCAAGTACACTGTTGACCGTCTCGGGCTGGAAAACGTAAAAGCCGAGCTGGAAAACCGCCTCGGCTGGCAGCTGGATGAAGAGAAACCTTATCATTTTGACCATAACGGCGACCGTTACGGATGGGTGAAGGGTGTAAAAGGTAAATGGCACTTTACGATGTTTATCGAAGGCGGCCGCGTCACGGACTATGAGAATTATAAGCTGATGACGGGATTACGTGAAATCGCCAAAGTCCATACGGGAGATTTCCGTCTCACTTCTAATCAAAACCTGATTATCGGCAATGTCTCGAGCCAGAAAAAGAAACAAATCAGCGCATTAATCGAACAATACGGTCTGACAGACGGCCGGCAGCATTCCGCCCTCCGCCGCAGTTCAATGGCTTGCGTCGCGCTTCCGACATGCGGGCTCGCCATGGCCGAAGCCGAGCGGTATCTGCCGAAATTGATTGATAAGATTGAAGACATTGTTGACGAAAACGGGCTGCGGGATGAAGAAATCACCATCCGTATGACCGGGTGCCCGAATGGCTGCGCCCGCCATGCGCTCGGCGAAATCGGATTTATCGGAAAGGCGCCCGGAAAATATAATATGTATTTAGGAGCGGCGTTTGACGGCAGCCGTTTGAGCAAAATGTACCGGGAAAATATCGGTGAAGAGGAAATTCTGAGTGAGCTTCGCACCATTCTCCCGCGCTACGCGAAAGAGCGTGAGGAAGGCGAACACTTCGGCGATTTCGTCATCCGCGCGGGCATCATTAAAGCGACGACAGACGGCATGAATTTTCACGAATAAGATGAGCACTTAAAACCAAGGATAGAGACACACTGACGGTGCGTTCTCTATCCTTTACTAAGCAGCATAAACGCTGCACCGCGTCATGAAACAGATGACGCAGCTTGCGAAAAAGCCTGTTTTCAGAGAAAACAGGCTTTTTCTTTTTCTAGAAAAAATGTAGCTGAAGGCAAAAAAAGTTCGCCGTGAGCACGTTATGAGAAATTTTAAATAAAAACGGGTAAAATAAAAGAAGAATGGTTGCGTGCGGAAAATATATTGAATCTGCCCGATCATCGGCTCCGGCCTTTGGCAAAGGCAGAGAACAGGCAATAATGATATGATGCAGCAGATGAAGGAGGTCATGCTTTGGACATATTTTTAGTCGTACTCGTACTTTTAACCATCATCGCGATCTCAAATATCGTAAATCGGTTTGTCCCCTTTATCCCGGTGCCTTTGATTCAGGTGGCGCTCGGTATCATTGCGGCGTCATTTCCGCAGGGACTTCATTTTGAACTGAATACCGAATTGTTTTTTGTTTTGTTTATCGCTCCGCTGCTTTTTAACGATGGAAAACGGACGCCGCGTGCGGAACTTTGGAATTTAAGAGCGCCGATTCTGCTGCTTGCGCTCGGGCTCGTGTTTGCCACGGTGATTGTCGGCGGTTACACGATTCATTGGATGATTCCGAGCATTCCGCTGGCTGCCGCGTTCGGGCTGGCGGCGATTCTGTCACCGACTGACGTTGTCGCGGTCAGCGCGCTGTCAGGGCGAGTGAAGATGCCAAAAGGCATTCTGCGTCTCCTTGAAGGAGAAGGACTGATGAATGACGCATCCGGCCTGGTCGCTTTTAAATTTGCGATTGCGGCTGCCGTGACGGGCGCATTTTCGCTGGCGCAGGCCGCCTTCAGTTTCGTTCTGATTTCAGCCGGCGGTTTACTCAGCGGTGTCGTCATTTCTTTTTTGATTATCCGTTTCCGGCTGTTTTTGCGCCGCCTCGGCATGCAGGATGTCACGATGCATATGCTGATTCAAATTCTGACGCCGTTCGTCATCTATCTCGCGGCTGAAGAAATCGGCGTTTCCGGCATTTTAGCTGTTGTGGCCGGCGGCATCACTCATGCGGTGGAGCAGGACCGTCTTGAATCAACGATGGTCAAACTGCAAATCGTCTCTTCAAGTACGTGGAATATTATTTTGTTCATTCTGAACGGTCTTGTTTTCGTTATTTTAGGGGCGCAAATACCGGATGTAGTTTCCGTCATCTTTAATGATACCGCGTTTAACAATATGATGGTCATCGGGTACATTATCGTCATTACGCTGACGTTAATGATTCTCAGGTTTTTGTGGGTGCTGTTTTTTTGGAACGGCAAGTGGTTTTTTAACAAGGATCAGAGCATTTATAAACCCGGCCTGCGCTCGACCCTGCTGATTTCGGTTTCAGGCGTCAGGGGAGCGGTCACGCTTGCGGGTTCCTTTTCCATTCCTTACGTGCTCTCTGACGGCTCACCGTTTCCTGAACGGAATTTGATTCTCTTTTTAGCCGCGGGTGTTATTATGTGCACATTGGTGCTGGCGACAATCGTACTGCCGATTTTGACAGATAAGCCGGAAGACAATGTGAAAGAGAAGAAAGTCAAATTGCTGACAGCGAGACGGAAGCTGATAAAAGCTGCCTTAACCGCCATTAAAGAAAATATGAATGAGACAAACAAAACGGCTTCTTTTGCGGTCATTGCCGAATACAATGAGAAAATGAAAAATCTCAGATTTCAGCAGTTCACCGTCAAAAACCGCACGAAAAAAGATGAGCGGAAAGTCCGCGCCCAAGGGATACAGGCTGAACAGGAAGAATTGCTGCGGCTGATTGAGCGGGGCGACATACCGGAAGAAACGGCTGACAGCCTTCAGGAACGGTTTGATGAACTGGAAGTGCTGTATACGAATCCGTTTAAAGTCGGCTTATCTAAGAAAAAGCTGAAACGCCTGATGTACTGGATCTTTTTCGGTGAACAAAAAAAGCCGGAAATGACGATTTTAAATGAAGAAGGCCTCATCCGCGCCACAAGGGTTAAAACGGCAAAAGCGGCCATTGAAAGCCTGAAAAAACACATGACTGAAGAAAATAAAGATGTGACGCTTGCCGTCATTTCCTTTTACAATCACTTGATTTTCAGGCTGGGGCACTCGTATCACGAACAGAGTCCGAGCCGCCGTTTTGAAAATCAAAAACTCGAAATCAAACTGCGGGCCGTGCAGGCCATCCGCAACGAAATCCAAACATTGTTCGAAGAGCGGGAAATTTCCCGCGATATGTCACATGAGCTTCGCCAATACATCAATGATGTGGAAGCGGCCATGCTTGACGGAGATGAATAAATCAAAAAAGTCCGGCATCTGTCGCCGGACTTTTTTTGATTACGGACGATGGAATTCGACGTGATCGCCGTCGCGGTCAAACCAGCCTCTGAAGGCCCAGTTGATCCAGCCGCCATCACCTTTATTGGTGAAGCTTCCGTCTTCAAACACCCAAATGCCGTACGTGATGCCGTCATAAACGGCGGAACCGTAAAACTGAACACCGTTAAAATGATCTTCATATTCCTGGCTTAAATTAAACACCATGACGTTATATTTTTGTCCGGAAGCGTAGAATGAAGATTCCATTAAGTTTTTGACGAAGCCGTCACGGTTTTGCGCCGACTTAATCGCGTCAGCAATCGAATTGCCGATGCCGAGCAGGTCAACGTCAATGTTTAATCCGACATCTTTTGCTGAGACATCTGATGATTGCTGTGCCATGTTTTGAGGGAACGGGGTTTCTTTTGCGGATACAAAGGACAGAGGAGTCAGAGACAAAGCGGCGCCAAGGGCAACGGACATCGGGATACGCATACGTTTCATATGATTTCCTCCTTCAATTGTGTGGTGGCTACAGTAGCGATTTACCCGGACAGTTAACCGGTTAACCGGAATTTTTGAAAAATAGGAAAATAATAACGGAAGTGGTGCTTGGGCACTAAAGATGGTTTTTGTGATAACGATGAGCGTATAATTGGTTTCTTACGGCGGAAATGTGAGATAATAATAACCGTTTACATAATGACTAGAAAGGATGGTTCAACGTGGCAAAAAGCTTAAAAGATACTGTAAAGCTTCATAATGGCGTTGAAATGCCGTGGTTCGGCCTTGGCGTCTTCAAGGTGGAAAACGGAAGCGTAGCGGCGGACTCCGTCGAAGCGGCAATCAGAAACGGCTACCGCAGCATTGATACGGCGGCTATTTATAAAAATGAAGAGGGTGTCGGCGAAGGCATCAGAGCTGCGGGCGTTGCCAGAGAAGAGCTGTTCATCACGTCAAAAGTGTGGAATGAAGATCAAGGATACGAAACGACACTTGACGCGTTTGACAAAAGCCTTGAGCGCCTCGGCCTCGATTACCTCGACCTTTACCTGATTCACTGGCCGGGCAAGGATAAATATAAAGACACATGGCGCGCTCTTGAAAAGCTGTACAAAGACGGCAAAATCCGCGCCATCGGCGTCAGCAACTTCCAAGTGCATCATTTAGAAGAACTGCTGAAAGATGCTGAAATCAAGCCGATGGTCAACCAGATTGAATTCCACCCGCGCCTGACTCAAAAAGAAGTAAGAGATTTCTGCAAAGCGCAGGGCATTCAAGTGGAAGCATGGTCTCCATTGATGCAGGGACAGCTTCTCGATAACGAAGTGCTGTCACAAATTGCGGAAAAACATAACAAATCGGTTGCTCAAGTGATTTTGCGCTGGGATCTTCAGAACGAAGTCGTTACCATTCCGAAATCGATTAAAGAGCACCGCATCATAGAAAATGCCGATATTTTTGATTTCGAACTGTCACAGGAAGAAATGGAAAAGATCAGCGCATTGAACAAAGACGAGCGTGTCGGCCCGAATCCGGACGAGCTTCTGTTCTAAGAAAAAACAGCCCTTTACGGGGCTGTTTTTCTTTACATAAATGTCTGTGTCTGACGTTTTACGCTGAACCTGTATGCGGCTATTAATAACAGGGCGGCGGCGAAGGCTCCCAAAATGATGATGTTCAGCATCAGGCTTTGGAACGTGCGGCCTTGCTGCAATTGATCCACCGTATCGAGCACCCAGCGCTGAGGCAGAAATTCGGCGATTGTCTGCACCGTTTTCGGCATAATATTGCCCGGAAAGAAGCAGCCGGCCAGCAAGCATGTCGGCACGACGATCAAATTCAAAAGCGCCGATGCCGAAGCGCTGCTGTTAGAAAAACCGACGGCAATAAAGGCGATCCCGATCGCGCTTAATGCAAACAGCATCATCAGGACGAACAGCTGCCACAGCGGGAATGACGGATGAATATGAAAAGCGGCGCCCATAAAGAGAACGGCGAATAGAATTTGGACGGCCATGATAATGATATTCACCGCCGCGTTCGCCAATACATACTGCTTTGATGTGATCGGCGTTGACAGAAGCCTGTAGTATGTCCTGTTTTCTCTCTCTTTAATCATCAGTTCCGTCAGGTTGCCGGCGGAATAGAGCATAATGATAATGAGATACCCGATGACTGAGTAGGTCATTTCTTTATGGTTCGATGTATCTTGTAAAACAGCGGACTCCGTTTGAATGGGAGAATGCTTGAAATCGGCGTACATCGCCTGAAAGGCCTTTGCGTCTCCGCCGGAGGATTTGCCGATTGAGGCGATGCTGTTCATATAATTGTACAAATAAGAGCTGACATATCCGGTGACCTGGGCGCCTTTCAGCGAGGTCATGCCGATGTGAGACGGTTTCCCGTCTTTTACGCTTTGGGAGAAGCCTTTTTCAAACGTAATGAGCGCCTCCATTTTTCCTGAAGCGATTTTTGATGTGGCGGACGCAGCCGTTTCCTCCGAAATCTTCACATGATCCAGTCCTTTTAAAAACGCGGCCGTATCCTGCGCCACTTCTCCGCCGTCTTGATCGAGAATGCCGATATTGAGCGTTTCGGCTCCGCCGTTGGCATTGGTCATGAAGGAGAGGAAGACGCCGATCAGCGGAGCCCCGATATAAAGAATGAGCTGTTTTTTGCTTTTTGTAATCCCTTTGAGAGTGTGCGCAAACAGCCACCAGAAGTTTTTCATATTACAGTCCCTCCCGTCTTTGAAACGTAAATGCGGCGATCAGCAAAAAGAGTGCCGCCAATGCTGTATTTAAACCGAGTGCAGGCCATGCCGCTGATACATCATTTGCGTAAATGATGTTGTTAATCGCCTTATTGATCCAGGATAAGGGCGACAGGGCGGAAATTCCTCCGCCTTCATATTTGTAATAGGCGCCGCCGATAATGGACATCACCTGAACGATGATGACGGTGATTAATCTGGCGCTTTCGGGTTTTCTGGTCAAATAGCTCAGGCTGAGCCCGAAGCTGACGGCCAAAAGAATTTCAGAAACGAGAATCAAAAGCACAAGTCCCATGTGGCTGCCCCAATTCGCTTTTAAGATAAATTTGCTGAAGGCGACAACGGCAAGAATCGTCAGAACATTCACAGCCAAAATGCCGAGCATCTTTCCGAGAAAGATATCGCTTTTCCGGAGCGGGGCGGCGATCAGGCGATCTGCGGTGTGCCGTATTCTTTCCCCGCGGAATAAGGTGCTTGCAAAAATCGAGGCGTACAGCCCGATCATCGTCGTCATGGATATCGCGTAAAAATCTTTCGCTTTCGGTTCTTTCGCTTTGTGTAAAGACGTCTGCTTCATATAATCGCTTTTGATTTGTCCGGCGGAAGGCGCCTTATGCGCCTTGTAAGCGGCGGCGCCTGCTTTGTATTGATTGGTAAAAGCGGTCAGCATGCCTTGGACGATCGTGCCGTTTATGCCGCTCCGGTCATTTGTAAAGACTTGAAAACCGGTGTTTTTTACAGTGACGAAAGCATCCGCCTGATTTTCTCGAACCTCGTTTTTGCCTTTTGCCTCCGTGTCCGCTTTTTGAAAATAGACATGCTCTTTTTTGGCGGCTTTCATAAACTCAGTAAAATCATGAGAAAGAGGGCCGTTTGACTGGTCCGTATATACGACCTCGATGTTCCCGACCGTCACCTCTGAATCAAAGGCGTTTGATAATGCCGCAGTGAAAATCAGCATGAAGACGATCGGAAAAGCAAGCATGAAAATAAAAGTCCGTCTGTCGCGGAAACTGATTTTGATTTCTTTCCCGGCGATGTGCAGAATATTCATTTGCAATCCTCCTTTCAGTGAGGTCAGTCGCGCAGGCTTCTGCCTGTCAGCGTGAGAAATACCGTTTCTAAGTCAGGGGCCTGTTCCTGCAAGGAGCGGATTTCAATTCCTTTGTCCATGAAGTACCGGATCAGGCGGTTTAAATTGTTGACCCCTGTGTCAGAGCTGATTTTCACGCTGTTTTCTTCCAGTGTGGCGGCTCTGACGCCTGGCAGCTCCTGAATATCGCCAAGGCTGATGCCGTTTCCGGATGACAGCTCAATCACGACGTCCTTCGTGTCGGTAATGATGGAGGTCAGCTGTTCTTTTGTGCCTTCTGCGATGACTTTTCCGTGGTCGATGATGGCGATGCGTGTGCATATTTCTTCCACTTCCTCCATGTAGTGGCTCGTGTAGATGATCGTGCAGCCCATTTCATTCAGCTTTTTCACTGATTGCAGAATATAATTTCTTGATTGCGGGTCAATGCCGACCGTCGGTTCATCCATGATGATCAGTTTCGGCCGGTGGGCAAGAGCGCACGCAATATTGAGCCTGCGCTTCATTCCGCCGGAAAAATGCTTCGGCAAATATTTGTGTTTATCGCTCAAGCCGACGAATGTCAGGGCTTCCTCGACCCGTTCTTTCAGAGCCGCCCCTCTCAGGCCGTACAGCCCGGCGAAGAACTTCACATTTTCATAGGCGTTTAATTCTTCGTAAATCGCGAGGTCCTGAGGGACGATGCCGATATTCATTTTCGTTGCTTTGCTATATTTGAAAATATCTTTTCCGAGAAACAGAATGTCTCCGCCTGAAGGTTTTAAAAGGCCTGAGATCATATTGATCGTCGTGCTTTTTCCGGCTCCGTTTGCGCCGAGAAACCCGAAAATCTCACCTTCTTTTACGGCAAGCGACATCTGGTCAACGGCGGCATAATCACCGAATTTCTTACTCAGCTGTTTGAGCTCCAAAATGTTCATGTTTCCACCTCTATGTCTTATGATGCTCTTATTATAAAAAAAAGAATGAACGGCCGTTAGTGCAGCTGTTCATTCCTTTGACATGAGAATCTTCATATTTTTCACATGAAAACATTCACTTATTCAACCGGAAGCAATGTCGTGACGGAAAAACCGGCCGTGCCGTCAAAAATAACGGTTCCGTGCAAAACGGCCGCCCGTTCTTCCATACCGAGCATGCCGAGGCCTTTTTTAAAGCGGCCGGCGCCGTTTCCGTTATCTTTCACTTCCGCTTTTACGGCTTTGTTCAGCACATGGACATCAATGAAAATCTGTGTGGCATCGGCGTATTTCATTGCATTGGTCAAGGCTTCGGTTACGTTTTCCTGAATGACTCTCCAATGCATTTGCGTCAGCCTGTCCAAATCGCCTTGATACGTAAACGGAACCGGCATCCCGTTTTTGGCCGAAAATTCATCAATAAACGTTCTTAATCTGTGAATGCCCATTTGTTCAGCGGGCGGTTTCATATTTTTCAGCGTTATGCGGATATCCTCAATGCCCTCTTTGGAAATGGTAATGGCGTTTTGGAGCAGTTCAGCCGCTTTGTCCGGATGGGAGCCGAGCATCCGCTTCGCCGCTTCCATCTGAATGAGCGCGCCTGTCATGGAATGGCCGATTTTGTCATGGATGGCTTGGGACAATCTGTTTCTTTCTTCGAGTTTGCCGGTATACTCCGATTGTTTGATATATTCTGTGCTGCTGTGCAGCTGTTTCGTCAGTTTTTCAATGCTTGAGCGCATATTGTCTGACTGCTCTTCATATTTTTTCAGCCGGTCGCTGGACCGGGCGGCCAAAACGAATATCGCCAAGCAGAACAAGGTCATGACGATATAAGTCGGAAGGTCGCCGTACGGGATAAATAAAAACGGCAAAAACACGAGCAGGCAGAACACATAGCGGTGAACCGGATATTCGGCAAGAACGGCAAAAATGGCGGGCGGCAAAAGAAATAGAAACGCCGGATGGCCTAAGGCGGAAAGCCAAGCAGTCAATGCCAGCGTCATGAGGGTGATCCCGCGCCTCCAAACGGGCGGCCTGATCATGCAGACCGCAATGCCCAAAGACAGATAAGCGAGCAGAAACAAGACGGCGTACGGCGTGTAAGGGCGGTCTGCCGATACGAACAAAAAAGCCGTATAAAAAATGGCGATCAGTCTGCTCATCAGCATCCAAAAATCCATACCGTTCAACGCCCGTTATCCACCTTCCCGGTGATATAATAAATCGCGATCTGCGTTCTATGCTCAAGCCCTGTTTTCCCTAAAATAGATGAAATATAATTGGCCGTCGTCCCTTCAGAAATGAAAAGCTGTTTTGAAATTTCCCTGTTCGACAGTCCTTTCGCAATAAGCGACATGATGCTGAGCTCTCTTTCAGTAAACTGGCTTTCATCAATCTGATGCGCGGCTTCCGCCGGCCGGAAAAGGCTGTCTTTTATTTTATCCAGCACGGTGTCCTGAAGAATGCTGTGCCCGTTGAAAACGCTTTTGATCGCATCGCGTATCCGTTCCGGTTCGGTATTTTTTAATAAATATCCTTTCGCGCCGTTTTTAATCGCTTCTAAAATATACTCATCGTCGTCAAATGTCGTCAGGATCATCGGCTTCGTATCCGTTTCCTCCGCGATCCGTTTTGCGGCTTCGACACCGTTCATCACCGGCATGCGGACGTCCAGCAAGGCGATATCGACGGGATTGTGTTTACAATACTCTGCCGCCTCGAGTCCGTTTTCCAACGTTGCCGATACAGTAAATTCCTCATATGTATGCAAAATGATTTTCATTCCTTCTCTGATGAAAGAATTATCATCCGCGATAATGACATTAATCTTCATGGCCGCACCCTTTGTGTGTTTTTTGTTTCATTATATACCATCCGATTTTAAATCAAAAAGCCTTCCGGCGAAAGGTGCGCGGAAGGCGGATCGGTCAAGCGGGTTTTTTCAATTGAATGAAAAACAGCATCAGGAAAGAAATGATCACAATACAGATCACCCACACCCAGGCGAGTGTTTCATTGCCGGAGTCCATCGCGACGTAAATCGCTGTCGGCAGCGTTTGGGTGACGCCGGGAATATTTCCCGCAAACATTAAAGTCGCCCCGAATTCACCTAGCGCCCTTGCAATACTGAGAATGCTTCCGGTCAAGAGGGAGGGAAAGGCAAGCGGGACGGAAATACGGGTGAACACCTGCCACCTGCCGGCTCCGTCTACTTTCGCCGCTCCCTCGATGTCAGCATCAACCGCGGCGAAGCCCGTTTTAGCGGACTGATACATAAGCGGGAAGGCAACAATGGCCGAAGCGATCACCGCGGCCGACCACGTGAAAATGACGGGCTGGTGAAAAATCCGCTCAATCGCCCGGCCGATAAAGCTGTGTTTCCCGAAAATAATAATGAGAATGAAGCCGACAACGGTAGGCGGAAGAACGAGCGGGAGCATAAACAGGGTCTCCACAGCCGTTTTTCCGGGAAATCGCGCTTTCGCCATCCAGGCGCCGGCAAGCGTCCCGAGAATGATGACGGCGATGCCTGATGCCAAAGCCACCTCAAAAGACAATACGACTGGGGTGAAAAATTCCGAAGCCGTAATGTTACTTGGCAGTAAATCCATATTTCTTAAACACTTTCATTGCTTCATCTGACTGCAGATACTGATAAAACGCTTCTGCTTCTTTACGGTGCTTTGTATCCTTGACGATGCCGAGCGGATAAACGATCGGATCGTGCGTTTTCGCCGGCGCTTCATCGGTGATTTTCACCTTTTTCGAAATCAGCGCGTCTGTTTTATAGACAAGCCCGGCATCGACATTTCCGGTTTCAACATAAGAAAGCACCTGGCGAACGTCTTTTGCATAGACGACTTTATCTTTTACCTTGTCCCACAGGGATAATGCCGTCAATGACTGTTTGGCGTATTGTCCGGCCGGAACGGATTCAGGCGTGCCGAGCGCGATTTTTTCCGCGCTGTCTTTTTTCAGGTCATTCAGATGTGTCAGGTGTGCGCTGTTTTTCTCAGGCACGATCATGACGAGATCATTTTTCAAAAGATCCGTGCTGTCCTTTTTGTCGATATCTCCGTCATGAACGAGCTTTTCGAATTTATCTTCGGCTGCCGAGAAGAATAAATCAGCTCCCGCGCCTTGTGAAATTTGTTTTTGCAATGTGCCTGATGATCCGAAGTTGTCTTGAATGGTTACGTTTGAATGTGATTTTTCGTAGTTGGTCTGGATTTCTTCAAGTGCATCCTGAGCGCTGGCTGCCGCAGAAACGGTCAGCGTGACTTTTTCGTTTTGTCCGCCTTTGGACGATTGTCCGGATGAGCAGCCCGCAGTTGCCAGGAAAACGGCCATAGCCGCAGTTGTGAGTAGTGTCGCTTTCTTTTTCAACATTGTGCACCCCTTATAGCTAAATATCATTAGATCAAACTAATTATAACGCAATTGTACGTGATGGTGCGGTTTTTTTTCAATATCTGAACAGTTATAATAAAAACGGAGCGTGATAATATGACAGAAGCCACTTCCTATACAATAGAAGAAGTTGCGGGCCTTTTGAAGGTCTCCAAACTGACAGTATATGATTTGATAAAAAAAGGACTCATTCCGGCGTACAGGGTCGGAAGACAGATGAGGGTCGATGAAGAGGACTTAAAACAATATAAAGCAAACATGAGAATGTCAAAAAAGCCATCCGTATCAGAAGCTGCTGACCCGTCCCGCGGGCGGGAGCCGGAAAAAAGGCAGTCCGTTATCATTAGCGGGCAGGATGTGTCGATGGACCTCCTCAGCAAACAGCTGGAACAAACTATACAGGCGGCTCCGCTCCGCAAGTACAGCGGCAGTTTGAACAGCCTGATCGAGATGTACCGCGGAGCTTGTGACATCGTCAGTCTGCATTTGTACGATGGGGAGACGGGGCAGTATAACATCCCGTATGTGAAGCGCATTCTTTCAGGGGAGCCGTTTGCGCTTTTTCATGTCGTGCTGCGGCAAGCCGGATTATATGTGAAAAAGGGAAATCCGCTGAACATTCAGGGCTTTCAGGATTTGAGCCGAAAGGATGTCCGTATCGT
This sequence comes from Bacillus sp. GW821-FHT11D08, assembly GCF_058808515.1. NCBI lineage: Bacteria > Bacillati > Bacillota > Bacilli > Caryophanales > Bacillaceae > Bacillus > Bacillus sp. GW821-FHT11D08. The sequence goes on from NZ_JBXARS010000001.1 coordinate 453,908, forward strand.
CAATCGCGAAAAAGGATCAGGAGCGAGGGTGCTGCTGGATGAACAGCTCAGATCTTTCGGCATTACGCCGTCTGATGTCGCCGGCTATCATGACATTGTCACGGATCATCTGTCAGCGGCTTCACAAGTATCAAGCGGAAAGGCGGATATCGGAGTCGGGTCGCAGCATGCGGCGCATATGGCGGGCACGGACTTTATCCCGGTGATCAGTGAGCAGTACGATGTGGTCGTCTTAAAACAAAACCGGGAGCTTGTTCAAAGCGTGCAGGACATTCTCAATTCTGAGGAATTCAAGTCTCAGCTTTCTCAATTATCCGGATATGATACGAAAATGACCGGACGGCTCATATATGAAACATGAAAAATCCCTCCATATAACGGAGGGATTTTTTTATTGCTTATAAAACCGCAGCAGGTCGCCGTTTAATATTTTATCGGAAAGCATCAGCTCTTGTTCCGCTTTTTCTTTCTCATCGCTGCACGCGCTCATGTCAGAAAGCGGTTCACCCGTTTTACGGCTGTAACACGTATTTTTCGTATAAATATGATCATCCGTGATAAAGCTGCCGTTTCTCAGCACCGCAAACGGGGTCCGCTCTCCGGAAAACAGATCATTGCCGAACTGAATGCTGCCTTTCGTTTCAATGCCGAGCAGGTGAAGCAGCGTCGGTCTTACATCAACCTGTCCCGCGGCCGAAGCAATCGTTTCCGGCGCACGGTCGGTCACCCCGGGAATATGAATGATAAACGGCACGCGCTGAAGCTGAACCGTATCAAACGGAGTGATTTCCTCTTTCCCTAAGAATTCGGCAAGTCCTTGATTATGGGCTTCGGATATACCGTAATGATCTCCCATCAGGACGATCATCGCGTTGTCATACAGTCCTTCTTTTTTCAGCGTCTTGAAAAAGTGTTTCAGGGCCTCATCTTCATAGCGGACCGTCGTCACATAGCGGTTTAATAACTCGCTGCTTGTGTCCGGTTCTTCAATGAGCTGATCCTGTTTATCAATTTCAAAAGGAAAATGGTTGGTCAAAGTCAGCAGGCTCGCGTAAAACGGCTGCGGAAGCTTCTTTAATTTTTCCGCTGACTGTTCGAGAAATTCCTTATCCTTCAGGCCCCAGCCTGTTGAATTTTCCTGTGTCACCTTAAATTCATCCGCGTCGAAAAAACGGTCGATTCCGAATGCCCCGTACATCTCATCCCGGTTCCAAAAGGCCTTATGATTGGCATGCAGAACGGCTGAATAGTATTGACGGTCTTTTAACATATGGTACATCGTATTGAACCGGTGGCCGCTTTTTGTGAAAAAAACGGCGCCGCTTGAAGACGGATACAGCGAATTCGCAGTAATGAATTCTGAATCTGAGGTTTTTCCCTGTTCAGTCTGCTGATAAAAATGAGTGAAGTCATAACTTTTTTTCCGCAGTTTATTTAAAAACGGGGTAATCTCCCGTCCGTTGACCCGCTCATCCATTACAAAACGCTGGGTTGATTCGAGCGTTACAAAAATCACATTGCGCCCCTTTGCGAGCCCAAACTTTGATTCGGACGGCCTGCTGTAGTCGGCTTGAGTGTAATTCGCGACCGCCGCAAGGCTGTCTTCGTCGGCAAACGCTTTAGCCCCTGCATTCAGCGTCTGCGAAATGGTGTCATACAAATGAAAGTGGAACAGGCCGATTCCTTTTACGAGCGCTTCACGATCAAAAGGGTGCTTGAACAGCTTCGGCTGCTCAGCCTCAGACAGCGCAAGGTTGCACAGCATGAGGCCGGCTGATGCCCACGCATACGCTTTAACGGTACGGGTGCTGGCTTTCCCTTTATCGGCTTTATGCCTTTTACCAAGGTAAAACAAAACCGCAATATCCAAAAATAAAGCGATATAAAGCGGGTGAAACAGCTCTTGGACGCTGCTTCCCATATCACCCATATTGCTCGCCTGAAACAAAACCGGTATGGTGATAAAATCAATATAAAACCCGTAAAACACCGTATTCGCGATTAAAATTCCCGTCAGCATCACATTTGCCGAAAGCAGAAAGATCCGCTGTTTTTTTTCTGTCAGCAGCAGGGCGATGCCGAACAGCGGCACAATGAAGCTCAGCGGATTAATGAGAAGCAGACATTCCTCAAGAACCGAATTGTTCTGCAGATCAAAACCGAGCTTATAAACGGCATAGGTTTTCATCCACATGAACAGGATGGACAGGCATAAAAACCGATGATTGCTGAAAAAGGTTTTCTTCATATGTATGACTCCTCACCCTAAAAGCGAAAGATGCTTTTTGTTTAAGAGATGCGGCCGTGAACCAGTTCGTATAAATAATAGCAGGATACAATCGTTAAGCCGGCCAGCACAAGCTGCTCCGAAAAGCTCCCCGTTCTCATATAAAGGGGAAGACGGAAGCGGATGGCGGACGGAAACAGCAGTTTAATGCCGTTGACGGTCCATGCGTCAAGCACAAGATGACTCGCCATTCCGATCATCAGTCCGGCGGAAATACTCGGATTCGGAATATAGGTTGCCGTAATGAAAAACATAATAAGCATAAACAGCAGGCTGTGTGTAAACGTTCTGTGGCCGAACACCGTGCTTACGATTTTGGACAGAACGGGCAGCGTTCTGCCGATTTTGCTTTTCGTATGGCATATGTCGGGAATCAGCGCCCCGAGGGCACCCGCTGAGGTCATAAGGACCGGATCATACCCGTAATAATACGCAATTGCGGAACAAGAAGCGATGCCTCCCATGATGTGTGTTTTTCCTGTCATTTTTCGCTTCTCCTTTTTATTTTTGCCAAAATCCCCTGAATTACAAATATATCAAGAGAATGCATGTTTGATCAACAAACTTTACCTGTTCCGCCAAAAGGAAGGAGACGCGGATTCCGCATATTCTGCCGCGGAAAAAGACACATTATAGGTGTACCTATATTTGATAAAGAGGTGATACAGATGGCTTTCTTTAACAAAGAAAAAGGAAAAAACAGCGATAAAAACAAAAACGTCATTCAAGGCGCGCTTGAAGACGCCGGTGCAGCTCTGAAAGACGATCCGCTTCAAGAAGCTGTTCAAAAGAAAAAAAATAACCGCTGACCATATAAGACGGGTAGGGCGAACGCTCTATCCGTTTTCCATCTAATTTTTCCCTTTGACAGATCTTTTTATCTCTGATAACCTCTGAGTAGAATTGAATGATAAAAATCCTCACTCTTTCTCGGTGAGGTAGAGGTTGCGCTTGATGATGAGTCGCACATGCCAGGCTGATAGGGGCCGCAAAACATGTGTTAAAGGCATCAGCGCCGAAGTGTAAAGAAAGCCGATCCTTCTTTATGCTGGGACTGTATCTGAATAAGTGCAGGACTGCCGCGTGCTTTTTCGCGGAGGGCTATCCGGAGATCAAGGGTGTGTGTGTTTCTTTAAGCATGGACTTTTGTTCAGGCTTTTTTTGCGTGTAAATATGGTCTCGGGGTCTGGTCCGTACGAATGAACAACCAGGAGGTACAGGAATGGAACAGACGAAAAAATGGGGTTTTTGGTTATTAACGGCGTTTGTCGTAGGAAATATGGTAGGCTCGGGCATCTTTTCGCTTCCGAGTTCGCTCGCAAAAATCGCGAGCCCGTTCGGCGCCACATCGGCATGGCTTTTAACGGGAGCCGGTGTGTTAATGATCGCGCTGGTCTTCGGCCACTTATCCATCCGCAAGCCTGAGCTGACGGCGGGGCCGCAAAGCTATGCGCGTGCGCTGTTCAGCGATCGGAAAAAAGGGAATGCAGCGGGCTTCACGATGGTGTGGGGCTACTGGGTGGCGAGCTGGATCAGCAACGTGGCGATCATCACGAGCCTTGCCGGATATTTAACATCATTTTTCCCGATTTTAACGGATAAGCGTGAAATGTTTTCGATCGGCGGTCAGGCTGTTACGCTCGGCCAGCTGCTGACGTTTGCCGTATGTACGGTTTTATTATGGGGCACTCACACGATTCTCGTCACCAGCATTAACGGTGCGAGTAAATTAAATTTTGTCACGACGTTTTCAAAAGTATTAGGATTTATTTTCTTTATCATTGCAGGTTTATTTGTGTTTCAAACGTCGTTTTTCGATCATTTTTATTTTCCGGTTCAAACAGGTCCTCACACAGTTGAGGGAATCGGCGGACAGATCCACAATGCGGCGATTTCAACATTATGGGCGTTCGTCGGAATTGAATCGGCAGTCATTTTATCCGGGCGCGCCCGTTCGCAGCGCGATGTGAAACGCGCCACCATTACCGGATTATTGATCGCGCTTGGCATCTATATCATCGTGACATTGATTACGATGGGCGTGCTTCCGCATGGTAAGCTTGTCGGCTCGGAAAAACCGTTTGTTGACGTATTGTACGCGATCGTCGGCAATGCGGGAAGCGTCATCATGGCGATTCTGGCGATTTTGTGTCTGTTCGGAACGATGCTCGGCTGGATTCTTCTCGGCTCTGAAGTTCCGTATCAAGCGGCGAAATCAGGAGACTTTCCGGCTGCTTTTGCAAAAACGAATAAACAGGGAAGCCCGGTTGTGTCGTTAATCGTAACGAACGTGATGTCACAGATCTTTATCTTTTCGGTTATTTCCCGGACGATCAGTGACGCGTTTACGTTTTTAACGACGGCGGCGACGCTCGCTTATCTGATTCCGTATCTCGTGTCAGCGTTTTACAGCCTGAAGCTCATTTTTACGGGTGAAACGTATGACGAGATAAAGGGTTCAAGAGTAAGAGACGGTATCATCGCCATCCTTGCCTGCATTTATTCTTTTTATGTCATTATTACCGGAACGGCCGATTTAACGACCTTTATTCTCGGTATCGGGCTGTTCTTCGTCGGTTTGCTGTTATATCCTTTCGTCTCAAAGAAATTTGCAAACAACAGACAATCGGTATGACAAAAAGACATCTCACGTCTGTGAGATGTCTTTTTTATTTGCGGCGGCGGGTTACGTTTTGACGGCGTGTATATAATGAATGGTCTCGAATGCGGTTAAATGGTCAGTGCGTCCGCTGAAAAAACGGTCAAGTGTAAAGCGTAATAAAAAGCCGCTGTGACAGCGGCTTCGGGATTACTTCGTTAAGCTTTTTGTGATGTAGTCAAGCTGGCCTTCAAGTGAGATCGGGTCTGAGAAATAGAAGCCGATCGGATCAATGCGGTAGACATGGTTTTGTTTGACGGCATCGAGGTTCTTCCAGATTGAGCTGTCAAGCACGCCTTTGTCGTCACCGCCGGCCTGCCATGGCCCCATAAAGATGTAGTCTCCCGCGAAGTCAGGCAGTTTCTCGAGTGAAATGCTGGCGTAGCCCGGTCCTTGATTAATGGCTTTTTCCTGCGTCAGTTTTGTGGCCTTCAGCCCGAGTTTGTCATAAATGATGCTTCCGCCGCGGCCGAAGTCTTTACCGAATACATAGATGTCTTTTCCGTTTGTCTGCATGATGGAGATGGTTTTTGAGCCGACCGCTTTTTGAACCTTTGTTTTAGCGGCAGCGGTTTTCTTATCCCATTCAGCCAGCCATTTGTCTGCTTTATCTTCAGTGCCTGTCATTTTCGCAAACTCTTTGAATTGATCAATGTTGCTGAGCTTGTCATATTTAATGGCGATGGTCGGCGCGATTTTTTCCAGTTTTTCAATATCGGCGCCTTGTGTCGTCCAGACAACGATTAAATCCGGCTTTAAGTCAATGATTTTTTCAACGGACGTGCCGTCGCCGATGTTTGTCACACCTTTTGTTTTCCCTTTGTAATAAGGGTTTTTAAATACGTTTTGCGGCGCGCCGACAATATTGATGCCGAGCTGTTTAAAGTCGCCGTAGTAGCCGTCAGCCATGACGACGACCCGTTTCGGGTGCTTCGGAATTTTAATATTGCCGTTTTCGGCTTTATACGTGATGGTTTCTTCTTTTTCAGAAGAACCTTTCGAGTCTGAAGAATTGCCGCATGCGGCCAAAGCGGCGATGAGCAGCATGGCAATCAGCGCTGCGCCGATTTTCTTGTATGTATGGAACATCTGACATTCCTTCTTTCATGAGTATTAGTGATAAAGAGAATCATTATCAGTGTGATTATATCACTGCTTTCATAGAGAAGCACGCTCTTTTTTAAGAAAAACTTTCTTTTTTTATATGAAATTAGGTCTATTAAAAGAGAAGATAAAAGTGCTATACTGAAACAAGTCATTGATAATCATTATCATTACCATTCTTGTTTTGAGAAAGGAAGAACGAGTGTTGGGTCTATTGAAAAAGAAACAGACAATGACGGCTCTAGGGGCATCAGGGAGTGAAATCCAGTGGACGGCGCGTTCATTCAGAGCGGCTGTGCTGCTGTGTGCCGGGATTGCGGTTTTATTGATCGGCGCGGCCCTGTCTGTTTCCATCGGAGCTGCCGATATTCATCTGCGGACGGTGTGGGATGCTCTCTTTCACTTTCAGCCGCAAAATACATCTCATCAAATCATACGCGATCTGAGGCTGCCGAGAACCGCCGCCGCCGCGCTCGTCGGGGCTTTTTTAGCTGTGTCCGGGGCGATTATGCAGGGGCTGACGCGGAACCCGCTTGCTGAGCCTTCCATTATGGGCGTGACGTCGGGGTCAGGATTTGCGATCGCATTGGCGTTTGCTTTTTTTCCGGGCCTGTCTGCGGCGGGACTTGTTTTGTGGTCCTTCGCGGGAGCGGGAATCGGAGCGCTTATTGTGTTTGGCATCGGCCTGTTTTCAAAAGGCGGTCTGACACCGGTGAAGCTCGCGCTGGCCGGTACGGCAGTCGGCTATTTCTTAACGGGGCTTTCAAGCGCGATTGCGATCCGTTTTGATGTCGCCCAGGATGTGAAGTTCTGGTATGCCGGAGGAGTTGCTTCCGTGAAATGGGAAGGCGTGCAGCTGCTGTTGGCGGTCGGGGTTATCGGACTTTTGCTGGCATTTCTGATTGCGCGCTCAGTGACGGTGCTGAGCTTGGGTGAGGAGCTGGCCAAAGGGCTCGGGCAGTACACATCGCTTGTGAAAGTAATCGGAATGTTTGTCGTTGTCCTCTTGACGGGGGCTTCAGTCTCAGTCGCCGGAGCCATTTCTTTTATCGGCTTGGTGATTCCGCATATCACCCGATTTTTAGTCGGGGTAGATTACAGGTGGATCATTCCCTGTTCGGCGGTATTCGGCGCCGTTCTGTTAGTCTTCAGTGATATTGCCGCAAGACTTGTCAATGCGCCGTTTGAAACACCGGTCGGCGCTTTAACCGCCCTTATCGGCGTTCCCTTTTTCTTTTATTTGGCGCGCAGGGAAAGGAGAGGGCTGTAATGAATGTAAAATCGAAAAAACCGCTGGCGGTCATGGCCGTTACGTTTTTGCTCATATGCATCGTCTTTTTTATCAGCTTAAACATGGGCGTGATCCGGATTGCGCCTCTTGATACGCTACGTGTCTTTTTCGGACAAGGGGATGCCCGGGATCAGCTCGTTTTATTTGAATTCAGACTGCCGCGCATGGTGCTGTCATTGCTGGTCGGCGCCGGAATCGCGGTTTCAGGCGCGATTTTTCAAAGCGTGTCTCAAAATGACTTGGCGGAGCCGGGCATTCTCGGGATTAACGCCGGGGCGTCTTTGGCGGTCGTTTTGTTTATCTTCTTTTTCCAAGGATCAGCTGCTGATTTAAGCATGGCCGGTACATGGCTGCTTCCGGTGAGCGCTTTGGCGGGGGCTTTTCTGGCTGCGCTGCTCATCTATGTGCTGGCTTGGAAAAAAGGCGTTTCACCTGTCCGGCTCGTTTTGGTCGGGATCGGCGTCAATGCGGGGTTTAATGCGCTTCTCTTGATTTTTCAGCTGAAAATGGACCCGCGGGATTTCATGCAGGCGCTTGTATGGATTTCCGGTTCGATTTGGAACGCCAATTGGAAAATGGTGCTGTCCATTTTGCCGTGGCTGCTGGTTCTTTTACCGTTCAGCCTCTATAAAGCCAGGTATTTAAATGTGCTCCAGCTCGGTGATCAGCTGGCGGCGGGGCTTGGCACCCGGGTTGAAAAGGAGCGGCGCGTTCTGCTGATGTGCGCCGTTGCCCTGACCGCGTCATGTGTTGCGGCAGCCGGCGGAATCGCTTTTCTCGGACTCATTGCGCCGCATTTGGCCAGAAGGCTTACCGGACCGCGCCACCAGACGCTTATCCCGGTTTCGGCTTTAATCGGAGCATTTTTATTTCTGCTTGCCGATACGCTGGCGAGAAATGTGCTTGCACCGTCCGAAGTTCCCGTCGGCCTGGTGATTTCCGTGCTCGGAGCGCCGTATTTTGTATATTTGCTGATGAAAACGAAATAGAGGAAGGAGACTGCCGCGATGAACTCATTATCGGCGGAACAGCTTACTGTCGGTTATGGCGACCGTTTGATAGCGAAAGAATTGGATATCGCCATCCCGAAAGGAAAAATTACAACGCTGATCGGTCCGAACGGCTGCGGAAAATCGACGGTTCTCAAAACGATGTCAAGAATCATGAAACCGAAATCCGGCGCCGTCTATTTAAACGGACAGGCGATCATGCAAAAATCCACGAAAGACATCGCCAAGGAAATGGCAATTCTTCCGCAGACGCCTGAAGCGCCGAGCGGGCTGACGGTGTACGAACTTGTTTCTTACGGCAGGTTTCCGCATCAGTCCGGAATGGGCCGTTTGAGTGATAAAGACCGTGACATGATCAAATGGGCGCTTGAAGAGACGGGGATGGCCGAATTTTACGACCGGCCGATCGAAGCGCTTTCCGGGGGGCAGCGGCAGCGTGTGTGGATCGCCATGGCGCTCGCTCAAGAAACGGAGCTGCTGCTTCTTGATGAACCGACCACTTATTTAGATCTCGCCCATCAGCTTGAAATTTTGCAGCTGCTGGACAAATTAAACAAGGAGCAGGGCCGCACCATTTTAATGGTCATTCATGATCTGAACCATGCCGCCCGTTTTTCCCATTACATGATCGCCCTGAAAAAAGGGCGCGTCATCAAGGAAGGAACGGCGGAGGAAGTCATGACTCCCGGCATATTGGAAGACGTTTTCCAAATTGACGCACAGATTGTAAAAGATCCGCGCACGAACAAACCGGTCTGCTTAACCTACGATTTAATCCGGCATGAAAACGCAACGGTATGATGAAAAAAAACGCAGAGCCATTCCGGCCTGCGTTTTTTTATTGCGCCCGGGGCTGCTTTTGTCCGGAGACGCATTTATCCAAAACGAAAAAAACCCCCGCCACAATCAGCTCCTCCGTCGTTGACAGCCAAATCTTTTCAATCAGTTTATCCGTCGTATACGCGGTCATCCAGAGGAACAGCAGCTGAACGGTGCTGGCTAAAAGGAGAAAAGGCAGCCTGCCCGTCCCAAAAAAGGTAAAGCTATGTATCATCAGCCGCTCAAGCGGTTCAAAACATAAACCGAGAAAAATAAAAAGCACGGAAAAAAGCAGGACGTACGCCATCGATCCGTAGCTCGTCCCGGCTAATGAAAATACGGCCATCATCACGATAAAATACCCGAATAATACGGCAGCGGCTGCCAGGGCATACCGGAGCACCTGAAGAAAAAACATTTTCGTCCCGTTTTGATTGATCATCTGTTCAGCTCCTTTTCACACAGAGGAGACTTGCAGAGACGGAACTCTGCAAGTCGATGTATCTTCAGCATTTCTTTTTGACGACAGGGTGTTTCTCTTTCGAAAGAATATCCGTAAAGTCTTTGCCCAGATCCAGATGCTGCTGGACGAATTTCTCAGGAAGCATGGCAAGCCATTGGTTCAGGGACACATCGGCATAGTGGTCATCCTTGAAGATTTCCAGGAAGACGAGCGGCTCATCTCCCAAATTCTCCACATAGTGGCCCATTGCGAACGGGACGTAACCGACATCCCCGGCCTGATAGTTAAATGTTCTCGCATGGCCGTCCGATGCAAAAACCGTCATCCGTCCTTTACCGGAAATATAATACTGCCATTCATGCGTGTTCGGATGCCAGTGCAGCTCTCTCATTGCGCCCGGTTCGACCACGACAAGCGCTGAAGCGATCGTTTTGGACACTTTGAAGTTTGTGGAATCCGCGATATATACTTTGCCGCCATCTGTCTCAGCAGTCGGGCCTTCATCCAGCAGGCGGTAAGTGAACGGATAAGGCACTTCACCGTTCGGGCCTTCCACGATGTCATCTTTCAGCTTCCCGGGAACCGGCTCTTCAAAGATATATTTTTCTTTCCCGGGCAGGCCGGCGAGGTCTTTTTCTGAAACCCCAAAGTTGTTGGCGATGACATCAAGCGGTGTGTGGGCAAGCCAGTCAGTTACTTGGAATGTGCTGTTTTCTGAGAAAGAACCGTCATCAAAAACCAAGAGGAATTCACAGCCTTCTTTCAGCGCCTGAATGGAGTGCGGCAGGCCTGACGGGAAGTACCACAGATCTCCTTCCTTCACGTCATCGATAAAACTGCGTCCCTGTTCATCAACAATCGTGACCCGCGCTTTGCCCGTCAGCATATATGCCCATTCCGCTTCTTTATGCCAGTGCAGCTCACGGATGGCGCCCGGTTTTAAACGCATGTTGACAGATGCCAGATTTTCAGAAATCGGCAGCTCGCGAACGGTCACCTCACGCGCGTATCCGCCCTTTTCCAGCCGGTTGTGCACATCTGAGAAAGAGAATTTCATATTATCCACTGTGCCGTGATCCGTTTCCGGCGGCGTCAGCATATCCGGATTTTGGCGGTCTCTTTCAAGGTTGCGCGGAATCGTGACGGTCGCTCCTTTGTCTCCTCTGATCGGCTGCGGGATATTGCAGTTGTTTTCTTTTGACATGTAAATCGTCTCCTCTCAAGCTTTGTTTTTTCAGAAAGAGAATGTGAAAGGCCTTTCGTTTTCCCTTCTGCTTTGTTAAGTGATGCGTTCCGATGAAAAGTCAACTTCGTGTGAAAATTAATTTTTCATTTTCTGATCTTTCAGTTCCGTCATCAGTTCGATCAGGGCGTCAAACTTCTTCTCAAACCGTGTGAGAAGATACATGGCAATCAGAGCCGGAAAGCCGAGATTGCCGATCTGTCTGACCGCTTCTTCTATAAAAACCTGATCCATTGTCAGCCACCTCCTGACTTGACCTGCAGTCATGTATATAAGTGAAAGAAAGAGCGGCTCTTGTAAACCTGATATCCCGATTGAGGGTCTTTTTTTTGTTCCGGCAAAACCGGGACATAAGGAGTGCGGAATCTTAGTCGGAAAGGAGTAGTTTACTTTTTTTTGCTTTCTTTCATTTAATTTAAATAGGGGGCGGTTTTATGGACTATCAAGTTCTTTTACGGTCAAAATGCAAGGAAATTATGAAACATCCGATCGTTAAACATTTTTTAAGTGACCCAAAGCATTACGAGAAATTTAAAAATGTGCTGGAACATTCAGACGAGAAGGATGCAAAATCACTGGACGACCATTTTAAACAGTTTTATAAGGAAATCCGGATCATCAAATATATGAACTCTATGATCCGGATTTTCTCCATCGATTTTGACAAGCGCATCCGTAAAAATCAGAAGCGCTATCCGCTGACGGTGGATCAGCCGGAGGGAGGTGAAGCGCTTCCCTATGAAATGGGAAAAGACGCGTTTGAAGAGTTTCTGCGGAAGCAGGGGGATTTGAGCCAGCATGTCCAAAACCGTGATTTATACGAAGCGCTTCAGACGTTAACCGATAAACAAAAAAGCGTGCTGACGAATATTTATCTTCACGGAGCGACGATGAAGGAGATTGCCGAGTCGCTGGGTGAATCACGGCAGAACATTTCCAATATTCATAAAAAAGGGCTCGACAATCTCAGAAAGCAGCTGGACAAGCAAAAAAAGGGGGAAAATAAGCAGTGAACGGGCCATTTGACTTCAACAAAGAGAACACAGATACCGACGAAATGGAACTTTTGATTTCGCGTTTTTCGCCAATGATAAAAAAAAAACTGAGCAATACATCATACCAGGAAAGAGAAGATCTTGAACAAGAATTGAAGATTAAAATCGTTGAAAAAGCGGACATGCTGTTATGCCAGGAAGTGCCGGGTTTTTGGGAATTTATTCTTCATCTTATAAATGAAAGCTCCTGACAAAAGCGGCGGAATGATGGATATTCCGCTCTGACAACGTGAGAAAAACGAGAAGAGATGTCCGGTCTCGTTTTTCTTTTCTGTTTCCCCGCAAGACCTCCGCACTAAAAAGGTACCAAATCTTATCCATATAATGATATGATGAAAAAAACAAAGAGAAAGGAACGTCCAAGGTGGAAAATGCGTCAATTTTAATTGTAGACGATGAGAAGGCGATCGTTGATATGGTCAAACGCGTTCTCGTCAAAGAAGGCTATCACAACATTAAGACAGCCGGAAGCGCTGAGGAAGCGATCGAGTTTGTTAAACATGAAACCGCGGATCTGCTCGTGCTGGATGTGATGATGGAAGGCATGTCCGGTTTTGAAGCATGCACCGAAATCCGGAACTATACCGACGCTCCGATCTTTTTTCTGACCGCCCGTTCTTCTGATGCGGATAAGCTGTCAGGATTTGCATTGGGAGCTGACGATTATATAACAAAGCCGTTTAATCCGCTCGAATTGGCGGCGCGGATCAGAGCGACGTTAAAGAGAACCTATAAGCGCGAAGAGAAAACGGCGGTAAAGACGTATTCATACAGCCATTTTTCCTATTCGCCGCAAAACGCCGAGCTGATCGTCGGGGGCGAGCCCGTCAGCTGCTCCGCACAGCTTCTGCAGCTGCTTCAATATTTCTGTGAACACCCTGATGTGGTGCTCTCAAAAGATCAGATCTATGAAAAAGTATGGGGATATCCGTCTTACGGCGACAACAACACCGTCATGGTGCATATCCGCAAGCTCAGAGAAAAAATTGAAAAAGACCCCAGCAATCCGTCCTATATTGTAACGGTGCGCGGCCTCGGTTATCGGTTTATTCCCGATCAAGGAGAAAAAGGAACCCGCTCATGAGAATGCGCGGAAAATTTCTGCTCCACTTTTTCGGACAGCTTCTGCTTGTCATCCTGCTGATGTCCGTTTTGGCCGTCGCTTCTTTTTTCTATTTGGATTGGCGTTTCAGCGAAGCGGAAGCCAATGCGGGACTGACCAAAGCGACCGCGGACTCGTTTGAAGCGTGGCTTGATAAAAACGAAGACGGCACATGGGATGTCGATGAATTTTTAAAGATGTCGGTCCGAAAGCAGAAGGGCTGGCTTCAGATCATTAATGACAATGAAAAAACGGACTACGCGTACAGAGTGCCGAAAGACGTCCCGAGCCATTACAGCAGAAAAGATCTCTTATCCATTTACCAGTACCGGAATTTTGACAACTACAAGCTGAATTACTGGACGGTCACGATAAATGATGAGACCTATTTGATTCTGTTCGGCTGGAAATCCGCCAGTGAGCAGCTTCTCACATACATCGAATCACAGGAGCCATCCCTCGCTTCCCTTTCTCAATATAAAAAGAGCACGATTGATTATATTAAACGGGAAAAAGGGGCGGTCTACCTTCTCGAAGACAGCGGCAGACTGCTCGGGGATATCAACAGCACGAAAAAAGAACGGAACACCGTCAATGAGCTTGAATTGCTGAAATACAGTTCCAAGCCGTGGAATTACAAACGGGAAATTTCTTTTAAAAGACTCGATAAAACGAAATGGATGGTCGCGTCGGTGCCGAACCCCGTGTACATCCCCGATCACGAGTTTAACAAATCATTTTTGAGAAATGTGATGAAAACCCTCTTCCTCTTGATCGGAATCTTAGTATTTATGATCTGCATCCTGACCATCTGGTACTCTTTCCGTTTCGGCTGGCCGCTGTTTCATACCATCAAATGGCTCGTCAATTTATCAAAGGGCCGGCTTGAAGAGCCGAAGAACCGCAAAGGACAGCCGGTCAGCAAAAACAAAAAAGGCAAAACAAAACAGCCGTTCCGCTTTTTCGCCGAGATTTTCGAATCGATGGATCAGCTGACCGACACGCTGAAGCGGGATAAGAAAAACAGAGAAAAAATCCAGGCGACAAGGGAAGAATGGATCGCCGGGCTGAGCCATGACTTAAAAACCCCGCTGAGCACGATTTACGGCTACAGCATGATGCTTGAATCGAAGCAATACGACTGGACCCCGGAAGAAGTCAAAGAAATGGGGCAGATCGTCCGGGAAAAATCAGAATATATGTCTAAGCTGATTGAGGACTTAAACTTAACATACCGCCTCAAAAACGCGGCCCTCCCGATCGAACGGCGGCTGATCAACGTCGTGCCGTTTATCAGAAACGTCACGAACGATTTCACGAAAAACACGTTCTCGGAAGGATATGACATCGCCTTTGAAACCAAAAAGGAAGACATTCTTTTCGCCATTGATGAAGCGTGGTTCCGCCGTATTCTGGAGAATCTGCTGGCAAACGCGGTTAAGCATAATAAGAAAGGGACCGCCATTCGGGTCGTGCTTGAGGAATCAGCCGAACAGCTCATTCTGAAGGTGAAAGATAACGGAAGAGGAATGGACGATGAAACGATTCACCAGCTGTTTAACCGTTATTATCGGGGAACGAATACGAAGGGACCGTCAGAAGGAACGGGACTCGGGCTCGCCATTGCCAAGGAGCTGGTTCACCTTCATAACGGAACCATCCATGTCAACAGCAGAATCAGCGCCGGAACGGTGATTACGATTCTTTTTAAAAAAGATTGAGTTTGGACGCCGCTTTGTCGGGAATAACAATAGAAGACTGACAAGCAAAAGAGGTGTTCACACATGGAAGCAGCATTACGAGCAGATACGAGAGCAGTTATCGGAGAAGGCCCTTTATGGGATAAGGACAAGCAATGCCTGTACTGGGTGGATATACTGGGCAGCCAGCTGCATATCTTCACTCCGGCTGACGGAATCAACCGTTCCGTTAAATTCAAATCATTTGTCACGGCTCTGGCCTTGTATTCAAAGGAAGAGCTGGTGATGACGATGAAAGACGGTTTTTACCTGTACAATCTTCGGGAAGATACATTGACGAAGATGAAGCAGCCGAAAGACATGCGGGAAGATATCCGTTTCAATGACGCAAAATGCGATCCGTCCGGCAGATTATGGGCGGGAACGACGAGCATGGAAGGCAAAGAAGAGGAGGCTTCGCTGTACCGTCTGAATACGGACGGCAGCCTTGCCAAAATAAAAGACCAGGTCTCCACCTCGAACGGTTTGGATTGGGATCGGGACCGAAACCTGATGTACTATATCGATACTCCGACGCAGGAAATCGTCTGTTATTCATATGATCCTGAAACCGGAGCCGTATCAGATCCGAAAACGGTCTACCGCTTTCCGAAGTCGCAAGGATCTCCCGACGGAATGACCATTGACCGTGACGGAATGCTGTGGGTGGCTCTGTTCGGAGGCGGCCGTGCCGTCCGGATTGACCCGTTTTTGCATAAGGAAATTGCATCTATCGAAGTTCCGGCGAAATACGTCACCTGCTGCGCGTTCGGAGGCAGAGACTTGAACACGTTATACATTACGACCGCGACGGAAAAATTGACGGAAGCCGAAAGACTTGAGCAGCCGCATGCGGGCGGCCTGTTTTCAGCAGAGCTTGAGACGGGCGGCTGGGAGCCGGTTCCGTTTGCAGGCATGATGTAAAAAAAAGCCCTGGCATATGGGGAAGTTCCCATTGTGCCGGGCTTTTTTGTGTTAAATGGAGCGGATGATGCCGCCTTCAACCCGCTGTGCGGTGCCATTAATGGCAGAAGCCGCTGATGAAGCGAGAAATACAATCGTATTGGCGACTTCTTCCGGGGTTGCATAGCGCTGAATCAATGATGTCGGTTCATTCACTTTAAAATAATCCCGGACGAAGCTGTCTGTGTCTTCTCCGGCAGCCTTTGCGGCTCCTTCCATGTAAGAAGCGACGCCTTCGGTCCATGTCGGTCCCGGCAGCACGGAGTTGACCGTGACATTTGTGCCTTTCGTCATTTCCGCCATTCCCCGGGACAAGCTGATTAACGCCGTTTTCGTCATTGAATACGGAATCATTTGCGCAAGCGGTTTGACACCGGCTTCACTGGAGATGTTCAGAATCCGTCCGCTGTTTCTCTCGAGCATTTGCGGCAGAAAACGCCGGCACAGGCGCACGGCGCTCATAACATTCACTTCAAAATACCGAGTCCATTCGTCATCAGACACCTCAGCGAAGTCTTTTACTTCAAAAAAACCGAGATTATTGACGAGAATATCGACTTCCCCGATTACACCTGCGCGCTTTATCAAGTCATCCGCCTCATCCTGACGCGATAAATCCGCAGCGATGCCGTGGACCGTTCCGTAAGCGGAAAGCTCCTCAACCGTCCGTTCCACAGTTTCTTTTTTTCTTCCGTTTATAATCACCTCGGCGCCTTCGGCTAAAAAGCTTTTTGCCGCGGCTTTTCCGATGCCTGAGGTTGATCCTGTAATCAAAACGAGCTTTCGTTCAAGCTGTAATTCCATGATAATCCTCCTTTTTACACCATTGTGTAACAGTATACATGATGAATTTTAGTGTGTACGAACAATTTGCTTTCATGCAAAAAGGCCGGATATACAAGCCTTAAAGACTTATAGTATAATTACTGCGAAAAAAGGATACGAATGTCAAAGAGACAATCGTTTACCATAATCAGGGGGAGTTAAAAGAATGAAGAAGATCACTGCCGTCTGGGCGGCGCTTTTGGTCACCGCCTTTGTGATCGCCGGCTGTTCCGGCGCACAGGAAGAAGGAAGCGCGGCCAAACAAAAAGCCGTCTCAACCGAAGCATTCCCGGTAACCATTAAGGATGCCGCGAACGAAAAAGTAACCATAAAGCAGGCACCGGAAAAAATCGTTTCCCTCATGCCGAGCAATACGGAAATTACATACGCGCTCGGACTGGGAGATAAGGTCGCAGGCGTCACGACAAATGATACATATCCGAAAGAAGCGGTAAAAAAACCGAAAGTCGGAGATATGAATGTGAACGCTGAAAAAGTCATCGCGCTGAAGCCGGATCTCGTGCTTGCCCACGCGTCCTCTATGTCCGCTTCCGCCGATGCGATGAAGCAGCTGAAAGATGCGGGCATCACCGTCTTAACGGTCAATGATGCGCAATCGTTCCAAGATGTGTACAAATCAATCAGCATGATCGGAAAAGCGGCCGGCAAAGAAAAGCAGGCGGATAAGCTGATCAAATCGATGAAATCCGACCTTTCCGGCATAGAAAAGAAAGCGGCGGCCATTTCTGAAAAAGACGAAAAGAAAGTATTCGTCGAAGTGTCTCCTGACGGCTACACGACGGGGAAAGGCACGTTTATGAACGAAATGCTTGAAGATATACACGCGAAAAACGCCGCCGGCAGCCAGACCGGCTGGGTTCAGCTGACGGATGAAGCGATTGTCAAAATGAATCCGGACGTCATCATTACGACAGACGGCGTAAAGGCCGCTGAAGTGGAAAAACGCGCCGGCTGGGGTGCCGTCAATGCGGTCAAACACCACAATGTCTATTCTGTTGATCCCGACCTTGTCACACGCTCAGGCCCGCGCCTTGTCAAAGGGGTCGAGAAGCTTGCAGAAAGCGTTTATCCTGAAACGTTTAAAAAGTAACCGCCCGCTGGCCTACACGGTCAGCCTGCTGTTTTTAGCCGTTTGTACGGCACTCGGCATTTCAATCGGCAGTCTGCATATTCCTTTATCCGACGTTTTTTGGATCGGGATCGGCCGGACATCCTCGGCTGACCCTATGAATGTAAATATTATGATGAATATCCGCCTGCCGAGAGTCGTTCTGGCTGCCCTTGTCGGAGCCGCGTTATCCATTGCGGGAGCGGCGTTTCAGGGACTTCTGAAAAATCCGCTCGCCGACCCTTATACACTCGGGGTATCTTCGGGAGCCTCAGCGGGAGCCGTTATCACCTTGTTTTTCGGCATTCAGATTCCCGTCCTCGGCCGGTTCACACTACCGGTTGTCAGCATCGCCGCAGCCATTGCGGTCATGGCGGCGGTTCTGTTTTTCAGCCGCCTCGTTCATGCGTCGATGTCGGTTTCGACGCTCATTTTGACAGGCATCATCATGAATTCTTTTCTCGGGGCTCTCATATCGCTTGTGATCGCTTTAACGGGCAATGATCTGCTCCCGATTGTCCGCTGGCTGTTAGGAAGCGTGTCAATGAGGGGCTGGGGCTATGTCGCGCTGTTTCTGCCTTTTTTTCTGGCCGGGACGGCGCTTCTGCTTATCAATGGCAGAGAATTAAACATTATGACTTATGGAGAAGAAAAGGCAAGGCTGTTAGGCGTCAGTACGGGAAAAAGAAAATGGCTGATGATCGCCGCCGGATCTCTGCTGACGGGAGGAGCGGTTGCCGTCTCGGGGACGATCGGATTTGTCGGCCTTGTCATTCCCCACGTGACACGGCTTTTGTGGGGGACGGATCATCGCCATTTACTGCCGCTGTCAGCATTGACGGGCGCCGGGTTTCTCATTTTGGCGGATTTGTTTTCCCGCACCGTCATTGAGCCTGTCGAATTGCCGATCGGCATTATGACGGCTTTGGCGGGAGCGCCTGTGTTTGCCTTGATTCTGCTTCGCCAGCATCATGGAGGGAAACGCTTATGATCAGGGTGAGCAGCCTGTCCGGCGGGTACGGAGGCCGGATGATTGTAGAAGATGTCAGCTTTACCGCCGGAAAAGGTGAATTTGTCGGCATACTCGGTCCGAACGGCTCGGGAAAAACAACGCTGATGAAATTGCTGACGGGAATGCTCTCTCCGTCAAAAGGCGAGGGGCTCGTAGCAGGCAGGCCCGTCGGCGGATACAAGCCGCGGGAACTTGCGAAAATCATGGCCGTTTTGCCGCAGCATACGGAGCAAGCTTTTACATTTACCGTTAAGGAAACAGTGTCCTTCGGCAGATATCCGTATCAAAAAGGACTCTTCAGACAGATGGATCAACATGACGAAGACATTGTCCGGGAAGCGATGGAAATGACGGGCATCGACCGATATGCGCAGCAATCCGTCCGCAATCTGAGCGGCGGGGAGCGGCAGCGCGTCTTTCTGGCGCAGGCGCTGGCTCAGCAGCCTGAGGTGCTGTGTCTGGATGAGCCGACGACCTTTCTTGATCTCAAATATCAGAAAGACCTGCTTGATACGGTGAAGCGGTTGACGAGAGAAAGAGGCCTGACGGTCATCAGTATTTTTCACGACCTAAACGCCGCAGGCCAATATTGTGATCAGCTCCTGATGATGAAAGACGGACGCGCTTTTCCGAAGCAGACGCCGGATCAGGCTTTGAAAAAAGAGACGATTGAAGACATTTACGGCATCACCGTCAGCGCTGTTGCCCAGCAATCGTCACCGAAACCGCTGATCGCTTTCATGCCGGAAGCGCAGGAGGAAAGAGAGCCTGTCAACGTTCCGTTCGCCTCTCTGATAAACAAAAGCGGAAATACCGTAACGCTTCATACAGAACGGCCGTTCAGAATGTTGTCAACCGCATCTGACGGCCCGGGCTTTTCGTGGAGCCGCCGGCTTTCCGGCTCAGCGGCCGCTGGTTTGATCTGCCGTACGTTTGATTCGGTCACAATTGCCGTGACTGCGCAGCATACCGTTTGGGTGCTGATCAGCGGACGTTTATCGGAACAGGGATTTGTACGGCTGTTAACGGCAGCGGCTGAAGCGAGAATGCAGGCTCTTTCCGGCAGACAGGCAAAAGGCGACATTGTCATTTGCGCCTTGCAGACAGGAGAGGCGATGGATGTCCCTCACGCGGAAAGAGCCGTCAGAAGAGGAACCGCGGCATGTGTAAAAGCGGCGGAAGAAGGAGGAATACAACGATGAAGCTGTATACGAAAACCGGTGATAAAGGACAGACAAGCCTGATCGGCGGCAGAACGGATAAAGACAGTCTGCGGGTTGAAAGCTACGGGACGATTGATGAGCTGAACAGCTTTATCGGGCTTGCGCTTGCGGAGCTTGATGATTGTGAGAATTGCGGTGATGTGAAAGCCGAACTCCGAAACATTCAGCATGAGCTGTTTGACTGCGGCGGCGACTTGGCGACGGTCACTGAACATAGAAGCTATACATTAAGAGAGACATCTATTTCCGCATTGGAAGACTGCATAGACCGTTACACGGCTGAAGCGCCCCCGCTTGAGAAATTTATTCTTCCGGGCGGGCATAAGGCGGCTGCTCAGCTTCACATCGCGCGGACCGTCACGAGACGGGCTGAGCGTCTCATCGTGAAACTCGGCAAAACAGAAGAGATAAACGATACGGTGATGCGTTACTTGAACCGCCTGTCTGATTATTTTTTCGCGGCGGCAAGAGCGGTTAACGCAAGACAGGGCGTTCAGGATATAGAATATGAAAGAAGCGCCGCGGTATTCCGTGATGATGAATAATGTTTTGTTCAGCCGGCATCAGCAAGCCGGCTGTTTTTTTATAGAGATATCCATCAATTGAACCTTTATTGACAGGAGGAAAATGTATCTTATGCATTATTGACTGAAAAATTAAAAAATGAGATATTATAAGAAACATTGTAAAATAATGGGGGATTTGATAGATGGATACATATAATAAGAGCGAGAGCATCTGGAATAAAAATTTCACCCTTCTGTTTATCTCAAGGCTAGTTAAATTGTCAGGCGACGGTTTTGCCTTTAATTCCATTCTGTGGTTTTTGATTTTTGACGGGGAAGGCGCGATCGGCACGTCCCTGCTCATTGCGGTCACGTTCCTTCCGGAGGCGATGCTGGCGCCGATTACCGGGCCTTTTATGAAGCAGCATACGCTGAAATTCTGGATGTATTTCTCCGACCTGACGCGCGCGGCGGTCGTGTTGATCATTCCGGTCTGTTACTTTAACGGTTTTTCTCCTTTATGGTTTGTCATGCTTCTTATGATTGTGCATTCAGCCACGGGAGCCGCTTATAATCCTGCATCTATCTCATTAATCCCCAATATTGTCAGAGAAAACAGCCTGCAGAAAGCGAATGCGGTCATCCAGTCATCAGGCCAGATCGTCAGGCTTGCCGCCATTACGCTGAGCGGGGTGTTCTTAACATTTATCAGTCCCGCTTATTCTTTGTTTATCGCTCTCATATTCTATCTTCTATCAGGTTTTCTCGTACTCTTTATGTCATACCAAGTCCAGCATGCCAAACAGGATACAGTCGCCGTCAGACAGCGCGGGACGTATTTCGGAAGGCTCAAACGGGGTTTCGTTCTTGTCAGGAAACACCAGATTTTATACCCGCTCGCCATCTATTGTATCTTCATGAATTTTGCGGCCGCTCCGTGGGAGGCGCTCTCTGCCGTTTATGTCGCCGAAGATTTAAACATGCCGCCGATTATCTACTCGCTTTTGAAAGCGACAGGCACGGGCGGAGCCTTTTTAATGGGTTTTATTTTGGCTAAGGTGAAGGTGAACAAATACGGTCTCCTGTTTGTGTCAGCGGGAATCATAGAAGGAGCGGCATTTTTCATCACCGGCCTCAACACTTTTCTGCCGCTCGTCTTCCTCGCCGCGTTTGCGTTCGGATCTGCCGTCAGCGCGATTAATGTGCCGGAATATACGATTATTCAGACGTCTGTGGACCATGATGACCAGCCGCAAGTCTATGCCGTCATCCATATGATCTCAAACATATCCATTCCGCTCGGCGCGGTTCTTTGCGGATACGCGGCTAACGCCTTCGGTCCCGGAAAAGTCATTGCCGCCGGCGGTCTCGTTGAAGTCCTGTCCGGTCTCGGAATATTGTTCTTTACGAAGCTGGCCAAAGCCGAACGCTCAGATCTCATCAGGGAAAAAGAAGCGAGCATCAGAATATAGATTTTTCGTGAAACGCCCTGCGCCGTCCGGTGCAGCGGCGTTTTTTTATGCGAAGGTCCGGGGGCTTATACGACTCCGGTCTGATATGAAAATCAATCTCTGACTCGTTTTGCCGGCCGCGGGATTTGTTTATAGTAAAGACAAGGAAAACGAAAGGAGGATCTGCATGAATATAAATGGCAAAACGGCAGGCGGCTTTCTGCTGATTGTGTTCGGACTTTCTGTCTTTTTCGGAGGAGGCCATTTCGCATTTATCATCCCGCTGGCGATCGGAGGCCTGATGCTTTACTGGGGAATCAAACGTTTTTCAAAAGGCCGGGCGGTATCGGGTATCATCGCGGGCGTCATCGGAGCTATGATTCTCGTCGGTTCTCTTCCATTTATCGTTGCGATCGGACTGGCCGGCGCCATGGTGTATTTCGGGTGGAAGATGATGAAGCAGGGCGGCTCAGATACCGCTTCCCGCCAGTATGAACCGGAAGCGGCATCACCGGGCTATCAATCCGGATTTGACTCTGAATGGGAAGAATTTCTGAAGAAAAAATAAGGAGGAAGACAAAATGGTCTTAAAAAGAATAAGAAATATGTTCGTCGCATCTGTTAACGAAGGGCTTGATAAATTAGAAAATCCGAAAGTCATGCTGAATCAATATGTGCGTGATATGGAAAGTGACATCGCTAAGGCGAAACAAACGATTGTCAAACAGCATACGATCGTCCATCAGTTTAAGAAAAAACAGGAAGACGCCTCCGAAACGGCGGCAAAACGGAAAAACCAGGCTCAGCTTGCTTTTGATGCCGGGGAAGAGGAGCTGGCGAAAAAGGCGCTGACTGAAATGAAATACCTTGAGGGAAAAGCGGCCGAACATGAAAAAGCGTATGAGCAGGCGAAAACACAGCTGGCAGAGCTGAAAGAGCAGCTGGAAACTTTAGAAACGCGCCTCCGCGACGTAAAGGATAAAAAACAGGCGCTCATCGCCCGCGCAAACGCGGCAAATGCGAAGGAACATATGAACGCTTCTTTCGACAAAATTGACAGCGAAAGCGCCTACAGAGAGTTCCTTCGAATGGAAAGCCGCATTGAAGAAATGGAAGTCCGCGTCAAATACGGCACTTCAGCTGAGGCGAACACAGAATACAGCCGCTCCCAATATTCAGACGAGGTGGAAGCTGAGATTGAAAAAATGCGCTCGCTTTCTCTGGAAAAAACAGAGCGTCAAAAAGCGGCTCATGAATAATGTGCACAAGGGAAGATCGGCGCGTTTACGCCTCTTCCCTATACGCACGTATCAATTATCCGGCTTTTCCTTTATAATAAAATGAATGAAAAAGGATGGAACGTAATGAAGCGTAAGATTGCCAAAGGACTGATGGCGGCGTCCGTTCTGATCTGCTGTCTGTTTTTGGTGAAAGAAGTGTTTGCCGGGCGTTTTTTTCCGTTGTGCGAAACAGAAGCGGAATCGGCAAGCATACCGCCGCGTGCCGTCAACAGCCTGTCGGTTTCATCGGAACAGACGGATGTAAAAATCATCGCGGAAGCGCGGAATGATATCGCGGCAAACATGACGGGACCGGCGGGGAAAATGTTTGTCCAAAGCAGGGGAAAGACCCTCAATCTTAAAGCGAAGGAGAAAGGGTTCCAATTTCTGAATCTCTTTCAGCGCCCTCTGCTGATTGTCCGCATTCCGTATGATTATCATCGGGACATCACCGTCCATACATCAAGCGGCAGCATTGCCGTCGACGGAAACAAGGGGCTGTCTCTTGCGCACCTCGGCGTCCGTTCTGTAAGCGGGAACATGTCGCTGAAGCACGTGAAGACGGATGTGTTTGAAGCGAAGGGGCTGTCGGGCAATCTCACAGCAGCAGGCCTTGCGGCAAAAACGGGGGCTGTCCGTTTATCCTCGGGACATGTCGGGCTTCAACATGTGGCGGGCGCCCTTGACGTGCGGGTCGCTTCTGGCAGTGTCGATGCCTCGCTTGAGACGGCGGATGCTCCCGTATCCGTCAGGCTTGCGAGCGGCAGCGCAGCGATCAGCCTGCCGAAAGACGGAAGTTTTACGGTGAACGCCGAGACGGCAAGCGGAAGGATTCGGCCGTCTTATTCCTTTGAGAAAACGAGTAAGGAAGGCGGGGCATTTACCGGCATGAAAGGCAGCGGCGCCAGGCCGATTGATATAAAAGTGACGAGCGGCAATATTGCACTGCAATAGTCAAGGAAAGGAGGGGCAAGCAGCTGATGGCAAAAAAACAGATTCTCGGACTTATCATCGCCTTATTAGGCGTCAGCATGTTTTTGCGTATTATCGGCATCGGCGACTTCTTGTTTTGGCCGCTCTTTTTTCTGATCACAGGTTATATTTTTAATAAATATTCCCGCGGCTGGCTCGGCTCCGTCCTGTATATCTTCGCCGCTTTTTTATTTTTGAGGAACCTGTTCAGCGCCACCTTTAACCTGTTCGGCTATGCCTTCGCCGCCTTTCTCATATACGCGGGCTACAGGCTCCTGAAAGGAAAGCGCGTGTATGAACATAAAGAGAAGAAAATCAATCTTGAAAAAGAAGAAAAGCCTTCCGCCCAGACGGAAAGCAGACAGCCGGACCTCCGCAGCTTTTTTATCGGCGAGCTCCGGATGATGAAGGACCCGTTTGAGCTGAATGATTTAAATGTTTCCGGATTCATCGGCGATGTGAAAATTGATTTGTCAAAAGCGATGATTCCCGAAGGAGAAAGCACGATGACCATCAGCGGTGTCATCGGCAATGTCGATGTGTACGTCCCGCCGGATATCGAAGTGTCCGTCAGTTCATCGGCTTTTATCGGCGATATGAACCTGCTCGGCTCTAAGAAAAGCGGCATGAGCCCGAATCTGTATAAAGTATCGTCTGAGTACGGCGACTCGCCGCGGCGGATTAAAATTTCAATTTCGTTATTCATCGGCGATGTGGATGTGAAGTATTTATGAGGAAAAAATTACTCGCCAATATTCAGTGGCGCGCCATGCGGATGACCGCGGGACTCAGTCTGCTCCTTTGCGCGGTGTTTATTACGCTGATGCTGCTGTATTACGGGCTTGACCCGATGCTGCTGTTTTCTTCCGGCTGGTTCGGTATTCCGTTTGTGGTGATCCTGCTTCTGGCGTCTCTTTCGGCGGGATTGATTTCCGGTTATGTATACGGCGGCCGCCTGAAAACAAGGATGGATACACTGATTGAAGCGGTTTTGAAATTTGAAAACGGCAATTTTGCTTATCGGGTGCCGCCGCTCGGCGATGATGAAATCGGTCTGGCGGCAGACCAGCTCAACGAAATGGCCAAGCGGGTCGAGCTCCAGGTCACATCGCTGCAAAAGCTCTCCAACGAACGGGCGGAATGGCAGGATCAAATGAAAAAATCGGTCATCACTGAAGAACGCCAGCGGCTGGCGCGCGATCTGCACGATGCCGTCAGCCAGCAGCTCTTTGCCATTTCTATGATGACATCCGCCGTCTTAGAGCAGGTGAAAGATGCGGATGACAAAATCGTCAAACGGATTCGCATGGTTGAACATATGGCGGGGGAAGCGCAAAACGAGATGAGAGCGCTGCTATTGCATTTGCGGCCCGTCACTTTAGAAGGAAAAGGCTTAAAAGAAGGGCTGATTGAGCTGTTAAAAGAGTTCAAAGCGAAGCAGCCGCTGGATATTGAGTGGGACATCAGCGATACGGGTGTGTCAAAAGGCGTTGAAGACCATCTGTTCCGCATCGTGCAGGAGGCGCTTTCCAACGTTTTCAGACATTCAAAGGCGACCAAGGTCACCGTCAGGCTCGGCGCGAAACATCAAAAACTTCAGCTTAAAGTCATTGATAACGGGGCGGGTTTTACGATGGATCAAGTGAAAGCATCCTCATACGGCCTGCATTCCATCAAGGAAAGAGCGAGTGAAATCGGCGGCATAGCGGAAATTATCTCCGTAAAGGGAAAAGGCACGCAGATCGACGTGAAAGTCCCGATTTATCAGAAAACAAAAGGAGAGAACGACAGTGATTCGAGTGTTACTGATTGATGATCATGAAATGGTCAGGATGGGTCTGGCCGCATTTTTAGAAGCACAGCCGGACATTGAAGTCGCCGGTGAAGCATCAGACGGGCAGCAGGGCGTCGATCTGGCCGCAAAGCTTTTGCCGGATGTGATTTTAATGGACCTCGTCATGGACGGCATGGACGGTATCGAAGCGACAAAACAGATCTGCGCGACACTCAATGACCCGAAAATCATCGTGCTGACGAGCTTTATTGATGACGACAAAGTGTATCCGGTGATCGAAGCGGGAGCGCTCAGCTATTTGCTGAAAACGTCCAAGGCGGCAGAAATAGCCGAAGCCATCAGAGCGGCTGCCAAGGGCGAACCAAAGCTTGAATCGAAGGTGGCGGGAAAAGTGCTGTCAAGGCTGCGCCATTCAGAGAATCAGCTTCCGCATGAAACGCTGACAAAAAGAGAACTGGAAATCCTCTGTCTCGTCGCGGAAGGCAAGACGAATAAAGAGATTGGTGAAGAGCTGTTCATTACGATTAAAACGGTGAAAACCCACATTACGAATATATTGTCAAAGCTTGATGTCAGTGACCGCACGCAGGCAGCCGTATATGCCCACCGCAATCATCTCGTGACATAAGAAAAGGAGAGCGGTGCCAGCACACTCTCCCGAGGAACGGGGTCATTGGGACATTCCCTTTGTTCCGAAATCCCTGATGGCGACTTTGACTTTGTATTCAATATCCGATTCACTGAAGTGATGATCCCAGTCAGAGGATATCTTTTTCCATTTATCGGGATAATGAATCCGGACTTGATCGCCTAACCCGGTAATATCCACTTTCAACTCATGCTGCATGTAATCAATGAATGCCATGACATCTGAATGAATGCTGCGTTTTACCGCGTTTTTGATTTCATTTATATAGGACTCCTTGAAGGAATCTTCTTTCGGGTTCCAATCCTCAGATAGACGGCCTTCAACAAACCGGGTAACGATAAACTTGAATTTTCCGTTTTTATATTGTGTTTTTACATCATATTTGCTGGAAAATACCTCGAAAGACAAATAATAATTGTCATGCTTTGCAAACGTAACGCCTCCCTTTACCGTGCCTGTGAACAGGTTCATATTCTGGACTTGTAAAGGAGTTAGATTCGCATACCAGAATTTATTTTTAATAATGGTAGCGCCCCAGATTTCCAGTCTGCTGCCCACTTGGCGAACTTGAGGAAGGGCAAAGGTCTCGCCCTTGGCGATTCTCTCGGATATTTCCCCCAATGTCACGGGCTCCATCATCCGGATGGTGACCGCATTATTCTCCGTTAAGTCATAGATCGTATTTGACGCAGGCTCTCCTTGGTCACTGATTTTGAAAATATCTTTCGTTTTATCCGGCACCGTCATCACATTGCAGCTTCTTCTCGTACCGTTGTCCCTGATAAATTGGTTCATCAATGCGTCAAGCGGGATGTCGTCCTTTAACAGCGCCTCGGAAAACAGCATGATACGCAAGTGCTGGGAGAAAGCGGGGTGATTTTTTAATGATGCCGTTCGTAAGGCTTGATGGACGGTTTCTCCGGAAGTGGAAGTCACCTTTGTCGTGTCGCTCCCTGACGACGACTGCTGGGAACTTGCTTTTTGCGGAACCAGAATCTGCTGCGTCACTTCCACGTTTTCTTCCTCGGGTTTATCGAGCCCGACGCCGATAACGAGACTCAAATCTTCTATATTGCGGCTGTCCCAGCATCCGGCTAAAAGCAATGTGCAAAGAATGATTACGATATATTTCTTCATTGCGCTTTTTTCACCTTCCTTTTCACAGCGACGACTGCAAACATCAGTAAAGGCAGCAAAAAGAAAACCAAGAAGATATAGCCTAGAATATCACTGAACAGCATCAGCTTGTTAGCGTCTTTGGGCATCAATGATCCGAAGAATGTCGCAATGCCTACGAAAATGATGCCCTTTTTGTGCTTCAGCCCGAAAATTTTATTAAGACCCGATGTCGCGAAATATCCGTACGATACATAGGTGGCGAAAAATTGGATAATCCAGACGGCAAGCAAAAAAGACTCGAATCTTTCGATAAAAAGCCCTTTGATTTCAAATGATTGAAAAAGCGCAATCGTAGGCCAGATCATTGTTTTGACATCCTGGGTGGTTAAGGCGCCGACGACGAGCACGTAGGTAATGATGTATAAAATAATCGGGATGCCAAAGCCCATGGCCGACATACGGAACGTGTGCTTTTTATTTTTGATGTGCTCAGGGAGAAACAGCATAATCTCAATTCCTAAGAATGAAACAGAAACGACGGTCAAGGAAGCCATAACGGGAGAAAACCCCTGTCCGAGCACCGGCCGCAGGTTGTCCAGATCAAATATTTTAAAGCTGAAAGAAAACACCACCAGCAAAATAATGATCGTAATCGTTAAATAGAAAGGAAAGAGCCTGCCGAGATCGCTCATGCCGCCGATAATTAAATAAACGGAACAGGCGATAAAGATAAACAGCGTAACCGGCACAGGCGTTCTTTCCAATAAAAAGAATTTGACCATTTCCGCCATCGCCCGGGCTTCGAAGCTGGCGACTCCTATAAAATAGAGACAGATCATAAGATTGACGATATTTCCCGCCCATTTGCCGAGGCCTTCGTTCATATAATCAAACAATGATCCGTACTGATGCTTTTTCATAATGAGCGTATTGAGATAAATCAAAAAGATAAAGATGACGCCTTCCAGACATAATGCAATCCAGCCGTCCGGCGAATTCGCCCTTGATGACAGCGACCGCGGCATGGTAAGGAGTCCCGCCCCGAGCATCGTGTTGGAAATCAATGCCGTCCCTTGATAGCTTGTAAGCTTATTGAGAGTTGTTTTCTGGCTCATTTACGTTTTTCGCCTCTTTTGGTTGATTTTTAATAGGGAGACGGAGAATAGAGTCGTTTGCGTTTTTTAAGCTGAAAAATCCATTCGGCGAGAAATATGGAGAACCGAAGCTTCGCTGTCTCGATAAATGAGTGTAGATCGCCAGCATAAATAAAATCATGCCGTACAGCCCGAAAGCTGCGGCGGTAAACATCGAAATGAAACGGAGCACACGGAATGACAGACCCATCCCGTACTGCGGCACCGTAAATGAAGCAAGCGCGACAATGCTGACCACGATGACCATGATGGAGCTGACAATATTCGCTTCAACGGCCGCTTGGCCGATGACGACTCCGCCCACCAATCCGATCGTCTGGCCGAGCGGGCTGGGAAGCCTCAAGCCCGCTTCTCTCAGCAGCTCTATCGTAATTTCCATTACCATCGCTTCAATGATAGGCGGGAAGGGAACGTTTTCTCTGTTCGCCGCGATGGTGACTGCAAGCGACGTCGGCAGCAGCCCTTGGTGAAACGAAACGAGGGCGATATAAATGGACGAAAAAAACAGCGTAATAAAAATAGACGTAAACCGCAGCACCCGGATGAGCGAGGCGGAAATCCACCGTTCATAATAATCATCGGGAGACTGCATTAAAATTCCTAAAGAAGCCGGAACCACCAGCGCAAACGGCGAGTTGTCGACAAGGATGGCGACGCGGCCGTTGAACAAGGCGGAAGAGACTTTATCAGGCCGTTCCGTATTTTGTATTTGCGGAAAGGGCGAATACTTATTATCCTCAATAAGCTCCTCAAGCGTTCCGGAATCCTGAATGTCGTCCATCTTCACTTCGCTGAGGCGCTTTACAACATCGCTGACGACAGATGGGTCCGCCTTATCATCTATGTACATGACCGTGGCGTATTTTAACTTATTTTCTCCGATCGGAACCTTTTTCGTTTTCAGCTTCGGATGGTTCGTGCGCTGCCTGATCATGGCGACGTTTGTATCAGAATCTTCTATGAAGGCGATTTTCGGACCTCTTACGACCTTTTCGGATGTGGGTTCATTCACGCTTCTTTTTTCTCTTTTTCCCGTGGACAAAATGTATACGCTGTCAAGTCCGTTAATAAATAAGGCGCATTTTCCCCGCAGAATGGAGATGACGGCTTCCTTCGACGTAAAGACGGGACGGGCGTCAATCTTATCAAGACGTTTCGACACCGTATCCAGCGTCAGAGTGTCTTCTTCCCGAAGCAGCGTTTCAATCGCTTCTTTTATTTTGTCTTCATCGTTCATTTCACTCAGATACATATAATAAAAAACAAGCCCGTTCGGAAGCATCTTTTTATTTTGAACCAGGTCATCATTCTGCTCTACGTGGGGAAGCACCAGTGCCAGGTTAACGTGTATGTATTCCTTGAATTCCGATTGCGCCAACGACAGTCACCCGCCTTCCAATCCTTAATTGAGGTTATCTTTTCCTGTTAAAAAAATGATATACTATGATAAAGTATTTAATGGTACAAGTTTTTTTATGAAAGCGGAGGAGAGATGTGGCACAAGTCAGACTGGCAGGGAATGCCGAAGAAATTGAACAGCTCATCAAATCATTTGAAGCGCATTACGAAGTGGCTTACACGTCGAAAGAATACCGTAAAACAAATCCGAAGTATAAATACTCTAAGGATTCGCGCGTCTATCTTGAGCTGAAATTAAAAACGGCCAAGGCCGAAAAATAAAAAGGGTTTCATCTGTTACTGGCGAATAATACTCAGGGTGAAGCAACTGTTATGGAGGGATACATAAATGGACTACAGAATTGAAAAAGACACCATGGGAGAAGTTAAAGTTCCGGCAGATAAATTTTGGGGCGCTCAGACACAGCGCAGCAAAGAGAACTTCAAAATCGGTTCAGAAAAAATGCCTCAGCGTGTTGTGAAGGCGTTTGCAATATTGAAAAGAAGCACAGCGATCGCCAACGAACGCCTCGGCAACTTAGAGTCTGAAAAAGCACAGGCGATTGCCGCTGTATGTGACGAGGTTTTAAACGGCAAATACGACGATAACTTTCCGCTCGTTGTCTGGCAGACGGGAAGCGGCACGCAAAGCAACATGAACATGAATGAAGTGGTGGCCAACCGCGCGACTGCTTTACTGAAAGAAAAAAATTCCGAGCTGAAGATTCATCCGAATGATGACGTCAACCGCAGTCAAAGCTCAAACGATACATTCCCGACGGCGATGCACGTTGCGGCGGTTCTTGCCGTATATGAGCAGCTCGTTCCGGCGCTTGATCAGCTGCGCGCGACGCTTGATGAAAAAGCGAAAGCTTATCAGGATATTGTGAAAATCGGACGCACGCATTTGCAGGACGCCACTCCGCTGACGCTCGGACAGGAAATCAGCGGCTGGGTATACATGCTTGACCGTTCGAAAGAAATGATTCTTGAGTCAACGGAAAAAATCCGCGCGCTTGCCATCGGAGGCACGGCAGTCGGCACGGGAATCAACGCCCATCCGCAGTTCGGTGAATTCGTCGCGGAAGAAATCACAAAAGTAACGGGGCAGACATTCAAGAGTTCGCCTAACAAATTCCACGCGCTCACAAGCCATGATGAAATCACTCACGTTCACGGCGCGTTAAAAGCATTGGCTGCCGACCTGATGAAGATTGCCAACGATGTCAGATGGCTGGCAAGCGGCCCGCGCTGCGGAATCGGCGAAATCGTCATTCCTGAAAATGAGCCGGGAAGCTCTATCATGCCGGGCAAAGTCAACCCGACGCAAAGTGAGGCGCTGACAATGATCGCCGCGCAAGTGATGGGAAATGACGCGACAATCGGATTTGCGGCCAGCCAAGGAAACTTCGAGCTGAATGTCTTCAAACCGGTTATTATCTATAACTTCCTGCAGACCGTGCAGCTGCTCAGTGACGGAATGAATTCCTTCCATGACAAATGCGCTGTCGGTATTGAGCCGAACCAAGAGACGATTCAGGAAAATCTCTCTAACTCATTAATGCTTGTTACGGCGCTTAACCCGCACATCGGTTATGAAAACGCCGCGAAAATCGCCAAGCTTGCCCACAAAGAAGGCCTGACGCTGAAAGAAGCGGCATTACAGCTGAACCTTCTGACAGAAGAACAATTTAATGAAATGGTGCGTCCGGAAGATATGGTGCACCCGAAAGCATAAAAAGAAAGAACGGCTGCAGTCATTGCGGCCGTTCTTCTAAATAAACTGCTGTTTCAGTAAAAATCTGAGCTGTTCTGCATCTTCAGCCAGCAGGTCGGATTCCTTCAAATTCAAAATCATTCCTTTGATGATTGCCGGTTTCGGCGACTTTTTCTTCATTTCCGCTTCCAGAATATCCAAGCTCTCGGTGAATTCAGATGCTTGCGTCTTATCCATCGTGCCGATGCGCGTGCGGAGGGTCTGCAAGATCGATTGGCTTAAAGGATCGGGCTGCCCGTTATGAAGGGGCCCAAACAGTGAGCTTGCCTCATCAAGAGAAATAAACGCTTCATCATGTCTGTCCGCCATTCCGTTTACGATGTCATCAATTCTGTGAATCACGGTATTTGCCAAAAGCGAAGGCTGTACGGACCGGCCGGTCAGAATGAGATATTCAAGATACATCTGACTGATTCCTTCTATTAAAAAACAAAGCTCGGCTGTGTATGGTTCAGCTTTTTCTCCGTAAATCGCAAGAAGACTGTCGATATGAAACTGCAGGATCGACCGGCGGATTCTCTTTCCGCACTGCGCCGCTTCTTCGGTATAAGGAAGTGAACCGTCTTTCATCTGCACGGTAATAAAATCCTGATGGGCGAGAATCGATTCGTAAAACACCGCAAGCTGTTTTTGGTAAGCGGCTCTCGGACTGTCACCCTCCGTTTGGATCGTCGTGATTCGGGTAAACGTTTTATCATAGTAGTAATTCAGCATGGATAGGAGCAGTGCTTCTTTGGAAGGAAAGTAAAGATAAAAAGCGCCTTTTGAGATTTTGCATTCATCGGCGATTTCCTGAACCGATGTAGATTTGTACCCTTTTCGGGCAAACAGTTTGATTGCTGCTTCAATGATCAGCTTTTCTTTTTCCTTCAATGGTTCCACCCTTTCGGAGCCAGGAGGCTGGCTTGTGCTTCTCATGTATGACTATATGGTCATATTGATATTCCGTAAATTTAACCTGATTGTAACTTGTTTTTTTGTTTTGTTTTATTTATATTATAAAGTGAGCTGACCGAATGGTCAAAGTTCTGGCGAAAGGGTGAATCTGAAAATGAAAGAATTAGATGAAATGATCAGCCGCTTGCGAAACAGAGGAATTAAAGTCGAAAAGGTGAAATATCCGAAAAAGACAATTTGTGAAAAGAAATGGGTTCATCAATGCCAAAAACCGCTGAAAGCAAACTACAGAGATTTTAACGGCTATTCCTTCACATAAAAAAAGACTGCAATGAAACACTACAGTCTACTTTGGTATGATAATTCGGTAGATTACACCCGATTGGTCATTTTCAATTGAAATTGATGCTTTATGCAGGGTTAAAATCCGTTTTACGATGCTGAGTCCTATGCCGAACTCGCCTTTCTTCCCTTTATTAAAAGGCTCGTACAAGCTGGATAGCATCTCATCCTCAATCGGAGGCCCGTCATTTTTAACCGTCATGACAATCTGCTGCTGATTTTGGCTGATCCGAATGTGAATCGCCGTTTCTGCATAGCGGATTTGATTTTCGAGAATGTTTTCAAGAAGTTTGCTCCATTGTTCCGGATCACCGGGCATCATTAATGCATCTTCTGTTTCAACGGTCCACGATAATTCCTTCCGGGCCCATTTGAGCCGTTCAATGACTTCTTCCGTGACCTTCACAATGTCAAATGTCTCATGGTGCACCCGCTGCTTCATTAAATAATCAAGCTTCGTTAAATATAATAAATCCTTAATTTTCTTCTCAAGTTTTTCTGCTTCGCCTTCAATGACATCAATTGTGGTTTCCAGATCCCCCTTAGGAAAAATCCCGTCCTTTATTGATTGAGTATAGCCCCTTATCACCATGACAGGCGTTTTTAAATCATGAGAGATATTTTGCAGGAGCGTTCTTTCCGTTTCGTCTTTTTGCACCAGCTTGCTCCGCATGTCTTCAATGGTATGGCCTAATTTTCCGATTTCGTCTTTTCTGTCGACGATGACCGGATCATCCCAATCCTGTTTTGAAATCCGTTTGACATGCTTCTCTAAGGAAACGAGCGGGCGCGAGAGATATTTGGCAAGCCAAATCGCCGGAATCCAGCTTAACAAAATCACGCCGGCAATGATAAAGAGCAGCTGCTTGAACAGGGTGAATGCCAGATCATCACGATAAGAATCAAGGGCGTAAGACAGCATCATCGCATCCTGGCCGTTAATGGTGAGGCCTTTTTTAATGACGAAAAACACTTTTTCACCGCTGATGTCCGCGCTGTATCGTTTCGTGACGCTGTGCTGGCGGCCCGCGAGCTTGTACACCTTATGGATAAAGGAAGAAGAAAAGTAGTTCAAGTCTTTGTCACTGGCCGATTCCTCCCGTTCCGGCAGAAGAACGTGCTGAACGGATCGGAAAGTCGTCGGCGCGGTCGCATCCTCGCTGTAATATCCCCGCTCGATCGATCCGGGCAGCCGGTACTCCGTCAGTACATGCTGTTCATTTTCAATGGTCGTATACGTTTCATCCGTGAAAAAATTACGCAGCGTATTTGAGAACAGCACGAGAAGCAGAATCGAAATGGCTAAGAGGATGCCTGAGATGACCACCCATATTTGAAAAGCAAGCGGCTTATTTTTCATGACGTCATCATCCTGTAGCCGAATCCGTAAATGGTTTCAACCTTTAACCCGGGCATTTTTTTCCGCAGCCTCCGCACAAGATCATCGACCACCCGGTCAGTGCCGAAATAATCATGGCCCCATATATTCAGCAGGATATCTTCTCTGGAAAAGGGGTGTCCTTTATGGTGAAGAAATAAAAGCAGCAGATCAAATTCCTTAGACGTCAAATTGACCAGGCTGCCGGTTTCATCATAAACCTCTCGGGCATCTTCGATCACATTGTAGGAAGAAACGGTGATGCCGGTTTTCTTTGCGGCGGGCTGTTCTTTATACACGAGCTCGAGCAGCTTCTGGACCCGTATAATAAGTTCTCTCGGCAAAAAAGGCTTGGCGATATAATCATTGCTTCCAAGCTCTAACCCGAGGACTCTGTCAATATCGGCATCCCGCGCGGAAATGAAAATAACCGGCACATCGGGATCTTTTTCTTTTATTTCTTTTATCAATGTATAGCCGTCCGTATCTGGAAGCATGATGTCAAGAATCCACAAGTGGGGAGACGGCTGCATCTGCTTTCTGGCATCTTCGCCTTTTGTGAAAGATGTAATGTTCCAGCCTTCATTCTCTAAATATTTTGTGAGCAGTTCATTCAGGTTATCCTCATCTTCAACTAGATAAATGGTGTATGACAAGGCATTTCACATCCTTTCAACGTCATTATACTAGTTTTAACATACTCAAGCCGCATTTTCATAATTTCACATATTCTTTTCATTTTTATCCCACAATGTTTGTTTATGATGTGTATAAGGGAAGAAAGGAAGAAAAAAAGCGGGGAAGATAACATGTTCAAACACATTTTGTTTTGGAGCTTTGCTTTTCTCCTTATTATTGGGACAATAGAACTTGTACATGCGATGAATATGTAATCGATAGAATGAAAACATGCTGAAGGAGTGTGCGTGAATATGAATGATCATCGAGATGACGGCAGAAGCCGCGATCAGTCAGATCTTTCACATACGGAACAAAACAGAAATGAACAGCAGCAGATCAGCCATCAGGAGCCCGAGCTGCTCGAAGGGCCCGTCTCGAAAGAAGCGGAAAACGAGACGGCGGCCGGTACGGAATTTGAAAAAACGGCTGCCGTGAAAAAAGAAAAAAAACGGAGAGCCGCTTGGCTGAGCCCGATTTTAGGCGGCATTATCGGCGGCGGCCTCGTGCTTGGCATTGTGCCGAACCTGCCGGGTGAGCAGCATAAGACAGAAGCCGTTTCTGATACGAAACAAGTTCAGTCTTCGAATTTTACGTCAACGCCTTTGAAAAATACCTCAAGCGTAGCGGATATGGTGGAAGACTTGGAGCCCGCGATTGTCGGAGTGTCCAACTACCAAGCTTCGCAAAGCAGCCAGTTCGGACTTGACGGCGGTTCAAGCTCTGAAACGGAGAGCGGCACGGGGTCAGGCGTCATCTTCAAAAAAGACGGCGAAAAAGCGTACATCATTACAAACAATCATGTCGTAGAAGGTGCGAACAAACTGTCGGTCACTCTTTACAATGGGAAAACCGAAACGGCGAAGCTTGTCGGAAAGGATGCCATCAGTGACTTGGCTGTATTGGAAATCAGCTCGTCCAATGTCAAAAAAGCGGCCAGCTTCGGGGATTCCTCCAAGCTCCGCATTGCCGATAAAGTGATTGCCATCGGCAACCCGCTCGGCCAGCAGTTTTCCGGCACCGTCACACAAGGTGTCATCAGCGGGCTGAACAGAACGGTAGACGCCGATACATCCCAAGGCACAGTGGAAATGAACGTGATTCAGACGGATGCGGCGATTAACCCCGGAAACAGCGGCGGCCCGTTAATCAACTCAAGCGGCCAAGTTATCGGGATCAACAGCATGAAAGTCAGTGAAAACGGCGTGGAGTCACTCGGCTTTGCCATTCCGAGCAATGATGTAGAACCGATAGTCGACCAGCTGCTTGCAAAAGGAAAAGTCGAGCGCCCATTTTTAGGTGTGCAGATGATTGACATGGCGCAAGTGCCGGAAACTTATCAGGAAAACACGCTCGGACTGTTCGGCGACCAGCTGTCTAAGGGTGTTTACGTAAAAGAAGTGCAGTCCGGCTCGCCGGCTGCGAAAGCGGGCATCAAATCAAATGACGTCATTGTACAATTGAACGGCAAAGATGTCGGCAGCAGCGCCGATATCAGACAGATCTTATATAACCAGCTGAAAATCGGCGATAAAACGACTGTTCAAGTTCTCAGAAACGGAAGCAAAAAGACGCTGAACGTCACATTAACGAAACAAACCGAAAGCGCAAGCTGAACGCATAAAAAAAGCTGAACCTGCAACTGAGGTTCAGCTTTTTTCGTTATTCTCCCAAGTAGGCTGACAGCATCCACACATGCTTGTCCGCTTCTTCAACTAATCCGACAAACAGGTCGGCAGTTGACGGGTCATTTTGTTCCTCGGCGATGCCGATGACAAATTTTGATTCGCGGCTGATTTGTTTATAGTCTTGAACCAGTGATTCCACCATTTCAGAAGCCGTTTTTTCCTGGCCTTCATCCGTAATGGAAGCTTGTTCAAGGTAAGTGTGTAAAGTCGCCGCAGGCTGTCCTCCGATGGCCAGAAGTCGCTCTGCGATGGCATCCGCCGTTTCCGCCGCTTCGTTATACAGCTCTTCAAATTTTTCATGAAGCGTAAAGAAATGAGGGCCTTTTACATACCAATGGAAGCGGTGCAGTTTAGAGTAAAGGATAAACCAGTTTGATAATTGTGTGTTCATTGATTTCTCAACAAGAGTTTCAGTTTTTTTCGCGTTTTGTGTATTCATATTCATCGTCCTCCCTGTGATCTGATAATTTAATTATATCACGTATTAAATAAAAATCAATACTAAATTATAATAATTATAATTTAGGTTTAAGTGAACAGCTTTTTCTTTATAATCGATTCCCAGGCGGACCACGGAAAGAGTGAGCGGAAAGCCAATGTCAGCTTAACGCCCCTGCCGATCGGATACCGCAGTTTCTTCAGCCGTTTCCTTTGTGCCAATTGATAAATCAGCTCCGCTACGTCATCAGGATCGCCGCTTTTGGATGCGTTGGCTTTGAAGTAAGCTTCGATTTGCTGATAATAGCGGTAATAAGGCGAATCTTTGCCGGGTGCCGTAAGATGATTGGAGAGAGATGTCTCCCATATAGACGTTTTGTAGGAGCCCGGTTCTATTAAAGCGGCATCAATTCCTAAAGGCAGCAGTTCGAGGCGCAGGCTCTCTGTAAACCCTTCAACCGCGAATTTGGAAGAGACATACGGAGATAGAGCCGGGAAACCGGTCAGTCCGCTGATACTGCTGATATTGAAGATTTTCGCCCCGCTATGTTTTCGCATATAAGGCAGCACGGTTTTTGTGACGTGAATCAGACCGAATACATTTGATTCATACTGCTGTCTGTAATGTTCCATCAGCACATCGTCAATAAACCCCCCGTACGCAGTGCCGGCGTTATTGACGAGCAGGTCAATCGGTCCGAAACCGCTGATGGTGTTCCCGAAGTCAGACACCGACTGCTCATTTGTCACATCTAAAGAAACGACCGTAACATGTTCGGATGCACCCGCTTGAGCGGCGGCCTCTTTCAGTATTTCAGCTTTCTCCGGCTGTCTGGCTGTTGCGATGACGTGATAAGACCGGGCGAGCTTCAGCGCTGTCAGCAGCCCGAATCCGCTCGTCGCGCCGGTTACAATGGCAATTTTTCTGTTCATCTTATAATCCTCCCCGTTTGTTCTTATCTCATAGTGTATAACATCTCGCGGAAAGAAGGAGAAATCGTTCGGAAATATGTCAGAATTGTTTTATAATGGAGTCAGCTTCGGATAGAAAGGGGTAAAGAAAAGATGGCATTAGAGGGATTGAAGGAAACATGGGATTTAAACTCCATTTTTGAGGGCGGGAGCCGGTCGGAAGAGTTTCAGCAATACATACAAGAGCTCAAAAAGCATCTAAGCGCTTTTCAACATGCGGTTGAAGCGTTTACAGTTCCGACGCATGCGGATGAAAGCCGGGAGATGATCAATCTGATTGATAGGTTTGAACGGTCAGCGATCATGATCAGGCAGGCGGGAGCGTTCGTCGGCTGTCTTCAGGCTCAGAACACTCATGATCAGAAAGCGAATGAATGGAGGGCGCGGATCAATCAGCTGAGCAGTGATTTTAAATCCGCTCTGGTCACCCTTGACGATACACTTGCCCGGATTGACGAGCCGGTCTGGGAGGAGCTGCTGCAAAAACCGGAACTTCAGGATCTCACATATGTTTTAAATGAGAGAAGAGATCGTGTCAAAGAGAAGCTCAGCGCTTCAGAAGAAAGGCTGATTGAAGGCCTGGCCGTTGACGGCTATCACGCATGGGGCGACCTGTATAATGCGGCTGTCGGCAGAATGAAGATTCCGTTTGAGGATAAAGAGCTGTCGGTCGGCCAAGCGGAAAATATGATGGCGCACCCGGACCGCCGCATCAGACATCAAGTGTTCAAAGAGCTTAATGAAGCGTGGAAAGGAGAAGAGGAGCTTTTCGGCAGCACGCTGAACCATCTGGCCGGCTTCCGCACGGAAATCTATAAAGCGCGGGGCTGGAAAAGCGCTTTGGAAGAGCCGCTTGCGATCAACCGGATGAAAAAAGAAACGCTGGATGTCATGTGGCAGGTCATTACCGATCATAAAAAGCCTTTTGCCGAATACCTGAATCGAAAGGCGTCTCTTTTAGGGCTTGAGCGGCTGAACTGGTATGATGTGGACGCGCCGATCGGCGAGGCTCCGAAAGAATATACATATGATGAAGCGGCCAATCTGATCGTCAGCCAATTTTCGACGTTTGGCAAAAAGCTGTCCGCATTTACGGAAAAAGCGTTCCGTGATCGGTGGATAGAAGCGGAAGACCGCAGCGGCAAACGGGTCGGCGGTTTCTGCACCAGCTTTCCCGACAGCGGAGAATCCCGGATTTTTATGACGTTTTCCGGAAGCGCTTCGAATGTATCGACGCTGGCGCATGAGCTCGGTCACGCGTTCCATCAGGAGGCCATGCTTCAAGTGCGGCAGCTGAACAGAGCCTACGCTATGAATGTGGCTGAAACAGCCTCGACCTTTGCGGAAATGATCGTCGCCGACGCCGCTTTGAAACAAGCGGAGACAAAGGATGAAAAGGTGTTCTTGCTTGAAGATAAAATTCAAAGAAGCGTAGCCATGTTTATGAATATTCATGCGAGATTTTTATTTGAAACGCGTTTTTATGAAGAGCGCAAGCAGGGCGTCGTTCCGGCTGAGAAACTGAATGAACTGATGGAAGCGGCGCAGAAAGAAGCATTTTGCGATTCATTAGGGGAATACCACCCTCATTTCTGGGCGTCAAAACTGCATTTTCATATTACGGGAGTGCCGTTTTACAACTTTCCGTATACGTTCGGTTATTTATTTTCGCTTGGAATATATGCAAGAGCTCTTCGGGAAAAAGCGGATTTTGAAGAAAAATATATCGCGCTTTTGTGTGACACGGCTTCGATGACTGTTGAGGATTTGGCGATGAAGCACCTTGGAGCGGATCTGACGGAACGGTCGTTTTGGGAAGACGCGGTCCGCCTTGCCGTACAGGATGTGCGGGAATTTTTAGAGCTGACTGAATGATAATCTTGAGATGAACCGGCCGGAGTGTTACCGCTCCGGTTCTTTTTTTTAAATGAATGACAGCCGCCTCCCTTGGAAATACCTAAAAACGATCGGAATGGAATGGGAGTGAATCGCATGAAATGGTTCAGGACGGCGGGCGTTTTATGTCTTACGCTGATGCTGATTGCCGGCTGCCGATTGAATGAAGAAAAACGGGAAGCGGAACAAGACAGCACACCCGTGTCATCCGCGAAGCCGGTTCCTTACAGCAGCTTTTCCCTTCGCGTCAGCTACGGACCCGGAGAGCATAACCGCTATGAAGGTTTGTATGAAAGTAAAGGCGGTCATGAAAAGGCTGACATCCGGGACAAGCTCTCAGGGGTTCACAGAGAGGGCGAGGAAGCGCTTGATGAAATGAAGATGATCCTTGGAGAACTTGCTGTAAACAGCCGGATGCAGGAAAGCGAGGTCGTCCGGCAGGTGCTCTCGGCTTTTAATTTGGACAGCCGCTATGACCATTTTTATTTGAAACTGAAAAAGAACGACGGAGAAATGACGGAAATAAAAAAATAACTGCCGCCCGCTGCTTTTTTGCCCAAAACTAATTGATAATGATATTCAGAGTCATTAATTTCTGTTACAATATAATCATGATCTCACGTTGAATGTTTAGGCAATTTGTTTATATACATAGTGTTGGGAAACTCAAAAAAGGAGCGGTTAGCGGTATGAGTGCAATTTCTACAGAGACGCTGAGCTTAGGGTACGGAGAAACTGTTATCATTGACGAATTGGATGTCGCGATTCCAAAAGGCGAAATCACTGTATTGATCGGAAGCAACGGCTGCGGAAAATCGACGCTTTTACGTTCATTGGCCCGGCTGATGAAACCGAGGGGCGGTACTGTGCTTTTAGAAGGAAAAGCCATCGCTAAGCTTCCGACGAAGGAAGTGGCAAGAGAGCTCGCTATTTTGCCGCAGAGTCCGTCAGCTCCCGAAGGCCTGACGGTGCATCAGCTTGTGAAGCAGGGAAGATACCCTTATCAAAGCTGGCTGAAGCAATGGTCCAAAGAGGACGAAGACGCAGTGGCAAAAGCGCTTAAAGCGACGAAGCTTGAGGAAATGGCCGACCGTCCGGTGGATTCCTTGTCAGGCGGACAGCGCCAGCGCGCATGGATTGCGATGACACTCGCTCAGGATACGGATATCATTCTGCTTGACGAGCCGACAACCTATCTCGACATGACGCATCAAATTGAAATTCTTGATTTGCTGTTTGAATTAAATGAAAAAGAAAAACGCACAATCGTCATGGTGCTGCACGACCTCAATCTGGCATGCCGTTATGCCCATTATCTGGTCGCCATTAAGGATAAACAGATTTACGCAGAGGGCCGTCCCGAAGAAGTCATCACTTGCGAGCTTGTACAGCAGGTCTTTGCGATGAACTGCCAGGTAACGCAAGACCCGCTGTTCGGCACGCCGCTTTGCATTCCGCACGGACGCGGCAGATGTATCGTGCAGGAAGCGGCCCTCACCGCCCGATTGTCATAATCATGAAAAAGGGAAGGGAACGGTATGGAAGAGAAACTGCAGCAGCAGCTGGACGGCCTGCTTGAGAAATACACGGAACTATTGCTTGGCGAAACAAACCCGGATGTAAAGGAAGAAGTCAGGCAGTGGATTTTGTATACACATATCGCAAAAAGCATGCCTCCGCTCGTCAAACATTGGAATCAATCCTACCCGGACGCCAAAGAGGGCATCAAAGCTGCGATACAGCATATTAAACAGCTCAATGAAGCACACAGAAAAAAACAATAAAAAAGCTTTCGGCATCAAAGAGAGGTGCCGGAAGCTTTTTTTGCTGAAAAGGAATCAATAAAGGCGCCGTTTAATTCATAGCGAAGAACTTTAATGTAACTAATGCACCCGTTTGTTAACGTATATTTCTTCCGCTTGCTGAACCAAGAAAAAAGGACCGCCGCAGCAATCCCTTTCTCTCTTTCCTATATATCACATTTCCTTTCGGATACGTAATAACTCTTCAAATGCTTTTATATTTGTATCAAAATTGGGCACTGTTTGAGATTCCTCGGCACATTTGACTTGTGCTACAACCAAATCATGAAAAGGTGTTGAAATGCCCGTACCTTCTGCCATTTTGGGAATAACTCCATTAATATAATCAATTTCAGTTTTGCGTTTTTTCTCAAGATCCTGGAGCATACTTGCTCTTAGCAGCCTAGATGGTGCCATGGCTGACCTAAAAGTTTGGATACGTTCAGGAATATCATTTTCACTTCTTAATTCCAAAGATTCTAAATCAAGGCCGCCCATTTTCGCAAATTTGACACCATTGGCGTGTCCAACCTTAATCGTCTCATCTGCGATATGGACTGCACTAACAATGCCGATTTCATGGTCAAGAATGTCTCCGTATTCTCCGTTTAATGCTGCCGATAAACCACTGAATGCATTATTGATAAGTAATTTTGACCACTTCGTTCCAACTAAATTATCGGAAATATGTGTTCCGCCGATAAGGTCTAAAACCGATTTAATACGCTGGATTCTTTCTGTTGTTTCACCATGTAATTCTCCAATTTGAAAAGCGTACTCTTTAAATTGAGTATACTCAGTTGTAAGTCTGGATACGCCCGGCTCAATAAACGTAGCACCAAATTCAACAGAACCTGCAATAACACGTTCATCACCAACGATCGAAGCAACTTTCTGTTCAGGTATACCGTTTTGCAAGGAACATACTACACTGTCATCCTTTAAAAAAGGCAGCAACTCTTTAAGAATGGAGTCATTATATAATTGTTTCGTCAGAAGTAATATGAAATCATACTTGCCTGACTTGTTTTCAGGGGTAATGGCTTTTACCTTTGCCTGAAATGCCGTTGTACCAACTACTTTAGCACCTATTTGATTTAGAGTATCTACATGTTCTTTGTATGAATCAATCAATTCGACATCCATTCCGCCAGCAGACAGATATGCTCCAACTATGGTTCCTAAAGAACCTGCTCCTAAAACTGCAATTCTCATTGTCAACGCTCCTTATTTTTCCTCTAAGTAGTTATAAACCGGCTGTGCTGCATTTAAGGTTAGATCCGTAATAATATGAGATGCTGAAACGACTTCTAATACAGGCAAATCTGCAAGAGGTGCCAGAGCATGTTCAAATAATTGAAGCCGCGCCGGTCCAGTCCAGGCACCTTTAACTTCTATATTCGTTATTTGCGTCCGCACCAAATCACAAACCCTTAAATCACCATTGTAATCAGTAGCAATCTTAACCATAAAATTAGGTCGGCAAATTTCCCTTTTCGCTTTTTCCTTGTCCATTTCGAAATGTTTGTATCCCATAGTGGCAGTTGCCACACGAAGACTGCCATAATCCAATGTGCCAACAAGAGTATCAGAGTCT
Organism: Bacillus sp. GW821-FHT11D08; assembly: GCF_058808515.1. Lineage (NCBI taxonomy): Bacteria > Bacillati > Bacillota > Bacilli > Caryophanales > Bacillaceae > Bacillus > Bacillus sp. GW821-FHT11D08. The sequence continues at coordinate 497,621 of NZ_JBXARS010000001.1, forward strand.
ATATACAGCTTAGGGGCACCCAATTTCTTTGGATATGCAGTAAGTTCCCGTCCGCTTGCAATAGCCGGGAAATTGTCAACATACATAGAATGTACATAATCTCCTTCTTCACCATTAAAGCTGACAGGGATGACTTGTCCTGCCTCTGTATAGGCACCAAGTCCGGAAACATCGGGCATCCACATGACTTCGAATTTCACTAAAGGTTCAGTAATTTGAAGAGGTTCCGGCACTGCCGCACGTAAAGCTTTTTCATCCGTTCGGTAAATAATATTTAAATATTCACGGTTAACAAATTTATAATTTGGGATAGGATAAGCAGGGGCTGTTAGTGGCGTACTTAAATTTTTTGCTATATCTTTCACATCAATTTTCATTGAATGACACCCTTTCCTTTTCTTTAACTATGCTATTATCTTACATTCGCATTTACATTTAATCCAATACATAATAAGGTATATATATATTTATTGAAATAAATGAGGGGGTGCAGACAGATGGAATTGCTGCAGCTAAAATACTTTCAGACAGTTGCCTATACTGAACATATTTCTAAAGCAGCAGAACAATTAAAGATTGCCCAGCCTTCTTTAAGTCTCACTATAAAAAGACTTGAGAATGAACTGGGAACAACCTTGTTTGAGAGAAAAGGCAGAAATATTAAGCTGAGTTCAGCAGGGAAAATTCTTTTAAAACATGTAAACAGGATTTTTACTGAGATTGAAAATGCACAAACGGAAATTCAATTGGAGGAACATCAAATTTCTGGCACCATCAGAATATCTATTTCCAATCCAAGATTCCTTGCAGGACTGATGAGTGAATATATCAACCGCTCTCCTCAATCAAAAATTCTCCAAGCAATCGGAGTTAAAAGCGAGATCATAACAAGTTTAAAAAAAGGGGACATTGATTTAGGAATAACAGGTCATCCGATTCAAGATGAAGAGATAGAGAGTTGTGTGCTGGTAAATGAAGATATCGTTCTGGCTTTGCCCTCAAACCACCGATTTACGGGTAAAACTGAAATTTCTTTACGTCTTGTCGCCGATGAACCATTTATTACCCTTGCTAATAATGAAGAGTATAGAGGTTTCACAGCCTCGCTTTGTGAGAAAGCTGGTTTCACCCCAAATATTGCATTTGAGGCAGATTCTCATTTACTGGTCGAGATTATAAAGCTGGATCAAGGTGTGGCGTTGCTTCCTATTTCAGTTTGCAGAACATTGGGGCTGAATTTTATAAAAGTGACTGATCACTCTGCTTCATATCCAGTCGGCTTATCTTGGATGAGACATAAGCTATTATCTTCTTCGGTAAGAAATTTTCGTGACTTTATTATGTCGTACTATAAAGATAACTATGAAATGTTTAAGGTTTATTAAAGAATTCCATCACTATTTTTTTGAATTTTCACCCCCCATTTCCAATGAGGCGGAAGACTGGTCATTCCCAGATGATATAAAAAAATCCCGCGGCATCCGCGGGATTTTTCTTTGTTAAACGGCTTTCGCCTTTTCTTCTTGTTTGCCTGTCTTTTTATTTGTCAGCTTAATTGATTTAACAAACAGCGTGAGGATCAATCCGGCAGCGATAAAGGCCAGGCCTGTGAAAAACACGCTGTGAAGCGAATCCATCAGTGACGTTTTCAAAACCGGCACGATATGGGAAGAAAATGCGGCCGGAATCTGCTTAATCGATTCCTGGCTGAACAAGGATTGAAGCAGCCCTTCAGGATTCTTGTCAATCATACCTTTAAACTGGGCGGCAAAGGCACTTGCCTGTTTCGGGAGTGAGTCTAAGTAAGGCACCAGTCTGTCGGTTAAAAGGCTTCCTGATCTGGCATTCATGACAGCGCCGAGCACCGTAATACCGAACGTTCCCCCGATCATCCGGAAAAATTGGCTTGAAGAGGTCACAACACCCAGCTCTTCTTTTGAAAACGTTTCTTGCAGAGCGAGTGTGAGAAGCGGCATGACGAGCCCCATTCCCAGACCGATCACGGCCATATAGCATGTAGCCGCGAGCTTGCTTGTATCCAGCTGTAAGGTTGTTAATAAGAAGAAGCCGACGGCCATGATCAGCATGCCGATCATGATTTGCGGTTTAATACCGATCTTATAAACCAGCTGGCCTCCGATAATACTTGTGATAATCATAGATACCATCATCGGCGTCATAATCGTGCCGGACGCGGTGGCGCTGACTCCGATAATTCCCTGCATAAAGAAAGGAACGAACGTAACGGCGCCGAACATGCCGATACTCATGAAAAAGCCGATCAGATTCAGTACGGTAAACGTTCTGTTTTTAAACAGGTACATCGGCAGAATCGGCTCTTTTGCTTTGATTTCAGCGAAAATGAATCCGACAATCCCGGCAAGTGCAAGCGCGAAGAGACCGAGAATCTGCCAAGAGCCCCATGCGTAATCCTTTCCTCCGAAGCTGAGCGCGAGGAGGAGGCTGACGATTCCGACGATCATTGTGAAAATGCCGGCGATGTCAAAGTTAATCGGCCCGGTCTGTTTTCTGCCTTGAAGTCCTCTTGCGATAAAGATCACGGCTAAAATTCCGACAGGCAGGTTGATATAGAAAACCCATTTCCAATTTAATGAGTCAACAATCCAGCCCCCGATTTGCGGGCCGATCACGGAAGCAAGCCCGTAAATCGCCCCGAAAAGCCCTTGGAACTTGGCACGCTGTTTCCCTGTGAACAAATCCCCGATGACGATCATAGCCATCGGCATCATGACACCGCCGCCGATTCCCTGAAGTCCGCGGAAAATAATCAGTTCCGTCATGTTGCTGGCCATTCCGCACAGTGCGGAAGCTCCCATAAAAATCAATAAACCTGACACATAGACGACGCGGCGCCCCAATAAATCTGCAAGTTTCCCCGCAATCGGAACGATCGTCGTCGAAGTTAAAAGATATGCTGTGGTCAGCCACGTCATCATGCTTAATCCCCCGAGGTCACCCACGATTTTAGGAATCGCCGTTCCTACGATGGTGCCGTCAAGGGCTGAGAAAAACATGGCGATGATTAAGCCGGTTATTAATAATGTGCGTTTTGGATCTTTCTTTTCAATGCTCATGTTTCGGCAGCTCCTCTTTTCTATTCGTTTTCTTTTTGCTCAGCCGCGTATTTCTCGGCGGCTTCCGCTACTTTGCGGATGATGTTCACGGACTGAATCAGTTCATCTTCAGTCAGAACGGATAGGTTTCGCGCCAGTATCGCTTTCCGTCCTTCCACAACATCTTCGAATTTTGTTTCGCCTTTTTTGGTGAGGCTGATGTCGATGACGCGTCTGTCCTGCTGGTTATGTTTGCGGACGATAAGTCCTTTTTGTTCGAGGCGGTCGGCCATCAGCGTCACTGCACTCGGCTTTACCTCCATGCGTTCCGCAATTTCGGAAACTTTGCAGCTCCCGTGTTTTTTCAGGCTGGCTAAAACAAATAATTGGGCAGGCGTCACCTCGTGTTTTGCCATGCTTTCCACCATTTCAGGCTGTATGTTTTGCAGCAGCGTCTGAAGAGATTTCTGGATGTCAGACACATATTGATCCGCGTTTTTCATAACTCCTCCTCATCTTGTTCCTTGAGAAAATAATTAACATTAGTTAAATATAAATAAGGATTAATGACAAGTCAATCTTTTTGTGCAAAAATAAAAAAAGGATTGATGCTTGTCGAAAACATCAAATCCTTCTTCGTTTTACTGCTGGTAGGGAGACTGCTGCTGAATGGTCTGCCGGAACTTCTGATACGATTGCTGAAGCTTTTGGGTATCGGCTGCTTCAATGGAATACCAGCCATTTTGAAACATCACATCGTATAATCTTCTTTGCGCTTTTTGTGACTCATCGAAAATCGCCTGAATATCTTGATAAAGAGACTCGTGGCTGAACTCGTGCAGGGCTGTGCAATATGAAGCCGTGATGTATTTTTCCGTTGTCAGCAGCTCATTCACCAAGTCTCGGTCATTCATTTGCGCCGTATTGGGCACGGCCGTTTGCGGATTCGTGATTTTTTGGTTTTGCTGTTCCATGTATTGTCCTCCTATTGCATATAGCCTGTTGTTGTCTGTCCGCCTTGATCGGGGTTCAAGCGGCCTAATATGTGCTGATAATGCTTCTGATGCATCCGGCCGATCTGATCAAGCTCTTGTTTTAACGTCTGATTCTGGCAGTGTTCCGCCATAAAATGCGCTTTTTTCATGGCAAGCAGATTCCAGTTCAGCATGTCCTCAAGATACAAATGGTCTTTCGTTGAGATGACGGCAGGCGGCAAGTTTCCGTGCTGCTCTTGATTGTTCATATAAACGCCTCCTTCAATTCTGTTCTTTTTAGCTTTCTCTGCGATCGGGATTTCATACAGATAAATTAAAATAACCACGATTTGCAGCAGAGACATCAATATTTACAATAAAAAAAGACACTATCAGAAGAATAAACCTTCGGATAATGCCTGTTCATGTTAACAGTTCAATATATGCGAAAGTCAGCAGCGGCACTAGGATTGGACTTCAGCTGCCGGTTTATTGTCTAGATCAGTGCCGGCTTTTCTTTCGGTTATTTTTATTTTTGGTAAAAGAAAAGCAGAAAATACTCCGGCAATTAATAGTATAAGCCCTGCGAAAAATACACTGCGAAGAGAGTCCATTAACGCTGTCTTCAGTATCGGTATGATGTGCTTTGCTATAGAATGCGGAAATTGTTCGAATGAATCAGAACTGAATAGCCTCTGTAGCAGGACTTGAGGATTGCTGCTGATCAAGTCTTTGAGATGAGTTGCCAATGCGTTTTCTTGTTTTGGGAAATTGTCTAAAAAAGGAACTAATTTATCGGTTAATATATTTCCTGACTTGGCATTCATCACTGCTCCCAGAATCGTAATTCCAAACGTACCTCCGATAGAGCGGAAAAATTGGCTTGACGAAGTAACCACGCCGAGCGTTTCTTTAGAGAAACTCTCTTGAAGTGCCAGAGTAATAATGGGCATAACAAGGCCCATACCGAAGCCGATGATAGCTACATAAGTAGTTGCAGTTAATTTGCTGGTGTCAGCTTCTAATGTGGATAATAAAAAATAGGCAAAGGATATGATTGCCATCCCCGTGATAATCTGAGCTTTAATGCCGATTTTAAAGACCAGCTGCCCGCCTATAATACTGGACATAATCATTGCGACCATCATCGGCATCATGATTGTCCCGGACTCTGATGCACTCATGCCGATTATTCCTTGCATGAAGAAAGGGACGAAGGTGATTGCTGCAAACATCCCAATACTCATAAAGAACCCTATTAAATTTAGGAAGATAAAAGTTCTGCTTTTTAGAAGATGTATAGGCAGAATTGGTTCTTCAGCTTTTTTTTCTGCAAATACAAAACTAATAATACTTATAGTGGCCAAAGCTAACAGACAAAATGTCTGCCATGATAACCAGTCAAATTCTTTTCCGCCGAAACTGAGTGTAAGCAGCAAACAGACTACACCCGTAATCATTGTAAACATCCCGATGAAATCAAAATGAATCGGACCCGTGTATTTTCTGGCCTGCAATCCCATCGCAATAAAGAACACAGCTACCATTCCCACGGGTAAATTGATAAAAAATACCCAATGCCAGCTGAAAGAATCTACAATCCATCCCCCAATTTGCGGTCCGATTACAGAAGCAAGAGCGTAAATACCGCCAAATACGCCTTGAAATCTGGCACGCTGTTTGCCTGTGAATAAATCTCCAATGACAATCATAGCCATCGGCATCATAATGCCTCCGCCAAGACCTTGTAAACCTCGAAACACAATTAATTCTTTCATATTATCAGCCAAGCCGCACAGTGAAGAGCCAATCATGAATATAATCAGCCCGGCCACATATACTGCCCGGCGGCCTAATAGATCTGCAAGTTTTCCAGCGATCGGAACGATGGAGGTAGATGTTAATAGGTAGGCCGTAGTCAGCCAAGTCATCATGCTCAGGCCGCCGAGATCTCCTACAATCTTAGGCATAACCGTTCCTACGATTGTTCCGTCTAGAGCAGAAAAAAACATGGCTATAATAAGTCCAATTAATAAAAGTGTACGTTTAGATTTTCCTGTTGAATCCACTTGAAGGTTCCCTCTTTTCATATGTTTCGAGCATAGTGATTCTTCAAAATTAGGTGAATGGATAACTCAGGCAGGTCCCTTCTTTAAATTCCGTTAGGGAAGAGAAGCCATCTTTAAAAATGAAGGATCGTAAAGCTATTAGAAAGAAATAATAATGCTTTGGAGGTATGTTTGTGAGGCAAAGATAAATTCAGCAGAATTATCATTTTGAAATTCTGCTTTTCCTTCTTAATAGATACGTTCAATAAACTGAATTATCAATTTTAAATATAAGCCATTGTAAATTATAAATCAATTATCTTTTAAGGAATATTTTCAAATTATAAGGGGATAAAGAAATATAAATTAAAAGTTTTTCGGGGAAAAATTTAACGAAGAAGCGGAATTATAGCTCGAAAACTCAATTTAAGAAGTAGTGATTTTTATTGACTCTTTTTGTGACTCATTAAAACCGTTTGAATATCTTGATAATATAATACATTGCTTTGACATCAGAGTCTGTATGGATATATGAACTGATATCTTGGCAATTTGCATAGCTTTTGTGTTTTAGCTTTCTCTGCGATCGGGATTTCATACACGATAAAAGAAAAAGGAGGGAGTTCATCCTTGCTGCGGAGCATATGTTTATTTTTGTCGAAAAATAAAATGCTTACAAAATTCGCCCAGGCTTACGGAATCCGCTTCGGTGCGGGAAGGTTCGTTGCAGGGGAAACACTCACGGAAGCTGTTAAAACGGTAAAGCGGCTGAACCAAAAAGGGCTGTCGGCTTCGATTGATTATCTAGGTGAATATGCGGGTTCAGAGAAGGATGCGAAAAGGACGGCGGAAGAATGTAAAAAAGCAATCAGGGCGATTGCCGAGAATCAACTGGATTGTGAGCTGTCGCTGAAATTAACATCCATCGGTCTGGATATTTCCGAGAAACTTGCGGAACAGCATGTCAGAGACATATTGACGGAGGCAAAAGAACGCGGCGTGCCTGTAACGATTGATATGGAGGACTATTCAAGATGCGGCCGTACGCTTGAGCTGTATAAGCGGTGCAAGCCGGATTTCCCGATGCTCGGCACCGTCATTCAGGCTTATTTGTACCGCGCAGCTGAAGATATCAGCGGTCTGATGCCATACAAGCCGCGGCTCAGGCTTGTAAAAGGCGCTTATAAAGAATCGGCGGCCGTTGCATTCCCTGATAAAAAAGCAACCGATCTTCATTTTCAGCAGCTGATTAAGCTGCAGCTTTTGAGCGGCCATGAAACGGCGGTGGCGACACATGATGATGACATCATTTCTTTTACGAAAACACTCATCAGCGAACATCAGATTCCCCGGGAGCAGTTTGAATTCCAAATGCTGTACGGCATCAGAACGGAGCGCCAGAAGGAGCTTGCCGAAGAAGGATACAGGATGAGGGTGTATGTCCCGTACGGAACCGATTGGTACGGGTACCTGATGAGAAGAATTGCCGAGCGCCCGGCAAATGCGGCATTTGTGCTGAAAGGGATCTTCAAAAAATAACGGCTGCTCCAAAAAGCAGCCGCAGCATGTTATTCCATGTTGTCTTTTTTATATTGCTGATTTTGGCTCGTCCGTTTGCCGCCGCCGTATTTTTGTTTCGGTCCCGCATTTCCTTTCATGCTGGCCGCGCTCACTGCGGCAGAAGACGGATCTTTTCTCCCTCGCACCATTCCCTTCACCTCCGGGTTTAAGTTTCCCGCCCGCGCCATGGAACATGCGGAAGCAGAAAAATTTAAAAAAATTCCATATTTGCTATTGAAGTCATCCTGAAAATCTTTTAAGATGAAAGAAGAAAAGGGTTTCATTTTTTTTGCCGAAAAAATGAATGACTATTCATTCAAAGTTCAAGGGGGATGACTCATGCACAAGTTTATAAAGAAAGCAGCCGTTCTCGGATCAGGCGTTATGGGGTCCGGAATTGCCGCGCACTTGGCTAACATCGGAATTCCCGTCCTGCTGCTTGATATTGTGCCAAACGAGCTGACAAAGGATGAGATGAAAAAAGGGCTGACATTAGAAAGCCCGGAGGTCCGCAGCAGACTGAGCCGATCGGCCATGCAAAAGCTGCTGAAGCAAAAACCGGCGCCGCTGACTTCGGCTGCCAATCTCGACTATATAACGGCGGGGAATTTGGAAGATGACGCAGCTCAATTGAAGGATGCTGATTGGATTATTGAAGTCGTCGTCGAAAATCTTGACGTAAAAAAACAGATTTTCTCACTCGTTGATGAATACCGGAAACCGGGAAGCATCGTGTCGAGCAATACGTCCGGTATCTCCGTCACAAAAATGGCGGAAGGCCGATCTGCCGATTTTAAAGCTCATTTCTTAGGAACCCATTTCTTTAATCCGGCCCGCTACTTAAAGCTTCTGGAAATCATTCCGATTCAGGAAACAGATCCTGACGTGCTGGAGTTTATGACTTCATTTGCAGAAAACACGCTTGGGAAAGGGGTCGTCATCGCAAAAGACACGCCTAACTTTATCGCCAACCGCATCGGTACGTACGGCCTGCTGGTCACGGTAAGAGAAATGCTTTCTTCCGGCTGCCGCATCGGCGAGGTGGACACGGTGACCGGGCCTTTGATCGGCAGACCGAAAAGCGCGACCTTCAGAACCCTTGACGTTGTGGGGCTTGATACTTTCGCCCATGTGGCAAAAAATGTGTATGATAAAGCCGACGGCGCTGAAAAAGACATGTTTAAGCTTCCTGAATTTATGAATGACATGCTGAAAAACAATTGGCTGGGCAGCAAATCAGGCCAAGGTTTTTACAAAAAAGAAGGTAAAACAATATATGAACTCGATCCGCTGACCATGACATACGGTGAGCGCTCGAAAATGAAGACACCCGCTTTAGAAGCCGCCAAACAGGCAAAGGGTGCCAAAGGCAAAATGAAAGCGCTTATATACTCTGGTGACCGCGCCGGACGCCTGCTTTGGAATATTACATCGCAAACACTCTTATACTCAGCCCGGCTTTTAGGTGAGATCGCTGATGATATCAAAGCGATTGACGACGCCATGAAATGGGGCTTCGGATGGGAGCTCGGCCCGTTTGAGATGTGGGATGCCATCGGCGTCAGAAAATCAGCGGAGCGGCTCGAAGAAGAAGGCGCAGCACTCCCCGGCTGGGTGAAAGAAATGCTTGATCAGGGCCATGAAACATTTTATATGAAGGAAAACGGAACACCATTTTACTATTCAGACGGCCAATACAGGGCTGTGAAAGAAAATCCGAAACGGATCAGCCTGCAAACGTTAAAAGAAACAAAAGGCGTTATCAGTAAAAACAGCGGCGCAAGTCTGATTGATCTCGGCGATGATGTCGCGCTGCTGGAATTTCATACGAAAAGCAACGCGATCGGCTTAGACATTATTCAGATGATTGACAATGCGCTTGAGGAAACGGAGCGGAATTATAAAGGTCTTGTCATCGGTAACCAAGGCAGACATTTCTGCGCGGGGGCAAACCTTGCGATGATTTTGATGGAAGCTCAGGATGATAACTTCATGGAAGTCGATTTTGTCATCCGCCGTTTTCAGCAGACGATGCTGAACATCAAATACAGCGCTAAACCCGTTGTCGCGGCGCCATTTGGGATGACACTCGGCGGCGGCACGGAAGTCTGTCTCCCGGCGGCACGCGTTCAGGCGGCGAGCGAATCGTATATGGGTCTCGTTGAAACCGGCGTCGGTCTTATTCCGGGCGGCGGAGGAAACAAAGAGCTGTACATGAATTATTTGGACGGCGGAAGTGAACTGATGGACGCAGCGATTAAAACCTTCGAAACAATCGCGCTTGCCAAAGTGTCCGGTTCGGCACACGAAGCCCGTGATATGCAGATTTTGTCCGCGGCTGACCGTGTCAGCATGAATCAGGATCACCTGCTGCACGATGCGAAACAGCTGGCTGCTTCCTTATATGACAGCGGATACCGCCCGCCTGCCCGCAAAAAAGTGAAAGTCACCGGGGAAACCGGATGTGCGGCATTACTGCTCGGAGCAGACCAAATGAGACGGTCGGGTTATTTATCCGATCACGATATGAAGATTGCGAAGAAGCTGGCCCATGTCATTGCCGGCGGAAGAGTCCCGTTCGGCACGGAGGTTTCAGAAGAATATTTACTCGAGATTGAAAGAGAAGCCTTTTTAAGCCTCGCTGGCGAGGCGAAATCTCAAGCGAGAATGCAGCATATGCTCGTCAAAGGCAAACCTTTACGGAACTAGGAGGGTGTTTATGAGAGAAGCAGTCATTGTGGCCGGTGCGAGAACCCCGGTCGGTAAAGCGAAAAAGGGATCGCTTGCAGCCGTTCGTCCTGATGATTTAGGCGCGCTTTGTGTAAAAGAAACGCTGAAACGGGCAGGCGGATATGAAGGAAATATCGATGACTTAATTATCGGATGTGCAACACCTGAAGCCGAACAAGGATTAAATATGGCGCGGAATATCGGTGCGCTGGCGGGGCTTCCTCATACGGTGCCGGCCATTACGGTGAACCGCTACTGCTCTTCCGGGCTCCAATCCATCGCTTACGGTGCTGAAAAAATCATGATCGGCGCGGGTGACACCGTCATTGCGGGCGGTGCGGAATCCATGTCGCAAGTTCCGATGATGGGGCATGTGACCCGCCCGAATATCGCTTTGGCGGAGCATGCGCCTGAGTATTACATGAGCATGGGGCACACAGCGGAGCAGGTAGCCGAAACGTACGGCGTATCCAGAGAAGACCAGGATGCATTTGCCGTCCGCAGCCATCAGAATGCCGCAAAAGCCCTTAAAGAAGGGAAATTCAATGACGAAATCGTGCCGGTTGAAGTATCGCTGACAGAAGTCGGTGATGACCATAAGCCGCGGAAAAAACAATTTACCTTTTCTCAAGATGAAGGCGTTCGTCCCGGCACATCGGCTGACGTCTTGGCGAAGCTCCGTCCGGCTTTTTCTAAAACGGGAACCGTGACGGCCGGGAACTCTTCACAAACAAGTGACGGCGCGGCGGCTGTCATGCTGATGGATCGCGAAAAAGCTTCGTCGCTCGGATTGGCCCCGCTTGTCAAATTCCGTTCCTTTGCCGTAGGCGGCGTTCCGCCTGAGGTAATGGGGATCGGTCCGATTGAAGCCATTCCGCGGGCGCTCAAGCTTGCCGGACTCGAATTACAGGATATTGGGCTTTTTGAATTGAATGAGGCCTTTGCTTCACAGGCCATTCAAGTCATCAGATCGCTTGGGATAGATGAAGAAAAGGTGAACGTCAACGGAGGCGCCATCGCGCTCGGACATCCGCTCGGATGCACGGGAACGAAGCTGACCCTGTCACTCATTCATGAAATGAAACGGAGAAACGAGCAATTCGGCGTGGTGACGATGTGCATCGGAGGCGGCATGGGCGCTGCCGGCGTATTTGAGCTCATTTAAAACAAGGGGGAAACGAAGCATGAAACAGGAAACGGTCAACGTCAAAAAAGGCGGCAGCTTTCTGATTGAAGAGACGGGATATGATCAAATATTCACTCCGGAGGACTTTACAGACGAACATAAAATGATCGGCAAAACGACAGAAGACTATGTCGTAAACGATGTGCTTCCTTATATCGATGAAATTGAAAACCATCAGTTTGAGCATTCGGTCAGACTGCTGAAAAAAGCCGGAGATCTCGGCCTCCTCGGAGCAGACGTGCCTGAAGAGTACGGCGGAATCGGCCTGGATAAAATCAGTTCAGCCTTCATTACGGAAAAGTTTTCACGTGCCGGCAGCTTTTCGCTATCTTACGGCGCTCACGTCGGTATCGGCTCATTGCCGATCGTGTTCTTCGGAACGGAAGAACAGAAAAAAACCTATTTGCCGGACTTGGCTTCAGGACAAAGAATCGCGGCATACGCCTTAACTGAGCCCGGTTCAGGTTCAGATGCCCTCGGCGCGAAAACCACGGCTGTTTTGAATGAAGCGGGCACACACTATATTCTTAACGGAGAAAAGCAATGGATTACAAACTCCGCCTTTGCAGATGTCTTTGTCGTCTACGCTAAAGTGGACGGAGATAAGTTTTCCGCATTTATCGTAGAAAAGAACTATCCGGGCGTGTCAACGGGACCGGAAGAGAAAAAAATGGGGATTAAGGGTTCATCGACAAGAACGCTGATTTTAGATCAGGCGGAAGTCCCGAAAGAAAACCTTCTCGGCGAAATCGGAAAAGGCCATGTCATCGCTTTTAATATCCTGAATATCGGGCGCTACAAGCTTGCCGTCGGCACAATCGGCGCTTCAAAACGGGTGATTGAGCTGTCTGCCGCTTATGCAAACCAGCGCCGGCAATTTAAAACGCCGATCTCAAGCTTCACGCTCACTCAGGAAAAGCTTGCGACGATGTCAGCCCGGCTTTACGCCATGGAGAGCTCTGTATACAGAACAGTGGGCTTATTCGAAGATAATATGAGCAGACTGACGGAAGCGGAGCAAAAAGACGGACGCGAAGTCGCGAAGTCAATCGCCGAGTACGCGATTGAATGCTCGCTCAACAAAATGTGCGGTTCTGAAACGCTTGATTATATTGCCGACGAAGGCGTTCAAATTCACGGCGGTTACGGATTTATGCAGGAATATGAAGTGGAGCGCGCCTATCGCGACTCAAGAATCAACAGAATTTTTGAAGGCACAAATGAAATCAACCGCCTGATCGTAACGAGCACGTTCCTGAAAAAAGCCGTAAAAGGTCAGCTGCCGCTCTTTGAAAAAGCAAAAGCGCTCCAAGAAGAACTCATGATGCTGATGCCTGAAGAGCCGGGCTCGGAGCCTCTTGGACAGGAAAAATACATTGTCAGACAGGCGAAAAAGATCGCCCTCTTGACAGCGGGTCTCGCGGCGCAGAAATACGGAAAAGAGATCGAAGGCGAGCAGGAAATCATGGTGAACATTGCCGATATCGTCAGCGCGCTGTACGCTTTGGAATCAGCCGTCCTCAGAACGGAAAAAGCGATTGCGGCGGACGGTGCCGAAAAAGCCGCGCAGAAGCTGTTATATACGGAAATCTTTGCCCAGGAAGCCCTTCAGAACATTGAAGCGCACGCTAAAGAATCACTGATCGCCATGGAGGAAGGAGATTCCCTCCGCATGATGCTTTCCGTGCTGCGCAAACTGACGCGCCTGACGCCGAAAAACCTCATTCAGAAAAAACGTGAAGCGGCAGCCGCCGTCTTCCGTGAAGAAAAATATACGGTCTGATCACATGCTGAAAGCGCTCCTTCATCAGGGGCGCTTTTTCATGAAGCAACGTTATAGGTTTTTACAAGTGATTGTGTTAAAATAACGACGATCATTTACAAGGGGTGAAGAAGATGTCGTTAAATTTTTACTGGTACCCTAAATGCGGAACGTGCCGTAATGCGAAAAAATGGCTGGAAGACCGCGGTAAGGAAATAAACGAAATACATATCGCGGAGGAAACTCCGTCGAAAGAAGAAATTAAAGACCTCTATGAAAAGAGCGGTCTTGAGCTCAAAAAGTTTTTCAACACGAGCGGAATGAAATACCGCGAGCTGAACTTAAAGGAAAAACTGTACCATATGTCAGAGGATGAACAGCTCGAACTCCTGGCATCAGACGGTATGCTCCTGAAACGCCCGATTACGACAGACGGCGAAAAAGTCACTGTCGGCTTTAAAGAAGACCAATTCGAAAAATATTGGATGTAATGCCAGGTTCAAAGAATTATGGTATCTTCTTATTATAAGAAAAAAATGGAGGGATTTAGATGAGCACACCGAAAGATATGCGTTATTCCAAAGAGCACGAATGGGTCAAAGTTGAGGACGGAAAAGCCCGCATCGGGATTACACATTTCGCGCAAGCCGAACTTGGCGACATCGTCTTTGTCGAGCTTCCGGAAGTCGGCGCCGAAATTAAAGCGGACGAGCCATTCGGCAGCGTGGAATCCGTCAAAACTGTTTCCGAACTGTACGCACCGATTAAAGGAACGGTGACGGAAGTGAACGAAGACCTTGATGACAGTCCTGAATTCGTAAACGAGTCTCCTTATGAAAAAGCGTGGATGATCGTCGTGGAACCGACTGATGCTGAAGAAATCGAAAACCTCATGACTTCCGAGCAATATGACGAAATGACACAAGAAGACTGATCGGATAGCAAAGGGGCCATTTGGACATTCTATATGTAACGGGAGGTGTCTAAAATGGCTTTTGATAAACAGAAGGTCGATGTGACGGAGAACGTTACGGGCCGCTTTCAAAACGGCCGGTTTTCCTTGTTTCATGAAAATGAAGCCATCGGCGAGATGACAGGCATGGACCAGTACGAGCTCAAACAGGGCTTTTCATTTGAAAATCAAAAATTTTATAAAACAGCCGATGTCATAAACGGCAGCGATCCGAAATATGTCGATTGCGATTATGAGAATGGCTGGTGTTAACAGTTGGCGGTGAATTTCACTGCCTTCTTTTTCAATCTGACGCTAAAACAATCGGCAGGTGACGCGCTTATGTACAACGGAGATGAAAAGGTCATTATCGTAGAAGGAAAATCTGATAAAATCAAAGTCAGGGAAGTGCTCATCGAACCCGTGGAAATCGTCTGTACAAACGGGACGATCGGCCAAACCGAACTGGAAGATTTGGCGGACCGCCTGTTTGACAGAGACGTCTATATTTTAACGGACGCAGATGACTCCGGAGAAAAATTAAGAAAACAGCTGAAACGGGAGCTTCCCGAAGCGCGCCATATTTATATAGACAGAACATACAGGCAAGTCGAGTCGTGCCCGGGCCATCATCTCGCATCTGTGCTGATCAGAGCCGGCTTTGATGCTGACACTGTATTTTTGAAAAAGAACGACCTGAGGTGGTAAACATGAAAGAACTCCAAGAAAATGAACTCGAATCGATTCAGGATGACGTTTATCTCCTGTATTTGTACACCCCGTTTTGCGGCACATGCCAGCTGGCGTCCAAAATGCTAACTGTCGTCGAAGAAATGCTGCCCGGCGCCGCCTTCTATAAAAACAACGTGAATTATTCCCCCGCATTCGCCAAAGCCTATCAGATTGAAAGCGTTCCGTGCTTTTTGCTGTTTAAAGGCGGAGAGCTTGTTGAGAAAGGATACGCCTTCCGCTCCGTTTCCTATTTATATGAGCTGATTAAACAAAAAACATCGCAAACGTTCCCGATGTGACAATATTTACAGGAAAATGTCGTGCGGTTTATAAAGGGTTCTGTCCGTTAAAAAGAGAAAGTGTATGTATGGCCATTAAAACGGGAGGTTATACGAGTGGAGAAAATAGAAGTTTCAGAGAATGACGGACAGCATCTGTTTTTGAAACCGCTATTAAACGCCTCAACGCTGCTGATTACATTCCAAGGAGAAACAGAAGCCTTAACGGTCTCAATTAACGGACAGGGAGAAATGAGAAAAACGTCGGTTTCAAAGGAAAAATCTAATTTGACCTTTTACGGAAACCAGACGGAAATCATTCATCTCCTGCATGGTGATGTCTCTTTGCAAAAGCTTATCCAAAGCGGAAAACTCAAAGTGAAAGGATCATTCAGAGCTCTGCTGAAGCTGGAGGCCATCCTCTGGCTGACAAACGGATTTTTTCAGGCGATCAGTAAACGGCCGTAACTCAATCTACTATGTGACAATAGCTTCCAATATTTATTTTATTGACTTTTTATCATTCGCCGTGCTATTCTACAGTAAGAATTTCCGGACGAAAATACGATATGTTTTCTCTTATCAAGAGAGGTGGAGGGAAGTGCCCTATGAAGCCCGGCAACCATCAACAATGTTGAAATGGTGCCAATTCACTCGAAGCGGTCTGCTTTGAAAGATGAGAGAAAGGCCTTTTTCAATAAGCCTTTCTGCTCATTTTTGCAGAAAGGCTTTTCTTTTGCGGAGAAACCCGGAAGATTTCTTAGAATAGTGTAAGGCGGGTGATTGCTTTGATCCATCTTCAAAATGTTTCAAAAATTTACAAAGCGAAGCATGGGGATGTCAATGCTGTCCAAGATGTCACTCTTGATATCAAAAAGGGCGAAATATTTGGAATTATAGGATATAGCGGAGCTGGTAAAAGTTCCTTAATCCGTCTCCTGAACGGCCTTGAAAAGCCGACGTCGGGAACCGTGGAAGTCGCGGGGACGGAATTAAATAAAGTAAGCAGCCGCGGGCTGAGAAAAGCGCGCCAGGAAATCAGCATGATCTTCCAGCATTTTAACCTTCTGTGGTCGCGCACCGTCCGGGAGAACATTATGTTTCCGCTGGAAATCGCCGGCGTGAAAAAAAGCGAACGGGTCCGCCGCGCTGATGAATTGATTAAACTGGTCGGATTAGAGGGGAAAGAAAAATCTTATCCGTCGCAGCTGAGCGGCGGTCAAAAGCAGCGTGTCGGCATCGCCCGGGCGCTCGCCAATAATCCGAAAGTCCTTCTGTGCGATGAAGCGACATCAGCGCTCGATCCGCAGACGACCGATTCAATTTTGGATCTTTTATCCGATATAAATGACAGACTCGGCCTGACGATCGTGCTCATTACCCATGAAATGCACGTCATCCGAAAAATCTGCAACAGAGTCGCAGTCATGGAAAACGGGAAAGTCGTTGAAGAAGGCGAAGTACTCCAAGTTTTCAGAAACCCGCGCGAACCGATGACCAAGCGTTTCGTTCAGCAGGTGACAGAACCAGAGGAGACGAAAGAAACCATCCAGCATTTTCTGCAGGAAACAGCGACAGGAAAAACGATTCAGCTTTCATTTGTCGGGCAGGCAGCCGAGCAGCCCCTCATTACGGAAATGATCCGAAACTTTGATGTGGACGTCAATATTCTGCAGGGGAAAATTTCACAGACGAAGGACGGAGCCTACGGTTCTTTATTCATTCATATTGACGGTCAGGAAAAAGAAGTAGAAAACGTGATCCGGTTCATCAAAGACAAACAGGTAGAAGCAGAGGTGATCACAAATGTTTGAAAAATGGTTCCCGAACGTTGATATAACCGAGCTGTGGACGGCCACATACGAGACCCTTTATATGACGGTCATCGCTTTAGTTTTTTCATTTATCATCGGAGCGGTTCTCGGTCTTCTGCTCTTTTTAACGGGCAAGGGAAGCTTATGGGAAAATAAAATCATTAACACCGTGATTGCGGCGGTCGTTAATATTTTCAGGTCTATTCCGTTTCTTATTTTAATTATTCTGCTTCTCGGCTTTACTAAGATTTTGGTCGGATCGATTTTAGGACCGAACGCCGCATTGCCGGCGCTGATTATCGGCTCCGCGCCGTTTTACGCCCGTCTTGCGGAAATTGCGCTCCGGGAAGTCGATAAAGGAGTCATCGAAGCTGCCAGATCAATGGGAGCAAAGACATCGACGATTATCTTCAAAGTGCTGATTCCTGAATCAATGCCTGCGTTAATTTCAGGCATCACCGTTACGGCCATCGCCCTGATCGGATCTACCGCCATTGCCGGCGCCATCGGTTCAGGCGGACTCGGAAACCTTGCATATGTAGAAGGCTACCAGTCCAATAATACGGATGTAACGTTTGTAGCGACAGTATTTATACTCATCATCGTCTTTATCATTCAGATTATCGGTGATGTAATTACAAATATAATAGACAAAAGATAAGGGAGGATTTACATTGAAAAAGATTGTATTAAGTGCGCTGCTGCTTGTGTTCGCGGGAGTTTTGGCCGCCTGCGGATCAAACGGCTCGAATAAAAAGGAAATCGTCGTCGCCGCGACAAAAACACCGCATGCTGAAATCTTAAAAGAAGCGGAACCGCTCTTGAAGGAAAAAGGCTACACATTAAAAGTAAAAGTGCTGAACGATTACAAAATGTACAACAAAGCGTTAGCTGATAATGAAGTGGATGCGAACTACTTCCAGCACGTTCCTTACCTTGAACAGGAAATGAAGGAAAATAAAGATTACAAACTCGTGAATGCCGGAGCCGTTCACCTTGAGCCATTCGGAATTTACACGAAAAAATACAAATCACTGAAAGACCTGCCTAAAGGCGCGACCATCATCATGACTAACAATGTCGCTGAACAAGGCCGTATGCTGGCGATGCTTGAAAAAGCCGGACTGATCACACTTGATCCGAAGGTGAAAACGATTGAAGCGACTACGAAAAACATTACGAAAAACCCGAAAAACCTGACATTCAAAAAAATCGCCCCTGAATTAACGGCGAAAGCATATAATGAAGAAGAAGGCGATGCAGTCTTCATTAACGTCAACTATGCGATTCAAAACAAACTGAATCCGTTAAAAGACGCGATTGAAGTGGAATCAACGAAAAACAACCCGTACGCAAACATCATCGCCGTACGCAAAGGTGACGAAAAATCAGAGAAAATCAAAGCGCTTATGGAAGTGCTTCACTCTAAGAAAATCAAAGACTTCATTGAGAAAAAATACGACGGAGCCGTGCTTCCCGTATCTGAATAAAGCGAAAACCCCGGATGAGTCATCCGGGGTTTTTTTCGGGTATTAATCGGAGAACTGTCCATAATAAAAGGGAAGGTTAACTTATTGGAGGGAATGGCAGTGGCTCAATACCAGGATAACGGCAAAAGCGTGCATGACGCGTTAAAACAATACAAAGAAGGTTTAGGCATATTTGAACAAAAAATGCCGATGATGGGGCGGAAGTTTAATGAATTTACTGAACAGTGTTTCTCAGCGGATTCATTAACTGAAAAAGAGAAACAATTAATCGCTCTGGGCATCAGCATCAGCGCTCAAGATGAATTTTGCATGATTTATCATACGAAGGGCTGCCTTGACCAAGGGGCCACAGAAGAAAACATCCTTGAGGTCATCAGCGTCGCGGCGGCATTCGGGGGCGGCGCGGCTCTCAGTCAGGGAGTGACCCTCGTGCAGCAGTGCATTCAGGAATTCGGACATACGACGCATTAGAATGAGCAATCGTGTGAATACCGTTTTTCAGATAAAGCGAGCGCCGGTTTCCGGCACATTCGAAAGGATTCAGGGGCACACTCTCTTTGGCCGGAGCAGGGGATCATTGTTACAATAGAAACAAATATATGAAGGGATTGATTCATTATCTGCACCAGCCACGAGAGACTGGACCTTGACTATACGCCTGAAATGGAAAAAGCGATGCAGAAGTCACACGGCATCGGCTACGAGGAATACGGACGGCGTCTTTCAAAAAGGATGGAAGTCGAACGGCAGAGGGAGCTTGAATATCAAAAAAGCAAGTTCCTCGCAGCGCAGCTTAATGAGAAAATCGGTCAGTAAAAAAGGGTGGATTTCCGCCCTTTTTCTGTTTCAAACAGCTTTAATTACGCCTTGATCTTTGATAAACTTTAGGAATGTTCCGGGTAATATAAAAAGTTGTATTTACTTTTCATTTGTTATAAAATTAGAATGAGAATAAATTGAGAATAATGATTATATATTTTGGAGGTATAGATATGGCTGCTTCAACATTAACGATCAAGGATCTTCACGTTGAAATCGAAGGAAAAGAGATCTTAAAAGGTGTAAACCTTGAAATAAAAGGCGGCGAATTCCACGCTGTCATGGGGCCGAACGGTACCGGTAAATCCACGCTCTCAGCAGCGATTATGGGACACCCGAAATACGAAGTTACAAAAGGCAGCATCACGCTTGACGGCAAGGATGTACTGGAAATGGAAGTGGACGAGCGCGCTCAGGCGGGTCTTTTCCTGGCGATGCAGTACCCAAGCGAAATCAGCGGTGTGACAAATGCCGATTTCCTTCGCTCTGCGATTAACGCACGCCGTGAAGAAGGCGATGAAATTTCTCTTATGAAATTCATCCGCAAAATGGACGAAAACATGGAGTTCCTTGAAATGGACCCTGAAATGGCGCAGCGTTACCTGAACGAAGGTTTCTCAGGCGGGGAGAAAAAACGCAACGAAATCCTTCAGCTTATGATGATCGAGCCGAAAATCGCCATTCTTGACGAGATCGATTCAGGTCTTGATATCGATGCGCTTAAAGTCGTTTCTAAAGGAATCAACAGAATGCGCAGCGAAAACTTCGGCTGCTTAATGATCACTCACTACCAGCGCCTTCTGAACTACATTACGCCTGATGTCGTTCACGTTATGATGCAGGGACGCGTAGTGAAATCCGGCGGCGCGGAGCTTGCACAGCGCCTTGAAGCGGAAGGTTATGACTGGATTAAACAAGAACTAGGCATTGAAGACGAAACTGTAGGCCAAGAAGCGTAAGCGTTAGGGGGATAATCATGACATTGGAAACGAAACTATCCGTAGATCAGGAATATGTCAAAGGCTTTTCCGAAAAGCATCAAGAACCTGCCTGGCTGAAAAACCTGCGCTTACAGGCTCTTGAAAAAGCTGAAGATCTGCCGCTGCCTAAGCCTGATAAAACAAAAATCACAAATTGGAACTTTACAAAGTTCAACAAGCATACAGTAGAAAATGCGCCGCTTGCTTCTTTAGAAGATTTAGCTGATGAAGCAAAAGCGCTGATCGATATCGAAAACGAAGACAAAACGTTATACGTGCAGCGTGACCAAACGCCCGCTTTCCTTTCTCTTTCCAAAGAACTGAAAGACAAAGGCGTCATCTTTACGGACATCTTAACGGCTGCCCGTGAGCACAGCGACCTCGTTGAGAAGTATTTCATGAAAGACGGCGTTAAGGTCGACGAACATAAACTGACTGCGCTTCATGCAGCATTAATGAACGGCGGGGCATTCCTTTATGTTCCTAAAAACGTTCAGGTGGAGACGCCTGTTCAGGCCGTTTACGTTCATGAAAGCAATGACACGGCATTGTTCAACCACGTGCTGATCGTCGCTGAAGACCACAGCTCCGTCACTTACGTTGAGAACTACATCAGCACGGTGAATCCGAAAGAATCTGTATTCAACATTATCAGTGAAGTGGTCACAGGTGATAATGCCAGCGTGACGTACGGCGCCGTTGACAACCTGTCAGCAGGCGTCACAACATACGTCAACCGCCGCGGAGCCGCGCGCGGACGCGACAGCAGAATCGAGTGGGCGCTCGGACTGATGAACGACGGCGACACGATTTCTGAAAATACGACAAACCTCTACGGAGACGGCACATACGGCGATACGAAAACCGTAGTTGTCGGAAGAGGAGAACAGACGGAAAACTTTACGACGCAGATCATCCACTTCGGTAAGGCTTCTGAAGGCTATATCCTGAAGCACGGAGTCATGAAAGATGCCGCATCTTCCATCTTTAACGGAATCGGCAAAATCGAGCACGGCGCGTCTAAAGCAAACGCTGAACAGGAATCCCGCGTTCTGATGCTGAGTGAAAAAGCACGCGGAGATGCAAACCCGATTCTTTTAATTGATGAAGACGATGTAACTGCAGGACATGCGGCATCTGTCGGCCGTGTGGACCCGATCCAGCTTTACTACTTAATGAGCCGCGGAATTCCGAAAGAAGAAGCGGAGCGCTTAGTCATTTACGGATTCCTTGCTCCGGTGGTAAAAGAGCTTCCGATTGAAGGAGTTAAGAAACAGCTCGTCTCCGTCATCGAAAGGAAAGTAAAATAATGAATATCACCGATATTCGTGAACAGTTCCCGATCCTTCATCAGCAAGTGAACGGACATGACCTCGTGTACCTTGACAGCGCGGCGACTTCCCAGAAGCCGCGTGCTGTCATTGAAGCAGTGGATCAGTATTACAGCAAATACAATTCCAATGTCCACAGAGGCGTTCATACTCTTGGCACGAGAGCGACAGACGGCTATGAAGGTGCGCGTGAAAAAGTCCGTAAGTTTATCAATGCGAAATCAATGGCTGAGGTCATTTTCACAAAAGGCACGACAACTTCACTGAATATGGTGGCGCTGAGCTATGCCCGCGCCAGCTTAAAACCCGGTGATGAAGTGGTCATCACCCAAATGGAGCATCATGCGAATATCATTCCGTGGCAGCAGGCTGTAAAAGCAACCGGCGCGACTTTAAAGTATATCCCGATGCAGGAAGACGGCACGCTTTCGTTAGACGACGTCCGGCAGACTGTCACAAGCCATACGAAGATCGTGGCAGTCGCTCATGTGTCAAACGTGCTCGGCACGATCAACCCGATTAAAGAGATCGCCAAAATCGCTCATGACAATGGCGCGGTCATCGTGGTGGACGGGGCGCAAAGCACACCGCACATGAAAATCGACGTTCAGGACTTGGATTGCGACTTCTTCGCGCTTTCTTCCCATAAAATGTGCGGCCCGACGGGAATCGGCGTGCTGTACGGCAAGAAAGAACTGCTTGAGAATATGGAGCCGGCCGAATTTGGCGGCGAAATGATCGACTTTGTAGGGCTTTATGAATCAACTTGGAAAGAGCTTCCGTGGAAATTTGAAGCAGGCACGCCGATTATCGCAGGCGCGATCGGATTGGGAGCTGCGATTGATTTTCTTGAAGAGATCGGACTCGGCGAGATTTCCCGGCATGAGCATAAGCTTGCAGCCTATGCGCTTGACCGTTTCGAGCAGCTAGACGGCGTGACGGTATACGGTCCGAAAGAGCGGGCGGGACTTGTGACATTTAATCTTGATGAGGTTCACCCTCATGATGTCGCGACTGTCCTCGATGCTGAGGGCATTGCGGTCAGAGCCGGCCATCATTGCGCCCAGCCGCTCATGAAATGGCTGGATGTATCTGCTACTGCGAGAGCGAGTTTTTATCTGTATAATACAGAGGAAGAGATCGATAAGCTCGCGGAAGCCCTCCAAAAGACAAAGGAGTACTTTACAAATGTCTTTTAATGCAAATTTAGATACATTATACAGACAAGTGATCATGGATCATTACAAAAATCCGCGCAACAAAGGGGTTTTGGATGACAGCATCGTCGTCGATATGAACAACCCGACTTGCGGCGACCGGATCAGACTGACAATGAAGCTTGACGGCGATACCGTTCAGGAAGCGAAGTTTGAAGGGGAAGGATGTTCTATCTCCATGGCTTCGGCTTCCATGATGACGCAGGCGATTAAAGGAAAAGATATTGATACCGCCCTTTCCATGTCTAAGGTTTTCTCAGACATGATGCAAGGGAAAGAGTATGACGACTCGATAGATCTCGGGGATATTGAAGCTCTTCAAGGCGTTTCGAAATTCCCGGCCCGGATTAAATGTGCCACCCTTTCATGGAAAGCACTTGAAAAAGGAGTCGCTGGCGAAAAAGGCGGCAATTAAAAGATTGGAGTGAAAATGGATGGCTAAAAAAATGCCTGAAATTGGTGAATACAAGTACGGTTTTCACGATAAGGACGTTTCCATTTTCCGTTCAGAGCGCGGATTGACAAAAGAAATCGTAGAAGAAATTTCACGCATGAAAGAAGAGCCTCAATGGATGCTTGATTTCCGCCTGAAATCTCTTGAGCATTTCTACAACATGCCGATGCCGCAGTGGGGCGGGGATTTAAACTCTTTAAACTTTGACGAAATTACGTATTACGTAAAGCCGTCTGAGCGTTCAGAGCGTTCTTGGGATGAAGTGCCTGAGGAAATTAAACAGACATTCGACAAACTCGGTATTCCTGAAGCTGAGCAAAAATACCTTGCCGGTGTTTCTGCACAGTACGAATCCGAAGTTGTTTACCACAATATGAAAGAAGATCTTGAAGAGCAAGGCATCGTCTTCAAAGACACAGACAGCGCGCTGAAAGAAAATGAAGACATTTTCCGCGAGCACTGGGCGAAAGTCATTCCGCCGACTGATAACAAGTTTGCGGCGCTGAACTCAGCTGTTTGGTCCGGCGGATCTTTCATCTACGTGCCTAAAGGCGTGAAGGTTGAAACACCGCTTCAAGCTTACTTCCGCATCAACTCTGAAAATATGGGTCAGTTCGAACGTACGCTGATCATCGTTGACGAAGAAGCAAGCGTTCATTACGTAGAGGGCTGTACGGCTCCTGTGTACACAACAAACTCGCTTCACAGCGCGGTTGTTGAAATCATCGTCAAAAAAGGCGGCTACTGCCGTTATACAACAATTCAAAACTGGGCGAACAACGTTTACAACCTAGTAACGAAACGTACGGTTTGTGAAGAAAACGCGACGATGGAATGGGTTGACGGAAACATCGGTTCTAAATTGACGATGAAATATCCGGCTGTCATTCTGAAAGGTGAAGGCGCGCGCGGCATGACGCTTTCTATCGCTCTTGCGGGTAAAGGACAGCATCAGGACGCAGGCGCGAAAATGATTCACCTTGCACCGAATACGTCATCCACAATCGTATCAAAATCGATTTCTAAACAAGGCGGAAAAGTAACATACCGCGGTATCGTCCACTTCGGACGGAAAGCGGACGGCGCCCGTTCAAACATCGAATGTGATACGCTCATTATGGATAACAAATCAACTTCTGATACAATCCCTTACAATGAAATCCTGAACGACAACATTTCATTGGAGCACGAAGCGAAAGTATCAAAAGTTTCTGAAGAACAGCTTTTCTACTTGATGAGCCGCGGTATTTCTGAAGAAGAAGCAACAGAAATGATCGTTATGGGCTTCATCGAGCCGTTCACAAAAGAACTTCCGATGGAATACGCAGTTGAAATGAACCGTTTGATTAAGTTCGAAATGGAAGGTTCTATCGGTTAATAGTAAAACCCCGCCATATGGCGGGGTTTTTTTGTTTATTGAATAGTGAAATTTCCGTATTCGCTTGACCGGACATGAATCGGCCCGTTTAAATTGTAGTTCTTCTCTTTGACAATATCGCGGAAAACGTCGACACGGGCAACCGATTCTCTCCATTCGTCCTGGGTGTCCTCATCTGACGGATTCATCAGATCGTCATAGCGCACATCCAAGAATTTATTGAGCCATTTCTTCTCGTCAGTACCGTCTTTCGGTGACCCGCCCATTTTTTTGTTCGTGCGTTTAATCAGGGCATAAAAGGAGTCTGGATCATCGCCGTCGCCATGCTGAATCACCGTATCGTACATCACTGCTTTTGCCAAGGCCGTTTTCAGTCCGGCATTTTCTGAACGTTTCATCGCCGGCTGATAATACAAGCTGTCATTTACCTTATCTTGGGCAGCGCGGAAGGCTTTATCATTGCCAAGTGAGCGCCAGGCAGAAGCGAATCCTTCCAGATTGCTGATGTCATCGCTTTCGTCCTTCGCAAGACGTCGCAATTCAGGCAAATACTTTTTCAATTTGTTATTTGGCACCGCTTTCGTGTATACTTCGACTACTTCCAGCGCATCTCCGGTAGCCGTCGTAAAGCCGGCCCGCCCGCAAGTGTAACCTCTTCCGTCATCCAACGCTTCAACATATCCGTATTGGATTTCCGTCTTTCCGTTTTCAAAAATGCTGGTCAGCTGTTCCGCCCGGCGCTTCTGATCCTTATTCAGCCCGGCCGCAAAAACCGTACCGCTCATCATCAGGGTAAAAAACATGGTGAAAATAAGTGACGAAACCGCCGTCTTCTTCCAAAAACCTGCTTTTTTCTTCAAGCTGATTTTCATTGCCATACCCCTTTCATATGTAAGTTACGCACTCAGTATACATGAGGGGGTTGTTTTTTTGTTGAAAACACACGAATTTGTCAATATTTTGAATCCTAAGCCCTATCAGGCGCTTCATAAAAAGAACGCACCTTCATCAGACAGACAATCCCGTTCTCGCGTCATTCTCATCTGTAACATAGTCAACGCGGAGAAATCCGCATTGTACAGCCTGCTGATAAAGGGCTTCGAGCATATCCGGATCTTTGCAATATAACGTTACATACGAGCAATCTGCGATGAGAAGCACAAGTTCACAGGAACTCTCCAAATACTCCTCGTACGTATTGATTTCCGTTACCATCCCGCCCGGGAAAGCTTTCAATTCAGCAAAAATCATATAATAAGGGTTTCCTTCCAGACGCTGACGGAGTTCTTGACCCTGAATGATGCGCTGATTTTGCGGAAACAGGTCTGTATCGGTGTCTTCTTTGAATTCCGTATACGCCTCTCCATCACCGATAAACCACGTATAGGAAGAGATGGGGAACGGTTGTAATATATCTGCCGCAAACCGCCCGAATTGATTTGGGATGTTAAATGTAATGCCGCGTTTCATATGGTCGTATCTCCTTTCGGCTTTTGCTAGAATAATATGGTATACCATTTGGATAAATATTGAAAGGGGTGGGTGTTATGACAACACGATACGGAATTGATGCGCCTTATGGAGCGTTTGGATTTATCTTTATTGCGCTCCTTTATGCCGCAGGCACGTTATACGGCATGATTCCTCCTTACTGGGGCTGGCTGACGGGCACCTTGTTTTTATTGCTCGGTCTTTGGATGCTCTTGTATTCAACGGCCATTAAACTTTTACACCGCCATCGCATTCTTGCGCTATCCGGTTTAAAGCCGGACATGAAGGTGCTTGATGTCGGTACGGGGCGGGGGCTATTAGCCATCGCCGCGGCTCAAAAAGGCGCTGACGTCTCAGCGATTGACAAATGGTCAAGCTGGGACCTGGTCGGAAACGGAAGAGACGCATTTGAAAAGAACAGACAGGCTGAAAGAGCGCCGGAAATTGATTTGTATGACGGACTGGCGCAAGACATGCCGTTTCCTGATGAGACGTTTGATCTTGTCATTTCGCATTTTACCGTACACAACATTTCAGGCAGAAAAAAGAGGGAACGGGCGATTGCGGAAATGGTGAGGGTGCTGAAGCCTGGCGGCATTTTGGCCGTGTCAGATATAAAAAATACATCACAATACAGAGAGATTCTTGAGGAAAACGGCTTTCAGACAAGAACGTATTCCTTTTATTATACGTTTCCGTTTTCGAAACTCATTATTGCTGTCAGGACTCCGGTAGGAACCGGGCGCTCCATTTGTTAAAATAAATAAGACAAAACAGATAGAAAAGGTGTTATACATGAAGTCTTATTTGATTATCGGGGCCGGCATTCTCGGTGCGTCCGCGGCTTATCATCTCGCAAAGGCCGGGGCGGATGTAACGGTCATTGACCGGAAGCACCCGGGGCAGGCGACTGACGCCGCGGCGGGGATCGTCTGCCCGTGGCTGTCACAGCGCCGCAATCAGGCATGGTATGCGATCGCAAAAGGCGGAGCCCGCTATTATAACCAATTGATACAGCAGCTTGAAGCTGATGGAGAAACAGAAACCGGTTATCAAAAGGTCGGTGCCGTCAGCCTCCATACGGATGAAAAAAAGCTCAGCCAAATGGAGGAAAGAGCTTATAAAAGAAGAGAGGACGCCCCTGAAATCGGTGACATTACAAGACTGACTCCGGAAGAAACGAAGGCGCTGTTCCCCGCGCTGTCGGAGGAATACGGGGCGGTTCATGTCAGCGGCGCGGCCCGGGTGAACGGGAGGGCGCTTCGTAAGGCGCTGTTAAACGCGGCCGTTAAGCACGGCGCGATTGTTTACAATGAAGAAGCGTCAATATTGACAGAGGACGGTGCCGTCATCGGTGTGAAAACCGCAGAACGCACGCTTACTGCCGACCAGGTTCTCGTAACGGCCGGCGCTTGGGCGAGAGAGCTGCTTGAGCCGCTCGGCATCCGTTTTTCAGTATCATACCAAAAGGCGCAGATCGTTCATTTAGAGCTTCAGGGAGAGGAGACGGGCGGCTGGCCCGTCGTCATGCCCCCAAACGATCAATACATTCTCGCCTTTGACAGCGGCAGAATCATAGCGGGCGCGACTCATGAAAACGATACCGGCATGGATTTGCGGGTGACGGCCGGCGGTCTCCGCGAGATTTTTGACAAAGCATTAACCGTGGCGCC
The DNA here is from genome assembly GCF_058808515.1 of Bacillus sp. GW821-FHT11D08. Lineage (NCBI taxonomy): Bacteria > Bacillati > Bacillota > Bacilli > Caryophanales > Bacillaceae > Bacillus > Bacillus sp. GW821-FHT11D08. The sequence goes on from NZ_JBXARS010000001.1 coordinate 525,564, forward strand.
GGGGCTTTCAGACAGTACTATGATAGAGACAAGAGTCGGTTTCAGGCCGTTTACTCCCGGTTTTCTTCCCGTCATCGGCAAAGTGCCGAATATCAGCGGACTCCTCGTTGCCAACGGGCTGGGCGCCTCAGGGCTGACGAGCGGGCCGTATCTGGGGGCTGAACTGGCGAAACTCGCGCTCGGGCAGCAGACGGAAATTGATTTGAGCCTTTATGATCCGGCCGGGGCGCTTGAATAAAAAATAGCTTTTGGCGCATTCTTATGATAGGATGGAGCTTTAATGAATAAGAGGACGTGACCCATTTGATAAAAATAAACCTTCCTGCTCCTGATGTAACCATTACGGAACGGCAGCAGTCACCGTCGGAGAATGAACCGGCGATTAAAGCGATTTACGGTTTCATTGATTTTCACCAAATTCCGAGAGACAAAGGCGGCATATTTATGTTTTATAACATTCATGATGAGCTGCTGTTTGTCGGGAAAGCCCGTAAATTAAGACAAAGAATCAAAAAGCATTTTGAAGACAATGTGTCGCCTGTTAAACATCACAGAGACGAAGTGTATAAAATTGAAGTATGTGTCGTAAATGATCCGATGGAAAGGGAGATTTACGAAACGTACGCGATCAATACCCTTCAGTCGAAATACAACATTGAGAAAGTATTTTATAAATAAGAAAAACCGGAGCTTAAGGGCTCCGGTTTTCTTTATGTTTACAGTGCCAGCCACATCACTGCAATATGCACGATTAGCAGACAGTAAACGATGAGGAATAGCTGGACGACCTTTTTTCTGAATAACATGCAGATCATCATGAGCACGGGAAAAATCAGGACGCCGGCCGTTTTATTGATTGATGTATTCGGACGGTTCGATACGTCATAGTGAATGGCCATATCAGCAGGAAGAAACGGATAAAACACAATCGACAGAATAAAGGCGAGAACCACAGCTCCCCACAGCACTTTATCATTCATCAAAAACATATGAACACTCCCTTTTTTACATATAATAGTATATTAGTCTGAAAAATCTAATTTATCAATATTTTACTTGTTGAATGGTGTATAATCATGTCAATGAAATTTCCATACGCTAGGAGGGTTTCAATTGACTGACAAGAAGCAAACCAGCATGTTTTCATTCTTTCTTTTTATCATGGCCGCCTGGATCATCGTTTTGTTTTTTACCATCATCGCGGCATTGCCAAGCTCCGCCATCCAATTAACCAAGCATCAATCCAAAACCGTTTCCATGATTTATCCGCAAAGCTGGGGATTTTTCAGTAAAGATCCGAGAGAAGACAGCTTGAACATCTATCTTCTTGATGCCGATGAGGAGCTCAGATGGCCGAATAATTCTCTGAAAAATGTCATCGGCTTAAACCGCTACGGCCGGACGCAAGGGATAGAGCTCGGCCTTATGCTGGAAAAGCTGCCTTCCAAAGAGAAGTGGAACGACTTCACGACTGGCCAAGACATTAAGGATACCACATTTTTGAAAATGAAAAATGAGTCTCCCTCCCCAAGGCTGAAAGGGAAAATGATCATTACATATGAACGCATTACCCCATGGGCATGGAGCCAACATACCGAAACGAAAAGAACCATCAAAAAATACATCGGAGTGGATGTCAATTGATTCAGGATGCAAAAAAGCAGCTCACCTTATGGATGATGAAGAATCCGCCTTGGACAAATGTGTACGGGCTTGCCAGAAGCTTAATCGCGCTCGGCACGCTGCTGACATTGCTGTTCAATCCGGCGTCTGTCTTCTTCAAAACGCAAAATCAAATGCTCAGTTTTTCCGACACGTTCAGCCTGTTTCTGCTGTTTCCCGATTTCCGTTACATTGAGATCGTCAAAGCCGTTTGTATCTGTATGTTAATCCTTGTCGTCATTGGCTGGCGGCCGCGAATCACCGGTTTTTTTCACTGGTGGATTTCGTACAGCTTCCAAAACTCCGCCGTTACCCTTGACGGAGGAGATCAGGTGGCTGCCGTTTTTACACTGCTGCTGCTCCCGCTGACATTAACCGATCCGCGGAAATGGCACTGGTCTCCGTACGAGGCGTCTTTTGAGAAAAGGCCGCTTGAGCCTTATTACCGCTCCTTGTGCTGGGCGACGCTGACAATCATCAGAATACAGGTCGCAATGCTGTATTTTAACTCCGTCATTGCTAAACTGATGGAAGAAGAGTGGCAGAACGGAACTGCCGTTTATTACTATTTGAACGATCCGATGCTGGGTCTGCCGGATGCGCTTCACGGTCTGTTTGACTTTATCCTGCAGTCCAAGCTTGTCATCATCCCGACGTGGGGCACGCTCATTGTGCAAACCATTATGTTCTGCGCTTTGTTTGCTCCGAAAACATATTGGCGTTTGATATTGTTTATCTCCATTTTTATGCACGAAATCTTTGCCGTTATGCTGGGGCTTACCTCGTTTTCCATTACGGTGGCTGGTATTTTGGTCCTGTTTTTGGTGCCGGCAGAGAAAACAGTAGCTTTGAACCATTACAATCCCCTTTTTATCAGATACAATTTTTTCAATAAAAGGAAAAGGAGGAAATTATATGGTTAAAAGCAAGAAGTCCGCAGCTGCCATGATGCTGGTGTTTGTTTTAATGGTCGCATTAGTCGGCCCGCATGCCGCGGCGAAAACTGAGCCATCCGTCTCTTATTCGGGTGAAGACATTTTTTCCGGCATCTTTTTCGGACAAGGTGAGGTCGCAAAGCTCCTTCCTGAAGTATGGGATACCAAGGCTGTCAAAAAGATTGATCAGGATGAATTAAAGCAAGTTTCCGATCAGGTGATCGCTGATATTAAAAAGTCATCGCCGGATTATTTTAAAGAGTTGAAAGCGGCGGTCTACAGCGGCGATTATGAGAAAGTGAACAGCGTCATTGATCAAGGTTCGCAGATTATGGCGAAAGTGCTGAAAGAAGAGTTTGACAAAAAGAGCATGGACAAAGGAAAATCAACGGCCATCGGCCAATGCGCAACGGCTGTATGGGTATTTTTAAACGCGGCGGCCGCCATTGAGACGATCGCTCTTGCGGTAGCGGCCATCATTTTGACAGTAGCAAGCGTTGACGAAGATTCCGACTTAGGAAAAGAGCAGCTCATCGCTAATGTCGTTGACCGCATTAACGCGCAGCACTGAGGCTGAAGAAAGAAAACGCTAAGGAGACGAACCTTAGCGTTTTTTTGATTGAAGCATCTGTTTTAAATATGCTTCTGAATCAAAGCCGAGTTCCTCGTCGGCTTCTTTTTTCAGTTCAAGCTGAAGTCGCACGTACGTGTCATATTTCGGGCTGAGCTTTTGAAGAAGATTGCTGAAAGGCGATCCCTCCTTCAGCGCGGGCAGATCAGAAGCTGATTCTCCGACCTTGATCAGGCTTTCCCTGTATTCTTCATCTGTCTGCACTCTTTTCACAAGCTGAATGATGATGTTTTTATGAGTGTCCCAAGTGGCGGGGTCTCTCTCCAAAATCCGCTCGATAAATTGATCATGCTGTACTTTGTGCTGCTGGAGCTGAGCCGGATCCTCCTTGCCGACCAGCTGCATCATCGGGTGTGCAGCCGGAACTTCTTCCATATCATCCAATACTTTAATAAGCTCCGCCCATATCGTTTTTTTCTCATCTGTATCAATAGAAAAGTCGAGGAACGGTTCAAACAGCGCGGCGATAAATTCTCCGAAATCTCCCGGGAACAGTTTTTTCAGCTGAAGTCCCATATACTTCGGTTCATCTATTTTGACCTCGCCGATATCATGCAGAATTGAATCGACATTTTCCGCATCTTCCACGCGCTTGATCAGCATTTCAGTCAGTTTCCGTTCCTGCTCAAGCTCTTCAATCTGCCGGCTGAGCTTTTGATGCTGCCGGCGCAGTATATCATGCAGACTGCTGCCCTCTAAGAGGAACGCTTTAATATCGCTTACAGACAGTGCCAGCATTCGGAGGGCGGCAATCATTTTCAGCGTATTCACGTTCTGAGCGGAATACTCACGGTATCCGTTATCAGGGTTTTTGCTGACGGTGATTAAACCTTCCTGCTCATAATATTTGATGGCTTTTTTCGTGAGACCCGTCTGCCTGGCGGCTTCTTTTATATTCATTCTGAATCACTCCCTGTTTTTCATTCTAAACGTGTCTCTAAGGGTCAGGTCAAGAGAGGGCGGGAAATAAGACGGGTTTATTTTATATTTTAGAAATTTCAGAAAATATGATTGACAACGCACCTTTGTTGCGATTAATATAACGTTATATAATGTTATATAACGTTATATAATAAAACACTGAGGAGTGAAGGATTTGAGTCAAACTGCCGCACAAGTGAATCACAAAGTTCAGGCTTTCTTGGATGATCTGAAAGGAAAAACGATTGACCACGTCTTTTTCGTCGCTTGCGGGGGTTCTTCAGCCATTATGTATCCGAGCAAGTACGTGTTTGACAGAGAGGCGAAAGCCATCAGCTCTGATCTCTACAGTTCAAATGAATTTATTCAGCGCAATCCCGTTCAGCTCGGAGAGAACTCTCTCGTGATTTTATGTTCTCAGTCAGGCAATACGCCGGAAACGGTGAAAGCCGCCGGTTTCGCCAGAAAAAAAGGCGCGCTTACGATTGCGATGACCTTTGAGCCTGATTCGCCGCTAGCGAAAGAAGCCGAATATGTCGCGGTGTATGACTGGGGTGAGAATGCACAGGCGATAAATACGAATTACGGGGTTCTGTATCAAATCGTGTTCGGCGCTTTACACGTGCTGGAAAACCATCCCGCGTTTGAGTCGGCGATCGACGGACTCAATAAGCTCCAGACCGTATATGACAAAGCGCTTAAACAAGAAGCGGATCACGCAAAGGCATTCGCGAAAGCCCACGAAAAAGAAGATATCATTTACACGATGGCAAGCGGTGCGAACTACGGCGTCGCTTACTCCTACAGCATCTGCATTCTCATGGAAATGCAATGGATTCATTCCCACGCCATTCATGCCGGAGAATATTTTCACGGACCGTTCGAAATCATTGATGAATCCGTTCCATTTATTATCCTGCTCGGCTTAGACGAAACAAGACCCCTTGAAGAGCGGGCGCTTTCCTTCTCAAAAAGATACGGCAAAAAACTGACTGTGCTTGATGCGGCAGCATATGATTTTTCCGGAATTGACGATTCTGTAAAAGGCTATCTGGCTCCTCTCGTATTAAACCGGGTGCTCAGAAGCTATGCGGATGCGCTGGCGGAAGCAAGGAACCATCCGTTAAGCCAGCGGCGTTACATGTGGAAAGTCGAATATTAAGAACGCGCATTATATTTCACCGGACTATAATGATATATAACGTTATAGTCCGGTGACAAAGGAGGAAAAGCATCTGAAAAAGCTCATCTGCCTGTTCGTTCTGTTAGCCGTATGTCTGTCAGCCGCCGCCTGTTCAAGCCAAAGCAGTTCCTCTGACGGAAAAGTGACTCTGAAGTTTTTTCACAGGTGGCCGAAGGAGCCGGAAAAAAGCTATTTTGAAGAAGCGGTCAAAGAATTTGAAGCCGCTCATCCGGATATTCATATCCAAACGGAAGCGGTCTTAAACGATTCTTATAAAGACAAGGTGAAAGTCATGCTCGGAACAACGAGCCCCCCTGATATTTTCTTTTCATGGAGCGACCGGTTTGCTTATAAATTCATCAAAGGAGATAAAGCCCTCGATCTGTCGTCTTACTATCAGCAGGATAAAGATTGGTCCTCACAGCTTGTGCAGTCACAAATCAAACCTTTTACGCATGACGGAAAACAGTACGGTGTTCCGTGGCAAATGGACGCTAAATCATTCTTTTATAATAAGGACATTTTTAATTCATTACATTTGAAGCCCCCGGCGACATGGGATGAACTGATCACAGTCTCTGAGAAATTGAAAGAGAACGGATATATTCCGATCAGTTTCGGCACAAAAGCGCCTTGGACCATTTCTCATTATATCGGGACGCTGAACCAGCGTATGGTGGATGAAAAAACGCGGGCGAAGGATTACAGCCCGGAAACCGGGGAGTTTACGGACGAAGGCTATGTCAAAGCGCTTGAAAAGCTTCAGGAACTTCTGCCGTACTTTACAAAGCACGTGAACTCCGTTGATCACGAATACGTGCGCCAGCAGTTTACGAGCGGCAAAGCGGCGATGATTTATGCGGAAACGGCAGAAATTAAGCTCGTCGAACCGGTCAATCTGGGCTTGTTTCCTTTCCCGAAAATCAGCGGCGAAAAGGGATCTCCCCGTGCACTGACCGGATCTCCGGAAGGATTTATGATTTCCTCAAAAACGAAGCACCCGAAAGAAGCCATGGAATTTCTACAGTTTTTAACCTCGAAAAAAATGGGAGAGAAGCTGATAAAAGACGTCGGTAAATACAGCGCGGTTCAAGGAACGGCGACAGAAAACAATTCCACCCCGATCCAGCGTGAAGCCGTGCAGGATATCGTCCGCGCCGAATCAATGGTGCCGTGGTTTGATATGGATGTTGACGTTGAAATCGCCGATGTGTATGCGGCAGGCGTTCAGCAGATGCTCGGCGGCACAATGACACCGCGCGAGGTGATGAATTCCGTGCAGAAAGCGGCGCGTCAGGTCAAAGCGTCATCTGAATAGAACAGATTTCTTTGGAGAAAGGAGATGAGGATTTCCTTGGTCAGCCGAAAACGTTTCATTCCGTATCTTTTTCTCGCGCCCGCGCTGATTTTTCTGCTGTTCGTTTACATTCCGATTATTGAGAATGTGTTTTTCAGTCTGTTTGAATGGAGCTCATTTCAACCCGAAAAGACGTTTATCGGTTTGAAAAATTATATTGACCTGTTTCACGATCCCGTATTTTTTACAGCGCTCCGCAACAATGTGCTGTATGCGGTCATATCGCTGATTTGCCAGGTTGGCGGCGGCTTAATTCTGGCGGCCGTGCTGGAAGACAGATTGGTAAGAAAATGGTCGCCGTTTTTCCGCACGGTCTTTTTTCTTCCGGTCGTCATTTCCATGACCGTCATTGCGCTGTTGTTTGATTTTATTTATAACCCGGAAATCGGGCTTTTGAATCAGCTGCTGGAAGCCGTCGGACTTGATGAACTGACCCGGGCGTGGCTGGGCGATGAAAACACCGCTATGCTGTCTGTCATTTTTGTGTCTCAATGGCAGTCTGTCGGTTACATCGCCATGCTGTACATTGTCTCGATTCAGAGCATTCCTGCTGAATTATATGAATCGGCGCAGCTGGACGGAGCCGGAAAAATCCAGCAGTTTTTTCACATTACGGTGCCGCAGACGAAAGAAATGTCGTTTGTTGCTGTGGTGATGACGCTGACCGGCGCATTTACCGTATTTAATGAACCGTATATTCTGACCGGCGGAGGGCCGGGCAATGCTTCAGAAGTGCTGAGCACATTTTTGTATAAGAGCGCTTTTACAAAGGATATGATGGGCTACGCTTCTGCGATCGCGACGGTGGTGCTTTTGCTGACGCTTGCTCTGTCGCTTATTCAGATGAAATTCTTTAAGACCGGAAAGGAGGAGTAGCCGATGCTTCCTGAAAAGACGGACTTGCGTCATGCCCGTCAGGCCGTCAGAACAGGCGGAAAACCGAGAAAATGGTATGTCGGGGAAACGTCTGTGTGGCTGTTTCTCTTTATTTACCTCATTGCCGTTGCATATCCGCTGTTATGGATGGCGGTCAGCGCCTTTAAAAGCTCGGATGAGATTTTTGAGCACAGTTGGTCGCTGCCCTCTGTCTGGCATCCCGAAAACTTCGTATCCGCATGGAACCAAGGGATTTCCGCTTATTTTATGAACAGCGTCATTGTGACCGTGCTGACTTGTCTCATCACCGTATTTGTGAGCGCCTGGGCGGCATACGGGCTGGCCCGTTTTCAATTTAAAGGAAAAGGGTTTGTGCTGATCATTTGTCTTGGCGGCTTGATGCTGACGCCGCAGGTCAGTCTTGTGCCGCTGTACTCCATTATCCAGTCATTGGGACTGTACAATACGTATTGGGCTTTGATTCTTCCGTACGCAGCCTACCGTATTCCGTTTACCGTGATTCTGATCCGTTCCTATTTTTTGTCGATTTCCAAAGAGCTTGAGGAAGCTGCCTATCTGGATGGATGTACAAGTTTCGGAATATTTTTCAGAATATTCTTACCTATGAGCGTGCCGATTCTGGTGACATCAGGCATTTTGACGGCTTACCATACATGGAATGAGTTTATGTTTGCGATTATTTTTATCGATGATGAAAATTTACGGACGATTCCGGCCGGGCTGATGCAGTTCAGAGATGCGCTGCAGACGGATTGGGGCGTGCTGCTGGCCGGGCTGACGATTTCTGCTGCTCCGATCATAGCGCTGTTTTTATTGATGCAGAGATATTTTATCCGCGGCATTGCTGCGGGAAGCGTGAAAGGATAAGGAGGATGAAAAGATGAAACTGATAGCGGCCGGAGATAATGTAGTAGATTATTATCAGGATCAGGAGACGTTTTACCCGGGCGGAAATGCGTTAAACGTAGCCGTGCTTGCCCGGCGCTTAGGCCACGAAACTTCTTATATCGGGATTCTCGGCAGTGATGAAGCGGCGGATCACGTATTGAATGTGCTGAAACTGGAAAAGGTGAATGCCGATCTGATCCGCCGGGCATACGGCGAAAACGGGATGGCGGTCGTCACGCTTGATGAAAGAGGGGACAGGATATTTGCCGGATCAAATAAAGGCGGCGTGCAATCGCGTCTGACGCTCGCTTTTCAGGAGAATGACATCTCATTTATCGCCGGACATGATCTGCTGCATACGAGCGTATACAGCAGGATAGAACGTGATCTTCCGATGCTGAGCGGCCATGTGCCGATTTCCTTTGACTTCTCTGTAAAACGTGACGAAGCCTATTTAGAAGCGGTCTGTCCGTACGTGACGTATGCGTTTTTTTCCGGGAGTGATTTGAGTGAAAGTGAATGTATGCGGCTTGCCGAAAAAGCCCGCGGTTTCGGAGCGAAAATCGTCTGTCTGACAAGGGGGGAATATGGCGCGGTGTTATCGGATGGGGAACGCGTCTATCATCAGCCGGTGGTAAGAGCTGATATAATAGATACATTGGGCGCGGGTGATTCTTTTATCGCCGGGTTTCTTACCGATTTCTTCGAGCATCAGGATATTCGGCGAGCGCTTACTGCGGCCGCCGGGACGGCTGCCAAAACATGCGGAGGGTTCGGAGCGTTCGGTTACGGGCATCCCTACAGGCCGGAAGGCGGGAAAAGCAGTGAAAAAACGAGAATACGATAAGCATTGTCTCGTTTTTCATACTTGTTACGCATAGGGACTGTTAATGGTAAACGTGACGCGGTCGGTATGCATTAAAAACAGCGAGCTGTATATCGGCTTGTCTTTTGACATAAAAGCAGTTTTGTCAATTTCAAAAAGCGCATCCCCGATATCACAAGCCAGATAGCGGCTTTCTTCCTGCTTGGCGTATACGACATTTAACAGCTTCGTATTATGGGTGGGCACCACCTGATAGTGCTGTTTCAAAATGTCATGCATCGACACGCCGCCTTTAATATGCTTGCCGATGTCGGGAAATAAACTGAGCGGATAGTGGGCGATTTCGAATGAGAGTGGCTGGTCGTCGTGAAATAAAATGCGTTTTAATTCAAGAACGGGACTTTCGGAAGCGACGCGAAGTTTTTGGGCGATGGATTTAGGCGCTTCAATGGTTTCATGGGAAAGGATCTGGTGTTTCGGTTTTTTCCCCGTTGATTCCATAAATTCAGAGTAGCCGTTGACCGCGATGAGCTCCCGCTTCAGTTTAGGGCTTTTAACGAACGTTCCCTTTCCCTGCTGCCGGACGAGCCAGCCTTCTTCCACAAGATCAAGGATGGCCTTCCTGACCGTTATGCGGCTGACGTTGTACGTTTCGCACAGCTCATTTTCGGTCGGCAGTTTTACGGACGGCGAATAAACGCCCTTCTTGATATCGTCCGCGATAATTTGTTTCAGCTGAATATATAAAGGTTTCGAGCTCCCGTTATTTAACAATGGGACGGACCTCCTTTGTCAAGTAGTAGTACTATTATATGTATTATGACGTTATAATACAAATTTGCTTTTCATTTATGAATCTGTCAGAAACCCCGAACATTTTTAACATAACAGAAAGATGTGGCGGTTTCCAGTATTGGAGGAGGTTTCGAATGGCATCATTAACATTTGACCATATCAAAAAAACATACGGCGCCCAATCGGCGGCAGTGAAGGATTTTCACTTAGATGTAAAAGATGAGGAGCTGCTGGTGCTTGTCGGGCCCTCCGGCTGCGGCAAATCTACGACACTCAGAATGATTGCCGGACTGGAGAGCATTTCTGAGGGGAAGCTTTATATCGATGGAGACGCGGTGAACGATCTGCCCCCGAAGGATCGCGATATCGCGATGGTTTTTCAGAATTACGCGCTGTATCCCCACATGACGGTGTTTGATAATATGGCGTTCGGTTTGAAGCTCAGAAAGCTGCCGAAAAAAGAAATCGCAGAGCGAGTCCGGACGGCCGCCGATATTTTGGAAATCGGGCATCTGCTCAAGCGGAAACCGAAGGCTCTTTCAGGCGGACAGCGGCAGCGGGTTGCGCTCGGCCGGTCGATCGTGCGGGAGCCGAAAGTGTTTCTGATGGACGAGCCGCTTTCCAACTTAGACGCGAAATTGCGAGTGACGATGCGCGCCGAAATCAGCAAGCTCCATCAGCGTTTGAAAGCGACCATCGTTTATGTGACGCATGATCAGACGGAAGCGATGACAATGGGCGACCGGATTGTCGTGATGAATGAAGGAGATATTCAGCAGGCCGCAAGCCCCCATGAGATTTATCATTATCCGGCGAATCTGTTTGTGGCGGGTTTTATCGGTTCTCCGAGTATGAATTTTATAAAAGGCGTCGTTGAAGAAAGTCACGGGCAATGGTATTTTGCCGGTTCGTCCGTTCGTCTGCCCATTCCGAAAGAAAAAGCGGCCGTTCTTGTGCAGAAAGGATACAGCGGTAAGGAGATGATTGCGGGGCTGCGTCCGGAGCATTTGACGCTTGCCGGACAATCAGAGCACCCGCCTGAAGCGGTGTGCCGGGCTGTGGCGGAAGTATGTGAAAACTTAGGCGCGGAGATGTACGTTCATGCGGTGAGCGGAGATGACCGCATGACGATCCGTCTTGACGGCGCTTCACAGGTGAAACCCGGCGATGCCATTCTGCTTGCGGTCAATATGAACCGGGCCGTCTTTTTTGATGCCGACACTGAAAACGCCGTATATTGAAAAAGGGAGCCTGATGATCGGGGCTCCCTTATCACTTCTTATGATACGATTACCAGATTTCATCCGCCCATTCCGGATGGTCGATAAACGGATTGCGGTTATGCTGATAGTCTTCGTAAATGATTTCGTTCCGCCGTTTTTCCTTACTGTCGACGGGGTCTTGTTGATTCCATTTGAGCAAAACGGACAGTTTTCCCATGTAAGGAGCTGAGCCGTTTCCGGTTTTATCATTCAGCTCAAGGTCGGGATACCCGTCGTCTCCTTCATAACGCACCGCCATGTAAAACAGCATGCGGGCGACATCTCCTTTAACCTCATCGCGCGGCTCCCAGGAATCACCGTCGTAATAATTGCCCGGCGCTTTCGGGTATTCTGAGCCGCCGTTATCAAAATCCATGTTTCCTCTGGCACTGTTCACCTGGACGTCTGCAGGGCGCAGATGATGAATGTCCGTCCCGGGGCCGGCAGCTGTTCCGAAGTTTCCGTGTGACTTTGCCCACACGTGTTCCCGGTTCCAGTCCCCGACGCTGCCGCCGTTTTTACTTTTGGCCCGTGATTCCTGGGTGTAGAGCAAGATGACATTGTTCGGGTTTGCCGGATCTTCGTCAGTTTCCTTCAATGCATTCCATACTTGGCTGTAAGACAGCTTTGTATGTCCGCTGATGATGCGGTGCAGGGCGCTCTTTAAGGCCGTTCCGCTTTTTCCGGAAGCTTCTTTGTAATATGTGTCCGTATCCGCAGACGGAGTGATGACAGCTGAGGCAGTTTGCGGAAAAAGAGTTGTGCCGCCGGCAGTTGAAACCGCCATCCGGCTGTACAGATTCGTGTCAGCCGGCGCGCCCGCAGAGGCTGACGGCGCGGCCCATCCAAAAATGAAAAACAGGCAGACAATCGGCAGAAACCAAAGTTTTTTTGTCATGACTTGCCCTCCTTTACCTCTATTATCCAAAAAATAAATCTAATATTCTATCTTTTTTGAAAAATGGTTCCTTCGGCTTATTGGTCAAAGTATCCGGAAAATCATTGATTTTTTGGAAGATATGATAATGAACTCGTTATGCGCTCCTTCTATAATGAAGATCATCTTGTCAGTTTTTCAGTTTAAAAGGAGGGTGTGTATGGAACACCAGCAGCTTTCGGCGGCGAATATCGGGATTTCCGATGACATACAATGGCTGTCTCAATTCGGCGCTTCCGCTTCCGGCGGAGTGACGAGGCTTTTATATACGAAAGAATGGATGGACGCCCAGCTTGCCGTCAAAAAGAAAATGGAGGCGTTCGGGCTGGAAACGGCATTTGACGATGTCGGAAACGTGTTCGGCCGGCTGAACGGCACAGAATCGCCTGGTGAGGTGATTCTGACCGGGTCGCATATTGACACCGTTATTGACGGCGGCAAATATGACGGTGCGTTCGGCGTGCTGGCGGGCATGCTGGCGATCCGGCATTTGCATGAGACGTGCGGGCGTCCGAAAAAAACGCTGGAGGCTGTGTCGCTCTGTGAAGAGGAAGGGAGCCGTTTTCCCATCACCTATTGGGGCTCAGGCAATATCACCGGTGCTTTCTCGCTTTCAGATGCGGAAACGCCGAAAGACGCGTCCGGCATTTCTCTGAAAGAAGCCATGCGGCAGAACGGCTTCGGTGCAGGCCGTTATCCAGCACCGCTGCGCACAGATATCAAAGCCTTTCTGGAAATTCATATTGAACAGGGGCAAACGCTTGAACGATCAGGAAAGGATATCGGGATTGTCACCGGGATTGCCGGACAGAGACGCTATACCGTTACGCTTGACGGTGAATGCAACCATGCCGGCACCACTTCAATGAAATGGCGGAAAGACCCGCTCGCGGCGGGAAGCAGCATCATCCACGAACTGATGCTTTCAGCGGAAAGACAGCCGGAAGAGCTCCGTCTGACGTGCGGGAAAATGACGGTTGAACCGAATATGGCGAATGTCATTCCGGGCCGTATCCAGTTTTCCGTTGATATTCGCCACCGGCAGGAAGACGTGCTGGCAGCCTTCCATCAGAAACTGGCGTCGATTGTTGAAAACATCAGCCGCAACAAAGGAGTCAGGCCCATTATTGATGAATATATGAGGATAGAGCCGGTTCAAATGAATCAGACACTGACGCGTACCACAGCGGAGGCTGCAAAAGAACTGGGGGCGGACCCGGAGAAAATCGTAAGCGGAGCGGGACATGACGCCCAGATGCTCGGCAGAACCTTTCCGGCCTGCATGCTGTTTGTACCGAGCCGTGGCGGGATCAGCCACTCGCCGCTTGAATTCACACCCGCACATCAGCTTGAAACCGGCGTCCTTACGCTGGCGAATGTATTACATAAACTTGCCTATTAACGTAAAGGGGGAATCGGCGTGCCGACCAGAAAAGAATTGTGCATTCCGCAAAGAACCATTATGACACCGGGACCGACAGAAGCTGAACCGAGAGTGCTGAGGGCGATGTGCGCTCCGATCATCGGCCAGTTTGACCCGGCATTTACCGGCATCATGAACGAAACGATGCAAATGCTCCGTGAATTGTTTCAAACGGAAAACCGCTGGGCCTATCCGATTGACGGTACATCAAGAGCGGGGATTGAGGCTGTTCTCGCAAGTGTGATAGAACCGGGCGACAGCGTGCTCGTTCCGATATACGGACGCTTCGGATACCTGCTGACTGAAATCGCCGAGCGGTACGGAGCGGACGTTCATACGATCGAGTGTGAATGGGGAACGGTCTTCCGGCCTGAAGAGATTATCAGCGAGATGAAAAAGATTTCCCCGAAAATCGTCGCTATGGTGCACGGAGAAACATCAACGGGGCGGATTCACCCGCTGCAAGAAATCGGGGAAGCGTGCCGCGCCCAAGACGCACTCTTTATCGTGGATGCCGTGGCCACGATCGGAGGCTGCGCCGTAAAAACGGATGAATGGAAGATTGACGCAGTCATCGGGGGAACGCAAAAATGCCTATCGGTCCCCTCCGGAATGGCTCCGATTACTTATAATGACCGGACGGCAGCTGTCATTGCCGCGCGTAAAAAGGTAGAACGGGGCATTGCGACGGCAGCTGACGGCAAAATGCTGTCCGGTCATCGGCCGATTACGAGCAACTATTTTGATCTGAGCCAGCTCGAGGATTATTGGAGTGAAAGAAGGCTGAATCACCATACAGAAGCGACAGCAATGCTTTATGCGCTGCGGGAGGGTGTGCGCCTTGTCCTGGAAGAAGGACTTGAAGAACGGTTCCGCCGGCATCGGCGTCACGAAAAAGCGCTTACGGCGGGACTTGCAGCGATGGGCCTTGATTTATTCGGCGATCCGGGGGCGAAGCTGCCTGTCGTCACATGTGTGAAGATTCCGCCGGAAGCAGACGGCGAATCGATCAGAAGGATGCTTTTGTCTCAATTCGGAATTGAAATCGCCAGCTCATTCGGTCCGCTGCAGGGGAAAATTTGGAGAATCGGAACGATGGGCTACAGCTGCAGAAAGGAAAATGTGCTGTTTGTGCTGGCCGGACTTGAAGCGGTTCTGATCAGACACGGTGTTGCCGTTAAAGCCGGGGAAGCGCTGCAGGCGGCCCTTAACATATATGATCTGCCGGCTGAAACCGGTGTGCTGTCATGAGACATGAAAACGAGATTGAAATCATCTGGACTTTTTTCCCTTTTCCCCGTTATACTGAATGGTATAAAAAATGACAAATATGGAACGATCATCTGTTTGTCTGGGGAGAAGGTAAGAAATCATGGCGTACATGGGCCGATTGTCAATTTTAATGCTGAATATGTTTATTGCGATGCTTGGAATCGGATTGATTATTCCGATTATGCCCGCATATATTACCGAATTCGGAGCGACGGGGAGCACGATGGGTCTGCTTGTTGCGGCGGCGGGGCTTACACAGCTTTTATTTGCGCCTATTGCCGGGGAAATAACCGACAAATACGGACGGCGGAAACTGATTATTTTCGGCATCGCCGCCTTTGCCGTGTCACAATTGATCTTCGCTTTTGCCGGAAGCCTGTGGCAATTGTTCGCATCCCGCCTTTTGGGCGGAATGGGCGCGGCGTTTTTAATGCCGTCAATGTTCGCTTACATAGCGGATATTACGACCGAAGAAGAACGCGGGAAAGGAATGGGGCTGTTCAGCGCGGCGATGACGCTCGGTGTCGTCATCGGGCCCGGTGT
Source organism: Bacillus sp. GW821-FHT11D08 (assembly GCF_058808515.1). Lineage (NCBI taxonomy): Bacteria > Bacillati > Bacillota > Bacilli > Caryophanales > Bacillaceae > Bacillus > Bacillus sp. GW821-FHT11D08. Next base: position 541,096 of record NZ_JBXARS010000001.1, read on the forward strand.
CGGAGGCTATTTGGTTCATTACGGCATGTCTGTGCCGTTCATCGTGTCCGCAAGTCTCGCCTGCTTTTCAACGGTGCTTTCATTTTTCTTTCTGCCTGAAACGCTGGGACGTGAAAAGCAGCTGGAAGCCCGGGCAAAAACGGAAAAACGTGAGCATCTGTTTAAGCAAATGTCACGCGCGCTCAAGTCGCCGTTCGCGTTTATGCTGATTCTGGTTTTTGTGCTGAACTTCGGAATTATGAACTTTGAATCTGTTTTCGGCCTTTACGTTGACCATAAACACGGATTTAAAGCGTCTGATATTGCCTTTATTATTACGGCTGCGGGTCTCATCGGCGTGTTTGTGCAGGCGGTCGGCGTCAGTTATCTCGTCCACAGGTTCGGGGAAAAGCGCGTCATTAACGTGACGTTGATCGGGGCTGCTGCAGGACTTGTGTGGTGCCGGTTTGCGGGTTCATATTGGGCCGTTTTTGCCGCGGCAATCTTTTTCCTGACGCTGACATCGCTGCTCCGGCCGGCGGTTAATACGATGCTGTCGAAGCTCGCCGGTGACCAGCAGGGGTTTGCCGGAGGGATGAACACCTCATTCATCAGCTTAGCGAATATCGCCGGACCGTCAGCCGCCGGTTTTCTCTTTGATGTAAATATGGAATTTCCGTATATGCTGGGAGCGGCCATTCTCGCCATCAGTTTTCTTGTCGCGCTTGGCTGGGGCAAAAAGACACAGACCCGGCCGTTCACGCAGCAAGGATAGAATCAAAAGCCTCCGGGTATCCGGAGGCTTTTTGCTGATTGCCGTTTATTCTTTGGCTGTCTGCATCTCTGAATTTGCAGAGATGCGCATAGAGGGAAAATCATATCGAACGCCATTGTGAATTATAGGAAAAACCGTTGTTCCGCATGCTCAAGCATGGCGCGAATGGAAACCGGAACAGGTGTAGATAAAGGAAAACCAGCTTTATCGCTTGACGAGTCTGACGAATTTGATGCCGGAAGTTGATCAAAAAAGAAGGCAGTCAGGCGGGGACATCATTGAGCGGTAAATGCTGAGAAGGAAAAAGCAGTGTTTTGGAACTTGCTGTTTCGTATGCAGGGGGGAGAGCATTCTGATAAAACGGGTCATTGAAATAATACGAACTGTTCAGAAGGGGTCTATTGGTGACATTAAGGAGTGGTGGTCTTATAAAACCTTTCTCGGATGACTTTGTGATGGTTCCCCTGCACGAATTTTGCAGATTAAAACCCGCAATTAGGCCAACACACAATTATGCAAGAGACAATCATCTAAAAAGGGTGTCGGTAAGTACAATATGGTGTACGGAAAAGGAGTTGAAAATATTGTATTATTACCCGTCATTCCATTTGTATCAGCGGCAAGAATTTAATTCTTATCCATGGGCCCATCAATTGACCCATTCAGGGAGCTCCACCTATGTTTCCGCGCGCCCTCCTTTTTATAATTCTCCATGTTACAGAGAGTGCATAAGAAGCGGAGCGGATAGTTATTTCTGCTGCTATATCTGCGGTTTTTGTTAAAAAGAAAGACTTATAGAAGTAAGTGATCTTTCCAAGATGACAGTGAGACCATTATCCAGACAGCCATTAGCAAACACACAAAGCTTCAATACGATTCACGGAGGGGAACCACCCCTCCTTTTTCGGAAATTTAATAAAATCCTCTTGATCGGCCTGCCAGAAGCGGTATTTGGTCTTGATGTGTTCGACTGTTGGTATTGACGAAGAATTCAAGATATCAGGAAGCAGCGAAACCTGTGTGTATCAGCGAGACACAAAGCTTTCCGCCGCTGAGCGGGTTAGTTCTCACTGCGTTCTATCTCCTGTAGTAGATAACGAGATTTTGGGGCTGTCTGCTGAAGAAAAAGAAGAGATTCGAAACGCCGCAATCGTTTAATTAAAAAGAAGAGATAGATTCTATCTCTTCGGATTATTACTGAACTACAAAATGGTATCGGGTTTTCCAAGTGAAGGAGTCATCATAGAATTCAATCCAGGCTTCTCCTTTAGCGACTGCAAATACCTGAATAGTTTTGTAGTCAGTACCTAAAGCTCTCCATGTAACAGCAGGAGGGTTATAACCCATAGGATTAAAGGTAATGCGATTACCAGAAGTAGAATAATTCCTTATCTCTCCTACTTTTAAATTGACGCGGGTTTCAGACTGAGGTTGAAACAAATTCTTATTCACTTTAGTAGTGGGCCCGGCAGCTGATGCTGAAGAGTTAAAAAAAGGCGCGAAAACGAATGAAACAATTGCAAGTGATAACAAAGCATTTTTAGCTAGTTTCAAAGTGAAACCTCCTTTTGTCTTTTATAGGATAAAAATAACACTTAACGGAAATGTAACAATGGAGAAATTGTTAAATATTCTTTGAAATGAGTGAACACATGCCAAGAGAACTGATAAATGCAAAAATCACACATGTTTCTTACGTAGACAAGGCTGCTAATCAAAAGCAGTTTTTTTATGAAATCAGAAAAGGAAAAGCAACATGACTTTCAGGGCGGCGTTGGTGAAGTGGTTGAGTCTTATGTCGCTCCCCGCTGATTTTTAAATGAATGGCGAAACCATCAAAAAAGGATCATGGGTGCTTGTGACAAAGGTTCTGAGGCAATTTGGGATGAAATTAAAAAGGGTGAGATTATCGGTTGCATCCCGGATATTAGAAAAAGCCTGATGACATCACTGGAAGCAGATTTTGATGGCAGCATTTTGAGAATTTAGCTGAATGAATCCCTCTTAAATAGGATGCGGGAGAACACCCGCATCCCTGTCTCTAACGATTCCTTAACCGATCAGCCGCTGCATTCTCAGCGCGAGCCGCAGGCGCATCGTCGTCTCCGGATCTTTTAAGCTTTTGCCGAGCAGTTCCTCGCATTTTTCTAAACGATAGATCACCGTATTTCGATGGACGTACAGGCGCTTAGCCGTTTCTGAAATCTGGCAGTGGGTCTCCAGGTAAACAGACAGCGTATGAAGCAGGCTCTGGTCCTCCTTTTGCCGGTCGGCCAGGCTTTGGAGGGTGGCTTCGTAAAACTTCTTCACATCTTCCGCCGGAAGCAGGCGGAGCAGCTCCGGCACGTCTTTGGCATGATAGATTTGAATAAACTCGGCGCTTCTGGACAAATGCCCGGATGAAATGGCGTCTGAAGCTTCAGTAAAAGCGTCAGGGACGTCGATCAGCTTTTGGCATATGTTTGAGATGCCGAAGGAGACAGTCCGTTTAAATTGCGTCCGGACCTGCTTTTGAAACTGCTCCAAAAAGCTGATGACAGACGCGTGCATTTCATTCCAGCTGTCTGTCGCTTCAATTAAAAGAATACCGACATTTCCTTTAATAAAGAGATGAGGGGGAAACGGAAAGGATGACAGCTCCCCTTCAAGCAGATCAAATACATGATCGGAAACGAGCTGATTTTCGGTAAAGCTGATCGTTTTCTCATTTCGGTCAAGCTTTCCGCAAATGCACATGTATTTCTGATCCCAGCGGAGCCGGAATTCTTTGGCGCGGCTTTTGATTTCTTCATGGCCGGTAAATGAGCGGTCGATGAAATTGCTGAAAAATTCATTGCGCGCCCGTCTGCCGAATTGTTTGACGGCATTTTCTTTCAGCAGTTCAAAGGAAATGACGTTAGCCGCCTGTTCAATTGTCAAAATCATGCCTTTATCAGCGGTCTGCACCAGCTCCGGTATCACCAGATAACCGCAGTTTTTCTCAACATTCAGAATCGGCAGGACAGAATACGCCTTTCTGTCGGACAGCATGGAAAAGCAGGTGAAATAAGGCCCGGAAAGGGAATAACAGATGTTTTTCAATAAAGACGTGTCAATGGGTATGCGGTGGGACGATGATAAGAGTTTTGTATGCTGATCCAAAAGAAGCACGGGAAGCCGGAGAATGTCTGAGAGCTTCTTAAGCAGGGATTGCAGCCCTTTGCCGCTCATGATGTGGTTTGTGAATTTTTTATGGGCGTAAATGGCCTGCTGGAGCTCATTTGAACGCATATCAAGAATATGGCTCAGTGTGGCGTTGACGATATCTCCGAGCCTGATGTCTTCCGGCAGCTCAATAATCGGAAATTCATACCGGTCGGCAAGCTCCGCGGCATCTTTCGGAATGACATTAAGGTAACGCTTCGTTTTGATCCCCAGTCCCGCGCAGCCCCGTTTTGCCATGAGGCGGATCAAATCTTTCAACAGCTGAGGGCGGTCCTTCAAGTGGTAAGCCGTGGTGACGAGCAATTCGTTTTTATGTAAAAAATCAGCGATGTCCGGCGCATCCATCATGTTGACGTGCTGCACCTCCCTCCAGCCGCCGGATTTGCCTGCGATTAATGCGGCCCGCTCATAAGCGGGAATCTTCATCACGTCATAAATGTTCATCAGTCAGTCTCCTTTCAGGTTCTAAAGACAACCATTGGTTAATATGAATAAAAATCATCAAAAATTATAGCGGTTTTACTGATGTATTACGATCATAGTAGCAGTAAACTGGCAATCATAGACGCATGTTGTGATAAAAACTGACAGAAAAATCGTCATCCTTACAGGGAGGAAGATAAAATGGCCTATGACGTAATTGTAAAGGGTGCGAAAGCTGTACGAAAAGGCGGAACAGAGCGGGCTGATATCGCCGTCAAGGACGGGAAAATCGCCTTGATCGGACCCGGCATTGACGAAAACGCGGAACAAGTGGTGCAGGCGGACGGCATGTATGTGTTTCCGGGCGCGGTCGATTGTCACGTCCATTTCAATGAACCCGGCCGAGAAGAATGGGAAGGCATTGAAACCGGCTCAAACATGCTGGCTGCCGGCGGCTGTACGGCTTATTTTGATATGCCGCTTAACTGCATCCCTTCGACGGTAACTGCTGAAAACCTGCTGGCAAAGGCGGAAATCGCCGAACGGAAGTCAGCGGTTGATTTTGCGCTTTGGGGCGGTTTGATGCCCGGATATACCGAACATATCCGGCCGATGGCAGAAGCGGGGGCAATCGGGTTTAAAGCGTTTCTGTCTAAATCGGGAACGGATGAATTTCAATCAGCCGATGAACGGACTCTTTTAAAGGGAATGAAGGAAATCGCGGCGTGCGGCAAGATTTTGGCCCTGCACGCAGAAAGCGACGCCCTCACCCGATTCCTTGAAACCGAGTACGCGCTCCAAGGGAAAATTGATGCCCGCGCTTACGCTTCCTCCCGTCCGGAAGAAGCCGAATGCGAGGCTGTGCAGCGGGCGATTGAATATGCAAGAGCGACGGGATGCGCGCTTCATTTTGTACATATCAGCACGAAACGGGCCGTGCTCTCCATTCAGCAGGCGAAAAAAGACGGATTGGATGTCACCGTTGAAACGTGTCCGCACTACTTATTATTCAGCTTTGAAGACTTCCTCAAAAAAGGGGCGGCCGCCAAATGCGCTCCGCCGCTCCGCTCAGAGGCTGATAAAGAGGAATTGATCGGAGTTTTGGCTGAGGGCCTGATTGATATGGTGTCTTCGGATCATTCTCCCTGTCATCCGTCTTTGAAACGCGAGGATAATATGTTTCTGTCGTGGGGCGGGATCAGCGGAGGCCAATTTACGCTTCTCGGCATGATTCAATTAGCGATCGATCATGGGATTCCGTTTGAACATGTGGCCCGATGGACGGCCGAAGCACCTGCCAAGCGCTTCGGTTTAACGAATAAAGGACGGCTTGAAGAGGGATTTGACGCTGATTTTGCCATCGTCCGGCCGGAACCTTTTACCGTCACAAAAGAAACGATGTTTTCCAAACATAAGCAAAGCCTGTATGAAGGCCGCACCTTTCCATACCGAATTGCTGCGACCTACAGCAAGGGACGCTGTGTGTATCAGGATGGAGGCCGTAAGCAGAGCGGGGCTTTCGGAACATTCCTGAAGCCTTCTCAAATAAAAGAGCCGATTCTCTGATGAGAATCGGCTTTTTTTGTCGTTTGGAAAGCGGGTCTCGTGGTATCTTTTTATAAAAAGGAGTAAAACACATTGTATGATCAAATCTTGAACATATTAACGGCATCCTGGTCGCGCAAGACTAGTACAAAATGGACGGAAGATTGCCCGGCCAAAGGCCAGTGCGGCGTGACGGCTTTAGTCATCCAAGATGTTTACGGCGGTGACATTCTCAAAACAAAAACCGGCACAAGCTGGCATTTTTATAACCGAATAGACGGGGAGATATATGATTTCACGAGCGGTCAGTTTTCAGAGCCGATCGTCTATCAGCACATTCTTTCTTCCAGAGATGAGGCATTTTCGGACACCAATGAACATCAGTATCGGTTCCTGAAAAGTGCATTCAGAAAAAACATGGAAACAGAAAGAGAAAAACACCTGTGATAAACTAGAGTGAGAGGTGAAGGATTGTGATTTATATCGGACTGACGGGGTGGGGGGATCATGACAGCATCTATCCGCCTAAAACAGCGGGCCCGCAAAAACTGCAGGCGTATTCCTCCCATTTTCCCATCGTTGAGCTGGACGCGAGCTTTTACGCGATACAGCCCGCCCGCAATAATGAAAGATGGGTCAAAGAGACGCCGGAATCTTTTCAATTTGTCATTAAGGCATATCAAGGAATGACGGGCCATCAGCGCGGCGATATTCCCTATGAATCGAAGGAAGAAATGTTTGAGGCGTTTAAGCTGTCATTATCGCCGTATATAGAGCATGGAAAGCTTGCCATGGTGCTGTTCCAATTCCCGCCGTGGTTTGACTGCAAGAAAGAAAACGTCGCATATTTAAGATGGTGCAGGCAGCAGATGGGCGATATCCCGTGCGCGCTTGAATTCCGCAACCGGTCTTGGTTTTCCCCGCCATTTTATGAACAGACGCTTTCCTTTATGAAGGAGGAAGGCTGGATTCACAGCATATGTGACGAGCCGCAAATCGGCGAGGGCAGCATTCCGACCGTCCTGAAAGCAACGGATGAAGAAAAAACGCTTGTCCGTTTTCACGGGCGGAACAAACAGGGCTGGATCAAACCAGACGGCGGACAAAACTGGCGTGAGGTCAGATATTTATACCGCTATAACAAACAGGAGCTCAAAGATTGGAAAAACAATCTTCAGGTGCTGAAAAAACAGTCGCGCAATCTGTATGTGCTCTTCAATAATAACTCAGGCGGAGACGCTGCCGATAACGGGCTTGAGATGCTTGAAATGTTAAATATCTCATATACCGGGCTTGCTCCGAAGCAGCTCGACCTATTCAGCTAGAAAAGAGGTTTCAAGACACATGTCTTATCTTATTTTGATCATATTAGGATTTATCGCGGGAACGGTCGGCAGCCTGATCGGGCTTGGGGGAGGAATTATCATCGTGCCGGCAATGCTCTATTTAAGCACGATGACTCCGTTTTTCCATGACGTAACACCGCAGACTGCCATCGGCACGTCCCTTTTGGTGATTATTTTTACGGGCTTGTCATCAACTTTGGCCTATATGAAATATAAAACCGTTGACTACAAAAGCGGACTGATCTTTTTTATCGGTTCCGGCCCGGGAAGCATCATCGGCGCGTATTTGTCTAAACTTTTTAATGCGCATACGTTTTCCGTCTGGTTCGGACTTTTTATGATTTTGATTTCCATTACATTAATGCTGAAGGCGAAAGCAAAACCGGTCAATAAAGCGCATAAAGGCATGATCCGGACATATGAGGATGAATCGGGTGAGCTTTATACATATTCGTACCGTATTTTTACCGGTATCGTGATTGCCTTTTTCGTCGGTTTATTGGGCGGTCTTTTCGGCATTGGCGGCGGCTCTCTTATGGTTCCGGCCATGATGCTGTTATTTTTGTTCCCGCCGAAAGTGGCTGTGGCGACGTCAATGCTCATTATTTTCTTATCCTCCGTGACGGGTTCCGTGTCACATATCGCAGAGGGCCATGTCAATTGGCTGTATGCGCTGTGCCTCGTTCCGGGCGCGTGGTTCGGCGGCAAAATGGGCGCGTGGGTTAATAAGCGGGTGCAGACGAAAACGATCGTGCTTTTCATGCGGGTCGTCTTGATTTTGATCGGCTGTGAATTGATTTATCAAGGGATATTCAGCTAAAAGGTAGGAGAGATGGTATGTTAGAGAAGCTCCGTTTATATCATACGAATGATTTGCACAGCCATTTCGAAAATTGGCCGAAAATCGTACATTATATTGAGCAGAAGAGAAATGAACATGAAAAAGACGGGGAGGAAACACTCGTATTCGACATCGGCGATCATATGGACCGATTCCAAATGATAACGGAAGCGACCTTCGGCAAAGCGAATGTCGACTTGTTAAACCGGCTTGAGATCGATGCGGCTGCCGTCGGGAATAATGAAGGAATTACGCTGCCTCACGATGAGCTGGCGGATTTATATACCCATGCCGCGTTTCCCGTCATTGTGTCTAACCTGTTTGACGCGGATGGACAGCGGCCGGAATGGGCCGAGCCCTACGTGATCAAAACGCTGAAAAACGGGATGACCGCCGGCATACTCGGCGTCACGGTGCCGTATTATCCCGTCTATCAAAAACTAGGCTGGACGGTGACGGATGCGGAAAAAAGCATTCAAGAATCACTTGACGATATCAAGGGCAAAGCGGACATCATCATTCTGCTTTCTCATTTAGGCCTGATCGATGACCGGGCCGCAGCGGAAAAATTTCCGGACATCGATGTCATTCTTGAATCACATACGCACCACCTTCTTGAGGACGGACAGGACATAAACGGCGTATTGCTTGCATGTGCGGAGAAATACGGGAACTATGTCGGCTGTGTCGAGCTGACGATAGAAAGTGAATCACGAACCATTGTCAGCAAACAGGCGTCTGTACAGAAAATGGCTGATTGGCAAGGGGAATCTGAAGATACGGCGGCTTTTCTGAAAGAGAAGGAACGGGAAGCGGAAAACCTGCTCTCCGAACAAGTCGCCAACCTGAATGAAGAAGCCGGCGTGAAGTGGTTTGAGGAATCGCCGCTCCCGCTTCTATTAGCCGAAGCGCTGAAAAGCTGGTGCGGCTGTGAAGTCAGCATGGTGAATTCAGGCGTTATTTTGGGGCCTTTACAGAAGGGGCCTGTCACAAAGCTTGACCTGCACCGTATCTGCCCTCATCCGATCAATCCGGTGGCCGTTCGTCTTTCAGGCAGGGAACTCCAGGAAACAATCAGCCAGGCTGCCTCGGAACAAATGGAGCAGCTGCGGATAAAAGGCCTCGGCTTCCGCGGGGAAGTGATGGGAAGGATGGTATATGCCGGAGCGGAGGCAGAGGCCGGCATTCTTGAAGACGGTGTGACACATCTCCTCAATGTGAAAGTGAACGGAGAAGAGATTGATCCGGAGCGGATATACTCGGTTGCCGTTCTCGACATGTTTACACTCGGAAAGCTGTTCCCTTACATCCGCGATTCAAAAGAAAAGCAATACTTTATGCCGGAGTTTTTAAGGGATCTGCTCGCCTGGAAGCTCGCGCAGCAGCCGTAATGTCAGATATCCGCCGACCGTTCCATTACATCCGAGTGAAGGTAAGCGGGACTTTTTAAGAGTGAAAATAAAATACTATGTCCCCTCTTGCAAGCATACATTGTGATATGTAAGGGGGGATTTTTCTTGCCTAGATACCGGAGCGCTCTTCGCAAGAGAGGGCCTTTGCCTTTTCGATATGTGCTTCTTCTGTCGTTTGCTTTTTTTATCATATCGACGGTCATCAGCCTTTGGATGATCAACTCCTCAATCAAACCGGTGCTGATGAACATAGGAGAAATGGAAACCAAACGGGTGGCGACAGAGGTCATTACGGAATCCATTGAAGAATACATGTCTCACAGCGATAATGTGAAAGATATGGTCGATATGAAAACGGATGAAAACGGAAAAGTCACAACGATGGATTTTAATACACAAATGGTCAACAGTATGAAGGCGAAAGTGACAAAGCAGCTTCAGGCTCATCTGAAGGAAGCGGAGTCGAACAATAAGCAGCATGAAACGGAAAAAGGCGCGAAAACGGCCGATGAAATTATGATCGATATTCCCTTAGGGCAGGTCACGGGAAACAGCATTCTCGGAAATCTGGGGCCGAAAATCCCCGTGCGCTTTAACCTGATCGGTGATGCGTTAACTGATGTGAAAACAAAAATAAAGCCGTACGGCATTAACAATGCCCTGATCGATATCAGTATTTTTGTGGAAATAAAAGTGAAGGTCATTATTCCGTTTGCCAGTAAGACATCAGTCGTGACAAATAATATTCCGGTCTCCATTAAAGCGATTCAAGGAGAGGTGCCGCAGTTTTATAACGGAAGCGGCGGGTCAGGTGTGACGCCTTCCGTCCAGCTGCCGAGTGAAAAACAGAAGAAAGATAAATAAAAACACACAGCCGCAATCTTTCCTGGCGGCTGTGTGTTTACTTTTTCCTGCGGATTTCTTTTCGTTCCCATGCCCTTAAATGGGGATACGGATCAAAAGACCATTCCGATCTGCCGTTATCTTTATACATCCCGTAGTGAAGATGCGGCGGAAATTTTCCCGCGGTGCCCGGCGGTCCGTACCCGGAACTGCCGACAGAGCCGATCACCTCTCCGGGTTTGACGATCTGGCCTTTATGCACACCTTTTGCAAAGCCGTTCAGGTGAGCGAAGTAGTGATACGTGTTATTGATATCCCTGATGCCGATTCTCCAGCCGCCGAAACGGTTCCAGCCCTTCATTTCAACAATACCGTAGCAGGTCGATCTGACGGGGAGCCCGTAATGAGCGAACAGATCCGTTCCTTCGTGAATCCGGCGCCCGCCGAAACCCCGTGCGGCGCCCCATGTGCTGCGGTAGCTGTAATCCGTCTTCACGGGAAGCGGAAAAGCGTGCTCTCCGAGATCAAGGCGGCCGAACGTTTTAAACAGTGTCATGAATTCGGTGATAATGCCGACCGTCTGATCACGGCGGTAATAATTCCAGAGACCGATGCGGATATGGTCAAGATCGGTTCCGAATCCCGCTAAATACTGAGCAAATGTATAAAGGATATCCTCATCATTGCTTACCTCGGCTTTTCCGTCGCCGTCGCCGTCCAGGCCGATCCCGTCAAATACTTTAATGCTGAGAGGCGCATCGTCCTTAGGATTTGGATTTTCAGGGCCGCTCCACAAATGATCCGGAATATAAATGCTGATGATTCCCGCTTTTTCCGGCAGATCCTTTCGGTTCGAGCGGACATTTTCTTCATATTGATCAACTGCCGCAAGCACATACCAAGGAATCTGCGTGACTGCTTCGGCTTTGCGGTACAACTGCATCCGTTCGCCGTAAACAAGAGCCGATTGTTCTTTCCCGCTTGCAGCCGGACAGAAAACTGAAAAAAGGAGAAGAGCAGATAACAGAACTTTCACAACATGATCTCCTTTCAGGATTGAATACAAATAGTTTGCGGCAACAATCCGAGAAAATGTAAGTAATTCTCTTCCCTTGTCGAGAAATTTTTCCTATGTTAAAGTGACTATTGAATAGAAATCCGCAAGTTTTATATCCATCGTGAAATAGAAATTTTTCGCACACGAACATGAATAAAGGGATAATGGAGATGATGGGGAAATGGCAAAGAAAGACGAGCATCTGAGAAAGCCGGAATGGCTCAAAATAAAGCTGAACACGAATGAAAACTATACGGGTCTGAAAAAATTAATGCGTGAAAATAATCTGCATACCGTATGTGAAGAAGCAAAATGCCCGAACATCCATGAATGCTGGGCTGTCAGACGTACGGCGACGTTCATGATTCTCGGTTCCGTCTGTACGAGAGCATGCCGTTTCTGCGCTGTAAAAACGGGACTGCCGACTGAGCTGGATCTGCAGGAACCGGAACGCGTAGCTGATTCCGTCGCGCTGATGAATTTAAAACACGCCGTCATCACGGCCGTAGCGCGTGATGATCAGAAAGACGGCGGAGCAGGCGTCTTTGCGGAAACGGTCCGGGCGATCCGCAGAAAAAGCCCGTTCACGACAATTGAAGTGCTGCCATCCGATATGGGCGGAAATTACGACAACCTGAAAACATTAATGGATACCCGTCCTGATATTCTGAACCACAACATTGAAACCGTCCGCCGCCTGACACCGAGAGTCCGGGCCCGCGCAACATATGACCGTTCTTTGGAATTCTTGCGCCGTGCGAAAGAAATGCAGCCTGACATCCCGACGAAATCAAGCATTATGATCGGTCTCGGCGAAACGAAGGAAGAAATTATTGAAGTGATGGACGACCTGCTTGCGAACAATGTCGACATCATGGCGATCGGCCAATACCTGCAGCCGTCGAAAAAACATTTAAAAGTCCAAAAATATTATCATCCGGACGAATTTGCCGAACTGAAAGAAATCGCGATGCAAAAAGGCTTCAGCCACTGTGAAGCAGGCCCGCTTGTCCGTTCTTCCTACCATGCGGATGAACAAGTGAACGAAGCGTCTAAAAAACGCCAGGCCCAAGCATAAGATAAGCCGAAAAAACCCAAAACGCCGCAGGTTTTGGGTTTTTTGTGATGGAGCCGTTTTTGCAGGGAAAAAGTCATTCTTGAATAAGGATCGTCTGAACCGCTACACTGGATATAAAGAGGAAAAATTCTCCGTCCGTCCGAACCGTCTCATTTTGCAATTGATGGACAGAAGTCAATGAATTATGATAGTAAAGAGTGATAAAAGAGGTGAAGACATGATTCTTATTCAAAATGCCGAGTTTGAACTCGTACACGATTTTAAAAACGGCTTTAATGAAGAAGCGTTCAAAGCCCGCTATTCGGACATATTAAATAAATATGATTACATTGTGGGAGACTGGGGATACAGTCAGCTGCGGCTCAAAGGCTTCTTTGATGACCAGAATCAAAAAGCAACCTTTGAAACAAAAATCAGCACATTGGACGAATACATTTACGAATACTGCAATTTCGGCTGCGCGTATTTTGTTTTAAAACGAATCAGAAAATAATTGATGCAGAAGGGGATGCTGTCACGTGTATTTTGTTGACAGAAATAATATCGAACAAACACTCCGTTTTTTTGAGACCCAGCTGGCGCTGTTTGACAGCACGCCTGCATGGCAGAGCGAAATCGAAAAAAGGGCGCTTGAGCGGATCAGCCATCTTATGATCGAATGCATTCTCGATGTCGGAAATGATATGATTGACGGCTTTATCATGCGCGATCCGGGCAGTTATGACGACATCATGGATATTCTGACGGATGAAAAGGTGGTAGCTGAGGATGAAGGGAATAAGCTGAAGCAGCTGATCTCTTCCAGAAAGCAGCTTGTCCAGGAATATCAGCACGCCGACCATCAGGAGCTGTTTACGCTGATCACGTCAAACAGAGATGTGCTGAAAGCCTTTCCGGCCCGTGTAAGAACCTACCTGGAAACAGAATTAGGGCCTGTTTCCGCATTTAAATAACAACGAGTGAGAAAATCCACAGGAGTGTTGAGTATGAAGGATTATAAAGGATATTTGATAGATTTGGACGGCACAATGTACAACGGGACGGAAAAAATCGAAGAAGCGTGTGAATTCGTGAGAACGCTTAAAGCGCGCGGCATTCCGTATTTATTCGTGACGAACAATTCTTCCCGGACGCCGAAGCAGGTGGCGGACAAGCTGATGAGCTTTGACATTCCGGCATCTGAAGAGCAGGTCTTCACGACGAGCATGGCGACTGCGCAGCATATCGCCCAGGAGAAAAAAGACGCGTCGGTGTATGTGATCGGCGAAGAAGGCATCCGTCAGGCCATTGAAGAAAACGGGCTGAGCTTCGGAGAAGAAAACGCGGACTTTGTCGTTGTGGGAATCGACCGCGGCATTACATATGAAAAGTTGGCAACGGGATGCCTTGCGATCAGAAACGGCGCCCGGTTCATTTCAACAAACGGCGACGTCGCCATTCCGACTGAAAGAGGGCTTTTACCAGGGAACGGTTCGCTCACATCCGTTTTGACGGTGTCAACGGGCGTTGAGCCTGTCTTTATCGGCAAGCCTGAATCCATTATTATGGAACAGGCGATGCGTGTGCTCGGAACGGATATTTCCGAAACACTCATGGTCGGCGATAACTATGCAACGGATATTATGGCCGGCATCAATGCGGGCATGGATACGCTGCTGGTTCATACCGGAGTGACAAAGCGTGAGCATATGGCAGATTACGGCCAAAAGCCGACATATGCGATTGACTCTTTAACCGAATGGATTGAACATCTATAAAAAAAGGGACGGCCATGACGGCCGTCCTTATTCTGTATTTCTTGCGCTGTGAGCAAGCCGGCTTGAAGCCGCTGCTGCGATTGCGCCGACGATATCATCAAGAAACGTATGGCATTCGCCCGTAGATTTATCATTTAACCGCCCGAGAATACCGGGTTTTTCTTTGTCAATGTAGCCGTAATTCGTAAAGCCGATCGAGCCGTATATATTCACGATAGAGAAGGCGAGCACCTCGTCAACCCCATACAGGCTTTCATCAATCGCCAGAATGGTCTGAAGCGGTTCAGACAGCTTTTTTTGTTCGGCGAGCACATCTAATTCTATTCCCGTTAAAATGGCGTTTTGCACCTCGCGTTTTGCGATGACACGGTCCACATTGAGCCTGCATACCTCCATCGTCAAATCAGGATGATATTTTTTTTGAAGGAAATACACCAGCTCGGCAATATCGTCCGTCTCAACCCCCCGTTCTTTTAAACGCGCCCTGGCGACAGCTTCCACCTGATTCAGTTGTTCCTTTTCTGACATTTGCTTCACCCAATCTTTTTTTACTAGTTTATACAACACTCTTCCGATGTGTACGATGTTTCTCCACTTGATTCAAAGGATTACAATATGTATTCATAATTCCGCCGGCGTATGACTACGATGTGAATAGCTCTAATTTTTCAGGCAGGTGATTATGATGAAAAGCATCATTAAAGAAAAATACGGCATCCACGTCAGACAGCTTTCCGTTTATCAGAAATACCAATGCTTCCAGACGCCTAATTCCTTCTTTCTTATAATTCCCGTTTCCGGGTTTTCGCAATCAGAGCTGACGGAGCTTTACTACATGAGTCAGTATTTACAAGAACAAAGTGACCCATACGTTTCAGTATTTATCTTTACGAAGGAAGGAGAACTGACCTTTGAGGACGAAGGCAAAACGTATGCGCTCTTAAAAGCGCCGATTCCCGTCTCAAACCGGTCGTTTTCCGTCGGAGGGGAGCTTGCCGAATTTCACAGAAAAGGGCGGGGTTTTCCGTACGAAGTGAAAGAAGCGGGCAGGATCGGCCAATGGAAGGACTTATGGGGAAAACGGGTGGATCAGCTGGAATCATTCTGGATGCAGAAAATTCATATGTCTCCGCTTGAACCGTTCGAAAAGAAAATGATCGAAGCATTTCCTTATTATTCAGGCTTAGCGGAAAACGCCATTCAATATTTAGTGGATACGGAGCTGGATGACAATCCCGGCGCAGAAGACTCGGGGACAATCTGCCATCAGCGGATGGAACGGGATACCTGGTCGGAGGAATCATTGATCCGCATTCCGGGCGATTGGGTATTCGACCATGCCGCCCGTGATATTGCGGAATATATGCGCAGCACATATTTGTATCATCGTGACGACCTGCTCAAAGATGGGTTTTTGTTTCTGCAGGAATATGAGCAAGTTACGCCGTTATCCTCCTTTTCCAAACGCCTGTTTTACAGCCGCCTGCTGTTTCCGCTCCATTTCTTCGAGACGGTGGAGAGCTATTACATTTCTCATGATTCTGAAAAACAGTTTTACGAAGAGCAGCTTGACTACATTCTTGCCGACTGCACCCGCTATGAACAGTTTTTACAGACATGTCACAACATGATGAATGTCAGGTCGGCGCAGGTTTTTGTCCCGCCTGTGGCGTGGCTCGGAAAAGGAATCAGTTCGTAAGAAAATATGACGTAAAAATATTTAGAAAATAGGGAATCTTGTCATATCAGTGTGTTAAGCGTTTTCATAGCCGCAGAAACAATATTCAGCCGCTTGTCAAAACAAATGCGGGCTTATATAATATTTGTAACTTAAATGTCTGTGAAGGGTTAACAATTGTCCTTTTCTAGTGGACAAAAGGAAGAAAGGTGGAGTTTCTCTTTGGAAGCGATTCGTATTGGACTGTTAGGACTGGGAACCGTGGGAAGCGGAGTCGTCAAAATTATACAAGATCATCAGGATAAGCTTATGCACCAGGTCGGCTGTCCGGTGACGATCAAAAAAGTGCTAGTTAAAGATATTGATAAAAAACGAGACGCAGACCTGCCGAAAGAAGTGCTGACGACAGAAGTCTATGATGTGATCGATGACCCTGAGGTCGACGTGATTATTGAAGTCATCGGCGGTGTCGAACAGACGAAGCAATATCTTCTTGATGCCTTGAAAGCGAAAAAACATGTTGTGACCGCAAATAAAGATCTGATCGCCGTATACGGGTCAGAGCTTTTAGCCGCCGCAAAGGAAAATGGCTGTGACTTGTATTATGAAGCGAGTGTCGCCGGCGGAATCCCGATTTTACGCACGCTCGAAGAAGGCCTTTCCTCTGACCGGATCACAAAAATGATGGGAATCGTCAACGGAACGACGAACTTCATCTTAACGAAAATGATTAAAGAAAAAAGCCCGTATGAAGAAGTGCTGAAGGAAGCGCAGGATCTCGGATTCGCGGAAGCGGACCCGACCGCCGATGTAGAAGGCCTCGATGCCGCACGCAAGATGGCGATTTTAGCCCGTCTCGGCTTCTCTATGAACGTCGATCTGGACGATGTCAAAGTAAAAGGAATTTCCCGGATTACGGATGAAGACATCAGCTTCAGCAAACGGCTCGGCTATACGATGAAGCTGATCGGCATCGCCCAGCGTGATGACAATAAAATCGAAGTCAGCGTTCAGCCGACACTGCTCCCGGATCATCATCCGCTCTCTGCGGTGCATAACGAGTTTAATGCCGTTTACGTGTACGGAGAAGCCGTCGGCGAAACGATGTTTTACGGCCCCGGAGCCGGAAGCATGCCGACTGCGACATCGGTCGTTTCCGATCTGGTCGCGGTCATGAAAAACATGCGTCTCGGCGTAAACGGAAACAGCTTTGTCGCCCCGCAGTTTGAAAGAAATCTGAAGCAGCCGTCTGATATCTATGCCCAGCAGTTTTTAAGAATTCACGTCAAAGACCAGGTCGGCTCTTTTTCAAAAATCACATCGGCCTTCTCAGAGCGCGGCGTCAGCTTTGAAAAAATTCTGCAGCTGCCGATCAAAGGCCATGACGACCTCGCGGAAATTGTCATCGTCACGCATCATACATCGGAAGAAGATTTCAGTGACATTCTGCAAAACTTAAATGACCTCGAAGTCGTACAAGAAGTAAAAAGCACATATCGCGTAGAAGGGAACGGTTGGAGCTAATGTGGAAAGGACTCATCCATCAATATAAAGAATTTCTGCCGGTGACGGATCAGACGCCGGCCCTGACATTGCATGAAGGCAACACGCCGCTGATTCACCTGCCGAAACTTTCCGAAAAGCTCGGAATTGAACTGCATGTGAAAACAGAGGGCGTTAATCCGACGGGATCCTTTAAAGACCGCGGCATGGTCATGGCGGTCGCCAAAGCGAAAGAAGAAGGCAATGATACCATCATGTGCGCCTCTACAGGCAACACATCCGCGGCAGCTGCCGCATACGCGGCGAGAGCCGGCATGAAATGCATCGTCATCATCCCGGACGGAAAAATCGCCTTCGGAAAACTTGCGCAGGCCGTCATGTACGGTGCGGAAATCATCGCGATTGACGGAAACTTTGACGACGCGCTGGCCATCGTCCGGTCAATTTGCGAAAAATCACCGATTGCATTAGTGAATTCAGTAAACCCTTACCGGATTGAAGGGCAAAAAACAGCGGCCTTTGAAGTATGCGAACAGCTCGGCGAAGCGCCGGGCATTCTGGCGATCCCGGTAGGAAACGCCGGGAATATCACGGCCTACTGGAAAGGGTTCAAAGAATACCATGAGAAAAACGGCACCGGACTTCCGAAGATGCGCGGTTTTGAGGCGGAAGGTTCTGCGGCTATCGTCCGCGGCGAAGTCATTAAAAATCCAGAGACTGTTGCGACGGCAATCCGAATCGGGAATCCTGCCAGCTGGGACAAAGCGGTGCTCGCTGCGGAAGAATCAGCCGGAAAAATTGATGAAGTCACAGATGAAGACATTCTTCACGCTTATCAGCTGATTGCCCGTGAAGAAGGCGTGTTTGCCGAACCGGGCTCCTGTGCATCCATCGCCGGCGTTTTGAAACAGGTAAAATCCGGTGAAATTCCAAAAGGCAGCAAGGTTGTCGCAGTTTTGACCGGAAACGGCCTGAAAGATCCGAACACGGCTGTAGACGTATCTGACATAAAACCGATTACGCTGCCGACAGATGAGGACAGTATTCTGGAATACTTAAATGGAGCGGCGCGTGTATGAATGAGGCGGAGATGCTGTTTTCCATTACGGTTCCGGGAAGCACCGCCAACTTAGGGCCTGGGTTTGATTCCGTCGGGATGGCGCTCAGCAGATATTTGAAGCTTTCGGTTTTCCGAAACGATGAATGGCAGTTCTCGGCGGAAACCGAAACTGTTGCGGGCATCCCTCAAGGAACGGACAACCTCATCTACCAAGTCGCCAAACGGACGGCTGACCGCTATCAGAAAGAGCTGCCGCCCGCCCATGTCAAAGTGTGGAGTGACATCCCCCTTGCACGGGGTCTCGGAAGCAGCGCGGCCGCTATCGTCGCCGCCATTGAGCTTGCGGATGAGTTATGCGGCCTGCAGCTGTCGGAAAGCGACAAGCTGCACTTAGCCAGTCTTGAAGAGGGGCATCCTGATAATGCCGCTGCTTCCCTTGCAGGAGGGCTTGTGATCGGCCTTCACGAAGAAGATGAAACACATATCGTGCGTGTTGCCGAAGCGGATATCGACGTTGTGGCAGTCATTCCGTTTTACGAAGTTCTGACCAGGGACGCAAGAGACGTGCTCCCGAAAGAGCTGCCGTACCGACGCGCCGTTAAAGCAAGCGCCGTCAGCAACCTTCTCGTTGCTGCGATCATGTCAAATGACTGGGCGCTCGCCGGGAAAATGATGAGAAAAGACATTCTCCATCAGCCGTACCGC
The DNA here is from genome assembly GCF_058808515.1 of Bacillus sp. GW821-FHT11D08. NCBI lineage: Bacteria > Bacillati > Bacillota > Bacilli > Caryophanales > Bacillaceae > Bacillus > Bacillus sp. GW821-FHT11D08. The sequence continues at coordinate 560,302 of NZ_JBXARS010000001.1, forward strand.
GCCATGCTTGTTCCTGAGCTTTCAAAGGTGGAACATGCGGCCGAAATGAAAGGCGCCTACGGGACGGCGCTGAGCGGAGCGGGACCGACGATTCTTGTCCTGATTGAAAAAGGAAAGGGAGAAGAGCTGAGAAAACAGCTTTCTGAGCATTTCCCCCACTGTGAGATTGCGGCGCTTACCGTCCCGTCAGAAGGAAGCGTAATTGAACGGAATCCTTTAGAGCAGGTGAAAAGTGTATAATGAAAAAAAGCGTTCTTCCCATCAGAGAAGGACGCTTTCTTTTTCTGGAGAAGGATTTTTATTTAGGGAAGCGAAATAAAAAAGAAAAGGAGGAGAAACGATTTGAAAAAACTCATAACCGAGGAGGACATTGCGACTCTCGTATCCGTGACAGACCCGCAATATGCCCCTGACGGCAGAAGAGCCGCTTACGTCCGGACAACAGTCAATCATAAGCGTGATGCCTATTCCTCAGCCATTATGGTATATGACACAGAATCCGGCATCTCAAACCCGTGGACTTTCGGGGACAACAGAAATACAAGTCCGCGGTGGTCGCCTGACGGACGGCGACTCGCCTTTGTTTCTGACAGGGAGAACGGCATCCCTCAGCTGTACATCATCGACGCTGCCGGCGGAGAGGCGGAGCAGGCGGCCGATATTCCTTGGGGTGTATCAGATCCGATATGGGCGCCCGACGGCAGATCCGTGCTTGTGTCCGTCAGTCTGACATCAGCGGAGCGCGCCGATGAGAAAGAAAAAAAGAAGCATGACGAGTATGAGCCGGTTGACATTCAGTCATTAACATATAAACGTGACGGGAAAGGCCTGCTGAACGGAAGCTGGGCCCAGCTTGTGCTGATTCATCTTGAAACGGGGGAGGTTCAGCAGCTGACGGATCATGAAGCGGATCATTATGACGCGGCCTTTTCACCGGATGGCAGGCAGCTTGCGTTTACCGCCAATTTATGCGAGCCGGGTGACGCCGGAAAGCCGAGCGATGTCTATCTGATGAATCTGGCGGACGGAAGCCTGAAGCAGATTACGCCGCACCGCGGTTCTTTCGGTTCCTGCGTGTTTTCACCGGACGGTTCTTATATCGGGATGCTGGGCCATGAAAATGAATTTCGCAATGCGACTTTAGAAAAAGCGTGGCTGTACGAGGTGAAAACTGAGCGGCTGTCCTGCCTGACAGACATGCTGGATGTTCATTTGAGCGATGCGCTGATTGCGGATTCAATCATAGGAGGAGTGACGCCCCGGCCGGTATGGACAAACGACGGGCAGGGTTTTTACGTTCTCGGGAGCGAGCAGGGAAGCACCGGTATTTATTATATCTCGATTGACGGCCTCGTATATCCGATCCGATTAGAAGAAGAGTATGTGAACGGCTTTGCTTTTCATCCTGATCAGAAAAGCTGTATCGCTGTCATTGCCAAACCCGCACAGCCTTCCGAGCTTTACAGCATTTCACTTGAAGATGGGGAAGAGAAGCAATTGACATTTGACAATGATCGGTTTATTGAGGAGCGCATCATATCCGTGCCGGAAAAGCTGCAGTATGAAACAAAGGACGGGCTGACGGTAAACGGCTGGTTTTTAAAGCCCGCCGTTTTTGAAGAAGATCAAACTTATCCCCTCATTCTATACATACACGGCGGGCCTCACATGATGTACGGCCATACGTATTTTCACGAATTCCAAGTGCTGGCCGCACAAGGATATGCTGTCGTGTATGTCAACCCAAGAGGAAGCCATGGCTACGGGCAGGATTTTGTCAATCGTGTCAGGGGTGATTACGGAGGCGGAGATTACCGTGATGTCATGCAGGCGGTGGATGAAGCCGTTCAGGCGTATCCGTTTATTGACAGCGGCCGTCTCGGTGTGACGGGCGGAAGCTACGGAGGGTTTATGACGAATTGGATTGTCGGACAGACAGACCGTTTTAAAGCAGCCGTCACGCAGCGCTCCATTTCAAATTGGTTCAGCTTCCACGGTGTCAGCGATATCGGTTTCTTTTTTACCGACTGGCAGCTCGGGCATGATTTGTTTGAGGAAGCGGATAAGCTTTGGGATCGTTCTCCTGTAAAATATGCGTCCCGCGTTTCGACGCCGCTTTTGATTCTGCACGGTGAGCGAGATGACCGCTGTCCGATAGAGCAGGCCGAGCAGCTCTTTACCGCGTTGAAGAAACTGAACAAAACGACGTCGTTCATCCGATTTCCGAAAGCCACGCATGAGCTGTCGAGAAGCGGCCATCCGGAACAGCGGATGAAACGCATCCGTTATATTTGTTCATGGTTTGATGACTATTTGTGAAAAATAAAAAACCAGGCTGTCATGCAGCCTGGTTTTATGATTAAAATACTTGTTCTACTTCAACGACACCCGGTACTTCTTCAAGAAGGGCGCGTTCGATTCCGGCTTTCAGCGTAATCGTTGAACTTGGGCAGCTGCCGCATGCGCCAAGGAGGCGAAGCTTTACAATGCCTTCGTCTACATCAACAAGCTCACAGTCACCGCCGTCACGAAGCAGAAACGGACGTAATTTATCCAATACTTCCTGTACTTGCTCTTTCATTTCAACCTCAGTCATGAGATTCGCTCCTTTCATATACATAAAACCATTATATTCACAGTAACGGTAAAAATCTAATGTTTGGTTTGCAAAGCTGCTTTCCTCATTATAGCATATTTAAACTTGAACATAAAAACCGTTTTTTATACAAAAGCTGCCCCGTCCTTTGTATACTGGTGTAAAGGGGATGATGTACATGATTAAGCCGGTTACGCTCAGTGTTTACGGCGCTGAAACGCTTTGCGCAAGCTGCGTGAATATGCCGAGCGCCAAAGATACGTTTGAATGGCTGGAGGCGGCGCTGAAACGGAAATATCCGGAGCAGCCTTTTAACATGCGGTATATTGATATTGACGCACCGCCTCAGCAAAAGGAGACAGAAGAGCTTGCGGAGCGCATCAGAAACGATGAATTTTTCTATCCGCTCGTGCTGGTGGAGGATGTCATTGTGGGGGAAGGGAATCCGCATTTAAAAGATATATATGAAGAAATGGAAAAGCGCGGCTATGTTGCGGGCTCTTAAAAATGGCCGCTGATCGCAATCAGCGGCTTTTTTCTTATCAGCCGTTATGATGCTTGTACATCCATAAAAGGCCTGATTTTAATAAACGGGGCACACGCCCGATGAGCGGACGGTCGTTGACAAGACCGAAGCCCGCTTTTTTTCCGAGTGAACCGAGAACGCCTTTCAGCTTAAATTGCGGCATTGTTTCCGGCAGCTCTTCATTGTTCCAGCGTTTCAGGAGGATCTGCACAATTTGTTCCGCTTGTGCTTCAGCCAGCTGGGCGCTCGGCGCATGCGGCAGGCTCGCGCAATCACCGACGACGTAAACATGCTCATCGCCCGGAAGATTGTGGTGCGGTGTTAAAACGATGCGGCCCTGCGGATCTTTTTCAGCGTCCAGTTCTCTGACGGCTTTATTCGGCTGAATTCCCGCCGTCCACACGATGGCATCGGCCGATATTCCTTCATCATGATTATAAACGATGCCGTCTTCCACTTTTGTAATATTCGCATTATTGATAATGGTGACGCCGTGTTCTTCAAACCATTTCTGTACATACTTGCTGAGTCTTTTCGGAAAGCTTGATAAAATCAGGTCGCCCCGGTCAAATAACATAATCTTCAGATCGTCACGGCTCTCTCTTAATTCACTGGCAAGCTCCACGCCGCTTAATCCCGCTCCGACGATAGCGACAGATGCATTGGCGCCGAGGTTGTTCAGCTTTTGATAGGCCTCGCGTGACTGATCAATGGTCTGAATGCTGTAAGTATGTTCCGGCGCGCCGGGCACGTTATGATACTTATCCTCGCAGCCCAGTCCGATCACCGCGTCATCGTAAGAAATCGGTTCGCGGTCATGAAACAGAACCTGTTTGTTTTTCGTGTCGACGGAAGCCACCTCACCGTATTGAACATCCAGATTCGGATGCTCAGGAAAAGACACCCTGATATGATGATCAGAAATCGTGCCGGCGGCGAGCGCATAATATTCTGTTTTTAAGCAGTGATACGGGTTTCTGTCAATCAGCGTGATGGATATATCTGACGGAAGCTGGTTCGGCAGTAAGCGGTGCAGCACCCGCATGTTTCCGTAACCCCCGCCGATCAAGACCAATTTTTTCATAATGATTCCCCTTTTGCCCGAAAAATATGGTAGTCAATGTTGTTACAAAATAACGAACTATGTAAAATAACATCTAGAATTATATCGAATTTGATCTAAAACCACAATAATAGTTTTAAAATAACCTACAAATTGACCAGAAAACGCGTAATAGTAAAACCTTTAACCTGAATTAATATGTTACGATAACATTGAGCGTGAAACCGGATCTTTGACGAATAGAGGAAATTCCGTTAGGATAAGGTACATATGTGAGGTGAAACCGCATGAATCCGATGATTGAATTCTGTGTCAGCAATTTAGCGCGCGGTTCCCAGGAAGCACTTGAGATCTTAGAGAAGGATCCGAACTTGGACGTGCTTGAATACGGCTGTTTAAGCTATTGCGGGAAATGCATGGAGTCCCTGTTCGCCCTGGTCAACGGCGAAGTGGTCACGGGGGGCACGCCTGCTGAATTGGTTGACAACATATATACATTCATAGAAGAAAATCCGATGTTTTAATCAGAGGCTCCGAACGGGGTCTCTTTTTTATTGCGCCCCGGGTTTTGGCAAAATAAAAAATTTGTAGACAGCAAAAATAAATATTGTTATCTTAATAAAGACTTTTTTTAAATAAAATTTTAGAGGTGGATTCATTGAATATCGTTTGGGGGCTGCTCGGGGCAGTTGCTATATTAGCCATTGCTTTTTTGTTATCAGAGAAGAAAAGCAAAATTAACCTGCGAACCGTCATTGTCGGTTTATGTTTACAAATGGCCTTCGGATTCATCGTATTAAAGTGGGACGCCGGACGGGCCGTATTTTTATGGTTCTCAAGCCGTGTGCAGCTTCTCATTGATTATGCGAACGAAGGCATCAGCTTTATTTTTGGCCCGCTGTTAAAAGTGGGCAGCAGCCCGGCTTTTGCGCTGAGCGTTCTGCCGGTCATTATCTTTTTCTCAGCGCTGATTGCCGTTTTGTATCACTTGAAAATCATGCAGCTCATCTTTCGCGTCATCGGAGGCGGACTGTCAAAACTTCTTGGGACAAGCAGAACGGAATCGCTTGCGGCGGCTGCGAATATTTTTGTCGGACAGTCTGAATCACCGCTTGCCATTAAACCGCTGATTGCGGGATTGACCCGTTCCGAGCTGTTTACGATTATGACGAGCGGCCTTTCGGCTGTAGCGGGTTCGACGCTTTTCGGTTACGCCCTGTTAGGCATTCCGATCGAATACTTGCTGGCGGCCAGCTTTATGGCGGCTCCGGCCGGTCTCGTGTTCGGAAAAATTTTAATACCTGAAACGGAAAAAACGCAGACGATAAAAGGCGATTTTAATATGGACGAAGAAGGCGAAGGCGCCGCTAATGTGATTGATGCAGCGGCAAAAGGCGCGTCCACGGGCCTTCAGATTGCTCTAAATGTCGGCGCCATGCTGCTTGCGTTTGTCGCGCTCATCGCCGTAGTGAACGGAATTCTCGGCGGAATCGGCGGCTGGTTCGGTTTCAAACATATTACATTAGAATCCATTCTCGGTTACGTGTTTTCACCGATCGCATTTGTAATCGGCGTTCCTTGGCATGAAGCACTCGGAGCGGGAAGCTATATCGGACAGAAACTTGTGCTGAATGAGTTTGTCGCTTATTCAAACTTCGGTCCGCATATTGCGGACTTTTCTAAAAAAACGTCTACGATTATCAGCTTTGCGCTGTGCGGATTTGCCAACTTCTCTTCGATTGCGATTATGCTCGGCACACTGGGCGGTTTGGCCCCAAGCCGCCGTTCGGACATTGCGCGCCTCGGATTAAGAGCGGTTATTGCGGGAACACTCGCAAACCTTCTCAGCGCGGCGATTGCCGGCATGTTTATTTAGTAAACGATAAAAGCTCCCTGCATATGCAGGGAGCTTTTATGTATGAAAAACGGGGGATATTTGTATTGTGTCCGAGCAGAAGAGCTTTTATACTAAGTAAAAGAAAAAAAGTTGGAGGCCGATATGAATTCATTCCGTTTTACCAAGATGCACGGTCTTGGAAACAGTTATATATATGTAAATCAATTTGAAGAACAGCTGCCGGAAGAACGGCTGGCTGAGATTGCCGTTAAAGTGTCCAGCATTCACACGGGCATCGGCTCTGACGGAATGATCCTCATCTGTCCGTCAGAAAAAGCGCCCGTCAAAATGCGGATTTTTAATAATGACGGCTCAGAAGGGAAAAATTGCGGCAACGGCCTTCGCTGTGTGGCAAAGTACGCATACGAACATAAGCTGACAGAAGAAACGTCCTTTTTCATTGAGACGCTTTCAGGTCTAGTGAAAGCAGACATTACAGAGGACAACGGGATTGTGCGTGAAGTCGCCGTTGATATGGGCGAACCGCGCCTCACCAAAAAAGAGCTGCCGATGCTCGGCAATGAAGATGAACGGACGATCGATGAAACCTTTGTTTTTGGAGAAACGGAGCTTTCCGGAACAGCCGTATCAATGGGAAACCCCCATATTGTTTTTCCGGTTGCGGATATCAATCAAGCGCCTCTTACAACGCTCGGTCCCGTCATTGAAAAAGACCCGAGATTTCCGGAAGGCGTCAATGTCGAATTTGTGGAATCCGTCAGCGCCGATGAACTTCATTTCCGCGTATGGGAACGCGGCTCCGGCATTACACAGGCTTGCGGAACAGGCGCCTGTGCGGCGGCTGTCGCATCCGTATTGAACGGTGTTTCCGAACGAAACCGGGATATCACCGTTCATTTAGCGGGAGGCGACCTTGTGATTAATTGGCAGGACAACGGGCACGTGCTGATGACGGGACCCGCCGAAACCGTATGCAGCGGCGTCTATTATTTGTAAACAGCTCGTTTGAGAAATACTCTCCTCAAGGTTTATAATAGATATCAGCATCCGTTTTTTAAAAAAGGAGGTCTACCTATGAGTGTTCCAGTAACCATCACTGAAGCAGCGGCTTTGCATATAAAAGATATGATGAAAGAGCATGAAGAAGAAAACGCGTTTCTCCGTGTGGGCGTAAAAGGCGGCGGCTGCAGCGGCCTGTCTTACGGAATGGGATTTGAGCACGAAAAAGGCGAAAAAGACAGCATGTTTGAACAGCACGGAATCACCGTTTTGGTCGACAGCGAAAGCCTTGATATTATGACCGGCACGATCATTGACTTCAAACAGTCCATGATGGGCGGCGGTTTCACCATTGACAACCCGAATGCCATCGCTTCCTGCGGCTGCGGTTCATCTTTCCGCACGGCCAAAAACGCCGGTACGCCGGAAGAGTGTTAAGGGTCAACCCGCCATTCTTAGGATGAAAAAATATGACGTCTTTCTTTCCGGTGGCGCTTGCACCATTGTTAAAAAAGGCGTTTATCTGTTTAATAAAAGGAAAACCCGCTCAACAGAAGCGGGTTTTCCTTTTTCAAAGAGGTTATTCGATTGTATGTTTCATAGCATGGTACATATTTGCCGTATGTTCATCGGCTTTATCCCGTGACATGCGCAGCCGTTCTTCTGAAGAACCATATCCGATTTCTTGTTTGCCCTCTTTCAGTCCTTTAAAAATCCCATCAGCGAATTCATCCAGCGGTTCTCCTTGAGTATGCAGCCCTGCTCCGCCTAAATCTGTATTCACCGCCGGAGGCGCAACTTCAATCACTTCTACAGATGAATCAGAAAGCTGATGTCTCAGACTCATTGTAAATGAATGAAGCGCCGCTTTCGTTGCTGAATAGATCGGTGCAATGGCAAGCGGTGTAAAAGCCAATCCCGAAGAGACGTTAATGAAAGCCGCATCTTCTTTTCCGGCAAAAAACGGAGCGAACAGCATAGACAGGTGGAAGGGAGCTTCAATGTTCGTTGTGATTTCTTTATTGAAATAGTCCCAATTGTCCTTCGCATCCGCTTTCAGCACATGAAAACGTTGTTGAATCCCCGCGTTGTTTACTAACACATTCACTTCCGGATAATTTTCTTTCACCCAATCAAACAGTGATATACGTTCAGATGGAATGCTCAAATCACTGACATATGTAATAAGATCCGGGAATGTTTCCTTTGCTTTTTGAAGAGCGTGCTCACGCCGTCCGGTCACGATGACTTTATTTCCCGCTTTTAAAAACCGTTCTGCGAAAGCCAATCCTATTCCGGCATTTCCGCCTGTAATCAGTATTGTATTTCCCGTCAGTTTCATATTAACTCCTCTTTTCCGATTGTTTTTACATTTCTTTGTCACATTTCAGCTTTGATCCAATCAATATATTCATCCCGCAAATAGGCATGAAATAAGACAGCAGTGATTCTGTAAAATTGATTTTAGATCATCGGGAAACCCGCCAAAACTATTCTTTCCTTGTCACAATATGATGATACGGCTTAAAGCACGGTTTAAGTCAACAAAAGAACCTTGTGCTTCCGTTTCGGTTACTCACATCAGACATAGGTCACGAAAGGAAAGGTGAACGTAAAGTCTTGGAATTTTCTTAATGCGATAAAGCGTACCGTATCACATGGGTGAGAGGCAATTAAAAAAACGTTTCTGATCAAAACAAAAGGACGGCGATGCATATGCAGGAAGGAAACAGCGTTGATATCAGGCCGCTCAGCTTGAATGATGCAGAGCAGGAACTGGTTTTGCAGACGGAAAACCGCATGTTTTTTGAACGGTTTGCCATGACGAGACAAGAGGATTTTTATACGCTGGAAGGCCGGAAAAAACGAATTGAACAATCACTGAAGAATGCAGAAAATGATACTGAATACAGCTTCGGCATTTTTCTTCAGGATCAGACCCTGATTGGCACGATCAGCCTTTTTCAGGTGGTTCGGGGTTCCCTCCAAAGCGCTTTTATCGGTTATTTTTTAGATGGCAAATATAACGGAAAAGGCTATGCGACGAAGGCTGTTAAGCTGGCAGTCGAATATGCATTCAATGAGCTGGAACTGCATCGGATAGAAGCCGGAGTTATGCCGAACAATAAGGCGTCAATCCGGGTGCTCGAAAAAGCTGGCTTTCATAAAGAAGGCATTGCGAGAAAAAATGTAAAAATAAATGGAAAATGGGAAGATCATCAGGTGCTGGCGATCATACATCCGGAGGATACATGACGATATCCTCCTTTTTTATATCCTGCGTCTCTTTCGACAGATTCTTCCTAAAACTTCAAATCAATTGTCTAAATCATACTATTTGCAAATTCGAAAAAAAATAAAGGGTACATAGCACCAAAAACTCTGAAAGTTGTGCTCTTTGTCAACGCGTTCTAAAGTCATATTTTTCGAAAGGATATTGATTTTTTGATAGGATTAAACTAAATTGTAAAAGTATAGAATAGTTAATTTATTTTGTAAGAAAAGGATGATAATATGATAGGTCAATTGAGCAATAAAAAAATATTTTTAAGTTCTTTTTTCATCATTTTGATCTGTTCATTACTCTTCCAATTCAGTATTTCAGATAAAGTTCTGCAGTCGTATTATTCTTCCGTCGGAGAAAATACCTACGATATCGGGGAGAAAAGTGTTCGTACGATTGTCATGTTTCTGCAAGGGTTTATGATCTTCACAACTTTTGTGGAAATTCTGATAGGCGGATTTCTGTTATTCGTTGCCGCTTTTATTCTCGGTACAAAAAAACCGAAAAAAATATATTTGCTTCTATATACGCTGACTTCTTTAATCTCGGCATTTAAAATGTTGATTCTTTCAGTTGTTAACTACTTAACGGCTGATTCCTCGCTTATATATTCTGCCGGCGGCACCAGCTTGAGTCTGCAGCTGCTGGATCCATTTCTGCTCATATCAATCGCGGCTCTTTATGCTGCTGCGGGAAAACTGACCGATCTCAGTAAAGGCAAGAGAATCATTTTGACTGGATGTTTTGTTTTACTAAAACTCTTTACTATTTTCTTAAACTATTTTATGGCGGATAAAATTTAGCTCGGGAGAGAGTCAATTAAGCTGAATTTTATTATAAATTAAAAAAACAGAGTAGGGAGATGTTATGATGAACTTAGTAAAATCTAATAAAAAGTCTTTCATTTTGTTTGGCGCGGCTCTTGCTGCAGCAACATTGGTTTATGCACTATTATTAACGGGAACTGAATTAAACGTGGCGGCGGCTCATGCATTCTCAGCCAATGCTGAATTAGCTTCTACTCTCGGCATCTCTACAGCAGCAGCTAAAAAAGCAATTGATATTATTGATGCGGCATCAACAATTGCTTCTATCATTTCTCTTATCGGTATCGTTACAGGCGCAGGCGCGATTTCTTATGCAATCGTTGCAACAGCAAAAACAATGATTAAGAAATACGGCAAAAAATACGCAGCTGCTTGGTAAAATCGATCAATAAATAATTGCTCTTTTTGTACAAGCTGCAAAAAGAGCCTCTCTCCCAAATACATATGTAAGGATTGAAAGTATGATAGTCAAACAAATTGCGGCTCTTATCAAATATAATACCCTGTCATCGTTTCGAAAAAGAAAGGAAGATTGGGGCATTCCTCAACTCAACAGCAAACTGCTGTCTGCCATTATTATTTCTCTGTTATGTTTATATCTCGTTTTCCTGGGATGCGGTGTTGTATTCGGGACAAAACTGATTCAGCTGCCCCTCAGCGCATGGGGGCAATTTGTTTTAATCGCCGTTTCACTTGAGCAGCTTTTTTGGGCTGCCGGCTTCTTTAAAGAACATCACAATGCCTTTCTGCTGGATACGCGCAAGGTCATTCATCAATTAAAAAAGGTTCGTTTTTTACAGCTGTTTTCTGTTTTTGCCGGCCAGGCGATCAAAAAAACCATTTTCGTATGGTATCTTTTTGTTTTTCCGGTCTTTTTGTTTTTATCAAGCGCAGGCATGACCGGGTCTGCGGCGGTCATCGTATTTTTCTTGGGCTTCGTTTATTTTCTTCTCAATTTATTTTTATCTATGCTGTTTTCTTATGTTGTTTATCTTCTTACAAATATGTGGAGCAAATTGTTTTACTTGAAAATCATGAAAGGCATTTTATTCAGCGTCAGCCTGCTGGTTCCGCTTGCAGTCGGGTATGCCGTTTATCTTCTCGTGTTTGGGGAGTATACCGCAAAGGATATTTCAAGCTTTACGGAGTCACCGGCTTTCCGGAACATCCTCATGAATACGCCGTATGTATGGTTAGCATTCCGCTCACATTCCGTGCTCGTTTTCGCTGCGGTGTTTGCGGCCGCCGTCCTTTTAACGGCGGGGATGTTTAAACTATGGTCGGCCACGCTGAAGAAAATGGACCTTATTCCTTATATGTTTTTGACAAATGCAGATTTTGCGCCAAAGCTGAAATTATATAGAAATAACAAAATATTTCATGCCGTTTTTCAAAAGGATCTGCTGTTTTTATCGAGAATTGACGGGTTTTTTATCAGGAACTTCGGCAGTATGCTGTATTTGTTCATGCTGTTTTTAGGTTTTTGTATTCCGCTTCTGTCGCATCATTTTATCGGGTATTCGGCAGCCGCCATCGTGTCTGCGGCGGTTATCATTGCGAACTTTTCGTATCAGCTCGTCGGAGATGCGCTCAAAACAGTGTTGTCAGTTGACGGGGAAATAAAAAATCAGCATCTGTTTCACCGGAATATCAAACATGCGTGGCAGCTGGTGTTTCCGAAAGTATGTATTTATAATCTCGCCGCTCTTATCTATTCGTTCATCATCACCATTTTGATTACGGTGTTTTTTCCGTCTTCCGCTGCGCTGACGATTTACTTGTTTATTGTGTTTTTATGTTCGGGTTTTTTATACAGTCTTGTCCAGATTTCAAGCACCGCCCTGTATCCTAAGAAAAACTGGGAGCATATGTACGAAATTGGAGAAGCGGGGAAAGCAAAGACGTATAACAACTTATACGGATCTTTCATTTTCATTGTGTCGCTTCAAATCGCTGCGATCACGTCGTATTTTATCTATAAAAAGCCGGAACTTGAAATGATGCTTATTCATTCTGCATCAGGTATTTTTGTCCTGTTCACACTATTAAACTATGGAGTCATGTTTCTGTTTCTTCGCAGAATCAATATGGCGGAAAGGTTTGCGAACAATGATTAAATTAGTGAATATACAAAAAAACTATAGTGAAAAACAGGTGTTGAAAGATATTTCGTTTGAGGTGAAAAAAGGCTCAATCTATGCTTTGCTGGGGACTAATGGAGTCGGGAAAACAACGACTTTGAAAATCATTTCGGGCCTGCTTAAACCGACTTCAGGCAGCGTCATGATTGACGGTAAGGAACTGGATTCAGAAGAGGGGGGGCAAATATCGGCTGATATCGGTTTTGTGCCCGACCATGCCTTTTTATATGATTACTTAACGGGAGTCGAATACTTGCGTTTTACAGCGGAGATGTTTGAAGTGCCGTCTCAGCGGACAAATGAGTATATAAAGAATATGTTAGAGACGCTGAAGCTTGCTCAAGACGGAAATCAGCTGATTAAAACATATTCACATGGAATGAAACAAAAATTATCAATTGCGGCCGCGCTCATTCATCAGCCAAAGATATTAATTCTTGACGAACCGCTGACGGGCATTGATTTAATCAGCGGTAAAACGATACGGACGTTATTAAAGGAATACGTCAAACAGGGACATACGGTCCTGTTATCGACTCACTTGCTGGAGCTGGCGCATTCGCTGTGCGATACGATCGGTATTATACATGAAGGCGTTTTTGCGGCGGAGTATCAGTCATCCGAGCATTCATTAGAAGAGATTGAAAAATTGGCTGAGAGTATCTATACATGATGAACCGCATGTTGCCGGCAATCAGGACGTCCGCCATTCCGTTAACCGCATCATTGCTGTTTTTTTCAGGCGGTGTGATCGCTGCGTTTTTTTCCGATCACTTTGTTTCAACCGCGTCTTACAACGGCTCGTCAGGCGCGGTTGAACTGCTGAAAAACAATGCAATCGCTTGTCTGTTTTTAGCCGCGGGTTTTTTTACCTTTGGGTTGACCTCGATCTTTTATTTATTCACCAACGGGTTTATTTTAAGCGGCTCTATTATAGAAAATCTGCATAGCGGAGTTCCTTTTTATCAGATTTTTTTACTGCTAATTCCTCATGGTATATTTGAAGTTCCCGCGTTATTATTAAGTGGCGCCATTGGTTTTAAGGGCGTTGAATTGGTCATCAGGCTGTGTTTTTCTAAGGAAAAAAAGATAATGGCTTCAATGTTCAGGCATATTGGAATATTGGTGCTCATAATTATTTGTCTGCTGATCGCCGCTGCCATTATTGAAGCTTACATCACACCAATTTTTAAGTAAAAGGGGCAGAAATCATATGAGAAGTAAATTATCATTAATCGGTGTGCCGATTGTTATGATCATCGGTTATATCATTTCTTTATCCTTTGAGTGGCTGTTTCCTGTTCTTACTTTTGGGGTGGCAGGACTATATCTCTTTATATTTGCACCGGTGCAAAATAAATTCATTCGTTACATCTTTTTGTTTATTTTTGTGATTAATCTGTTGGCCAGTGCGGCTCTTTATTTCGGTATTTAATAAAAAAATGACATTCATATTGAATGTCATTTTTTTATTTTTTTTTTGCGGCTCTGCTGCGTGTTAAAATCTGTCGCCGTTGAAAATAGAGTTTTTTACGATCACGTAGTCGACATTGCGGATGGCTTCGAGTGTATTGCCGCCGGCGTAAGAGATGGAAGATTGCAGATCCTGCTCCATTTCAACCAGCGTGTCCTGTAAAGACCCTTTATGTTCGACATGCATTTTTTTGCCTTCGACGTTTTTCTTTTCGCCTTTTTGAAATTCAGAAGCGGAGCCGAAATATTCTTTGTACAGCTTGCCGTCGATTTCGATCGTTTGTCCCGGTGATTCTTCGTGGCCGGCGAATAATGATCCGATCATGACCATGGATGCGCCGAATCGGATGGATTTCGCAATATCGCCGTGCGTGCGGATGCCGCCGTCAGCAATGATCGGTTTGCTCGCCGCTTTTGCGCACCAGCGAAGCGCGGCTAATTGCCACCCGCCGGTTCCGAAGCCGGTTTTAATTTTGGTGATGCAGACTTTCCCGGGGCCGATTCCCACTTTTGTCGCGTCGGCGCCCGCGCGTTCCAGCTCCCTTACGGCTTCAGGCGTCCCGACATTCCCTGCGATGACAAAGCTTTCCGGGACATGTTCTTTAATAAATTGAATCATGCTGATCACGGCATTGGAATGGCCGTGCGCGATATCAATGGTAATATAATCCGGCACAAGCTCCTGTGCTTTCAGCTCCCGGATGAATTCATAATCATTTTCCTTCACGCCGACACTGATGGAAGAAATCAGTCCGCGCGCTTTCATATCCCGGACAAAAGCCAGGCGTTTTTCCGGCTCGAAGCGGTGCATGATATAAAAATACCCGTTTTCCGCGAGCCAGGCCGCGATGTTTTCATCTATTATCGTCTGCATGTTGGCCGGCACGACCGGAAGTTTAAACGTGTGTCCGCCCAATGTAACTGATGTATCACATTCAGATCGGCTGTCCACAATGCATTTTGCAGGAATCAGCTGAATATCTTCGTAATCAAATACATTTTCCATATATAACACCCCTAAAAGCGAATAATAGAATTAAATAAAATTAAAATGTTCGTCTTTTTATAATGTACTTTGTTTTGTCAGGAATGTCAAATGATTTCATGCTGCCTCATATGCGGTCAGCTTGTCATCCATTTGCAGTTTGGTTATCATAGTAGTATTGGGTGTTGTAAGACATTTGTTACGATAGATAGATTTGCAAAGAAGGGAGGGGCCGGTGTGGAACAAAAACAGCCCGGGCACAGCCCGAAAGCCCAGAAAATTCAGGACCGGATTATTTTAGGCACGATTTGGGTCGTGTCGGCGCTTGTCATTGCGCTCGTTGTCGGAACCGTCATGAATTATATTTGGATGTTTAAATAAAAAAGAGTCTGTGCCGGTATGACACAGACTCTTTTTTATATTATTTTTCAAACATGCTTGTAGAATGCATTGGCTGGACACGCGCTTTCGGGTCCATGTAGGCCTTCGCGTTGTTCACGGCTGTCGGAGCTTCGCCGAAACCGCTGGCGATCAGCTTGACTTTGCCTTCATATGTGCAGATATCTCCGGCGGCAAAGAAGCCTTCAATATTCGTTTCCATCGTGCTTTTGACGACGATGGAATTTTTCTCGATGTCAAGGCCCCAGTTTTTAATCGGGCCGAGAGAAGAAACAAAGCCGTAGTTTACGATCAGGTCATCAATTTCAATGATTTCTTTACGGTCGCCTTTCACTTCTTCGAGAACGAGCTGTTCGATCCGGTCTTCACCGACAAGTTCAGCGGGAACAAACGGTGTCAGCACGTTGACTTTAGAATTATGCAGGTTTTCGACACTGTGCTCATGCGCGCGGAATTTATCACGGCGGTGGATGATGCTGACTTCTTTCGCGATCGGCTCAAGCATGAGCGCCCAGTCAACCGCGGAATCGCCGCCGCCCAGAACGGCAACGCGTCTGCCTGCGAATTGATTGAGGTCGTCAATGAAGTAATGCAGGTTTTTGCCCTCATATTGTTCCGCTGATTCCAGCTCAAGCTTTCTCGGCTTAAATGCGCCGTTTCCCGCGGTGATAATAACCGTTTTTGAATAATGCGTTTCTGAATTCGTGACAAGCTTAAACACACCGTCCGCCTGTTTTTCAACAGATTCAACGGCCTGCTCTAAGCAGATGGTCTGATCGAACTTTGCCATTTGCTCTTTTAAATTGTTCACAAGTTCTTGGGCGCGGATTTTCGGGAATCCGGCTACATCATAAATATATTTTTCAGGGTACAGCGCGCTGAGCTGGCCGCCAAGCTGAGGCAGGCTCTCGATGATTTTGACGCTCGCCTGTCTCATTCCCCCGTAAAAAGCGGTAAACAGGCCGACCGGGCCGCCGCCGATGACCGTAATATCATAAACCTTTGAATCCTCTTGCATACCAAATTGCCTCCTAATTGAAAATTGTTATTAATTATAACATACAATTTAAAAGGATGACGAGTGCCGAAAACCGCCCGGCCGCTTCATTCTTGAAAAAAATTGCGGCCGCCGCTAATATGGGGACAAATTCCAATCTGTTTTTTCCTGAATGTTTTCTGATTCTTCCGGATAGTATGGTGATATGCAGACATGTGCGGTTTTCTAAAAAATTTTATATTTCATTTCATAAAATCCCGCCAATAAGCTGAAGCTAATACAAATGTTGATTTGATTATGCGTCTAACAGCAAAAAAAAGAAGGTGGATGTGATGGCATTGAATAAACCCAAAATCGTGGTTTTAGGTGCAGGTTATGGTGGATTAATGACAGTAACAAGGCTTCCGAAGCATATCGGGGCAAATGACGCTGACATTACTTTGGTCAATAAACACAATTATCATTATGAAACGACATGGATGCATGAAGCGAGCGCAGGAACGCTGCATCATGACCGCTGCAGATATCAAATAAAAGATGTAATCAATGAATCACGGGTCAAATTTGTGCAGGATACGGTAAAAGCGATAGATGTGCAAAATAAAAAGGTGACGCTTTCACAAGGGGACATCCCTTATGATTATCTTGTCATCGGGCTTGGCGCCGTCCCTGAAACATTCGGGATTAAAGGCTTAAAAGAATTCGCTTTTCCGATCGCGAATATTAATACGTCGCGCCAGCTGAAAGACCATATTGAGCTCCAATTTGCGACATACAATACGGAGGCCGAAAAACGCCCTGACCGCTTAACCATCGTTGTCGGCGGAGCGGGCTTTACGGGAATTGAATTTCTCGGTGAACTTGCGAACCGCAAGCCGGAGTTATGCAGATATTATGATATAGATGAAAGTCTCGTCCGGATCGTCTGTGTCGAGGCCGCCCCGACGGTTTTGCCGGGATTTGATCCGGAGCTTGTCGATTACGCCGTTCAATACCTTGAGAGCAAAGGCGTTGAATTTAAAATCGGCACCGCGGTTCAAGAATGCCGCGCAGACGGTGTCACAGTCGGCAAGAAAGATGAAGAGCCGGAAGAAATCAAATCCCAGACCGTTGTCTGGGCGGCGGGCGTGCGCGGACATCCGATCGTGGAGGAAGCGGGTTTTGAAAATATGCGCGGCCGTGTCAAGGTCAACCCTGATCTTCGGGCGCCGGGTCATGATGACGTTTTTATACTCGGCGACAGCTCGCTCTTTATCAATGAAGAGACGGAACGGCCGTACCCGCCGACTGCTCAGATCGCGATGCAGCAAGGAGAAACGGTCGCCAAAAATCTGGGCGGTTTGATTAAAGGAGGCCAGCTTGAAGAGTTCAAGCCTGACATTAAAGGAACCGTCGCCTCCCTCGGTGAGCATAACGCCGTCGGAGTCGTATACGGCAGGAAGCTCAAAGGCATGCCGGCGTCCTTTATGAAAAAGGTCATTGACAACCGATCGCTCTTTATGATCGGCGGGCTGGGCCTGACGCTGAAAAAAGGGAAGTTTAAATTCTTCTGAAAACCCGCGGCCGCGGGTTTTCTCTTCTTTTAAAAAAGAGCGCTATCAAAAGAATGTAAAAGAAAAAAATGAATGTTTTCGCTTACATGAGTTATTTTGTTACATATTCTGACTTGGTGCTTGACAAGTAAATATGATATATTATCAGAAAATTAAGAAAAAGGGTGATCCGCATGAAAACGACAGCAAAAAGCACGGCGGCGTGTCCGTTCTGCTCAGGTAAAGGGTATTTTCAATTGCTTCTTGGCGGCTCCGAAACATGTCCCTCCTGCCAGGGAAGCGGCAAAGAGAGACGCTGATTTTTCCAGACGTTGACTTTTTTACCGCCCCCGAGGTACACTGAAAGTGCTGTAGGGGGTGGATGTTTGTGATTAGTTTGCCGGTTGTCCTGATCTCAATTGTACTATTTTTTGTACTGTTTTTCGGCATAGGCTTTCTGTTGAACATGCTGCTTAGAATGTCGTGGATTATGGCTGTTGTCTATCCGATTGTATGCCTTTTCATTATCAGCAATAAAAAGATGATCAGTTACGTGCAGGCGCCGGGGGAATCCTTTCAAAGCCTGTTTCAGCGCATCATGTCATTAGCGGTTGCGGATGTCGTGATTTTGGCGGGCGGACTGGCGGGAGCCATCATGTCAGGCATTGCCATAAAGGCGCTCAGAAAAAGAGGATATCAAATGTTTTAAGCCGCTTTCTTATTCGAGAAAGCTTTTTTTGTGCCGCGGCGCTTTTTGTATAGCACCCCACCGAGTTGGGAACAATGACTCGGAGGAGAGTGATTTCAGATTGACGATAATCAGACGCGTATTCATGATCGTGCTCTTTTTGGGCGCATGCCATGCGACATACTTTTCCATAACCGGAGTTGAAGCAAAGGATCTGACAAATTGGATGACGGAACATCGCGGCGCCGTTTTGAAAAACATCGGCACTCCGTTTCAATCCTTACAGAATCAGCCGGAAAAGAAGGCATCAGGCAGGATAAAACCGCTGGAAGAAGCTTTTGACTGGGAACGCTATCCGTCACAAAAGGTGACGGCCACCGGTTATACCGCCGGAGCGGAATCTACCGGAAAATCTCCGGGTCATCCGCAGTACGGAATTACATATTCAGGCGTGAAGGTCAAACGCGATTTATATTCAACTGTTGCGGCCGATCCGTCTGTTTTCCCGATCGGGACGATTCTGTTTATACCGAATTACGGATACGGGGTTGTCGCCGATACCGGCTCAAAAATTAAAGGAAGCCGCCTTGACCTCTACTTTGACACCGTCAAGGACGTCTATAACAATTGGGGCAAAAAAACACTTGATGTCTACATGATTAAAAAAGGGAACGGCACAGTGACCGAGGACGAACTTGTAAAGCTGAACGAAACCAAGTCGATGCAAGTGTTCAGAAATCAATACAAAACGGTAAAAGAATAAAAACGCTTCAGCATCCGCTGAAGCGTTTTTTACATAAAGAAATAATCTAAAATCAATGTCAGCACAATACCGGTGACGCCGCCGAAGAACACTTCAATCGGCTGATGGCCGAGCAGTTCTTTCAGTTTCTTCTGTTTTTCCTTCTCTTCCGCTTTCTGAAAGTCCTTCGCTTCGCTGACAAACCGATTAAAGTCGATGACCAGTTTATTAATGACCGTCGCCTGTTCACCCGCATGCCGCCTGACACCTGTAGCGTCGAACATCGTAATGACGGCGAAAATCGCGGCGACTGCAAACAGGGGCGAGTCCAGCCCCTGTTCCAAAGCGACTCCGGTTGACAGCGCAGTGACGGCGGCGGAATGGGAGCTCGGCATGCCGCCGGTGCTCGTCACAAGAGACCAGTCAAGTTTTTTGGATACGATAAATTGAATAGGCACTTTTACAACTTGGGCAAAAATAATGGCGGCAAAACTCGCCAGTAAAGGAAAATTCATAAGTACATCCATATGCAACATCCTTTCTGTATCTGCTGATTCCGATCGTATCGAAAAACTGCAGAAAACGCCCTTAGTTTGGTAAAATAAAATCAATGATAAATGTTTTTTCATTATACCACTTTACATAACAAATACCCACATAAGGAGTGTGTACTCATGTTTTATGCATCTGATCAACTGCGGCATCCCGAAACACTGGTCATCGGTCTTTTTCAAAAAAGCACGCTGAACGGATTTACGAAGGAATTGGATGATAAATTGGACGGTCATCTGACCCAGCTGTTAAAGGATGGTGATGTGTCCGCCAAACGCAATCGTGTATCAAAAGTATACCCTCCGGCTGCGACCGGTATGAAACGTATTTATTTTATCGGCCTGGGAAGAGAAGCGGATTATTCGTTTGAAGATACGAAAGAATGCTTTGCACGAGTATTTCAGCAGATTCATCAAGATAAAAAACAGGAAGTATCCGTTTTGCTCGATACATTCGTCTCCGGGGAAGTGCCTGCCGCCGATGCCGCTCATGCGCTTTCAGAAAGCTGTCTGCTTGCGGTTTACGAAGTGCAGGATTATAAACATAAATCGAATGAGCCGGATCAGGAACTGAAATCAGTCTGCGCCGTGACCGAAGAAGACCTGAGGGAAGTGCAGGCCGGCCTGAACGTCGGAGCGGCATACGGCCAAGGGACGAATTCAGCCCGCACGCTTGTGAATATGCCGGGTAATATGCTGACGGCCACTGATTTGGCGTCATATGCCGCTGAGCTGGCGGCAAAATACGATTTCGAGTGTGAAATTTTAGAAAAAGATGAAATGGAAGAGCTCGGCATGGGCGGGCTGCTTGCTGTTAACAAGGGCTCATCCGAACCGCCGAAAATGATCGTTCTGAAGTATCAGGGCAAAGATCAGTGGGAAGACGTCATCGGCCTGGTCGGTAAAGGAATTACCTTTGATACGGGCGGATATTCAATTAAGCCGAAAACCGGCATCGTCGGCATGAAAAGCGATATGGGAGGGGCCGCCTCGGTATTAGGGGCAATGGAGATTATCGGCGAACTGCGGCCTGAACAAAACGTGCTCGCCGTCATACCGTCTACGGACAACATGATTTCGTCCGATGCGATGAAGCCGGATGATGTCATCGTTTCGCTCAGCGGAAAAACCGTTGAGATCCTGAACACCGATGCGGAAGGGCGTCTCGTGCTTGCCGACGGCATCACTTACGCCAAGCAGCACGGAGCCTCTGTCCTTGTAGACGTCGCAACGTTAACGGGCGGTGTCATTGTCGCCTTAGGGAACGAAATGACGGGCGCCATGACCAATCACGCCGCGTTTTATGAACAGGTGGCGGAATCGGCGAAAGAATCCGGCGAGCCGATCTGGCAGCTTCCGATTACAGAAAAGGATAAAAAACGGGTGAGAAACAGTCAGATGGCTGATTTGAACAATTCTCCGGGAAGAGAAGGCCACGCGATTATGGCGGGGGCATTCATTGGTGAATTCGCGGAAAACACGCCGTGGGTTCATCTCGATATTGCGGGAACCGCAACGGCGAATAAAGCGACATGCTTCGGCCCTGCCGGCGCAACAGGCGTCATGGCAAGGACGTTGGCTGTTTTGACTGAGCGCTTTACGCCCGAAAGATAACAGTATCCCGCTGCCTTGATGCAGCGGGTTTTTTGATTTCCAAAATCTTTAGTTGACTAAAGCGCAGAATATATGGTAACTTTAATTATCTACTACATTAGCAAACTAAAGGATTTTGGAGGGACTCATCAATGAATGCTGTTGTTGTCGCAGTATTGCTTATGCTCGTCTTAAGCCTGCTGCGTGTCAATATTATTATAGCTTTAATGATCGGCGCGCTTGCCGGCGGGCTGACCGGCGGCTTAGGCCTCGGAGAGACGGTGAAGGCTTTTACGGACGGTCTCGGCGGAAATGCCACCGTCGCAGTCAGCTACGCGCTGCTCGGAGCATTTGCCGCGGCGCTGACAAAGACGGGGCTTCCCGATGCAATGGTGGAAGCGTCTGTCAAACTAATCGGAAAAAAGGAAGATTCGCGGAAAAAAGCACTGTCAAAAGTATTAATCGTACTGATTATTTTAATCATATCCTGTTTCTCGCAAAACGTGGTGCCCGTTCACATTGCGTTTATTCCTGTATTGATTCCGCCGCTTTTAAAAATATTTAACGAACTTGAAATAGACCGCAGACTGATCGCGTGTGTGATGACATTCGGACTGACTGCGCCTTATATCGTTCTGCCTGTCGGATTCGGACAGATTTTCCAGGGGATGCTGAGAGATAATATGGCGTCAGCCGGTTTAAAGGTGCCGCTCAGTGATATCCCGTATGCTTTAATCATCCCGACGGCCGGGATGGCGGTCGGTTTAATTTTAGCCGTCATCGTCTTCCGGAAACCGAAGAAATATGAGACGAAGGAGATTGCCGGACTATCGTCTTCTCCTTATACGAAAAAAAGCATTGCCATCGCCTTGATCTCCATTGCCGTGTCGCTTGCCGTTCAGCTCTATCTGTCACAAGTGCTCGGAGTGGAAGGTATGATTATGGGCGCGCTTGCCGGCTTGTTTACGCTGTTTATCAGCGGAGTCATGAAGCGCAATGAAGCGGATAAGCTGATCACGGACGGCATGATTCTGATGGCTTTTATCGGGTTTGTCATGCTTGTTGCGGCCGGTTTTTCAAATGTATTGAATAAAACGGGCGATGTGGCTTCCTTGGTCAAAGCATCAACAGGCTTTATCGGCCACAGCCAATCATTAGGCGCGCTCCTGATGCTGGTGGTCGGTTTATTAATCACGATGGGAATCGGATCATCATTTGCAACCGTACCCGTCATTACGACCATATTTGTCCCGCTGTGCGCTCAGCTCGGATTCAGTCCGATGGCGACGATTGCCGTAATCGGAGCGGCCGCCGCGGTCGGTGATGCGGGTTCTCCTGCAAGTGACAGTACGCTCGGGCCGACGTCAGGCCTCAGCGCCGACGGACAGCACCACCACATTTGGGATACGTGCGTACCGACATTTATTTTCTATAACATTCCGCTTGTGATATTCGGCTGGATTGCCGCGCTTGTCCTGTAAAAAAAGGCTCCCGGAAAGGGGAGCCTTTTTGTATGCTGAGAACATCTTACGCCGGGTTTCTGCTGAACCCCGTCGCTTTATGAATAGACCTGTAAACGGCAGGCGCGATTGATGCCAATAACAGTGCTAAAACGATATCTTTTATGAAAAACCATATCATGTAAAACCAGGCCATTCCGTAGCTGATCGGAGCATGAAGCCATAATTTCAGCGCAATATACGTATAGGTCGTGCCAATGATATAAATGACGGCGGTACCGATCAAAGAGGCCCATGCATAATGCAGGCGGCCGGGTTTTTTTGTTTTTTCCAGCAGCCATCCGGCTGCAAATGCCGCCGGGATATAAGCGAGAATAAATCCGCCGCTCTTTCCGATAAACGGCGCAAAGCCTGCTGAGAATTGAGCGAAAACAGGCGCCCCCGCGAGTCCGGCCAATGCGTATACCGTCATTGCAATGGCTGCCCGTCTGGCGCCGAGAAGCATCGCGGCTAACAGACAAAAGAAAGGCTGCAGCGATAACGGAATTCCCGCAACTTGCAAAAAAGGAGCCATTGATGTAATGTTGGCGCCGACGGCCATCAGTGCGGCAAACATGCCGATAAGCGCCATATCGCCCGCGCGAAGGTTGCGTTGTTTCATTTGTTTTTCCCCCTTACACTTGTACCAGATTAGCGTAATCGAAGGGTGATTGATTGTCAACAAAGATTTAACACAGGTTTACTAAATGGAGGGAGCCATATGTTTTTCGGGAAAACGAAACAAACAAAACAGTCGGAACGGATTCCGCCAAATCAAAATGTCACAACGAAGTTTCCCGTGCTTCACGCCGGAAATGTTCCTTATTATGAAGATATGTCAAAATGGAATCTGCAAGTGTACGGACTTGTTGACCGTCCTATGCTGTTAAGCTTTGAAGATATCAAATCCTTTCCTGAAGCCGAAGTGAAAAATGATATTCATTGCGTTACGGGCTGGTCCCGTCTTGATAATATCTGGCAGGGAATACGCGCCAAAGACATCGCTGAGAAAGCGGGCGTGCACAAAGAAGCGGGATTCGTCATTCTGCACGCTGAAGAGGGCTGGACGGCCAACCTGCCGCTTTCTGATTTTGCGCGGGAAACATCCCTGCTGGCATATGCGCATAACGGCGAGCCGTTAACGCCAGAGCACGGCTATCCGCTCAGAGGCGTTTTCCCCCATCTTTATTTTTGGAAAAGCGCAAAATGGCTGCGCGGCATTCAGTTCACAAAGGAAAACCACCCCGGCTTTTGGGAGAAAAACGGCTACCATATGAGGGGAGATCCATGGAAGAATGAGCGCTTTACATGGGATTAAGCCCCTATCACTATATAGTTCTTAGGTACCTTATTGAAATAAGGTGCTTTTTTTATATCAAAAATCCATTGACTTTGTTTGGCAAAAAACCTATTATTTGAGGTGTCTTTTGATATTGAAAATCATTATCAATAAGCATAGATAAAGCAATTGCCGCAAAGGGGATGAACACATAATGGACGGAAAACAAATAAAGCGGGGTTTCGCGCCGGTCGGCCGATACGCGGTTCCGGGCACAGAAGTAAGAGAAATGCGCTCAAAAGGAGGCCGTACGTATCGTATCTTTGTCTCTTTTCCTCAGGAAGAACCGCCTGCATCCGGCTTCCCCGTCATATACCTGCTCGATGCGAATTCCGTATTCGGCACAATGGCCGAAGCTTTGCGGGTGCAAAGCCGACGGCCTGAAAAAACAGGCGTTGTTCCGGCGGTGATTGTCGGAATCGGCTACCCGACAGATCAGCCGTTTTCCGCCGAACGGCACAGTGATTTTACGATGCCGCTTTCTGAATCAGAACTGCCGGTGCATCCGCGCGGCGCGGCATGGCCCGAACAGGGAGGGGCGGAAGCGTTTCTGAGTTTTATAGAAGAAGAAGTAAAGCCCGCGATGGAGCGGGATTATCCGATCGACAGAGGCAGGCAGACGATTTTCGGCCATTCGCTGGGCGGTCTTTTTGTGCTGCAAGTGCTTTTGACGAGGCCGGACATGTTTCAGACCTATGTTGCCGGGAGTCCGTCAATTCACTGGAACAAGCGTTTTATTCAGGAAAAAGCGGAACGTTTGTCGGACCGGCTCTCTGCGGAAAATCTTCAAGTCAGCGTATTGCTGGCTGCGGGAGAAATTGAAAAAACACATAAAAGCAGAATCCCGCAGCACGCAGAGGCGCTGTACTCTTTATTATCCGGGTTTGAAGATGATGGAGTCCGTACTGAATACAGCGAGTTTGAAGGAGAGGGCCATATTTCTGTCCTGCCCGTTTTAATCAGCAGGGCCCTGCGTTTCTGCCTGAATCCGGGAGGGCCGCATACCCCGTATTCTCCCGCATGAGAAAAAACAGGCCCTTCGAACTAAATGCGGCTGATTCTAATTTTCTAATTGACTGCGTGTTTTGATTTGGATATGATTGTCTTGAATCATAATTGATAATGATAATCATTATTAATATAGAAAGGGAATGATAATATGGACGCATTGGGAATGAAAGGGAAAACGGCCGTTGTCACCGGCGCCGCTCAAGGCATCGGAGAAGCAACAGCGCTTGCCCTTGCTGAACAAGGCGTAAATGTGGCAGCTATAGATACAAATGAAGACCTGCTTCTCGGGCTTACTGACAGACTCCGGCAAAAAGGCGTGCAGGCGCAGGGGTTTGCCGCAGATGTATCTGACAGTGCGGCTGTCAATAATATCATCGCCGCCGTTGAACGCGACATGGGGCCTATTGAAATATTGGCGAACGTTGCGGGCGTGCTGCGGCCGGGTCCGGTGCAATCTCTCAGTGATGAAGATTGGGATCAAACATTTTCTGTTAATACGACCGGCGTATTTCATGTGTCAAGGGCTGTAAGCCGGTACATGATTGAGCGGAAAAAGGGCGCCATCGTTACGGTCGGTTCGAATGCAGCTAGCGTTCCGCGTGCTTCCATGGCGGCTTATGCGGCGTCAAAAGCGGCTGCCGTCATGTTTACGAAATGCCTCGGACTGGAGCTTGCGGCCCATCATATCCGCTGCAACATCGTATCTCCGGGTTCAACGGAAACCGACATGCAGCGGGCGCTGTGGCAGGACGAGAACGGAGCCCGGGACGTCATCAGAGGTTCGCTTGATACATATAAAACGGGAATTCCGCTTCAAAAGCTGGCGAAGCCTTCTGATATTGCAAATGCCGTTTTGTTTCTGGCTTCTGAACAGGCAAACCATATTACGATGCATGATTTATGCGTTGATGGCGGCGCTACTTTAGGCGTTTGATTTAACGAGAAGGAGGGACAAACATGACAAATCAACATGTATTGACGGAAGTGTCTGCAAAAGAGGTGCTGGACGCTTACAAGCCCGGGGCGTTCTTTTTAGCTTCCCCGAAAAGTACGATGCTTGCGGAAGGAATGTTTGCGGAAGTGCCTGATACAGACGCGGAAAATCAGCTGGATTCACTGCCTGAACGCGTGAGACAGACGCTTCTTGAGGCAAAGCAAGCCGGCATCAAACATCCGATTGCGGCCGGCGCCATTCCTTTTGACGGCAGAAAAGCTTCCCGGCTTTTTGTACCGAAGAATGTCCATACGGCAGGCCCGCTTTCGTTTGCGGAATCTTCCGCAGAAAAGCCGCAATCCAATACATATGACATCCGTCCCGTTCCGGAGCCTGAGGGCTTTATGAGCGGTGTGGAACAAGGCGTATTCAGCATTACGGACGGTCCGCTCAGCAAAATCGTGCTGTCAAGGACGCTTCATCTGACCGCTGAAAAGGATATCGACATTCCACAGGCCGTCAAGCATTTGGCGCAGCACAACCCGCGCGGCTATACATTCGCTGCGGATGTGACGGGAACGTCAGAAACAAGAAAAACGCTTTTCGGCGCAAGTCCTGAACTGCTGCTGTCCAAAAACGGAACATCGATTCTGTCCAATCCGCTGGCAGGTTCCAGACCTCGCAGCACAGATCCCGCCGAGGATCAGAGAAGAGCGGAAGAACTGCTGCAATCAGCAAAAGATCTGCATGAACATGCCGTAGTCGTGGCCGCCGTGGCCGCCGCCCTTAAACCGTTCTGCCGTGTGCTTGATGTGCCGGAAAAACCGTCACTCATTAAAACTGAGGCGATGTGGCACCTGTCCACCGAGGTAAAGGGAGAGCTGCGTGATCCGTCAACGACATCACTTGAGCTGGCCATCGCCCTGCATCCGACACCCGCGGTATGCGGAACGCCGACGGATGCGGCGAGAGAAGCGATTCAGGATATTGAGCCGTTTGACCGCAATTTCTACACGGGAATGGCGGGCTGGTGTGATGCTGAGGGTGACGGAGAATGGATTATCGCACTCCGCTGCGCCGAAGCGGAAACAAGGTCTCTCCGGCTCTTTGCGGGTGCCGGGATTGTCGCCGGATCAAAGCCGCAGGATGAATTGGACGAGACCTCGGCCAAATTCCGCACCATGCTCCGGGCGATGGGGCTTTACCAAGATGAGTTGTAAAAAAGGAGGGAACGGATCGTGCTGACTGGATTTACGCCATGGCCGGAAGAATGGGCTGACAAATACCGAAAAGACGGCTGCTGGAAGGGTGAGACGTTCGGAGGAATGCTGAAAGAGCGCGCGGCTTTATACGGAAATCAAACTGCCGTGACGTGTAAAGATGTACATTGGACCTACAAAGAATTAGATGAAAGGGCAGATCGTTTAGCGGCGGGGCTGCATAAGCTCGGAATTCAAAAGGAAGACCGCGTTGTCGTTCAGCTGCCGAATATCGCTGAGTTTTTTGAAGTGATTTTCGCGCTGTTCCGGCTGGGAGCGCTGCCCGTTTTCGCGCTGCCTTCTCATAGAAGCAGTGAGATTACGTATTTCTGCGAGTTTGCAGAGGCGAAAGCATACATCATTCCTGATATGCATTCAGGTTTTGATTACAGGGCGCTTGCCAGACAGGTGAAAGACAAACTTCCGGATTTGGCGCATGTCATTGTGGCCGGCGAAGCTGAAGAGTTTCAAGAACTGAGCAGCCTGCATAGAGAGCCTGTTCAGCTGGAAGATATAAGCCCGGCGGAAGTCGCCTTTTTACAGCTTTCAGGAGGCAGTACGGGGCTGTCCAAGCTGATTCCGCGAACACACGACGATTACATATACAGTTTGCGCATCAGTGCGGAAATATGCGGCTTG
Source organism: Bacillus sp. GW821-FHT11D08 (assembly GCF_058808515.1). NCBI lineage: Bacteria > Bacillati > Bacillota > Bacilli > Caryophanales > Bacillaceae > Bacillus > Bacillus sp. GW821-FHT11D08. The sequence continues at coordinate 588,237 of NZ_JBXARS010000001.1, forward strand.
GATCATCACAGCGTTTATTTGGCCGCTCTGCCGACAGCGCATAATTATCCGCTCAGCTCGCCAGGTGTGCTGGGAACTTTATATGCCGGGGGCCGGGTTGTTCTGTCACCGACGCCGAGTCCGGATGACTGCTTCCCGTTAATTGAAAAAGAACGTGTCACGATTACAGCGCTCGTCCCGCCGCTTGCGATGGTGTGGATGGACGCATCCGGTTCGCGAAGTGATGATTTATCAAGCCTTCAAGTGCTGCAGGTGGGAGGCGCCAAATTCAGTGCTGAGGCGGCCCGCCGCGTGAAGAGCGCTTTCGGATGCACCCTTCAGCAGGTTTTCGGAATGGCGGAAGGATTGGTGAATTATACGAGACTGGATGATCCTGAAGAGATCATTGTCAATACGCAAGGCAGACCGATGTCCCCTTTTGATGAGGTAAGGGTTTTAGACGATGACGGGCGGGATGTCGCCCCCGGTGAAGCGGGACATTTGTTTACACGCGGCCCTTACACGATTCGCGGATATTATAAAGCGCCTGAACATAATGAAAGATCATTCACAGCCGACGGATTTTATCAGACCGGCGATATCGTCAAACTGACGGCGGACGGCTATATCATCGTCGAAGGACGTGCGAAAGATCAAATCAATCGGGGCGGTGAAAAAATAGCCGCTGAGGAGGTGGAAAATCACCTTCTTGCGCATCCTGCCGTTCATGATGCGGCCATGGTTTCAATGCCGGATGATTTTCTCGGGGAGCGTTCCTGTGTGTTCGTCATCCCGAAAGGAGAAGCGCCGAAACCGGGAGAGCTGAAAGCATTTTTGCGTGAGCGCGGACTGGCGGCATATAAAATCCCCGACCGGATTGAATTTATCGCTTCTTTTCCGAAAACCGGCGTCGGCAAGGTCAGTAAAAAGGATCTTCGCGAAACGATCGCCCAAAAAGTAAAGCCGGCTGAAATCAAACAATCTTAAAAAAGGAAGTGTTTACATTGGCTATACCGTCTATTCCCGCATATGCGCTGCCGACAGCGTCAGATATGCCTGAAAATAAAGTATCGTGGACGCTGAATCCGAAACGCGCGGTGCTTCTGATCCATGACATGCAGAATTATTTCGTCGATGCTTTTGCGAAAGGTGAAGCTCCGATCACAGAGGCGTCTCAGAATATCAAAAAAATAAAAGAGCAATGCAAAGCACTCGGCATTCCGGTGGTGTATACCGCACAGCCGGGCAGCCAAGACCCGGCGGACCGTGCGCTGCTGACGGATTTTTGGGGGCCGGGGCTAAAAAGCGGGCCTTATGAAGAAAAGGTCATTCCGGAGCTTGCCCCGGATGATCAGGACATTGTCCTCACAAAGTGGAGATACAGCGCGTTTAAACGGACGAATCTCCTTGACATCATGCGTGAAAGCGGCAGAGACCAGCTCATGATTACGGGAATTTATGCACACATCGGCTGTCTCGTCACAGCCTGTGAAGCATTTATGGATGATATCCAAAGCTTCTTTATCGGAGACGCCGTTGCTGATTTTTCTTCAGAAAAACATAAGATGGCCATCGAATATGCGTCTCAGCGCTGCGCTTACACAGCTTTGACAAACGAAGTGCTGGAGCTGCTGGGCGGCGCGCCGGTTTCTGAAGGAGAAGGGAAGGCTTCCGCCGTATTGACAAAAGACCGGGTGCGGGAACAAATTGCGGCGATTCTTCAAGAATCACCGTCTGATATTCCGGATCATGAAGACCTGCTGGACAGAGGTCTTGACTCCGTCAGAATCATGAGTCTTGTCGAACAATGGCGCCGTGACGGAGCTGAAGTGACGTTTGTGGAACTGGCGGAGAACCCGACGCTGGAAGAGTGGTGGAGACTTCTTTCTTCCCGATCTCAAAAAGTCTTGCCGAACGCAGATTATTTATAAAGGGAGAGAATAGAATGCATGATACACAACAGCTGCCTCTGACAGGCGCACAGGCCGGTATCTGGTTTGCGCAGCAGCTTGATCCTGATAATCCGATTTACAATACAGGCGAGTACGTTGAGATAAACGGCGCGATCGATGTGAACATATTTAAAACCGCTCTCGAACGCGTGCTGACGGAAGCCGCGTCATTACACGCCCGCTTCGAGGAGGGAGCAGACGGGCCAAAGCAGATCATCAATCCTCCATTTGAGGCTGCGATCGATGTCATAGATGTGAGTTCAGAAGCTGATCCGAAGCAGGCCGCACTCAGACTCATGCAGACAGATTTGGCTGAGCCCGTTGATATGGCGGCCGGGCCTTTGTTCCGCGACATTTTATTTCAGGCGGGACCGGAACGCTTTTTCTGGTATCAGCGCATTCACCACATTGCGATAGACGGCTACGGTTTTTCACTGCTGGCACGGCGTACGGCGCAAATGTACACTGCAATACGGGAAGGACGTCCGGATAACGGGCGCTCCTTCGGTTCTTTGGACGATCTGGTAAAAGAAGATCAAGAGTACCGCGCGTCTGATCAATTCCTGAAAGATCGGGAATTTTGGATGGAGAAATTTGCGGATGAACCTGATGTCGTCAGTTTGGCAGAAAGAGCGCCGCGAACGTCAACACGTTTTCGGAGAAGCACGGCTTATCTTTCTGAAACGGCTTTACAGCATGTAAAAGCGATTCCGAACTGGCATGAAGCCGTCACGGCCGCAGCGGCGGTATATGTCCATCGGATGACAAACGCAGGGGATATCGTGCTCGGTTTACCGATGATGGGGCGGATCGGCTCAATTTCACTGAATATTCCGAGTATGGTCATGAATCTTCTGCCTTTACGGCTTTCTCTCCGCCCGGATATGAATTTTCATGAGGCCGTCAGCCAAGTGGCAAAAGAAATCCGAAACATCCGGCGCCATCAGAAATACCGCCATGAAGACATGCGCCGCGACCTTAAATTGCTCGGAGACAATCGCAGGCTGTTCGGCCCGCAAGTCAATGTGATGCCGTTTGACTACGCGCTTGATTTCGCCGGAGCGCGGGGGACCGTCCATAATTTATCAGCAGGGCCAGTTGATGATTTGTCAATTAACGTTTACGACAGAGCGGACGGAAGCGGAATGCGTGTGGACTTTGATGCGAATCCGGAAGTGTACAGCGCCGAAGATATTGAAAACCATCAAAAACGATTCCTGCTTCTGTTGGAATCCGCTGTGAAAGACCAGACACAAAAAATCGGCACACTCAACCTTCTGCTTGAAAGTGAACGTCGCCGCGTACTGGAAAGCTGGAATGACACGCGCAAGGCCGAGAAGCAGAAAAGTCTGCCGGAGCTGTTTTACGAACAGGCCGTAAAAACACCGGACCGGCCGGCAATCATCACCGAAAACGAAGAGCTCAGCTATGCCGAATTGAACAAGCGCGCGAACCAGCTTGCCGGCATGCTAAAGGAAAAGGGGCTCGGACCGGAACAATTTGCCGCTTTGCTGCTTCCGCGGTCACAGGAGTTAGCCGTGAGCATGCTGGCCGTTTTGAAAACGGGAGCCGCATACCTGCCGCTTGATCCTGATTTTCCTTCTGAGCGGATCACATACATGCTCAAAGATGCACAGCCTGCATGCCTGATTACAACGATGGAATTATCCGGCCGCATGCCGGAAGACAGTGATGCAAAAAGGATCATTCTCGATGACCCGGATACGGTAAAAACCGTTGCCGCTCAAAATGCTGACTGTCCCGCTCAGGCGGAATGTTCGCCTTTGCACCCCGCTTATATCATTTATACATCGGGCTCAACGGGCAAACCGAAAGGTGTAGTCGTCACTTTAAAAAGCGTAAGCAATTTCCTCTTATCCACGCGGGAAATGTTTACGCTCGGCGAACAAGACCGCCTGCTTGCCGTTACGACTGCGGCGTTTGATATTTCCGGACTTGAGCTCTTCCTCCCGCTCATCAGCGGGGCGGGGTGCGTCATCGCACGTAAAGAGACGATTCAGGAACCGCGGGCGCTTGCGCACATGATTCACTCATACGGTATTTCAATCATGCAGGCAACGCCGACATTGTGGCATTCATTAGTCACCAATGAACCGGATTCTCTCCGGGCGCTGCAGGTGCTTGTCGGAGGTGAGGCGCTTCCGAATGCGCTTATGCATGCTCTGCTTGAATCAGGCTGTACGGTGACGAATCTGTACGGGCCGACTGAAACAACAATCTGGTCGGCCGCACAGCCGCTTGCAAAAGGCCATACAGGGGCGCCTCCGATCGGAACGCCGATTTGGAACACGCGGGTATATGTGCTGGACGCCGCATTGCAGCCCGTCCCGCCGGGAATCGCGGGCGAGCTTTATATAGCGGGGGAGGGGCTTGCCAGAGGTTATTATAACCGTCCTGATTTAACAGCGGAAAGATTCATTGCCGATCCGTACGGGCCCGCGGGCGCGAGGATGTACCGGACGGGAGATCTCGTGCGCTGGCGTGAGGACGGCTCGCTTGATTATATCAGCAGAGCCGATCACCAAATTAAAATCCGCGGGTTCCGGATAGAATTAGGAGAAATTGAGTCAGTGCTGTCGAAATATCCGGGTATTTCGCAGGCCGCCGTCATTGTCCGTGAAGACCAGCCCGGAGATAAGCGGCTGGCGGCTTACGCTGTCGCGGATCAGCCCCTTGATATCGGCGGACTTCGTGAATATATGGGCGAAAGCCTGCCGGATTATATGGTGCCGGGCGCGTTTGTACAGCTGGAAGAATTGCCGCTGACACCGAATAAGAAGCTCGATCGCAGCGCTCTGCCTGCACCTGATTTTTCCGCTGTCCTGTCTGACAGAGGGCCGCGGACGCCGCAGGAAGAAATATTATGCGATCTGTTTGCCGAGGTTCTCGGTCTCGCGCGGGTCGGAATTGATGACGGGTTCTTTGAATTGGGCGGACATTCGCTCTTAGCCGGACGCCTGATGAGCCGGGTCCGGGAGACGATGGGCGCAGAGCTTGGCATCGGCCGTCTGTTTGATACGCCGACCGTTGCCGGGCTCGCCGCACAGCTTGACACCGCAAAGAGTGCGCGGCCTAAGCTCAAGCCGTTTGACCGGCCGGAGCATATCCCGCTGTCATTTGCGCAGCTGCGTCTATGGTTTCTCTACTGTCTTGAAGGGCCAAGCCCGACTTACAACATTCCGGTGATTGTCCGCATGTCAGGCAAGCTTGACCAATCAGCGCTGAAACACGCCTTTTACGATGTTGTCAGCCGTCATGAAAGCCTGCGCACCGTTTTTCCGGAAAATAAGGGATCATCTCATCAGCTCATTTTATCTGCTGAAGAAGCCCGCCCTGTGTTTACAGTGACACGTGCAGACAAAAACGAGCTCCAAGACATGCTTGCCGCTGCGGCACGATATCGGTTTGATCTCGCTAAAGAGCCGGCCGTCCGGGCTGAGCTGTTTGATCTTGGTGACGGCGAGTATACGCTGATGGTTCTCCTGCATCACATCGCAGGTGACGGCTGGTCCTTGAATCCGCTCATGCGTGACTTATCCATAGCCTATATCGCCCGGCAAACAGGTGAAAAAGCAGAATGGACGCCGCTGGCGGTTCAATATGCGGATTATGCGCTTTGGCAGCAGCAGCTTTTAGGCAGCGCGTCTGATTCTGAGAGCTTAATTGCGCGCCAGCTGGATTTCTGGAAGAAAACGCTTGAAAATGTACCGGATCAGCTGGAGCTGCCGTCTGATTTTCCGCGTCCCACTGAATCAAGCTACAGGGGCGGCGTCATTCCGGTCAACATCGGCCAAGAGCTTCATGCCCGTCTTCTCTCACTTGCCAGAAATCAGCGCGTAAGCCTGTTTATGGTGCTTCAATCAGGGCTTTCCGCGTTACTGACCCGGCTCGGTGCAGGGACCGATATTCCGATCGGCAGTCCGATAGCCGGCCGCAGTGATGACGCATTAGGAGACCTTGTGGGTATGTTCATTAATACACTCGTACTGAGAACCGATACCTCTGGCGATCCGAGCTTTTGTGAGCTTCTTGAAAGGGTCAGGGAAATGAATCTCGCAGCATATGAACATCAGGACGTGCCGTTTGAACGTCTCGTGGAAGAATTGAATCCGGTTCGTTCCCGGTCAAGACATCCGCTGTTCCAAGTGATGCTCGCATTCCAAAATACGCCTGACCCTGTACTCAGTCTTCCTGATATGGAAACAAGCCTGCAAATCAGCAGTGTCGGATCGTCCAAATTTGATTTGACGCTGGAATTGGCTGAACAGCGCCATGACGACGGCACGCCTGCCGGTATTGAAGGTCTGCTGGAGTTCAGTACGGACTTATTTAGAAAAGAAACGGCTGAAGCACTTGCCGGACGCCTGCTTCTTCTGCTCGAAGATGCCGCATCACATCCGGAAAAACCGATCGGAAGCTTAACCATTCTTTCTGATGAAGAGCGCCGGAAGCTTTTGCCGGTTAAACGGGCAAAACAGCATATTCAGCCTCGGCAGACACTGCCTGAACTGTTTGAAATACAGGCCGCCGCAAAATCGGATGAAACGGCGGCAGTTTTTGAAGAGAGCGGACTCACTTATAAAGAGCTGAATGAAAGAGCCAATCAGCTCGCGCACATGATGATTGCCTGCGGCGTCGGCCCGGAGCAGTTTGTCGCACTGGCGCTGCCGCGTTCTTTAGATATGATTGTCGGGCTGTTAGCCGTCCTGAAGACGGGGGCAGCGTATTTGCCGCTTGATCCTGATTATCCCGCGGACCGCATTGCTTTTATGTTACATGATGCCAAGCCTGTATTTATGCTCACCAACCGTGAAGGCGCAAGTAAGCTCTCTATCGAAAGCGGCATGCCGGCCTTCATCCTGGATGATCCGCAGAATAAAGAAACACTTGAGCGATATGCCGTCAAGAACCCTGCGGACGCTGACCGGATTCGTCCGCTGTCGCCGCTTCACCCGGCCTATGTCATTTACACGTCGGGATCAACAGGTGTGCCGAAAGGTGTCATCATTCCGCACAGCAATGTTATCAGGCTGTTTGAGTCGACGCGGCATTGGTATCACTTTCATTCTGATGATGTATGGACGATGTTTCACTCCTACGCTTTCGATTTCTCTGTCTGGGAAATGTGGGGGCCGCTGCTTCACGGCGGACGTCTCGTCGTCGTGCCGCATGACATCAGCAGATCGCCGGAAGCGTTTTTACATCTCCTCGTGAAAGAGCGGGTAACCGTGCTTAACCAAACGCCGTCAGCGTTTTACCAGCTGATGCATGCGGAAAAAGAACACAAAGAGCTGGGGCGTCAGCTCGCACTCAGATATATCATCTTCGGCGGCGAGGCGCTTGAGCTGAGCCGGCTTGAGGATTGGTACAGCCGCCACGCGGACAATCAGCCGGTGCTCGTGAATATGTACGGCATTACGGAAACGACGGTGCACGTCAGTTACCTTGAATTAGACAAAAACATTGCCGAACTGAGAGCAAACAGCCTCATCGGCTGCGGCATTCCTGATCTGAACGTATATGTGCTTGATGACCGGCTGGAGCCTGTGCCTCCGGGCATCACGGGTGAAATGTATGTGGCCGGAGGGGGCGTGGCACGAGGCTACTTAGGGCGGCAAAGTCTGACCGCCGAACGCTTTGTGGCTGATCCGTACGGCCCGCCGGGAACGAGAATGTACCGGACGGGGGATTTAGCCCGTCTGCGGACGGACGGTTCTCTTGATTATATGGGCAGGGCGGACCACCAGATTAAAATGCGCGGCTTCCGGATTGAATTGGGAGAAATCGAAGCGGTTCTCGTCAAACATCCGGATGTCGAGGATGCCGCCGTAGTCGTCCGTGAAGACCGGCCGGGAGATAAACGGCTGGCCGCCTACCTTGTCCGATCTGCCGGCAGCACCTTGGACACTGGGGACATGCGCCGGTTTGCCGAAGAAAGCCTGCCGGATTACATGATTCCGTCAGCTTTTGTCCAAATGAATGAACTGCCGCTGACACCGAATGGAAAGCTTGACCGAAAAGCGCTTCCTGCGCCTGACTTCCAAACGGAGGTCACCGGCCGGGGACCGAGAACGCCGCAGGAAGAAATGCTTTGTGAGCTGTTCGCAGAGGTGCTTCATCTGCCGCGTGTCGGTATTGATGACAGATTTTTTGATTTAGGCGGTCATTCTTTGCTTGCGGTTCATTTAATGAGCCGTATTCGGGAAGCGATGGGAGCCGAGCTGAGTATCGGAACATTATTTGAAGCTCCTACGGTGGCAAGCCTTGCTGAAAGACTTGAGTCAGGAACGGGCGCAAGCGCGCTTGATGTTCTTCTTCCGCTCAGAACGGCAGGAGAAGAAACACCGTTGTTCTGTGTCCATCCGGCCGGCGGTCTCAGCTGGTGTTATGCCGGGCTGATGTCTTCTTTAGAGGCTGATTATCCGATATACGGCTTACAGGCGAGAGGCATCGGAAAAAAAGAATCGCTTCCGCAAAGCCTAGATGACATGGCGGCGGATTATATTGAAAAAATCCGTACCGTGCAGCCGAAAGGGCCGTACCGTCTGCTCGGCTGGTCTCTCGGAGGGAATGTCATTCAGGCCATGGCGACACAATTACAGAGCCGGGGTGAAGAGGTTTCGCTTTTGGTGATGCTTGACGCGTATCCGAATCATTTTCTGCCGATAAAAAATGCGCCTGATGACGAGGAAGCCGTCATCGCGCTGCTCGCCCTGGGAGGGTACGACCCGGACAGCCTCGGGGATCAGCCGCTTGATTTTGACGCCGCGCTGACCATTCTCCGCCGTGAGGGAAGCGCATTAGCCAGCCTGGACGAGTCAGTGATGATGAATCTGAAAGACACGTACATTAATTCTGTCGGGCTGTTAGGAACATACAAGCCGAAACCGTTCCACGGAGATGTGCTGTTCTTCAGATCAACGATTATTCCGGAGTGGTTTGACCCAATTGAGCCGGATACTTGGAAACCGTATATTACGGGGAAAATCGAGCGGTATGACTTAGACTGCCGCCATAAAGATATGTGCCAGCCGGGCCCGCTTGCCGACATTGGCGCGATTCTGGCAGAGAAATTAAACGGACGGCGTACAGTCCGGTAAAGAAAGGAAAGAGATGATATGACAAATCCATTTGAACGGGAAGACGGCTCATACCATGTGCTCGTCAATGCTGAAGGCCAGTACTCACTGTGGCCGGCCTATCTGGATGTGCCGGACGGCTGGGAAACCCGCCTCACGAATGAAACCCGCCCCGTTTGTCTCGAATATATTGAAACAAACTGGCGTGATATGAGGCCGGAAAGCCTGAAACAGGCCGAAGCCGCTAAAATGTAATAAGAAAAGCCTGCCGTTATTTCGGCAGGCTTTTTATGCGGACATCAGCCGTTAAGCTGTGTATGATCACAAAATGTATAAGGGTGGCCTTCTTCATCCGTGCACCATGACTGAGACAGAAAAGCCAAAAAGACCGCGGCCCACTGGTCTGCAAACTGGATTAAAATACCGCCGTCGTGCCACGTTCCGTTATCCTTCTTCCAGCGTGTATCAATTGGGTTTCCCTGATTCATATGAATATTATGCATGCCGTTTGTCGGCTTGAACCCGAAAATCTTATCAGCGCCCGGCTCCGGCCCGAATTTAGAGCCGTAAATATAGACGGTGGCTTTTTCTGATTTGGCTTTTTGCATGTACGTCTCAATAAAGTCATTTAAGTCATTATCCGGACCGGTGACTTCATGCGGGAGGGGCACCATGTTCCGGGGATCAAACAATCCGCCGCGGACATAATCCAGCGCCAGCTCACGGCTGGTTTCATCAATTGGGGTATATCCATACGGAATGTTGGGCAGCAGGGTGATCGCGCTTGCATCAAAATGATCGCGTGCCGCATACAGAACCTCTGATTCTTTTGAACTTGACATGACATTGATCGCACAGCGATAGCGCGTATCAGGCTCGCCTAGCACCTCGACTTGAAAATGCGGAGCATCATCATCTGTTTCCCTTTTCATATCTGACACAGTGCCTTTTAATACACCATAGTGCTGAACAGCCATATGAATCCTCCTTTTTCTTCCGGGATATGAATTGATATTCGAGACAGGGGGCCGTTTTTCCTTTTATGAGAAAGAAAAAAGGACAGCCCGCTGATCAGGCTGTCCTCTTCATATCTATTAAGCTTTTGCAGCCGAACCTTGCATTGCTTTTTCAGCAGGCACGTAGTCATAGCCTAAGTCTTTGGCTACCGCTTCATACGTGACATGTCCGTTAGCCGTATTTAAGCCCGCTTTAAGCGCAGGGCTGTCTGCAATGGCTTGTGCCGCGCCTTTATTGGCGATTTGAAGCGCGTAAGGAACGGTTACATTCGTTAATGCGAGCGTAGACGTACGCGGTACGGCGCCCGGCATATTGGCGACAGCGTAGTGAACGACGCCGTGTTTTTCGTAAGTCGGATTATCGTGGGTTGTAATATGATCAACGGTTTCCACAATGCCGCCCTGATCGATGGCAACATCAACAATGACGGAACCCGGTTTCATTTGTTTAACCATTTCTTCCGTAACGAGAGTCGGCGCTTTGGCTCCCGGGATGAGCACGGCGCAGATCAGAAGGTCCGCTTCCGCGACGGAATCTGCAATATTTACAGGGTTTGACATCAATGTTTTAATCTGATGCCCGAAAATATCATCAAGCTGACGCAGGCGGTCTGCGTTCAAATCGATCATTGTCACATCGGCACCGAGTCCGACAGCCATTTTCGCGGCATTTGTTCCGACGCCGCCCCCTCCGATGATCGTGACTTTTCCGCGGGATACACCCGGTACGCCGGCTAATAAAATTCCTTTTCCGCCCTTTGGTTTTTCAAGAAACTGAGCCCCGATCTGCGCGGCCATTCTGCCGGCCACTTCGGACATCGGCGTAAGCAGCGGAAGGGAACGTCCGTCCGTTACCGTTTCGTACGCGATAGCTGTCACGCCTTTTTCTGTAAGCGCTTTAGCTAATTCCGGCTCTGCAGCTAAATGAAGGTAAGTGAATAAGACCAGACCTTGACGGAAATACGCATACTCTTCAGCCAGCGGTTCTTTTACCTTCATGACCATTTCCGCATCCCATACTTGCTTTCTGTCCTCCAGAATTTCCGCCCCTGCTGATACATAATCTTCATTTGTAAAGCCGCTTCCGAGTCCCGCTCCGGATTCCACAAGAACCCGATGGCCGTTTCCGATAAGCTGTGAAACGCCTCCAGGTGTTAAAGCCACTCGATTTTCATTGTTTTTGATTTCCTTTGGAACCCCGATAATCATGTCTGTTTCCCCCAATGTTTGTGTGATGTTTCAAGTGTAGCGCGATTTTTGCGAAAATTCTTTGTTTGAAACAGAAAATAAAAAAACACGGATTTGTGAAATTTCACGAACCCATGCTGCGAAGTTTGATATCAAGGTAAATCGTAAACTTTTCATTCACATTTTTTAAGTCGATTTCTGCGATCTGGCTGATTCTTTTCAGCCTGTAATTCAATGTATTGACATGGATGTTAAGCGCTTTAGCGGCGGTGTTGACGTTGCTGTCGGCATCAATAAAATGTTCGAGCGTTTTTACCATATCGGCTTGGTGCTCCCTGTCATACTGCTCAAGCTTTGAGAGGGAATAGTTCATATAGCCGCTGTGCTTGCGTTTTTCATCCAACACATCCAGGTACTGATAAATGCCGAGTTCCGAAAAGCTGAAAAGGTGTTTGGTTTCTCTCACAAACCGCTCTTTCGCTTTTAATACGGAAAGCGCTTCCTGATAGGAGCGGTAAACATAAGAAATCGATTCGTAAATACCGCCGACCGCAATCGACGCATCCTCAATTTTATATCGTTCCTTCAGCTGTTTTTGAATATGAAGGGCGAAGTGCTTTACATCTTTAAAAGGCTGATCGGTTTTCGGCGCGGCTAATAAGATTAATTCATTTGAATCAACAGTCGCCAGCATGACATGAATCTGCTGTGTCGTTTCCTGCAAATATTGCAGCTGCTGTTCCGTCTTTTCAGTCAGCTCATCATGTAAACGGATGATCATGACGCTGAACACGGACGGCAGCGCCATCCCGAGCTTATGAAACCCTTCGGCCATTTCGGCTTCCTGATAAATATGGCCGGTCAGCATTTTCCAAAAAAACTCCTGGCCCCGCTCTTCGATTTTCGTTTTGCGGATCTGCAGGTGCAAAAGCTTGTTCCGCACCGCTTTGGCTGCCAGCTGAAGTGTCTTCAGATCTTCGTCATTGAGCTTTTTTTTGATCTCAAGCGCCCAAATAAATCCGAGAACCTGACTGTTTTTCCAGATGGAAATCGCCACGCGGTTGCTCAGGCCCACCTCGTCGATTTCTTTCACTTTGATCGGCTGGTCCGTTTTTAAAAGGGCCGGAATGGTTCCGTCTTTCCAGAGTTTGTTGATGACTTTTTCCGGCACCCTCCGCCCGATAATCGTCGACGTCCGGGCCGGATCTGTACAATCGCTGTGCGTGCTGTATGCAAGCAGTTTATGATTAACGTCTTCTATTGTAATGGGGCATTGAAGAACTTCACTGATATGGTCGGCAACATCTTCAAGCCTGTCGAAACTGTACTTAAATGGATCCTTTGGATTGGTCATCTGTATCCCTACTTTTTCATAGCTTCATATCTTGATCTTACCATCTTGCTTTTCAGACTGAAAGGCATCTTTGCAGGGAAATAGACTAGGACAATAAGATCATTCGATGAAAACGAAAATAATAAGAAAATCATACTACTATATTTACAAAATGTGTAAATGTGACGAAAAATCCAATATATCATAAGACTCATTTTGTAAAATTAAAACAGATTTGTTTGACTGTGCCGAATGGTTGTTTTTATAATAATGACGTTCAAAAAATAAGTGAATTAGCCCATATTTAGGCTGATGACACAGGAGGGTATAAGGGATATGTCTGGATTAATTCGTGTCACACCCGAAGAGCTAAGAGCGATGGCTAAGCAATATGGCGTTGAAAGTCAGGAAGTCATGAATCAGGTTGACCGCCTGAACCGCATGATTTCTGATTTGAAAAGCATGTGGGAAGGTGCTTCAAGTGAAGCATTTGCAGATCAATATGAGCAGCTGAAACCTTCATTTATTAAAATGTCTGAATTGCTTCAAGATGTGAATCATCAGCTCGATCAAACGGCAAATACGCTTGAGTCTACTGACCAAGATATCGCTAACCAAATTCGCGGATAATAAGATGAATGAAGAAACGGAGCGCCTGATTCAATCAAGAAGACGGCGCTCTTTCTATGTAAGGGTGATATGAATATGTATATCGATATTACAATAGATTTAACACATTATAACGGCAGCGTCTTCGATCTCAGATTGTCAGATTACCATTCTGTGAAAAAAGTCATTGATATTGCCCGGCAGGCTCAGCATGTATCCGTTCCGCCGCGTGAAGGCTATTGGATCAGAGTGGTCAATAAAGAAGCGGTTTTTTCCGGAGAACAAAAGCTATCTGACTGCGGCATTACGAACGGAGACCGCCTTGAAATTTTATGAAAGGACATGGTGGAATGACAGGTCATAACAGATCTTATTTAGAAACAGAATTAGACGCCGTCCGGGAAGAAACCGAATCAGGCTTCACGTTCACCTTCCAGCGGGAAAAAATCAAGCTTCTTGACGGGCTGGAAGCAAACGTGATTAAAGATGCTGATCCTTTTTTTCAAAAAGAGGTCTCAGTTTCAGAAGACGAAGTAACCATCACAATCAAACCTCCTTCTTCTTATCAGGCTTTCCGCTATATAAAAGGAAAAGATAAAAAAAGCAGGTGGCAATTTGCCTACCGTCTCGTCCAAGCCGTGAAACAGCATAAGCTGAAACGTCTCAATCTGATTGCCGCCCCTGAAAATATCGTGTTTGATAAAGCGCTGACGCCTTACTTTCTTCATTACGGCGTAAAGGAGAGCCTTCCGCCTTATGAGGAAGATAGAGAAAGGGTGTTAAAAGAGCTCAAAGCCTGTGCGGCGCTTGCAGCTGACGGGGCGTACACCTTCGATGAATATTTGAAGTACAAGGAGACGCTTCACTTCTCTCCTGAGGTGAAAAGCGTGCTAGAGGCGGAGACGATTGAAGAACTGGAAGAAACCATTCAAACCGCAATTGATTCCCTCGAAGAAAGGGACAAGACATACATAAAACTGCCGAAAAAGAAATGGAAAATCCAAAGATACGCCGGTCTGGCGCTTGCCGTCCTCCTTGTGCCGACACTTCTTTACTCCTTATACGTTCTGTTTTTCGCCCAGCCAAAGCAAGAGGCAATTACGGAAAGCAACCGCTATTTTTTAAATCAGCAGTACAGCAAAGTCATTGACACACTCGCCAAATACGATGCGGAAAGCCTCCCGGAATCTGTCCAGTACGAGCTTGCTTCCTCTTATGTGGCAGTTGAAAATCTGAGGGAAGAGCAGCGGAAAAACATCGGGAATCTGGTCACGCTGCAATCAGACCCGAAGCATTTCCTTTATTGGATTGATATCGGCAGAGGGGAAAATGAAGAAGCCATCAAAATCGGCCGCAATCTTGAGTACAACCCGTACATCTGGCTCGGACTTACAAAATATAAACAGCAATTATTAGCGGATGACAGTATGAAAGACGACGAAAAGCAGAAAGAACTGGACGCCGTGGAAAGCGAGCTTGCGAAGGCGAAAAAAGAGGCGGAGGAGCAGCATAAAGAAGCGGAGGAAAACGGTGACACCGCCGAAGCTTCCGCCGGACAGGATGAAAGCAAACAAGACAAAGCGAAAGATAACAAAGAGAACGACAAGAAAGATGAGAAAAAAGATGAAAAAAAATAACAGCACACATCAAATGGCCGCAGGTAACGATCAGGCTGTCAGGAGGTTCGCCATATGAGTCTGTTATGGGTCTTTTACCGAGAGCACGTACAAAAGATTCAGCTGTCTGAACTCCCGCCGTCTCAGCCGATTACGATCGGTCCGGATATGAAAGATACAATCACGGTCGGCACACTTCCGTTACGGCAAAACGCCGCAACCCTTTATCGAAAAGAAACAGATCGTTATGATGTTTTCCTGGGAAATAACTGTGCCGGCGAATTGACAATAGGAAATGAAATGCCCTGCCGGATTGAAGAAGAGACGATGCGGCTTCTGCTCACCCCTGACAAAGAAGAATCCTCCGTTTATTTTATCGGCGGGAAGGATGAGATCGTTTTCTCATCAGAAACAGAGGAAGCGGATATATACAAAGAGCCGTCCTCCGCTCAAACAGGGGCTTTTTATCTGCGAAAGTCGGGAGGATGCTGGTCTGTCGTCCCTGATGGCCAGGACGTTTATGTGAACGGAAAACTTGCAGAAGCTCCCGAAAGGCTCCGGACGGGAGATGAGCTGCTGTGGAATTTTCTGCGTGTGAGGCTGACGGAGGACGACCTTTTAGAAATCGTTCATCACGAAAAGCTTCAAACCGGTTTAACCAAAACGGTAAAACCAAGCACCGAAATGAAAAAGAAATACCCGCAATATCGAAGAACGCCGCGCATGGTCTACGATCTTCCAGAAGACCGCGTTTCATTCAGCTTTCCCTCGCAGGAAAGTGAACAGAATAACCGGGCGCTGTGGCTCGTCATTCTGCCTCCTTTGGTCATGCTGGTTGTAATGGGGGTTGTCGCCATTATACAGCCGAGGGGCATATTCATCCTTGTCTCTTTGGCGATGTTTATGATGACTCTCATTACGTCCACCGTGCAGTATTTCCGTGAAAAAAACCAGCGGAAAAAACGGGAGGAAAAACGGGAGCGTGTGTATAAGCAGTATTTGGAAAGCAAACGGAAAGAGCTTCAGATGCTGTCGGAAAAACAGCTGCAAGTGCTGACGCATCATTTTCCCCCGTTTGAAAAAATGAAATATTTAACTTCTCAAATCAGCGGCCGCATTTGGGAGAAATCGCTGGAAAGCAGGGATTTTCTGATGCTTCGGCTCGGAACGGGCACGGTCCCGGCAAGCTACGAGATTTCAATGAGCGGCGGAGACCTGGCGAACCGTGATGTGGATGACTTGATGGAGCAGTCGCAGCACATGCAGCGTGTGTATAAAGATATCCGCCATGCGCCCGTGACCGTTGATTTACAAGAAGGGCCGATGGGGCTTGTCGGGAAACCCCAGATCGTCAAAAATGAAATTCATCAGCTGATCGGCCAGCTCGCGTTCTTCAACAGCTACCATGACCTGCGATTTGTCTTTATCTTTCATGAGGACGAATATAAGGAATGGGAATGGATGAAGTGGCTGCCGCAATTTCAGCTGCCTCATATGTACGCGAAAGGATTTATTTACAATGAACAGACCCGCGATCAATTGTTATCGTCCATTTACGAGCTGCTGCGGGAGCGGGATTTGGAAGAAGATAAAGAAAAGAAGATCTTCCAGCCGCATTTTGTCTTTGTCATCACAAATCAGCAGCTGATCGCAGAGCACGTCATTTTAGAATACATCGAAGGCCGGCATGAGCATCTCGGCATCTCGGCAATCATCGCCGCGGAAACGAAGGAAAGCCTGGCGGAAAACATTCACACCCTCGTCCGCTACATTAATGAAGATGAGGGAGACATTCTCATTCAGCAGAAAAAAGCGGTGCAGATCCCGTTTAAGCTGGACAGGCATGAACGGACAAACAACGAGCGGTTTTCCCGGACGCTTCGGACATTGCACCATCAGGTCGGAATGACGAATTCCATTCCTGAAACGGTCTCATTTCTGGAGCTGTTTCATGCGAAGGAAGTAAAAGAAATCGGCATCAGGCAGAAGTGGGAGACAAGTGAGTCTGCAAAATCGCTGGCTGTTCCGATCGGCTATAAAGGAAAAGACGACATCGTCTATTTAAACCTGCATGAAAAAGCGCACGGGCCGCACGGATTGCTGGCGGGAACGACCGGCTCCGGGAAAAGTGAATTTCTGCAAACGTACATCCTGTCATTGGCCGTTCACTTTCACCCGCATGAAGCGGCGTTTTTGCTGATTGACTATAAGGGCGGAGGAATGGCCCAGCCGTTCCGCAAGATGCCGCACCTTCTCGGGACCATCACGAATATTGAAGGAAGCAGAAACTTCAGTATCAGGGCGCTTGCATCCATTAAAAGCGAGCTGAAAAAACGGCAGCGGCTGTTTGATCAATATCGCGTCAATCACATCAATGACTATACAAAGCTGTATAAACAGGGAGAAACGGATATTCCGATGCCGCACCTGTTTTTGATTTCAGATGAATTCGCCGAGCTGAAAAGCGAAGAGCCTGACTTTATCAGGGAGCTTGTCAGCGCGGCCCGCATCGGACGGAGCCTTGGTGTGCATTTAATTCTCGCCACGCAAAAGCCGGGCGGCATCATTGACGACCAAATATGGAGCAACTCACGCTTTAAGGTCGCGCTGAAAGTGCAGGATGCAAGTGACAGTAAAGAAATCCTGAAAAACAGTGATGCGGCGAATATTACGGTCACCGGACGCGGCTACTTGCAAGTCGGAAATAACGAAGTGTATGAGCAGTTCCAGTCTGCCTGGAGCGGCGCCCCTTACATGGAAGATGTATACGGCACCGAGGATGACATTGCCATCGTTACCGACACCGGCTTAATTCCGCTGTCTGAGGTGGATGCGGATGATGCGGCGAAAAAAGACGCCCCGGCAGAAATAGAAGCCGTAGTCGAAGAAATCGAGCGGATTCAAAATGAAATGGGCATTGAAAAGCTGCCGAGCCCGTGGCTTCCGCCGCTTGCCGAACGTATCCCGCGCACGCTTTACCCTGCGCAGGAAAAAGACCGCTTCTTCATCGCCTGCGTTGATGAGCCTGATCAGCAAAGACAGGCGCCTCTCGCTTATACGATGATGGATGACGGCAACATCGGCATTTTCGGCTCATCCGGCTACGGCAAGTCAGTGGCTGCCATCACCTTCCTGATGAACTTCGCGGAAGGATACACGCCGGAAGAGCTTCATATGTACATCTTTGATTTCGGAAACGGCACGCTTCTGCCATTGGCAAAGCTTCCGCACACCGCAGACTATTTCTTAATGGATCAAATGAGAAAGATCGAAAAATTCATGATCCGCATCAAGGAAGAAATCGAGCGGCGGAAACGGCTGTTCAGAGAAAAAGAAGTCAGTCATATCAAAATGTACAATTCGCTCAGTGAAGAAGAGCTGCCGTTTATATTTATCACAATTGACAATTTCGACATCGTCAAAGATGAAATGCATGAATTAGAAACGGAATTTATCCAGATTTCACGCGACGGGCAAAGCTTAGGCATTTACTTCCTGCTGACCGCAACGAGGGTAAACGCCGTCCGCCAATCGCTGTTAAACAACATAAAAACGAAAGTCGTCCATTATTTAATGGATCAGTCAGAAGGATACTCCATTTACGGGCGTCCGCCGTTCAGTCTCGAACCGATCCCGGGCCGCGTCATGATCCAAAAAGAAGAACTGTATTTCGCGCAAATGTTTCTTCCGGCTGAAGCGGAAAATGACCTCGAGATGTTCCAGGCGCTGAAAGCAGATGTCAAAGCATTAGCTGAGCGCCACGCCGGAACAGCCGGCCCAGACCCGATTCCGATGCTTCCGGATAGGCTGACGGCCGGCGAATTTTCACTCCGTCTCGGCCCGGATCAAGAACCGTTCCGCATTCCTGTCGGGCTTCATGAGGAAAAGGTCAGCCCTGTGTACTTTGATCTGGGCAAAAATAAGCATTGCCTTATCTTAGGCCAGACACAGCGTGGAAAAACAAACATCCTGAAAGTGATGCTGAATCACCTGCTGCGTGAAGGTACGGAACGGGTCGGGCTGTTTGACTCGATTGACCGCGGACTGTCGCAGTATGCGCAGGAAACAAAGGTCAGCTATCTGGACACAAAAGAAGACGTCCGGCAGTGGATCGAAACGGCAGAAGCTATTTTCACGGAGCGCGAAGCTCAGTATGCGCAGGCCGTCAAAAATGGCGATGTGCACAAACTCAGTTTCTCTCCGGTCGTGTTAATGGCCGACGGCATTACAAGATTCCAGCAGACGATCGACACCGCCATTCAGGACAAACTGGCGTTGTTTATGAAATCTTACGCGCATGTGGGCTTCAGTTTTATCCCGGCGGGCAATCACAGCGAATTCTCAAAAGGCTATGATTCCTTAACGACGGAAATGAAACAGATCCGCCACGCGATGCTGCTTGTGAAAAAATCCGAACAAAATGTCATTCCGCTGCCTTACCAAAGGCAGGAACCGGACATTCAGCCGGGCTTCGGCTATTTGGTTGAAAACGGGAAGGAGCAAAAAATCCAAATACCTTTATGTTCAGCGGAAAGGGAGGCCGTCAGATGACTGAACAACGAAAAAGCCTGATCAAATTAATAGCCGCGGTCGTCATCATTCTGCTGCTGCCGGTGCTGTTTTTCCGGTTTATCGGCGATGACCCGGGAAAACAAAAAATCAACGCCACCCGCCAAATCGCAGTCGTGAATGAAGACATGGGCTTACAAACAGATGAAAATGAGGAAGAGGAATCCGTCCATTTCGGTAAAGAAGTAGCGGCCGCTCTCGGCGGCCGTCCGGATTATTCATGGACGGTTGTCAATAGGAGCGCGGCTGAAAACGGTCTGGCGGCTAAGAAGTATGACGCCGTCGTTTACATTCCATCCGATTTTTCAAAAGACATCTTAAGCTATGACAAGGAGCGTCCGCAAAAAGCCACGCTGACATTCAATATTCAAAGCAACCTGAACGCCGTCAACAAAGAAAAGGTGCAGCGTGAGCTAGAAGACGCCCAAAAATCAATGAATAAAAAAATGTCGGCATTATATTGGAATTTCGTCTCACAAAAAGTGAACAATGTCCGAGGCGATTTTGACAAGATCGTCAATAAAGAATCAGAGTTTCAAAACGTCATGTACAACTTTTACAAGCCGAGCTCCAATGACTTGGCAGGTGAAATCAAACGGCAAAAAGACCTGATTGACGAACTGAAAAAATCAATGAATGAAGCGCAGGGCGCGGCAAAAGAAAAATTGACTTCGGCAGATGAAGCCAAAACCACGCTTAAAGACTTTGCCGACACGGTCGAGCGCTATAAACAATATCAAGAAAATCAGAAAAAACTGCTGATGGCCGCGCAGGAACAAAACCAAAAGCAAATCACAGCCGGACTGAATGCCATTAAAGCACAGCAGGCCGCCAACCAGTTCAGCACGATGATGAGCGGGCTGTCTTCAGGCATAAACCGGGCGCAGACACAGCTTGACCAGACGGGATCGGCTCTTCTTGCCGCCCAACAGGTGAGAGAAGCGCAGGTTCCTGAGCAGGAACACGGGATGGCAGATATTCAATCCAATTTACTGAACAATTTTTTGACTCAATATAAAGCTCAAGCAAGATTTGAAACACTGAACAGTATCCAAACCCTTATGAAAAGGGATCGGCAGGCTTTAACCGTTCCGGAAAAGGACCCGGGGGATGACGGATCGGATGAACCGAAAGAAGAAGAAAAACCGGAAGAAGAAAAACCCGGCGATCTGAAAATGGATCTTGACGATCAGCGTGACGAATTAAAGCGCATCTCCGCTGAAATCAATGACATTTCTGACGGATTAAAAGAACCGGAAAAAGAAAATCCGGCCCCTGAAAAACCGGGCCAAGGCGATGACGGTGAAAACTCCGGCGATACCGATCCGAATAACGGAACAAATCCCGGAGAAGACGGAAAAACGGAAGACGGCACAAAAGAAGAGCAGCCTGCTTCCGATAACACAGGCGATCAGGAGACAAAAACCGTCCAGACCGCCACTGCCGCTAAAAACGTCACTCCGCCTGCTGATGAGCCGGCGGACGATCCAAACGATTCTGAAGGGGACGGCGGCACGGACATATCTGAGGCGAAAGAAAGGCTGAACCAAGCCGCAGAGCGCATTCAGCAAATTGAAAAAGAGCTGGAAGAGAAACAGCAGACTCATAATGAAGAACTGAAAAAACGTCTCGATGCTCTTGATGAAGAAATCCAAGGCCTTCAAGACCAGATTGATGACGTCAAAAAACGTGCAAAGAAAAAGCTAGAGGAATTGAAAGAAACGAGAAAACAAGACTTCAATACCGTTTACAGATTGATTGTAAGAACAGAACAGAACATTTTGAACTACCCGTCATTGGATAGCGGCCGCAAATCTGCTCTTGAACAGATATTTGCCGCTGACATCAATACAAAAGAAATATCCGATTTAATGAGTTACTATAATGATTTATCCCTGTATGAGGCGACACTTTATCACTCTCTTGACGCGGGCTCGCTGCCTGATGTGAAAAACAGGGTGCTGAAAGCCCAGCAAGGCGAAGTCCAAACCGTTCTTGCCATCAAACCGGTGGAAACGGCAAGCTGGGAAAACCTGAAAAACAACAAGATGCAGACAGATGAAGACATCAGCAATTTCATTAAAGGCATGACCGAATTCTCGGATAACTACAGTACCTATATCAGAGATGAACAAGCCGGAGTGCTCGATGAGCTCGCCAGCATTTCAGACAGCGCGGCGAAAGCATCCGATCAGCTGGCTGAAGGCGCCGTGCAGGAAGCGGCCGCGTTCAGCGGAGACGGATTAACCGGAACGATGGCGCTCGGCGCTCAGGATACCGTCGGCCGCGAAGTCCTGCAAATGTCTGACACGATGGGCCATCTGTCAGAACGCCAGTCCGGCATCATCAGCTATACCGACAATATGCAGCAAAGCGTAAATGACGTCCAGCATAAAGCGGACACCCTGAACAGCAACTGGGGCAAAAACGTCAATTCCACGAAATTGATCAGAAATGACGTGTACGGCATTTTAGGGAACGCGCTCGTTGACGGACAGGAAAACGGCTATGTTTACGATTATCTCGCCAACCCGCTTAAAATCAGCGGAGAGGTGCCGGAAGACCGGGTTCAGAATGTTCCGCCGGTCGTCATTTTGGTAATCGTTCTGATCAGCAGTCTTCTGATCGGCTATTTCAGCTCGTATTATCAGCAGGCGCCGCTTCTTGTCAAAGGCGCGCTCTTTGGGATTTTAAACATTATGGTCGGATTGATGATCAGTCTGTTCGGTCTGAATATCTACTCGCTTCCGGACGATCAGACCATTAAATGGTCAGTCTTTACGATTCTCTTGCTTGCGGCGAGTTCAGCTTTTATCCGGGCAGCCTTTGTCTTCAGCTCAATCACCGGATGGATTGCATCATCCGCGCTCATTCTCTTTTATGTGGCGCCTTTGATCGACCTGATTATGCCGAACTTCACCTTTGACAGTCCGGTTTCGAAAGTCTATATCGATATTCAATACGGAACGGGCCATCTGTTTGCGATGGGGGTAACGGTTCTTGCGATCATTACGCTGATTGCGGCGGCGCTTCCGCTCGTCATTCGGCTGTTTGCGGAAAAAACGGAGGAAAGTGATCAGTCTTATGAGGCGTAACACGTTCATGGAAAAAGGATTGCTGCTGTTTGCTCTCTCCTTTTTCCTTTTCCTTCCCCTTCCCCAAGCCGCAGCCGCGAATGAGGAAAATACTGATGTCAAGCCGAATGAATATGAAAAGAAAGACATTGAAATTCGTACGGATTACCTGCACGACGATGCCTACTCCGAGGAAAAAACGGCGCTTCCGAAAGAACAGAAGGATATCACGTTTGATCAGCCGGCCGAAAACCCGGATGACAAACTGATATCAAAGTTGTTTACATCGTCAGACACGGAGCCGAATACGATCAAAGCGCAATCGAAAAAACTGGGTATCACATTTGCCGAGCCTGCGGTGCGGCATACCTCGGCAGATTTGGAAACGGAAGAGAAAAAGACTTCTTATCTGCTTCCTGTCATTTATGCCGTTTTGATCCTCCTCGGGATTGCGGCGATGATCTATCTGATCCCGAAAGTCACGGCGCAGGAAAAGGCAAAACGGTAAACGGATCGCTTGTGTTTGCGGGAAGACAGCCCGTAAAATAAGAAAAAAAGGAGGAGTTTCATGCAGTTTTTTCTTATAACAGGCGCGTCAAAGGGCTTGGGCCGGGCGCTGACGGAACAGGCGCTGCAAGAAGGAGCCGAAGTCGCCGCGCTTTCAAGAACGATAAGCGGGGAAAAGCGTGAGGGGCTGACAGAATACAGTGTTGATTTAACCGATCTGGCAGATACAGAGCGGCAGATGAAGGCGATTCTTGATCAAGCTGAGAAGAAGCGGTATTCCGCTGTCACACTGATCAATAATGCCGGCATGGTGGAACCGATCAAGCGGGCGAAAGAGGCTTCCGCCGAAGAATTGAACCGCCACTACACCCTTAATCTGACGGCGCCCGTTTTGCTCAGCCAAATGTTCACAAAGCGTTTCGAAGCGTTCAGCGGCAGCAAAACAATTGTCAACATCACATCTGGCGCGGCGAAAAATCCTTATAAAGGATGGAGCGCGTATTGCAGCTCAAAAGCGGGGCTTGATATGTTTACGAGAACATTCGGGTTTGAACAGGAAGATGAAGAACTGCCGGTCCGCATGATCTCATTCTCACCGGGAGTGATGGATACAGACATGCAGGCCGTCATCCGTTCTTCGTCAAAAGAAGATTTCCATGACATCGAGCGGTTCCGCAATCTGAAAGAAACGAAAAACCTCAGAAGCCCGGAATACATCGCCGGCGTCATTCACTCACTGATCGCGGGCGAGCCGGAAAACGGACGGATATACGATATTAAAGAATTTTTGTAGAGCAGCTTTTACGCTGCTCTTTTTTGTTTGTACAATCACTTCGGGGTCCGGCGGCATATGATGAATGAAACAACGTATAAGGGGTATAAGAAATGTATCAGATGAATTGAGTTTCTTCTCGATTTATGTTAGGATTCTAAAAATATAAATAAGGAGGGGTTTCCATGAGAAATGTAACGTTAATGGATGTCTTCACCCATCCAATCGCACAAAAGTATTTACAGCGTTCCGGTGTCGCCCATGCGATCGCCTGCGCGTTTCATGCATACCGTCTTGCCGTAAAAGCAGGTGTCAGCCCGGATCTTGCGGCGAAAGCGGCTTTACTGCATGACGTCGGCCATTATGAATGGTACACAGACGGCAAATGGGATTATGAAAAGTACAGAAGAAACGATATCCATGCCATTAAAGGCGCGGAACGGGCGCATAAGCTGCTCATCCGGCTCGGTGAAGAACCGAAAGCGGCGAAGGACATTGCGCTGGCGATTCTGCTTCACACCGATTCCTATCTGCCTGAAGGCGAACTGGACAAGAATACGCTCCAGCAAATCGTGAAACAAGCGGATGAACTCGATGAAGAACCCGGCGGACATCACCATTACCGCCAAATGGATCACACGGCCGCGCTCAAACAAATCCAAAAGCTTGATCAGTTAATTGACCAAGCCCAATATCCCATAAGAAGCTCAGTCTAGGCCACTCATGCGGCCTTTTCCGCTTACATAACTCCGCATGCTCACTAACACCTTTTCCGCTCCGATAGACGTACTGTGTCAAAGCCTTTGTCCGCTGCATATGCTGAAGGAAAACATAGTAAAGGGGATCAGCGAAAATGGCCCATCAAGGAAGCCCGCAAATCGTCTCGTTAGTGGACCCTTACGTTTATCAGACCATCCATAAACTTATCGGCTCAAGGTTTATCATTCAAACCGTCAGACGCATTGTCAGAGGACGGCTGATTGATGCCACTCCGGATCACATCGCCATTGAAGAAACGCATGACCGTGTATTTTATATCAGAAACCGCCATGTGGTTTCCGTCATGCCTGATTATACCGAACGCGTGTAACAGCCCGAATAAGGCGCAAACCGGAGGCGGCCCTATAGAACCCCGGTGCGTCTTCTTTTTTGAGATACATAGATGCACGGCGGCTTTTTTTGGTACAATCACAGTACAAGTTCACATGACAATAGGAGGAAACCGCTTGTTGAAATCAAAGGTCCATTTTTGGACGCTGCAAATTTTGCTCGTTTTGCTCATTATTTACGTATCAACGAAAGTTTCGTTTATTTTTCAGCCGTTTTTCGGTTTTATCACCACGCTGTTTTTCCCGATTTTGATCTCGGGCATTTTGTTTTTCATTTTTAATCCGATCGTACGCCTGCTTGAGAAAAAAATCCCCCGGACATTGGCGATCCTGCTCATTTATCTCGTTTTCATCGGCCTGATTGCCTTTATGTTCACCGCCATCGGACCGATTGTGGCTTCCCAGGTCACGGGGCTGATTAACAATTTCCCTGATTACATTCATCAGATTCAAGTCTTGACGGCGCAATTATCCCATTCCAAATGGTTTACGTGGATGATGACGCAGGATTATGTGTCGATAGAAAAAATCCAGCAGTCTCTGACGGGATTTTTACAAAGCCTTCCGCAAAATATTACGGCAAGCCTGTCGGCCGTGTTCGGCGTCGTTACGAATATCACGCTTGTCGTGATCACCGTTCCGTTCATTTTGTTTTATATGCTGAAGGACGGCCGGCGGTTTCCGCTCTTGGCGGTTAAAATCCTGCCTACTTCCTACCGGGCGGAAGGTCGGAAAATATTTAATGACTTATATGTCACATTGGCCGCCTATTTCCAAGGACAGCTGCTGATTTGTCTCTTTGTCGGAACGGCATGCTTTATCGGATATTGGATCATCGGCCTGCAGTATGCGTTAATTCTCGGGATGGTGATAGCCGTCACCAATATCATTCCGTACCTGGGGCCGTTTCTCGGGGCGGCGCCCGCAGTGATTATCGCGTTTATGGATTCGCCGGCTAAGGCGCTGTTTGCCGTTATTGTTGTCGTTGTCGTCCAGCAGCTTGACGGGAACCTGCTTTCTCCGCTTGTCATCGGGAAACGGCTCAATACCCACCCGCTCACCATTATTCTTCTGCTTATCGGAGCGGGCAGTTTCGGCGGCATTCTCGCAATGATTCTGGCCGTGCCGGTTTACGCGGTTTTAAAAGCTTTTGTCTTAAATATCGTCCGGCTTATCAAACTTCGTCAGCGGTCAAAGCTAGAAGACAGCCGCAAGCCGAAATAAAAACGGGCACAACTCCCGATGCAGCGCATAAAATGCTGTAAAGAAAAGCGGAGGTGTGGGTATGCCTGCAATTGTGGGACCGATTTATATTATGAGTTTAGCCGGAGACGCTGCGGCGAGCTTCGGTGACGTGTTTGCCATTTCTCCCAAAGCCGTTGACCACTCAGGCGCGGGGGCAGGGGCGTTTCATTCCGGAGATTTTGTCAAAGTCACTAATAAATTCAGCAAAACGCGCTTTGAAGACATCGATGTGTTTGACGAACCTGATTGGTTTAACGCGTGACAGCCTCCTTTTAGGAGGCTGTCGCTTTTTTGTAGTATAATAGAATCAGTCTTTATAAAAGGGGAATTTTTTATGAAAATCAGAAAAGCGAATATTACCGTGCAGTCCGGAATGATCGGTGATGTATATCTGCATGAAAATAAAAAAGAACAGCATACCCTTGTAGCCGTTCCGGAACTTGAGTGGAGCACGATCATTTCCTATGAGGAAGAGAAAAAGGCGCTGGCGCAGCGGCTTTTACAATCATTCAGCAAGCTGATTGAAGAAGAACCCGCCGGAGAGCTCGCCGGCAAGATCTCCCATTGGGTGGCTGAAATGTAACGAAGCGGTTTACCGCGTCCCGTCCGGGGAGATAATTGTAAAACAAGCTGAGGAGGGACAGGCCGATGAGCGACAAAACGGTTGACCTTTATTTACAGCAGGGGATGTACGGCCCTCTGCAGACGAAACCGGATGAACGCCATTTATTTTTAGGCTCGCTGCGTGAAAGAGTCATCATTGCCCTGACGAAGGGGCAGGTGCTGCAAAAGCAGCCGTATGAAGAAGTGAAACAGGCGCTGAAAAGCCGAAAAGACGCGGTGCTCTATATAAACGGAAGGCTCCCGTATCATGCTTATTCACCATATATGAAGCTTGCCGCACTTGCCGGTGTCCGAAGCTCCGTCATATCGGATCTTCAATTCGAAACGCCGCTCGGCCTGGTTTTTGCCGCCGATTATGCCGTGAACCTTGACGGCATTTACGTACAGGATGACATTTTTCAGCGCTCACTCCTGAAATCTTAAAAGGGCAAAACACCGTTTGTCATTTTACAATGCCAATTCACTTACAAGTGGAGATAGGATATAATGGTTTTCATATGAATGGCGGGGAGGCCGGCTATGAAAAAAGCATTTATATGCATTGATTATACGAATGATTTTGCAGCAGAGAACGGGGCATTAACCTGCGGAGAACCCGCGAGACAGATTGAAGATACGATTGTCAGTTTGACGCAAGCATTTATAGAAAACGGTGATTACGTTGTCTTTGCGGTAGATTCGCATGATGCAGACGATGACTTTCATCCCGAGACACGCCTGTTTCCTCCGCATAATATCAACGGCACGGAGGGCAAAGAGCTGTACGGAAGGCTATCGCCTCTTTATGAGAAACATAAACACGCAAAAAACGTAAATTATATGGAAAAAACGAGATATTCTGCTTTTGCGGGAACGGATTTAGAGCTGAAACTGCGGGAACGGCAGATCACTGAGCTGCATCTTGCGGGCCTGTGCACGGACATCTGCGTTCTTCACACGGCGGTTGATGCCTACAACAAGGGCTTTCAGATTGTCATTCATCAAAACGCTGTGGCCAGCTTTAATCCGGAAGGGCATGAATGGGCCCTGTCCCATTTTAAGAACAGCATCGGAGCGCAAGTGGCAGAGTAAGGAAGGGGAAAACAATTTTGGTGGAGCATGGTTTTAAAGACGACAGTTTGTCTTTACATACAGATCTTTATCAAATTAATATGGCCGAAACGTACTGGAGAGACGGCATTCATGAGAAAAAAGCGATTTTTGAGCTTTTTTTCAGAAAGCTTCCCTTTGAAAACGGCTATGCGGTATTTGCGGGCTTAGAAAAAGCAATCGAATACTTGGAGAACTTCAAATTTACCGACAGCGATCTGAATTATTTAAAAACGGAATTGCACTATGCTGATGATTTCATTGAGTATTTACGGGATCTTTCTTTTACCGGATCTCTTTACAGCATGAAAGAAGGCGAGCTCGTTTTTAACAACGAACCGATTATGCGGGTCGAAGCGCCCCTGATCGAAGCCCAGCTGATTGAGACGGCTCTGCTTAATATTGTGAATTACCAAACATTAATCGCCACGAAAGCGGCCCGCATTAAAGGCGTTGTCGGTGACGAAGACGCCCTCGAATTCGGAACGCGGCGCGCCCATGAAATGGATGCGGCCATGTGGGGAGCGAGAGCGGCTTTGATCGGCGGCTTCAGCGCAACGAGTAATGTAAGAGCCGGAAAGCGTTTTAATATACCGGTATCCGGCACGCACGCTCATGCGCTCGTACAAGCGTACCGCGATGAATATACGGCATTTAAGAAATATGCGGAGACCCACAAAGACTGCGTATTTCTCGTAGATACGTACGATACGATCCGTTCGGGCATGCCGAATGCGATTAAAGTCGCAAAGGAATTCGGCGACCGGATCAACTTCATCGGCATCCGCCTGGACAGCGGGGACTTGGCGTACCTGTCAAAAAAAGCGCGTGAAATGCTTGATGAAGCGGGTTTCACAGACGCAAAGGTCATTGCTTCAAGCGATCTTGACGAGCACACGATATTAAATCTGAAATCCCAAGGAGCGAAAATCGATACGTGGGGCATCGGCACGAAGCTGATTACCGCATACGATCAGCCGGCCCTCGGCGCGGTTTACAAGCTTGTCGCCATTGAAGAGGACGGCAAACTGACTGACACCATTAAAATTTCGTCAAACCCTGAAAAAGTGACAACGCCGGGAAGAAAGAGAGTATACCGGATTATCAACAAGCTGAATCACCACTCGGAAGGTGATTATATCGCGCTTTATGACGAGCGGGTAAATGATCAGAAACGCTTAAAAATGTTCCATCCCGTCCACACGTTCGTCAGCAAATTCGTCACTGATTTCTATGCGAAAGACTTGCATGAGCCGATTTTTGAAAACGGCGTTTTATGCTATGATAATCCCGAAATTACCGACATCCAGCAATACGTGCAGGATAACCTCAAACTTCTGTGGGAGGAATACAAACGGATCAGCAAGCCGGAAGAATATCCGGTCGATTTAAGCGAAGACTGCTGGAGCAACAAGATGCAGCGGATTCATGAAATCAAAAGCAAGCTGAAACGGGAACTTGAATAGAAGACAAAGCGGCCTTTCCTTTCTCTGGAAAGGCCTTTTTGTTGTGATAATATTTTTCACATTTAGACAAATTTCGTCAAGTTATTTGATATACTTATGTTCGAAGGCCGCATCTAAGGGGGTAAATGAATGAAGGTGTTTGTTGCGAGACAGCCTATCTTCAACAGAAACGAACAGGTTGTTGCTTATGAACTTCTTTACCGGGAGAGCGAAGAGAACCGTTATTCGGCCGCTGATGGAGATAAAGCTACGACGGATCTCATTATTAACAGCTTTATCAACATCGGAATCGAAAAGCTGACTGAGGGGAAACGCTGCTTTGTGAATTTTACAGAAAGCCTGATGTTTTCAGATCTCCCTACCTCCTTTGATCCTGACCAGCTTATTATCGAAATTCTTGAGGACATACCGATCACTCCGGCACTCATCTCAAGATGCAGACAGCTGAAGAAATTAGGATATACATTAGCACTTGATGATTTTTACGCCATCAATCCGGAAAATGAAGAGTTAGTGGAACAGCTGATGAAATATATTGATATTTTAAAAATCGACTTTTTGCAATCCTCGCGTCTGGAGCGCAAAAAAATCATTCAGACGTACAGCTGTAAAAGTCTGATTTATTTAGCGGAGAAAGTGGAGACGAGAAAAGATTATAAACAGGCGGCCATAGACGGCTTTCACCTGTTTCAAGGATATTTTTTCAGTGAACCGCGTGTCATCAGCGGAAATGATCTGACGTTTCATTTTCATTCTTACTACCAGCTTTTAAGCGAATTAAACAATGACCAGCCCAATATACAGCGCGTGACGGAATACATAGAGCGGGACGTCAGCTTATCGTATCAGATTCTGCGTTTTTTAAACGGATCGCAAACAAGGCTGAAAAAAAAGATAGACAGCATCCAGCAGGCCATCATGATGCTTGGGCTGAATGAGATTAAGCGCTTGATTTACATTCTTTCATTCAGAGATTTAACGGCGAAAAGCCACTCAAGCCAAAAAGAAATCATTAAGATTTCCTTAATCAGGGCCAAACTGTGCGAACTGCTGGCGAAAAGAACCGGAAGGCCCCAGCCCTCTTCTTACATGCTGATCGGCATGTTTTCGCTCATCGATACGCTTCTCCACAGGGAGCTGGAGGATATCATCAAAGAACTGCCTTTAATCGATGAAGTCGGACAGGCGCTGCTCGGTTATGAAAACGATTATTATAAGATGCTCGCGTTCGTCAAAGCCATTGAATGCAACAACTGGGACTGTGACGAGTGGGGAAAAGAACTGAACAAAGAAGAAGCGTATGAATGTTACTTACAGGCGATCGAATGGTGCCGGCAGCTGATCGTGGATTGAGCCGCTTTAAACCGACCACCTGAGGGCGATGATAAACCGGCTTTGCTCTCTGATCAGACTGACACGGATGCCGTCGGGATTATACGTCACGTCAAAGTCATTTTTGATGCCGGTCTGCTTAATGAGCCGCTTGACCGCTGCGGTGTCAGATGATTGCGCTGCGGTGAGGATACGGCGCGCAAGCTCTTTTGACGCCGACAGCCGCGCAAGGAGCAGGCGCGCATCCTCCAGCATGCCCGCAGCCTCTTTTGCGGACGCTGTCAAAATATCTGCGTGAACCGGGGCACTGGGCGCAGGATGCCGGTATGGCGCGGCGAAAACAGGGAAGCATGGATACACATAATGCATACGGCGGCCTCCTTCCTGAGAAAACATTGGTTATACATGAGTATAGGCGGCGTGATAACGAGTTATGACATGCAAAAAGACCACAATGCGGGGGTTGCGGTCTTTTCGGTGTTTGTCGGTGGTTATGCGACGCTGTTCGCCCATTCTGTTTTGAAATTGCGACGGCAGGGACTATAGTCCTTGCCGGTTTGTCGGAAAACCGTTAAAAAAACAGCAGAACCGCCAGATTGGTCTGCTTCATCCTAAACGTCTGCCTTTCTGGTAGTTATATAGTCCTGTTCGCTAAATGCTCCATTCGGGACTATGGGATTACCCTGGTTTGCGGTGTCACGCAGATACTTTTACACATACTTTTCGGTGAAAAATCCCGCAAAAACGTTTACACTATTAGTAACAGATCAAATACCTAGGACTCGTTCACCATACACAATTCATTGATCTTTCAAAAAAAGGAGTGTGGAAACGGTGGAAAACAAATTAGAAGAAGTAAAGCAATTATTATTCCGACTTGAAAATGATATCAGAGAAACAACCGACTCATTACGAAACATTAACAAAAGCATTGATCAGCTCGATAAATTCTCATATGCTATGAAAATTTCTTAAAAAGACTTGGAAACAAGTCTTTTTTTTGTGCATTTTTTATCCATTTCGTGGATAAAGTATTATACGATTGTTAAAAAACGAAAAACCTGCTGTCTTTCATCACCTGCATTTAGTAAAATAGAATGGGAGGGTGAAGACAATTATTGAGCAAATGTGTTTAGATGCCGAAACGATTAAAGAGAAGATGAAGGAAATTGTGGAGCACAATATATGCAATACTAACTTGAAAATGTACCTTCTAAAATTTATTGCATCAAAAGATTCATTCGGATTTGCTGAATTGGCATATCAACATTACAAAGCGTTCAATGGCAGAGACACAGAGGCAATTTTAAAGTTAGCCGTAGGCATAGAATTATTAGTCCTGTCATACGACATTTATGATGATTTAGAAGATAATGATAATCTGAAAATGGAATGGATGAAAACAGGTCTCCCCATTACGCTGAATACTGTAACGGCCCTCTATACATTAAGTATACAGGTTATGAATCAGATTAGTGAAAATCCGTATTTTCTTAAGCAAATATTAAACTTTGCTTTGAATTCAATTGAGGGCCAGCAAGATGATATTTTGAATGCACCGCAAACTGAAGAAGAGTGCTTGAAAATGATTAAGAATAAATCTGGCTCTTTAACTGCAATGCCTTGCGTTATGGGCGCGATGCTGGCTACAGGAAAGTTAAATCCAATCGTTCAATCATATTCATATGAACTCGGAATAATATCCCAGATTGATAATGATTATCAAGGTTTGTTTTACTTGAATAATGATTTTGTTCAACGCAAAAATACACTTGCTTATTTATACTTAAAAAAGAGATTCAATAAAGCTTCTGAAGAAATCTTACAATGGTATGAAAACCCGGAGTTATTCAAAACCTTAAAGACTCGAGACATAAAAAAGAAATTAATTGAAGCAGGTGTAACCCAATACTTATTGGTTTTGAAACATTTGTCGTTAAAAAAAATAAAAAGTAAGATATTTGAATTGGAAATAGAAAGAAATAAAACGGAAACTTTATTAAATGCGATTGTTAATTTAGAGGAGGATGAAAAATAATGCAGGAAATTGTAGGATACTTAACCAAAAATCCAGAAGTTTTAAATAAAGTGATTGAAGGCAATGCTAGTCTGATTGGAGTTAGCCAGGATCAAACAGATTGTGTTATAAATGCGTTTAAGGGTATAGATGTTATTTCTTTCGGCGGTGATTGGAAATATTGAGGATGATATAAATGAAGTCCAAGTACAATAAGATTTCAGTTGTCTTAATTCTGCTTACATTGGTATATGTCATTTATCTGACTTATATAAGCACAAATAATCTTTTAGTCGGCGCCACAATTTCTGAAAATAAACAGGGCGAAATTAAAATAAAAGATGTAGAAGATTTTACAATGGCATATTACGCCGGAGTGCAAAAGGGAGATATAGTAAAGAATATTAACCACCAAAATGTAAAGTCAATTAATATTCAAATGAATAAGCTGAAAAATGTAAACTCGATGGTCGTTGATAGAAACGGTCATGATATTGAGATTAAGCTCAATTTATTTAATGATAGGAACTTCAGTACTTACTTAATACCGATAATTTTTTATGTAGTATGTTTATTTTGCTGTTTCTTCATCATCAAAATAAATGAAGAAAAAAACTTGAAATCTGCTTTGGTGCTAATTGTATTTCTTTTGTCTGCTTCAATCGCATATATTAGTGCTGGAGGATCGGCAAAAGGCGATTTGCTTAGCAGATGCATCATGTTGTTAACATTAATAACTGTACCTTTAAATTATCTTCTGTTTCTTTATCATTACTTTAAAGAATTAGGTACAGTGCTTTTCAGCAAAAAAGTTTTCGCTTTGTATTTATTTCCAACTATAAATATATTATTTGAATTATTCCGGTCGCGATTATCTTTTGGTGATTTTATTCCAAAATTTAATTTGATTTCGTTTTTTCTTCTTTTTTTGATTGTAGCATATTACTTTATTGTTATTTTGAGAAGAAACAAAGATACTGATCAGGCACATATTATAAAGGTGCTTGTGGTTATAAATATATTGGCATTTTCGCCTTTTTTATGTCTGTATCTTATACCGTATGTATTTTTTAATGATTATTATGTCTCTTCTTTCTTAACAGCATCATTTATGCTGCTGATACCTTTTTCACTTGTATATCAATTCATGTCGAATAAAATATATAACGTTGATTTTATCTTAAGTAAGTTAAAATATTACGGCTTTTTAGCGTTAACCCCAACTATAATTCTGGTTACGACAATAGAGTTATTACGTGAGCCGGAAGAAAATTTTTACAATCTCAAACTGACATTTTTAATTTATATTTTAATGTTAGCTGTTTTTTATTATAAAGAAATACTCGATTTCCGGTTTAAATTAAAAAGGGTTTCTGAAAGGTTCAATTACCAAGACAGTATTTATAAGTTTACCCAATTAATCAGAAACTCGTCTTCTTTAACTCAGGTTTTTGGAGAATTAAAAACCACCATTCTCGAAGTAACTCTTACAAGTAAAGTGTATATATTTGAAGTTACGTATGATGGGAATGTAAAGGCATTTGACGAAAGAGATTCAAGTTTGATAGATGATTATCAAGTGCTTTTAAATAGTGTTACTGGTGAAATAGGAAAAATAACGGAGTTTAATCAAGGTTTCGCAATGAAAGTAGGAGAACGGGGAGATAGATCATTCGTTGTTCTCTGTTTGTCTAAGATGAATACGCCCCGTTTATCACGTGAAGAAATTTCTTGGTTAAAAACATTATCTTTTTACGTTAATGTTTCAATAGAAAACGTGATGAAAATCGAAGAACTTATGAATCATCTCGAAGATTTAAAGAAACAAGAGACAAACCCGGTCTGGCTCAAAAAGCTGATGTTTACGATCGAGGAAAAGCAGCGTTCGGATTTGGCCCGTGATCTGCATGATTCAGTGCTGCAGGACTTGATTTCTTTGAAGCGCCAGTGTGAGCTGTTTCTGGCCGATTTTAAGAAAGAAGAGCCTTGCCAGTTAGAGGTGCAGGACAAGCTTCATCAGATGAATGAGCAGATGTCGGATGTCGGATGTCATTTTGATGACCCGGGAGACGTGCCATGAGCTGCGTCCTCAGCTGCTGTATGATTTGGGTCTGGTCAAGGCGGTATCCAAGCTTGCCGCGCAGCAGCAGGAGCGTGCGCCGTTTCATATCCGTCTGAATACGGGCCGGTTTACGGCGGCGCTGGATTTGGATACGCAGCTGAATTTGTACCGCATTATTCAGGAATTTCTTTCGAACGCCATGAAGCATTCACAGGCGAATGAGGTGCTGATTATGCTGATCAGCATTCAAAATAAAGTGATTCTGCATTATGAAGACGACGGTGTCGGCTGCAATCAGGAAAAAGGCGGCGGCCAGTCGATGAGCATGGGTCTTTCGGGTATTAAGGAGCGCGTCCGTGCGCTTGACGGACGGATGAAAATCGACACAAGTGAAGGAAACGGTTTTAAAGTAGATATTGAAATGGAATTGTAACCAATTTATCACCAAATCGACTTGGCAGAAGCCAAGTCTTTTTAATAAAATGGAAATGAGTGAGTAAAAGGGAGGAAACCATGAAAAAGATACTAGTGATTGATGATCATCCAGCTGTCATGGAGGGCACCAAGACGATTCTGGAAACGGACACGAATCTTTCTGTCGATTGCCTCAGTCCTGATGCCAGTGAACAATTCGTTCTCCGGCATGATTTTTCAGCTTACGATCTCATATTAATGGATTTAAATCTGGGTGATGACATCAGCGGCATAGAGCTTTCTAAGAAAATCTTAAAAGAGAATCCTCTCTGTAAAATCATTGTCTACACAGGCTATGAGGTTGAAGATTATTTTGAAGAATCCATCCGCGCGGGCCTGCATGGCGCCATCAGCAAAACCGAATCTAAAGAGAAAATCATGCAATACATATATCACGTGCTCAACGGACAGATTTTAGTTGATTTCTCCTATTTCAAACAGCTGATGACCCAGCAAAAAACAAAAACGTCTTCTTCCCCTCAAAGTGAGCAGGATCGGTTAACCCCGAGAGAGCGCCATATTCTCCAAGAGGTCGAAAAAGGTTTGACCAATCAGGAAATCGCAGATGCACTTCACTTAAGCAAGCGGTCAATTGAATACAGCCTGACATCCATTTTTAACAAGCTGAATGTCGGCTCCCGAACTGAAGCGGTGCTGATCGCCAAGTCAGATAACGTACTATAAATCTTGAAGGGAGAATGACCTATGAATCTGAACAATACATTGCTCGGCGCACTCGGTATTGAAATCACTGAAAACACACCGGAGAGATGCGTGGCGGTGATGCCGGTGGATAAGAGGACGGTGCAGCCTTTCGGATATCTGCATGGGGGCGCGTCAGCAGCGCTGGCGGAGACTGTTGCAAGTGTCGGGGCCCAGCATTTTATCGACCGGTCGAACCAGGCGTGTGTCGGGCTTGAGATTAATGCCAATCATTTAAAATCCGTGAAAGAGGGCGGGACGGTCACGGCGATTGCGAAACCCGTTCACACAGGCAGGGCAACCATTGTGTACGGGATTAACATTTTCGATGAACGGGAAAGGCTGATCTGTGTTTCCCGCTGCACGCTGGCTGTTATAACAAAATAAACAAACAGCCGGAACCCTGAATCGTCCGGCTGTTTGTTTTTATAAATATGAATCTTCTTTACGTTTGATCACAAAGTTTCTGATCCCTTTGTAATCATCCTGAACGCTTCTTTTATCAAGCGCCGCTCCCGAATTGTACGCGGCCCTGCATATGAGGTGCGCTCCGACCGGCGCCGTCAGCAGGATAAAAATGATGCCGAGCAGTATTTTTACAGAAATTTCTCCGGTCAGCATCCACAAGTAGCCTAACACCCCGAGCAATACCAAATTAACGCCGAGTGTCGAGCCTTTTGAAGAGGCGTGGGCGCGCGTATAAACATCAGGAAGCCTGAGTGTGCCGAAAGACGCGACCAGGCAGATCAGCGATCCCATCAGAATACAAACGGCGACGGCCCATTTAA
Source organism: Bacillus sp. GW821-FHT11D08 (assembly GCF_058808515.1). NCBI lineage: Bacteria > Bacillati > Bacillota > Bacilli > Caryophanales > Bacillaceae > Bacillus > Bacillus sp. GW821-FHT11D08. The sequence goes on from NZ_JBXARS010000001.1 coordinate 624,860, forward strand.
CGATTTCGATCATTTTCGATAATCTCTCCTTTCTCCAAAAACTTAGCAAAGGCAATCGTGCCGATAAACGATAAAATGCCGAGCAGCAGAATGATGTCCAAAAAGGCCGATGTGTTTAAGAGAATGGATACAAGCGCGGTCATGGCAATCAGATTAATGCCGATCCCATCAAGCGCGACGACCCGGTCCGGTATCGTAGGCCCTTTTATGACGCGAATGACGTACAGAAGAGTCGAAACCGCCATAATGCCGAGTGATAATTGCAGAATAAACGTAAACATCAGCGGCTCACCTCCTGAATGGCTTTCTCAAAAGAGACGCGGATGTCATGGATCGCTTTCTCCGCATCTTCAATGTCCATGGCGTGTATATAGAGAATCGACCGGTCATCGGAGATATCCATCACGAGCGTACCCGGTGTTAAAGTGATTAACAGCGAGAGCAGCGTGATCTCCCAATCCTCCGTCAATTCCGTCTTAAACGCGAAAATGCCCGGGCGGATGTTCAGTTTCGGCGATATAACGGTTTTCAGTACGCTGACATTGGCCAAATATAATTCCTTTATAAAGATCAGCGCCAGTTTGATGACTGACCATATTTTCCAAATGTAAAACGGCCGCGAGAAGAAGCGCCGGAAAAAAAACAGCGCCGCCAAGCCCGCGATAAATCCGGTCATAAAACCCGCCGCGCTGAGGCTGTTTGTGAGAAACATCCAGCAAACAGCGAGAAGAACATTTAATAATAGTTGAAAAGCCATGCCATCTACTCCTTCAAAACAGCTTCAATGTATTTTTCCGGATTCAGCAGATTCTCAGCCGTCTGATTGACATACGGTGAAACCCATTCGGTTCCGAGCCCGAACAGAAGCGACAAAAGGAGAAAAGCGGCTGCCGGATAAAGAAGTCCTTTTGCGGACCGTCCGCCTGCGCCGGGGATTTCTTTTTCTTCTCCCCAAAAAGCCGTCGTAAAAACCTTCAGCACGGAATAGAGCACAAGCAGGCTTGATAAGAGAATCAATACGGAAAACAAGGTTTCCCCCTTATCGAACCCGCCTTCCGCGATCTTCAGCTTGCCCACAAATCCGCTGAACGGCGGGATGCCGGCCAGAGATATGGCTGAGATAAAGAACATCCATCCCAAAACGGGATAACGGGTGATCAGTCCGCCCATTTTATGCAGGCTGGCAGTGCCCGTCAATGCGATAAGCGTGCCGGCGAGCATAAACAGCGCTCCTTTAATCAGCATATCGTGAATCAAGTAATAAACCGCTCCTTGAATGGAGGCCGGCGTGTTCATGGCAATGCCGAACAAAATCACGCCGACGGCTGTAATAATATTGTAGATGACGATTTTCATGACATCCGAAAAGGCGATAGATCCGATTACGCCGAATAACACCGTCAGCATCGCAAGCCACATCATCAATTGGTGGGTAAAGCCCGTATCGTGAATAAAGATCAGGGTGAATACTCTTAAAATGGCGTACAGGCCGACTTTCGTCAAAAGAGACCCGAATAAGGCCGAAATCGCAGCCGGCGGGGCGTAATAAGAGCCCGGCATCCAGAAATACAGCGGGAATATTCCGCCCTTTAAACCGAAAACGACGAGAAGAAGGACGCCGATGACGGTGATCAGCCCGGTCTGGCCCGATTCGCTTATTTTTACGCTTAGATCAGCCATATTCAGCGTGCCCGTCACCGCGTATAAGTAACCGACGCCGATGACAAAAAACGCGGATGACACAATGTTAAACACGATATACTTCAATGATTCTCTTAATTGAATTTTCGTTCCGCCAAGCACGATCAGCATGTAGGACGCGATTAGCAGAAGCTCAAAAAAGACGTACATGTTGAACAGGTCACCCGTCAAAAACGCTCCGCTTACGCCGGCCAGAAGAAACTGCACCCCTGAATAATAGAAAGCGCGCTCCCTTTTTTCTCCGATGGAGCGGAAGGAGTACAGGGTGACGAGCAGCCCGATTATGGCGGTTGTCAAAACAAGCAGTGCGGCGAGCTGATCCGCGGCGAGCACAATGCCGTACGGCGCTTTCCATCCGCCGAGTGTCAGCGTCTGAGTCCCGTGTGTGAAAACCGTCTGAACGAGAGCGGCGCTGATGACGATGGAGACACAGGAAGCGGCAGTGCTGAATATCCGCATCAGCATCACGTGCCTGTTCATAAAAATCAGCAGCACTGCGGCAAGCAGCGGCACCAGAATAGGCAATATCACAAAGTTATTCATGTTGATCATTTCCCCTCATTCGATCCATATCGTCCGTTTTCAGTTCCTGATAGGCGCGAAACGCCATCACAAGCAAAAAGGACGTGACGCCGAACGAAATAACGATCGCCGTCAGTATGAGTGCCTGCGGCAGCGGATCGACAAACGACGTGCTTTTTCCGCCCAGTATGGGAGGAGCGCCTTTTTTCAGTCCGCCCATGGTCAGGAGCAGCAAATGGACGCCGTGGCTTAATAGCGCGGTGCCGATAATCACGCGCAGCAGACTTTTAGAAAGCAGCAGGTAGGTTGCCGCCATAAACAAAATACCGGCAATGACAGACATTAAGATTTCCATTATTCTTCCTCTCCAATCGTTTGAATAATGGTCATCGTCACGCCGACAACAACGAGATACACACCTAAATCAAACAAAGTGGCCGTCGCAAGCTCCGTATTCCCAAGCACCGGGAGATGAAAATGGCCGAATGTATGGGTGAGAAAGGGTGCTCCGAATAAGAACGAACCTGCACCCGTTGCAATCGCGATAAGCAGACCCGCGCCCGCCACATAAATAAAATTGACGGGCAAAATCGATTTGACGGTTTTTAAATCAAAGGCCAAAAGCAACAGCACGATGGCCGAAGACGTAATCAGTCCGCCGACAAATCCTCCGCCGGGAGCGTTATGTCCCGATAAAAATAAATAGAAAGAGAAAAGCAGAATGATAAAAGATACAAGCTTCGTTGCCGTCTGAAGGATGATGTCGTTTGTGTTTTGCTGTCTCAACGCTCTTCTCCCTCCTCTTTTACTTTCGTTCTGATCATGCCGTAAATCCCGAGTGCGGCAATCGACAGCACCGTGATTTCAAACATCGTATCAAATCCCCTGAAATCAACGAGGATGACGTTGACGATATTGTTTCCTCCCCCGAGCTTATGGCTGTAAGCGGTGAAAAAGGAGGAGATGCTGTCTTTTGTTTTTTCGCTGGAAGACGCGATTCCGAGCATTGTCACGATGACGCCGACACCGAGAGAAATGATAAAATTCGTCATCCGGAATGTTCTTGTCTTCTTTTTCCGCCGCATTTTCGGCAGATGGTAAAAACAAAGAAGAAACAAGGCGACGGATATCGTCTCAATGACGAGCTGCGTGAGCGCCAGATCGGGCGCTCTGAAAATCACGAAAAACAGCGCGAGTGTGTACCCGACAACACCGAGTGAGATAATGGCCGTCAGCCGCGATTTGGCGAACACAGTCGCAATCGTTGCGCTCACCATAACGAGGGACAGCACGATTTCATAAAGGCCGATTTCAGCCATGCCTTTCGCTGTCATGGAAAAGCCGCCTTTTGTGACGAACGCCGTTCCGATGAGAATGATAAACGCCGCAAAGATATACAGCAGATAATCCCGCAAAAATCCGGTCATATAAGATGACGTCAGCTGGTAAGATCTTTTTTCCATACTGCCCGTCACCGCATCGTAAAGCTTGTTCAGCGTCAGTTTTTTCGGAAACAGACCGTACAACCGCTCCCATTTAGACAGCGTTACGTAACCGATCGTGCCGACAATGATGATGCCGAGGGTCATCATTACCTCAGCCGTCACCCCGTGCCACTGGGAAATATGGACATGGAATGTATCTCCGCCGGTTAACAGAGCCGGATAAATGGAGTTCATCGCCGGTTCAATCAGGCTGTAAGACAAAACGTTCGGTGCAAAAAACAGACTGACGGCGCAAGCGGCAAGAATGACCGGCGAAATCAGCATGCCGAGCGGTGCTTCATGCGGCGTCTTTTCAAGCTGATCAGGTTTGCGCGCGCCGCTGAACGTTCTGAAAAACAGCTTCATGCTGTAGATGAAAGTGAAGACGCTCCCGATCCATGCGAGAACGGGGAACAGCACGCCCCACGTATCCAGGCTGAAAATATCTGCATGAGCAATCCGCAGCATACTTGTAAAGAACATTTCTTTACTTAAAAAGCCGTTAAACGGAGGGAGGCCTGCCATGGAAAACGTTCCGATCAGTGAAACGGTGAACGTTACCGGCATAAGCGCCATCAGTCCGCCGAGCCTGCGGATGTCCCGTGTTCCCGTTTCATGGTCGATAATGCCGACCGCCATAAATAAACTTCCTTTAAAAGTAGCATGGTTAATTAAGTGAAACACAGCCGCGGTGACAGCCGCCGTAAAATACTCTGAATGCTGGTAATGAAGCGCGGCGGCTCCTGCGCCGAGCATCGATACAATCATACCGAGCTGACTGACTGTGGAAAATGCCAGAATCGCTTTTAAATCGGTTTGTTTCATCGCATTAAAGGAAGCCCATACCATCGTGATCAGACCGACTGAGGCAACCGTCCAAAACCAGACGGGTGAAAATGCAAAAATCGGACTGAATCTGGCAATCACATAAATGCCCGCTTTCACCATTGTAGCCGAGTGCAGATAGGCGCTGACAGGAGTCGGCGCCTCCATGGCATCAGGCAGCCAGATATAAAACGGAAACTGCGCTGATTTCGTAAAGGCTCCCAATAACAGGAGAACCATCGCCGGAATAAAGAACGGATGGCCTGCGATAATATGCACCTGGTTGACCATTTCCCTGATACTGAACGAATCCGTCATCAGATACAGCAGGATAAAGCCGCCAAGCATGCACAGCCCGCCGCCGACGGTAATCAGCAGTGACTTTTCCGCCCCGTAGCGTGATTTCTTCCGCTTATGCCAATACCCGATTAATAAGAAGGATGACAGGCTTGTCAGCTCCCAGAACATATAAAGCACGATAACGTTATCGACGAGCACAACGCCGAGCATCGCGCCCATAAACATCAGCAGGTACACATAAAAGGGGCCGAGCTTTTCTTTGTCCTTCGATAAGTAAAAAATACTGTAAAGCGTCACCAAAGAGCCGATGCCCGTAATCAATAAAGCGAATAACAGCCCGAGTCCGTCAAGATAAACGGTATAGTTAATACCGAGGGACGGAATCCATTCGGCCGCATATCGGACGGTTTCCCCAGCCATTGTTACAGGGAGCTTGCTGATAAAGTAAACAAACAGCACAACGGGCACTATCAGCACAAACCAGCCTGTATGGACTTGTTTTACCCGTTTATAAAGAAAGGGAACGATAAATGCAAATAAAAAAGGCGCCAAAATCGCGAAATGTAACAGCTGCAACAGAAGACCTCCTTTGCTTGTTTTTTCATCAAGCAACTGCTTTATGTAAGAGTGAATTAATCAATTCACGGTCATAGGACCCAGTACAAATTATATCGCACTTTTTTTTACCCTGCTACGGCATAATGTATTCCTCTCTGTGTTTTTGTGGTCTTTTGAACCCAAAATAAATTTATCAAATATCCTGATCTTTGTATATACATTTATCTTTCAGATCAAGCTTTTAAAAAAGGAGCTGGTCAGATGAAGAGAAAGGCGGCGGCCTGTATTGGAATATTTTGTTCTATTATTGCAGGAACATTCATAGCGGACGATTTCTGCAAAACGCGGCAGCAGACGGAGGCAGATAATTGGGAGCGTTTTTTTCTCGGTGCGGAATACGCAGAAGACAAGCTGAGTGCGGCTGAATCAATCCAAACGCCGTTTCAGCCGCGTGAGTATATCAGAATCGTATATAGATGAAAAGAGTTCCGGCACCAGGGTGCGGAACTCTTTTTTTGTGGCAATCAGCGTTTTCCTTTAATGTAAGGGATGCCGTTGGCTTTAGGCGCATCCGCGCGGCCGATGAAGCCGGCAAGCGCGAGAATGGTCAGAATGTAAGGAGCCATCAGCATGTATACATTCGGAATGTCTTTGAACAGGGGCAAAAGCGAGCCGATAATGCTCAAACTCTGCGCAAATCCGAAGAACAGCGCAGCCCCGAGCGCGCCGATCGGATGCCATTTGCCGAAAACCAGCGCGGCAAGAGCGATAAAGCCTTGCCCGGAAATGGTGGAGTGCGTGAAATCAAGCGCGATCGTGGAAGCATATACACCGCCGCCGAGCCCGCCGAACAGCCCGCTGATCATGACGCCGATATAGCGCATGCCGAACACGTTGATTCCCATCGTATCGGCCGCCATCGGATGTTCCCCGACAGAACGGATGCGGAGGCCGAACGGCGTTTTGAATAAAATAAACCAGGAAACAAAGGCCAGTACGATGGCTAAAATCGACGTATAATATACGTCGGAAAAGAAAATCTTTCCTAAAACCGGAATATCGCTTAACCCGGGAATGTTCGTTTTGTAAAAGGGCTCCGGGATTTTATCAGTCTGCGCCTTTCCGTAGATCAGCTTGACGATAAACAGTGTCGCTCCTAACGCGAGCATATTGATCGCCACACCGGTTACCGTCTGATCGGCGCGGAAAGAAACCGCGGCGGCCGCGTGAATCAGTGAGAACAGTCCGCCGGCAATCATAGCCGCAGCCAAGGCGAGCCACGGAGCGGCGGCGCCAAGCTCGCGTCCGAAAAATAAGTTGAACATGACGCTTGTAAAGGCGCCGATAATCATCAGTCCTTCAAGACCGATGTTGACAACTCCCGATCTTTCAGAAAACACGCCGCCGAGAGCGGTTAAAATAAGCGGAGCCGCATATACGAGTGTTGCCGGGACAATAATGGATAAAATCTGCAGGAAGTCCACTTACTTCGCCCCCTTTTTCTTCAATTTATCAAGGATGAGACGGATGGCGTAGCTTGATGCCACAAACAAAATAATAATGGCGATGACGATGTCAACGACTTCAGAAGGCACCCCGGATTCAATCGGCATATTTAATGCCCCGACTTTAAGGCCGCCGAGAAGACATGCCGCCAGAACAACGCCGATTGCCGTGCTGCCGCCGAGAAGCGCAACCGCAATGCCGTCGAAGCCGACGCCGGTAAAGTCGCCCTTAACCGCCGCGTATTGAAAGGTTCCGAGTCCTTCCATCGCGCCGGCAAGCCCCGCGAAGGCGCCGGAAATCATCATGGCGTACATCATATTTTTTCTGACGCTCATTCCGGCGTATTGTGCGGCGTGCTGGTTAAAGCCGACAGCCCGGAATTCAAATCCGCTTTTTGTTTTATGAATGATAAACCACATGAGGACTGCCGCAAACAGAGCGATCAGAATGCCCCAGTGAAGGCGGGAGTAATCTGTCATCTGCTCTAAAAACGGCGAGCGGAGCGACGCGCTTTCATGAATTTTGTCTGTTTTGTCCCGGTGGTCCGTCATGACATCGGAAATGAGATAATTGGTTAAATGAAGAGCGATATAATTCATCATGATCGTGACAATCACTTCGTGGACAAAAAAACGGGCTTTTAAAAATCCGGGAATCAGGCCCCAAATGCCGCCCGCAACCGCAGCCGCCAATAACGAAAGCGGAAGGTGGATGTAAGCGGGGGCGTCAAAGGAAGCGCCGACCCACACCGCGGCGGTCCAGCCGACAAGGAGCTGTCCTTCAACCCCGATATTAAACAGGCCGGTCCGAAATGCGAATGCCACGGCCAATCCGGACAAAATATATGGCGTAATCTGGCGGATCGATTCCCCGATGTAATACACTTCTCCGAAAATGCCGCTCCAAAGAGCCGAATACCCGCTTACGACATTGTAGCCGCTGGCGAGCATGATGACCGCACCCGCAGCTAACCCAAGGATGATCGCAATCAGCGGCACAGCCAGATGAGAAAGTCGATTAATCATGTGTTTTCCCCGCCTCCATTTGCTTACTTCCCGCCATTAAAAGTCCGAGCTCCTGCTCGTTTGTTTCAAGCGGATTGACGTTTGCGATGATGCTGCCTTCAAAGATGACGGCGATGCGATCGCTGAGATTCATTATTTCATCAAGTTCAAAAGATAACAGAAGCACCGCTTTACCGGCGTCACGCTGCTCAATGATCTTTTTATGGACGAATTCAATCGCGCCGACATCGAGTCCCCGCGTCGGCTGGGCCGCAATTAAAAGATCCGGATTTCTGTCCACTTCCCGGCCGATAATGGCCTTTTGCTGATTCCCCCCGGAGAGAGCGCGCGCAGGCGTATATTCATCAGGTGTTCTGACGTCGTATTCTTCAATCAGGCTTCGCGCTTTGTCATAAATCGTGTGTTTATTTAATATGCCGAAAGAAGAGTAGGGCTTTTGGTAATAACTTTGCAGCACGATATTTTCTCCGATCGGAAAATCAAGGACGAGCCCGTGTTTATGCCTGTCCTGCGGAATATGCCCGATGCCGGCTTCAGTGACTTTCCTGGGCGGCATGTTTTGCAGCTGTTTGCCCTTTAACGTGATCGTGCCGGCATTCGTTTTTCTGAGACCTGTAATGGCTTCAATTAATTCAGACTGGCCGTTTCCGTCAACGCCCGCAATGCCGACGATTTCACCGGCTCTGACTGAGAGGGAGAGCTGTTTGACCGCCTCAACGCCGCGCGCGTCTTTAACCGTTACATCAGAAAGTGAAAGCACTTCTTGTTTCGGATCGGCCGCTTGTTTATCCGTCTTGAATGACACTTCGCGTCCGACCATAAGGCTTGCCAGTTCATCTTGATCCGTATGTGCGACATCGAGTGTTGTAATGCCTTTTCCTTTCCGGATGATGGTGACACGGTCGCAGACTTCCATAATCTCTTTTAATTTGTGGGTGATGAGGATAATTGATTTTCCTTCATTGACAAGATTTTTCATAATCTGAATCAGTTCTTGAATTTCGTGCGGGGTCAGCACCGCGGTCGGCTCGTCAAAAATGAGAATGTCGGCGCCCCGGTAGAGGGTCTTTAATATTTCCGCCCGCTGCTGCATACCGACGGAAATATCGGCAACTTTGGCTTCAGGATCAATGTGCAGGCCGTAACGGTCGGAAATTTCGCGCACGTCCCGGGCGGCGCGCTGTCTGTCAATCCGGCCGAAAGTTTTCGGCTCTTTTCCGAGAATGATATTTTCTGAGACGGTAAAGGTATCCACAAGCATAAAATGCTGGTGCACCATCCCGATGCCGAGATCGTTGGCTTTGTTCGGGCTGTTGATGTGTACGCGTTCGCCCCGCACCCGGATCTCGCCTTTTTCCGGCTGATACAGGCCGAATAAAACGTTCATGAGTGTCGATTTTCCGGCGCCGTTTTCACCGAGAAGGGCGTGTATTTCGCCTTTTTTCACTTGAAGCGTGACGTCATCATTGGCGACGATTCCGGGAAACTCCTTGCGTATATTAAGCATTTCAATGATATAATCCACCGATTTGACGCTCCTTTTCAGAGATACTTTGATGAGAAAGAGCTTGGCAAAAGAAAAGCTGCAAGAGATGCAGCTTTTCCTTCACCGCTCTTTTCATAAAAGAGAGGGGATAAGCACGGAAGTCTCCTTATCCCCTGATTCTTACTCAGCCTTGAAGGATTTCAATTCTTTTTCAGTTGAAGGGATCTCGAGTCCGTCCGCAATTTTCTTCTTCCAATCGTCTGTTGCTTTGATGACGTCGTCAGAAAGGTTTTCCTTGTGATCCGAGATGCCGACTGCATCTTGCGCCAAACCGTATGTTAATGTTTTGCCGCCCGGGAATTTGCCGTCACTCGCTTTTTTCGTTAAGTCCTCCACGGCTGTATCCACTTTTTTGACCATTGATGTGAGAGTGACATTGTCTTTTGTGCCTTTGACTTGACCTTCCGCGTACTGGTCTTTATCAACACCGATGACCCATACGTTCCGTTTCGGATCTTCTTTTTTCAGATTTTTCGCTTCTGTGAAGACGCCCGTTCCCGTTGCGCCGGCCGCGTGATAAATGACGTCAACGCCTGATTTGTACATGCTTTCAGCCGTCGCCTTGCCGACATCGGCTTTGTCAAATCCGCCCGCATATTTCACTTCTACGGTCGCTTTCGGATTTGCGGCTTGTACACCCGCGCGGAAGCCGATTTCGAATTTTTTGATCAATTCAGACTCCATTCCGCCCACGAATCCGACTTTTCCCGTTTTGCTCGACAGCGCAGCGGCTGCTCCCACGAGGAATGAACCTTCCTGCTCTTTAAATGTAAGGCTCGCCACGTTGTCTTTTTTGACAACGGCGTCAATGATCGCAAAATTTGTGTCTTTGCGCTGATCGGCGATTTCGCTGATGGAATCCTGCATCAGATACCCAACGCCGTAAATCAGGTCAAAGTGTTCCCGCGCTAATTTATTTAAGTTCGTTGTATAATCTGCATCTGATTTTGATTGAAGATAGTCAAAACCGCTTTTGCCTTTTGTAAGCCCGTTGTCTTTTCCGAATGCCTGGATGCCTTCCCAGGCGGACTGGTTAAATGATTTGTCATCGACACCGCCGATGTCCGTTACCATGCCGACGGTAAAGTTTTTACTGCCGGAGCCGTTTGCTTTGTCACTTGAACCGCATGCGCTTAATATGGTTCCGGCCGCCGCGATGAGCGCCATCGCCATTCCGATTTTGCGTTTTTTCAAAGATATAACCCCCCTGTAAAATATGTCTGTGCCGTTCAATTCAGACTTGAGTCCCCGTACCGGATGCAGAATCGAAAAAACTTTCTGATAATAATGATGAAACGTCTCTCTTTTTCCCGCCTTGAGCGGCTGTCTCTTCCGGGTTCGGGACTTATGACTTATCTGAAAAGATCTGCTAACCAATCATAATTTATCATTTTACCCGCCATAAATAAATAGAAATTTGCTTATTTTTTAAAAAATATCAATTTTATGAATCGGCTTCCTCATCTGGATAAAACAGAGGAGGATCAGCCGGGTCATTATCCTTATATAGCATACAAAAAAGGAACCTCAAGCCTTTTGTCACGGGATATGACAGTAAAAAAGCACCGTTCACAGCGGAACGGCGCTTTTTGACATTATAAATATTGTTTGATGCTGCTGACATTGCCGGTGTTGATATGATATTGGAAGACGGGTCTGCCGATCGTGCCGTACGCCATCTCTACATTCAGCACTTGTATGTCTTCCAGAAATTTAAGGTATTTCCGGATGGAGACTTGCGAGATTTCAGTATGCTTGGCGAGATCTTCCGTGGTAAAAGAGCCGTCACCGAAAGACTCAATGCTCGCCCAGATGAGTTTAAGCGTGCTTTTTGTCAATCCCTTCGGAAGGTGAACCTTTTCCGCCGCTTCTTTCTTTTGAAAAAGCTCGGCATCCAATTCTTTCTGTGTCATGCTTCTGTGTGATTGATAAACTTTCTGCTTGCGTCTGTAGTCGGAAAGAGCGGTTTGAAAGCGGTCAAATTCAAATGGTTTGATTAAATAATCGACGGCGCCGTACCGAAGCGTTTTTTTGATGACGTCCAGCTCGCTTGCGGCCGAAATGACGATGACATCAACCGATTCATTTTGTTTGCGGATTTCCGTTAATAGCTCAAGCCCGTTTTTTCCCGGCATGTAAATGTCAAGAAGGATGAGATCGATATGATGCTCGCTCAGCACGTGCAGCGCGCTTTGAAAGGATGATGCGATCCCTTTCAGCTGAAATCCTTCAATCTGGCTGAGATAGCGTTTATTTAATTCACCCACCATGGGGTCGTCTTCAACTATGAGTACATTAATCATCATTTTCCTCCTTCGGTTCATACGGAATGCGAAGACTGAAAGTCGTTCCTTCATTCTTTTCACTTGTCACAATCATATGGCCTTTTAAATTTTCTGTTGCCTGCTGGGTGAAATAGAGGCCGAACCCCCGGTTTGTCCCTTTCGTGGAATAACCTTGTTCAAAAATACGGGCTTGGTCTGCCGCAGACATTCCGGCTCCCGTGTCCGTAATCTCTATATCAAGCTGGCGATCCTGAAACCGCATCGAGCACGTAATGTTTTTTTTCGGCATCTGCGCCACCGCGTCGAGCGCGTTGTTTAACAGGTTTCCGATAATCGTAATAAGCTCATGGATGACGGCCGGATCTGCCGCATTCGGGATCAGGCTGCCGAGCTGAATGTCCAGATCAGCGCCCTGTTCGCGTATGTAGCTTTGTTTTCCTAGAAGAAACCCTGCGAGAACCGGACTTTTGACATCACTTATAATCTCGCTTGTTTCCGTCTTCTGCTGAATGGCAATGTCTTTAATGTAAGTGCCGAGATCATCGTATTCTTTTAACTGGACAAGCCCTAAAATAACATGAAGCTTATTCATGAATTCATGAGACTGGGCTCTTAATGCGTTTGCATACATTTTAACACCGGACAGCTGTTCTGCTAAATGTTTGACCTCCGTTTTGTCCCTGAACGTGGCGATCGCTCCGACGGTTTGTCCTTTTAGATGAATCGGAACCTCATTAAAGACCAGCTCAAGCCCGTTAATGCGGATATCCCTGTCCTGAAGCGGTTTTTTCGTTTCAATCACTTGTTTCAGCCGGCTTTTCGGGAGAATATCGTTCACATCTTGATCGACCGGATTAGTCGGAATACCCATTTTAATAAAAAGCCGTTTCGCTTCCGCATTGGCGAGCTTGATTTTTCCACGCGCGTCAACCGCCAGGATGCCTTCCTTCGTTGATTCGAGCATGGCGCTCCGCTCTTCGAGGAGGGTGGCGATTTCATAAGGCTCAAGACCGTACATAATGTTTTTGACGGTGCGGGCGACAATGACGGCTCCGATGACGCCGACAAAAATACTTACGCAGATGATGAAATAAAGCGGTCTCAAACTGTGGCTGACGACATCCTGTATTTTGTTAAGCGAAATTCCGACCGAAACGACGCCCACTTGTTTTTTATCTTTTCCATAGATCGGTACGAAGGCTCTCATGGATTTTCCGAGAGTTCCCGCTGATGTGCTCGTTTTGATATGCCCGTGCATCGCCGGCTGTTCATCTCCGCCGGTGAATTTCTTCCCGATTTTATTTGCGTCGGGGTGGGTGAGGCGGATGCTGTTCATATCCATCACCACGACAAATTCGGTTCCTGTCGTATGCTGGACGTCTAATGTATAATCCCGGAGCTCTTTCAGCCCTTTTCTTGTTTGCAATGCCCGCGCGACACTCGGTGTTTCCGCGACCAGCTTTGCGGTGCGCAGCGCGGTCGTCCGTTCTTCTTCTTTCACGCGGTCTGCTGTTTGGACGCTGATCGTGAAAAAGGTGATACAAAGTGCGATAAGGACGACAATACAGACGAATATCGTTAATCGGGTTTGCAATTTTAATGTTTTTTTCATAACAGCCTTCCTTACGTTTATCATTCCCGCGTTCTACTTTACTCCGAAAAAGCCGGTTTGTGAAGATCAGGCCCTTATTTCGTAAAAGTGAGGAAAAATGGTATTTTTTATCTTGTCAATGTGTTTTAAGTCCTCCATAATAAGTGAGGTAGATTACAGAAAGGGACTTTTTATATGAAAAATACTTATTGGACGGGTTATTTTCCGCTCGTTGCGATTCTGCTTTTTAGTTCGTCATTATCCATTTCTACCTCGCTTTATGTCATGAAGATACTTCAGACGCTCGGCATGTATCAGGGGATGCTGGATTATTTCTCTGAGAAAGGGATCAGACTGGCGCTTTTTGCAGCGTTCGCCCTTGTGTATTTTATGCTTTTTTCGGCTTTGAAGCTGATTGCAAACACAGTGACAGAGCTGTCTCTTTTGTTTTTCACAAATGACCCTGAAGGGGACAATCTGAAAAAAATCAGATTAGGCTCTTTAATTTATGTAGGCGGAGGAATTCTTTCCTTTGCGCTCGTGCAGAATGGTTTTTGGATTGCGGCGTTATTTGCCGTTGTTACGCTCGTTTATTTGATTTTCATGGTGTACAGAATCTATTCGACACTCTCGATCGTTTCGCTGATCGGTTTTATATTGCTTGAGATTCTGTTTTGGTTTACTTTTGTTATCGGTATTTTGTACATCTTTATCAAGCTTTATAATAGCATAATGGCTAGCTTACCTGTGTAAGCTAGCCATTTTTGTTAAGACAGAAATCTGTTTTTGATCTCAGGGGAGGGGAGCATGCATGCTTCCCTTTTTCCGAACCATTTGTAACGGCGCCGGGCGATGAAAGAATAGGCTCTATCCCTGAGGGGGCGGGGCACTGCGAAAAAAACCGCTGACAGCCGCCAGGCTCCGCGGAGATGACGGGAAACCTTTAACACGGCGGCGGATTTTTTGTATATCCGCCCGTTTTCGATAAAAATCATGCTGTCAAATTGTTCTGTCGGAAGTCCTTCTGATGCCAAAAGCTCCCGGGCGGTATCTGATTGCAATGATGCAAATGAGATTTTGCCGGCCGGATCGCGTTTAATGATGAATTGAACGGCGCCGCTGCATAAGTTGCAGACGCCGTCAAACAAAAGTACGCGGTCCGGAAGCTGAGCTGGTTTCAAAGCGGATCCCCTCCGTTATCTTTAATAAGCTGCCTGCAGCGTGTTTTTCCAGATCGAAAGCTGAGGGCTTGCGTCATGAAGGTATTCGACGCTTGACGGTGTATCCTTGCCGACCCATACCCCCATCGTATAAGCGTCCGTCAGGCCGACAAACCACATATCGTGATAGTCATTTGACGTTCCTGATTTTCCGCCGACGTACGGAGCTTTAAAGTTCGCTTTCTTTCCTGTACCGCTCTTGACGACGGCTTTCATCATTTCTTTGATCTGCATGTTGGTCCGCACGCTGAATACCTGAGTCGGCTCATCTTTCCATTTTAATATCGTTTTTCCTTTTAAATCAGTCACTTTTGTAATCGCATGGCTCGGCGTATAAACGCCGTTGTTGCCGAACGTGGTGTACGCATTGGTCATTTCAAGCGGCGTCATGCCGTTTGTAAAACCGCCAAGCGCCGCAGGCAGACGGTAATCCGCGCTGACCAGCTTCGCGAAATGAAACGGTTCAAGGTAGCTGAACGCCTTATTGACGCCGACGCGGTCCATGATTCTGATGGCCGGTGTGTTGTACGAGTATTTAAACGCCGTTTCCAGCGTGACCGTACCGTACGTGCGGTTATTGTAGTTTTGCGGGCAGTAATCCGCACTGCAGAATTTGCTTGCGTCAATCTTGCTGTGTGGCGTTGCGCCGGTCTTTTCAATGTAAGGTCCGTAATCAAGCAGCGGCTTAATGGATGAACCGGGCTGTCTGTATGCCTGATAGGCACGGTTGAAATCATATTTATGGTAATCTTTCCCGCCTGAAAGCGCGATAATCTGATGTGTCTGATGATTAATCACGGCCGCTCCGCCTTGGACGCCTGCATACGGCAGATTTTGATTCACTTGGGCGACGACCTGGTTTTGCATATACGGATTCAGCGCCGTATAAATCTTCACGCCGTCTTTTAACAATGTGCTGACTCTGTCTGAAAGCTCACTCTGTATTTTTTGTTTCGCCTTTCCGGAAGCTTTTTCAAGACGTTTGTCATAGCCTTCGGATGATGAAACAAGCTGTGTGAATTCATCATTTACATAGGAAACATAGTCAGGATATTTATTTGTTTTTTCGTTTATATCAAGCTTGATCTTTTCCTTTTCGGCTTTTTTCAGCTGTTTCCCGGATATAACGCCTGCTTTTTTTAATCCGTTAAGCAATCTGACTTGTCGTTTTTTCGTATAATCAAAATGCTTGAGAGGATCATATAATGTAGGGTTATTAGGGATGGCGCAGATAAAGGCCATTTCTCCCAAAGTGAGAGATTTCAGCGGCTTGCTGAAATAAAATTGTGCCGCCGAACCGACACCGTATACGCCGTTATTAAAATAAATCGTATTTAAGTAGCCTTCTAAAATCTCATCTTTGCTGTATTTTTTCTCAAGCTGATAGGAATAGGCCAGCTCCGTCAGTTTTCGGCTGAAGGTGCGTTCATGGCTTAAATACACATTCCTTGCCAGCTGCTGGGTGATGGTGCTGGCGCCCTGATCAATTTTATGATCTTTGAAATTGGAGGCGGCCGCCCTGACCATCCCCATAAAGTCAAACCCTTTATGCTCATAAAAATGACGGTCTTCAGAGGTTAAAAACAGTTGTTTTACCTCATTCGGTATTTTATTAAAGGGCACGATCACGCGGTTCTCATGATCGCTGACAATCTCAGAAACAAGGCTTCCGTCCCTGTCATACATGTAACTGTTTTGAACCAGGTTGATCGCTTTTAAATCAATATGTTTATCGAGCACCTGATCAAAAGGCTTGATTTGTTTTACCTCTTTGCCGGAAGCAATAACTGTAAATGCACACAACGGGATAATGCCGAGCAGCAAAATCCATCCGATTATTTTACGTACCATGGTCACTCTCTTTTCTCCTGATTTCTAGCCATATCGTATCATTCTTTTAAGAATACGAGAAGGTTAAATTTAGAAGAAATCGTGATCGCTGCCGGTCAGCCCGCATTTGACGCTGTATCCTTTTGCAGATGTCCCGCCATCCATAAGAGCCCCGCGCCTATTAAAAAGAGAAAGGCGGTGACGTAGAAAGCAGCCGAAATGGAAAAACCGCTTGAGACCGCACCTCCGAGCAGAGGGCCGAGCACATTTCCGAGAAAACGAAAGCTGACGTTATAGCCGAGCACCTCTCCCTGGATGCTGCCCGGCGCCCTGACGCGGATTGCGGCCGTAATGCAGGGGAGCGTGCCGCCCATGACCATGCCGAACAGAAATCTGAAGACTAACAGAATGGAGAGGGAGGAGGCGAGCGCCTGCGGAATGAAAAACACCGCTGAGGCAATCAAAAGCACGATTAAGATCCGGCTGTGGCCGAAGCGGTCGCCGAAGTCCCCCCATTTCCGGGCAAGCAGTAAGCTTCCGAGTCCGGTAGCTGAAAACGCCATTCCGGAGAAAAAGGCTAAATTAACAGGTCCGTGCAGCTCATTGACATATAAAGCGAGCAGCGGCTGGATGCTGAAATTGCCGGTCTGCACGATCATAGTAAGCACCATCATCGCCCAAAGCGCGGGCTGGTGAAAAATATAGGAGAGCACCTGTTTTCTGGAATAGGTTTTCCGCTTGTTTTGTTTCTCGCCGAGCGGCTGCTCATTGACCTGAAATAAAACGAGAAGCACGGATGCGAAAATGACAAAAGACGTAATAAAAAATGTGTACGTAAACCCGAAGCTGTCAGCGAGCAGCCCGCCCAGCATCGGTCCGAATAAAGTGCCTGACACCTGACCCATCTGCAGCGTGCCGAGCGTCTTCCCGGCAGTCTCTTTCGGCGTCTGCGCCGAAATCATGGCAAGCGATGTCGGAACAAAGCCTGTTACTAGACCCATAAGCAGCCGGAGGACAAACAGCTGATAAACGGATGTCACAAACCCCATCAATAAAATGCTGACGGCAATGCCGGTTCCTGTAATCAAGAGAATTTTTTTGTAGCCGCGCTTATCGCCGAATCTGCCCCAAAACGGGGAAATCACAAACGCCATTAAAAACGTGACGCCGAACACATACCCGCTCCATCTCTGCACATACCCGCCCGAATGGGGGCTGATCGTTTCGATATATAACGAAAGAAACGGAACAATCATGGTCATGCTGGCGGAAATAAAGAAATTTGTAATCCAAATGACGACGAAGTTCTTCTTACGGACAGAAATAACATCACCTTCTTTACTTTTCGTGTATCTAATCATTAGTATATAGGAATGAATCCGGTATTTGTATTTTCGATGCGGATATAGGAAAATTCATTATTTTTAGAAAATGAAGAAAGTTTCAGAGGGGAAACTGATATACTATCATAAAATATCATTTTTGATCGGAGGAAAGGCAGGTGTAAAAAAAGTGGATCAGCGCAGTCTGCTCATTATTGATTTTGAATTTACAATGCCTGACGGAAAATACAGCCCGCAAAATTTCTTTCCCGAGATTATTGAAGCGGGGATTGTCAAGACAGTGAATGATGAAGTGACTGAAACGTTTTCGAGTTATATCAAACCGAAAAAATTTCCGAAGCTGACGAAACGATGCAAAACCTTTCTGAACATCACCCAAAAAGACGTGGACGGCGGAATCACGTTTAATGAATTCATCCGCAAATTAAATGAGCTTGATCCTGATAAAAACTGCACGATCGTCACCTGGGGCAATATGGATATGAAAGTGTTAAAGCAAAATTGCATGTTTAACCACATCCCTTTTCCGTTCAAAGGAGAACTTCGGGATCTGTCCCTTGAATACAAAAACTTCTTCGGCGACAGAACATTGACCGGCCTTTGGAAAGCGGCAGAAGAGTATGGCGATAAAGGGACGGGCACGCATCATAAAGCGCTGGATGATGCGCGGACGACATACAAATTATTCAAGCTTGTCGAGCGGGATAAACAATATCTTGAAAAACCGAAACCTCCGACGATCGGTGATCGCGTCGATCTGACTGAACTGTTTCGCCGGGCCACATAAAAAAACCCAATCATGCCGACTGGGTCAAGTTCTTTTAAAATAGTCACGCTCTAACGCGGCCAAGTTGTCGAGCGAACGTTCCGCCCATTCTGAGCCGTCCGCTGTAAGCTGATCTTTCAGCCGGGCAGACGCCGCTTGTAAGGAAGCCGTATAATCAGGCACCTCGCCATCAAACGGTTTGACCATCTGATGCGGTATGTTTGTCTGTTCCCCGAATGCAAGCGCTCTTCTTTCATGAAAAAACGGAACATCCGCCTGCTTCGGATGATGAAGATCTCCTTGAGCGGGATGCGTCAGAACGGCTTTAATTTTCACTAAATAGTGATTGGGCCTGACGTCTGTCACTTCCCCTATGTATGCTCCTGTTTTATAAAACCCTTTTACGATTGTGCCGATGTCAAACGTATTCATAGCGTTCACCTCTCTCTAGTTATTCTATAAGAGATCAACGCGGTTGGCTAGTGAACAGCTGCCGGAAGCCTGACTGAGGCCGTTGTGCCCGAGTGCTCGCCGCTGGTGAAACAGACGGAGCCTTCATGATGCTGAATAATCGAGAATGTCACGGTAAGCCCGAGCCCGGTGCCGTTCGTTTTCAGCGTATAATACGGCTTGCCGAGTTTCTGCAGTTCTTCATCGGACATGCCGATTCCGTTATCCGTAATCTGAATGAGAATCATCTCTTCCTGTTTTTGGACGGAGACCTCGATTCGGCCGTTTTCAGAGGGCACGGCTTCAATACTGTTTTTAATCAGATTAATGAAGGCCTGTTTCAGTTTTTTTACATCGCCGAACACATATAAATCAGGCTCGCTTTGAACAGTCACGGTCACCGATTTAAAATTGGCATAAGACTCCATTAAGGAACCTGTTTCCTTTACGAGCAGAGAAATATCAAACTTTTCTTTTTCATAGTCATCCTGCTTCGCCATATCGAGATAATTCGTAATGATCGTCTGAGCCCGGTCGAGTTCGGACAGCACAAGTTTCTGATATCCGGAGTGGGATTTGTCCTGAAGCTGCTCGCCGCTGAACAGCAGCTGCACAAAACCTCTGACGACCGTAAGCGGATTGCGGACTTCATGGGCGACGCTTGCCGCAAGCTCGCTGACGACGGCCATTTTTTCTGAGTGAATCAGCCTTGCCCGCATGGACGCATTCTCATCAATGATCTCAATCAAATAAATGCACAGCAAAAGGGCGCTGACTTGAAAAAAAACAGATACTGCCGCCTCATAATAAACGGAAGATAGATTTTGAAAATTGAAAATATTGGTCGCGGAATAGATGAAGACAGATGCGGTTAACAAGGCGGTTTCAGTGCAGCCGATGAGAAGAGCGAAAAGCAGTTTCTTCCGCTTTGAAAAAAAAGGCCATTTCGTTTGGAGCTGGATAGGGATGATGATTAAAAAAGGAATTAAGGATAAGAAAAAAAGAGCGGAAGGTTCAAACCATATGAGCTGAAAAAAAACGGATGCCGCCCCTGCGGCAAGTCCTGCGGCGGTACCGGAATAAAGCAGGCAGACGATAATGGGAATCAGCTGCAAGCCGTAACGGACGGAATGAAGCTCCTGGATGGGAAAAGCCGTACATAATAAGGAAGATGACGCTGCAAATACGGCGACCAGCAGGCGGTTCGCTCTCGGCACAAGCAAATCGGGCTTGCTGAGCCAGAAGACTTGATAAAGAAAAATAGGGAATAAAATAAAAGAGAAGTGAAGCAGGTAATCCTTTACAATCTCCATTTATGCGAAATCCTTTCCTATGTAAATATGAATCTATTATAACATCTTTACCGGAAAAAAAAGTATATATTTCTCTAAAGCGAACGCCCTTATCTCATCTGATAAAGGCGTTCTTTCCGCTGCTAAGCGAGCGCTGCTTTC
Organism: Bacillus sp. GW821-FHT11D08; assembly: GCF_058808515.1. NCBI lineage: Bacteria > Bacillati > Bacillota > Bacilli > Caryophanales > Bacillaceae > Bacillus > Bacillus sp. GW821-FHT11D08. Next base: position 645,266 of record NZ_JBXARS010000001.1, read on the forward strand.
ATTCTCTCAAGCCCTTCTTTTACGGCGGCGGCTGAACAGCCGACATTAAGTCTCATAAATCCTTCGCCGCCCGGTCCGTATTTTGTTCCCGGCTCTAATATGATTTTCCCTTTTTTGAGCATTCTTTCTTTGAGCTCGGCATCCGAAAATCCGTATTCGCTGAAATCCATCCAGATCAAATAGGAAGCGTCAGGCTTCATCATGCGGACTTTCGGCAATTCTTTTCTTAAAAAGTCCTCAGCCAATTTCATATTCCCTTCAATGTAAGGAATCAGCGCGTCAAGCCAAGGGCCTCCCTTTGTATAGGCCGCTTCGATTGCTGCAACCGCAAATGTGTTGAGGCTGGAAATTCCGTTCTGATGCAATGCGGCGGAGAATTTCGCCCGCTTATACCGATCGGGAATGATAATGGCGGATGCCTGAATGCCGGCAATATTAAACGTCTTGCTCGGCGCGACACAAGTAACGGAAATCCGCGCAAACTCCTCAGACAGAGAAGCGAAAGGCGTATGCGGCTTTCCGTACAGCATCAAGTCGGAATGTATCTCGTCAGAAACGACGGTGACGTTATGGGCGGCGCACAGCGATCCGAGCTTCATAAGCTCATCCCGGCTCCACGCTCTGCCGGACGGATTGTGGGGATTACAAAGAATCATCAGCTTGACCTCAGAATCGGTCAGCTTTTTCTCAAGATCCTCAAAATCCATACAGTAGACGCCGTTTTCTTCCCGTAACGGGTTATGTAAAACCTGCCGTTTGTTTTCCTTGATCATCTGATAAAAAGGCGTATACACCGGTGATTGAATCAACACCGGATCGCCCGGTTCGGTAAAGGCTTGTACGGCCATGCTGATTGCCGTGACAACACCGGGACTGAACGCGATGCTTGCGGGATCGGGCCGGTAGCCGTGCCGCGTCTCAAGCCATGAAGCGACGGCTTCTCTTGTGTTTTCGTCAGGAGACGTGTAACCGAATATGCCGTGGTCAAGGCGGGCTTTTAAGGCGTCAGTGACCGCTTCGGGAGCGCGGAAATCCATATCGGCAACCCACATCGGAAGTGCATCCGATACGCCGAATAACGCTTCCGCCTTGTCCCATTTCACCGATTGTGTGCCAAGACGGTTTTCTCGAAGATCAAAGTTCATGTATGTCACTCCTGTAGTATCATTATTTTGCACAGCGTATCTATGATAAAATAGAATTGCAAACTTTATTATAAGCGGTGATGAAAATGGAAGAAAGCCAAGCGGTCATGGAAATGATGAAAATCATTGCCAAGTGGGATCCGTTTAAATATGGAGAAGATTTTTATGAGACAGAAGCCGTCGATATCGTTCAGGCCGTCTACAGTGAAGACCGTGCCGACAAGCTGGCAGCAGCCATTCAGGATATCTTTGAAGCTTCATTTGAGCAAAAGCTTCCGATCGAAGGCTGCCAAAAGGCCGCCGAGCAGCTTCTGTTCATAAAAGAAAGCAGCTCCTGCACCCCTTAAAAACCGGCGGTTCCGCCGGTTTTTTTTATTGAATAAATTCAAAAATCCGCTCCGAAACAAACTCCGGGCGCTCTTCGGGTACGAGGTGCCCCGTATCCTTGAGTGAATACAGAATGGAATCCGGCAGGTCGTCATGAAGCCGTTTTCCGACTGAGACCGGAACGACCCGGTCTTCTTCTCCCCAGATTAAAAGAGCGGGGTTTTGCACTTTCTTCAAATCCTCGGGCTTTAAATCGCCCTCCCTGTGTCTGATAAACCTTGTCATCGCTTTGAAAATCTGGCGGTCTGTAAATGGTTTTTCGTAACCGTCAATCATTTCCTGATCGATAAGCGTCCGGTCGTGAACGACATTTAACAGGTTGTTCAGCACGCCGTCTTTTGAAAGCCAATACTTAAGGTACAGGTCAAAACAAGGGAGATGCGTCCCGAATATAATCGACGGGTGCGAGCGCTTTAAATACCCCGAGCTGCACAGCAGGACGATTTTAGAAAAAAGCTCGGGTCTGAGAAGAGACGCGGATAAGGAAATCTGGCCGCCCATTGAATGGCCGATGAGTGCGGCCCGGCTGATACCGAGCTTTTCCAAAAGTCCGATCAGAAGCTTGGCGAGGTTTGCGTAAGTATATACGAAAGTCCGTGACTTTTCCGATTGCCCGAAAGGAGGCAGGTCAACGGCGATAATATCATAATGGTTTCTGAGCAGCGGGATCAGTTTTCTGAAGCTGAATGCCGAAGATAAAAAACCGTGTACGCAGACGAGTGTCTGTCTGCCGGGATTTTCATAATGCTCGTAATACAGCTCAACTCCGTCTATCGCGGCCCGTTTAATTGGTGAAACAGCTTCCATGAGAGCCTTCGCCGTCCTTTCTTTGTTGTAATGTAAAGGCTTTTTTGATTGTCAGATTTTAGCTCTGGTTTCTTTCGGGTTTTTCTTAGCATTTGTCGAAAATCGTGATATAATGTCATGAAGATTTTTGATAATGCAAAGGTGTGAAACGTATGAAGCTGACCGAAAAAGAAACAGAAATATTAGAAATTTTAGACGAAAACAGCCGCGTTGATGCGGAAACGATTGCGAAAATGGCAAACATTCCCGCCAAAGAAGTCAAAAGCATCATTGAAAAGCTTGAAAAGGAAAAAGTCATCATTGATTATGCGGCGATGATCGACTGGCGCAAAGTCGACGGTTTGGAAGGCGTCACGGCGATGATTGACGTAAAAGTCACTCCGAAACGAAATGTCGGCTTTGATGAAGTCGCTGAGCGGATATACAGATTCCAGGAAGTTGAATCAGTGTACCTGATGTCAGGGGTGTATGACTTATCCGTCGTTATTCGCGGCAACACGATGTCAGACGTGGCAAGCTTCGTGTCTGAAAAATTGTCCACCCTTGAGTCTGTCGTTTCCACGACAACGCACTTCATCCTGAAAAAATATAAGCATGACGGCAAAGTCTTTGAAAGCGGAGACGATGACAAAAGAATCGTGGTGTCTCCGTAAATGGAAACGAAGACTTCTTATTTATCTGACTACGTGCAGCAGATTAAACCGTCAGGCATCCGCAAATTCTTTGATCTGGCCGCTACGATGGAAGGCGTCATTTCACTGGGAGTGGGAGAGCCTGACTTTGTGACGGCCTGGAACGTGAGGGAAGCGAGTATTCTTTCTTTAGAACAGGGGTATACGGCTTATACGGCAAATGCGGGTCTTTATGAACTGAGAGAAGAAATCAGCCGCTACTTAGATCAGCGGTTCGGCCTGAGTTATTCGCCTGACAGTGAACTGATCGTTACTGTAGGGGCAAGCCAGGCGCTTGATCTCGCTGTCCGCGCCATTATGAATCCTGGAGAGGAAATGTTAATTCCCGAACCGTGTTTTGTCGCATATGAATCACTCGTGACCCTGACGGGGGCGAAGCCGGTGCCGATTCAGACTGTAGCTGCAAAAGGTTTCAAAGCATCAGCCGCCGATTTTGAAGCGGCCCTGACGGACAAAACAAAAGCGCTGCTTCTATGCTCGCCGTCAAATCCGACAGGTTCAGTCTATTCGAAAGAAGAGCTTGAATCCATCGCTGCTTTCGCTGAAAAACACGACTTGATCGTGCTTGCCGATGAAATTTATGCCGAGCTGACGTATGATGAGCCATTCACGAGCATGGGGGCCATCCGCGGCATGAAGGAACGCACGGTTCTCATTTCCGGCTTCTCCAAAGCATTTGCCATGACGGGGTGGAGACTCGGATTTACGGCGGCGCCTCCCGTGATCAGGGATGCCATGCTCAAAATTCATCAGCACGCGATGATGTGCGCGCCTTCCATGGCTCAGTATGCGGCGCTTGAAGGGCTGAAAAACGGCCAGGAAGACGTCGAAAGAATGAAGAAAAGCTATCGGAGACGCCGAAACCTGATTGTGGAGACATTGAACGAAATCGGACTCGGCTGCCACCACCCCGGCGGAGCATTTTACGCCTTTCCTTCCATTCAGTCGACCGGCATGAGTTCAGAAGAATTCGCGGAACAGCTGCTTATTGAAGAAAAAGTAGCCGTCGTTCCGGGGAATGTATTCGGCCCGAGCGGCGAAGGCTACATCAGATGTTCCTATGCGACATCCATTGAGCAGATTCAGGAAGCGCTCGTCAGAATCAAACGGTTTGTTGAAAAAAGGGCATAAAAAAAGATACGAACCCGGTTCGCATCCAAATAAAAGGGGGGAATACTAGAAAGCCTTCGTAATCATAGTATACCCTCCTTTATCTGTGCTTAAACATGATGATGTAAAAAAAGTTCTCTTTGCGAAAAACAAACTTGTATGATATAATTTTAAATTGCGTATAATCTGTATTTAATTTAACTTAGGAGTTGTTATGAATGGCAGCAAAATTTGAAGTGGGCAGTGTTTACACTGGTAAAGTAACAGGATTACAAGCGTATGGTGCGTTTGTTGCATTAGATGAAGAAACTCAAGGACTTGTTCACATTTCTGAAGTCACTCACGGTTTCGTAAAAGACATTAACGAGCACCTTTCTATCGGTGACGAAGTACAAGTAAAAGTACTTGCGGTTGACGAAGAAAAAGGCAAAATCAGCCTTTCTATCCGTGCGACTCAAGCGGCGCCTGAAAGAAAAGAAAGCAAACCAAGAAAACCGAAAGCGGCTCAAGCTTCTGAAGAAACATCTGCTCCGCAAGGTTTCAACACATTGAAAGATAAGCTTGAAGAGTGGATTGAACAGTCCAACCGCAAAGACCTTATCAAAAAATAATCATTAAAAAAAGCACCGGATATGTATGTTCGGTGCTTTTTTTATGTTTATCTGACTTCCGGATTTGCCGCTTCCTCGCGGGATGTTTCTTCGTTCGGCTTAAACAGCAGGCCGAGATTGATCAGACCGGCGATGCCGACAAGGCCGTAAATAATCCGCGACAGAGCTGATCCTTGGCCGCCGAAGATGGCTGCTACTAAATCAAATTGGAAAAACCCGATCAGTCCCCAGTTAATAGCGCCGATAATCGTTAATACGAGACAGATACGCTGAATAACACTCATGTAAACAACCTCCTCTATGAATTCGTGAAACAGTTATAGATTGTGACAAAGCAAAGAATCTATGCATACTACATTCTCCGCCGTGTAAATCACACACTGTCTCAGGCTGTACAAGTGCCTTTCCCGGGAAGCCGATGTCTGTAAACCATGTGATGCGCCGTCAAAAAAGCGGATTGCTTTACATTGAACGTCATCTTTCTGCATAATATAAATCCAAAGGAGGAGATGTCATGCAAAACTTTACATATTGGAATCCGACCAAATTGATTTTCGGAAAGGGAGAGGTTGAAAAACTTCCTGAAGAAATCAAACCGTACGGAAAAAACGTGCTGCTCGTATACGGAGGAGGCAGCATTAAGCGCAGCGGTCTTTATGATCAAGTAACCGAACTTCTGAAAAAAGCGGGAGTTACCGTACATGAATTGGCAGGCGTAGAGCCGAATCCGCGTGTCTCAACGGTGAACAAAGGTGTTGCGCTCTGTAAAGAAAACAGCATCGATTTCTTATTGGCCGTTGGCGGCGGAAGTGTCATTGACTGCACGAAAGCCATCGCGGCGGGCGCTAAATATGACGGCGACGCGTGGGATATCGTCACGAAAAAACACCAGCCGAAAGAAGCGCTGCCTTTCGGAACAGTGCTGACCCTTGCGGCAACCGGTTCAGAGATGAACTCCGGATCAGTCATCACAAACTGGGAGACACAAGAGAAATACGGATGGGGGAGCCCGCTCGTTTACCCTAAATTCTCTATTCTCGATCCGGTAAACACATTTACCGTTCCGAAAGACCACACCATTTACGGCATGGTCGATATGATGAGCCATGTGTTTGAACAATATTTCCACCACACGTCAAACACGCCGTATCAGGACCGGATGTGTGAATCGCTTCTGCGTACGGTGATTGAAACAGCGCCGAAGCTGATCAATGATCTGGAGAACTACGAGCTTCGTGAGACGATTTTATATACAGGCACGATCGCATTAAACGGAATGCTGTCAATGGGCGCAAGAGGGGATTGGGCCACACACAACATCGAGCATGCGGTATCAGCGGTTTACGATATACCGCACGCCGGAGGTTTAGCGATTCTGTTCCCGAACTGGATGAGACATGTGCTCAAAGAAAATCCGGCCCGCTTTAAACAGCTTGCCGTCCGTGTCTTTGATATTGACGAGACAGGCAAATCAGATGAAGAGATCGCACTTGAAGGAATCAGCAAGCTGTCTGATTTCTGGACGAGCCTCGGCGCTCCGAACAGACTCGCTGATTATGATATTTCTGATGAGAAGCTGGATACGATTGCAGATAAAGCGATGGCAAACGGAGCATTCGGACAGTTCAAGTCACTGCAGAAAGAAGACGTGCTTGCGATACTGAAAGCATCATTGTAATAACATAAAGGGGGCGGCCGGATTGGCAGCTCCTTTTTTTCTGTGTTATAGTAATTCCCTTACGATTTTTTTGGAGGTTATGATAAATGGAGAACTTTACGTACTACAATCCGACGAAACTGATTTTCGGAAAAGGTCAAATCGACCAATTGAAAAAAGAGCTGAAGCAATACGGGAAAAACGTGCTGCTTGTTTACGGAGGCGGCAGCATTAAGCGAAACGGCCTGTATGACCAAGTAACAGGCATCTTAAAAGAAGAAGGCGCAACCGTTCATGAGCTTGCGGGCGTTGAACCGAACCCGCGTCTGGAAACGGTAAATAAAGGAATTGAGCTGTGCAGACAGCATGAGATTGATTTCCTTCTCGCAGTCGGCGGCGGAAGTGTCATTGACTGTACAAAAGCGATTGCGGCCGGTGCGAAATATGACGGCGACGCATGGGACATTTACAGCAAAAAAGTAACGGCGCAGGACGCGCTCCCGTTCGGCACGGTGCTGACGCTTGCGGCGACAGGCTCTGAAATGAACCCTGATTCCGTTATCACAAATTGGGAAACAAACGAAAAATTCGTATGGGGCAGCAATGTCACTCATCCGCGTTTCTCCATTTTAGATCCTGAGAATACTTTCAGCGTTCCGGAAAACCAAACCGTATACGGCATGGTGGATATGATGAGCCACGTATTTGAACAATACTTCCACAATGTTGAAAACACGCCGCTTCAGGACAGAATGTGTTTTGCGGTCCTTCAGACGGTAATTGAAACAGCACCGAAACTTTTGGAAGACCTTGAGAACTATAAGCACCGTGAAACGATTTTATACGCGGGTACGATCGCATTAAACGGCACGCTGCAAATGGGCTATTTCGGCGATTGGGCTTCCCATACGATGGAGCACGCCGTATCAGCGGTTTATGACATCCCTCACGCGGGAGGACTTGCGATTCTGTTCCCGAACTGGATGAGATACACGCTGGATACAAATGTAGACCGTTTTAAAAACCTGATGCTCAACATGTTTGACATTAATACTGAAGGCAAAACGGATAAAGAAATTGCGCTTGAAGGGATCGATAAATTGTCCGCGTTCTGGACAAGCCTCGGCGCACCGTCCCGCCTTGCGGATTATGACATTGGTGAAGACAAGCTTGAGCTGATCGCAGACATCGCCGCAAAAGAAATGGAATACGGCGGATTCGGCAATTTCCAAAAACTGAACAAAGATGACGTACTTGCCATCTTAAAGGCGTCACTGTAAGATACATTCCCGCCCGGGGTGAAGATGAAATAGATTTTCAAGCAGCAGATATAACCGTTTTGGGAGTCCCTCTTTCCATATTTTCATTAGTGCATCAAGAGCAAGTGAAACACCCCTTGCCATGAGACAACTATGGAAATCTCACATGATGCGGATTTGACTCCCTGTTTCTGTACATTTAGCAGAAAAGGATCAATTAACTTTGCGATTGCCGATCATCTATTTACACAAAATCTAAATCATGAAGAGCCGCGAATTTAAAAAAGGGGCGCTGATTCAATCAGCGCTCCTTTTATGCATTTTGTGTACTAAGGTCCCGCTGAGCCCCCATATAGCTTCCCATTAAGTTTTGATAACCGGGAAGATGACTGGAGATTAATGCGCCAAAACCTTCAACATCGTTGCGCCAATCACGCTGTAACTCGCATGCTACGCTGAACCAGTTCATAAGCTGCGCGCCGCCATGAGCCATACGCGTTAATGATGCATCTGCTACTTGCTTATTAAACGTCCCCGAAGCATCTGTCACAACAAACACTTCGTAGCCTGCTTTAATGGCAGAAAGCGCAGGAAAAGCAACGCAGACGTCTGTTACCACCCCCGCGATAATCAGCTGTTTTTTGCCAGTCGCTTCAATGGCTTTAACAAAATCTTCATTGTCCCATGCATTAATTTGTCCGGGACGGGCTATTTTTGGCGCATCAGGAAAGAGATCAGCGAGTTCTTGCATGAGCGGTCCGTTGGGTCCATTTTCAAAACTCGTTGTTAAAATAACCGGTAAATCAAAGAATTTAGCCGTATCACCGAGAGCCAATACATTGTTCTTAAATTCATCAACGCCATAGTCACGCACGAGACCGGAAATAAGGCCCGTTTGATGGTCAACTAAAAGCACGGCAGCATCATCTTTTGAAAGACGGGAATAAAGATCAGACATTTTATAATCCTCCTTGAATTAAGGCGAGTAAGTTTGTGAATTGAAAACGGTAAATCTATTCATATGCTGTATAGATAGAAAGTTATTTCTGAGGTGACTTTTCGTGAGGGTGATGATCCTTCAATTAATTTGGAACGGGAACCGGAGCATGATCAATCCAATGGATGAACTGTTGTAAATAGCGTTGAAGATAACGTTTTGTTTGTTCATCCGTAAGTATGTTTTGAGCGGAATCAATTTTCTCATGGACTTGCGAAATCAGCATTTTTTGAAAGGGCAAAACATTGACTTGCATAGCTTCGAGTACTTCTCTCATTTGCGTTTGACCAAAGGCAGTACCGAACCCTCCGGGGGTTGCTCCGATTAAGCCAACCGGTTTTCTGTTTAAAACAGAAGAGGTCCGCGGTCTCGATGCCCAGTCCAATGCATTTTTTAATACCCCCGGAATTCCGGAATTGTACTCTGGACTTACAATGATGACGCCGTCAACGTCTTGTATATCAGCTCTAAAGGATGTTACGGAGTCTGGTGCTCCGGCAATTTCTAAATCTTCGTTAAAAAAAGGAAGACTGTCTATTTCAACCCAACGAAATTGAGCCGCATTATCGAAGTCAATCAATGATTGAGCAATTGCTCGATTATACGAGTTTTTTCGTAAACTTCCACAAATAAGACCAATGGTTTTAGTCATAAAATCACCTCCCGGTTTAAAATCACTTTCATCTTAACATGACACTCCAAATATAGACACTATTTTTAAAATTGTACATTTATGCCTTAATATGCCTTCGTGGCAGCCTCTCAAGAGGAGTACTATATAAAAAGAACCGTCCCCTAGGGATTGGCGATGGATGTCATCCTGCTCCAAAGTAAAGGTGATACGTTCCTGGATCACCAACATTCGATTCGTTATCCCTCTCACGATTATTACAAATATAACCATCTCGAATCCGGGATATTGTATAAAAAATGAACGCATCTTTAGCGCAAATCCCGTATCATCCGGCCTTCTTCATGACTTGATTTAGCGGGTGAGTTCATATAAAGTGAAAGAGAAAACAATTCACCGTGATGGAGGGACAAGCAAATGACGCATGTACGCTTTGATTACTCAAGAGCGTTACCTTTTTTCAATGAACATGAACTTACATACGCACGTGATTTCGTAAAAACGGCACACCATAATATCCATGAAAAAACAGGCGCCGGAAGCGACTTTTTAGGATGGGTGGACCTCCCCGAAAACTACGATAAAGAAGAATTCGCGCGCATTAAAAAAAGCGCTGAAAAAATTAAATCAGATTCAGACGTGCTTCTCGTCGTGGGTATCGGCGGTTCATATTTAGGCGCCCGCGCGGCGATCGAAGCGCTCAATCATTCTTTCTATAATGTTCTGCCGAAAGACAAGCGCAAAAACCCTCAAGTTATCTTTATCGGCAACAATATCAGCTCAACTTATATGAAAGATGTTATGGATCTTTTGGAAGACGCTGATTTCTCTATCAATGTCATTTCTAAGTCAGGCACGACGACGGAACCTGCAATCGCTTTCCGGATTTTCCGCAAACTTCTTGAAGAAAAATACGGAAAAGAAGAAGCGAAAGCGCGGATTTACGCGACGACAGATAAAGAGCGCGGCGCTTTAAAAACGCTTTCTAATGAAGAAGGCTTCGAATCATTCGTTATTCCTGATGATGTCGGCGGACGTTTCTCCGTTCTGACTGCGGTAGGCCTTCTGCCGATTGCGGTAAGCGGGGCTGATATCGATGAAATGATGAAAGGCGCTCTTGATGCAAGCAAAGACTTTTCCAGCTCGGAATTAGAAGAGAACGCGGCTTACCAATACGCCGTCGTCCGCAACGTTCTGTATAATAAAGGAAGAACTATTGAAATGCTCATCAACTATGAGCCTGCGCTGCAATACTTTGCGGAATGGTGGAAGCAGCTCTTCGGCGAAAGTGAAGGAAAAGATGAAAAAGGCATCTATCCTTCTTCTGCTAACTTCTCAACAGACCTTCACTCTCTCGGTCAATACGTGCAGGAAGGCAGACGCGATCTGTTTGAAACTGTATTAAACGTTGAAAAACCGAAGCATGAGCTGACAATTGAAGAAGCGGAAACTGATCTCGACGGCTTAAATTACTTAGCCGGCAAAACGGTCGATTTCGTCAACAAAAAAGCGTTCGAAGGCACGATGCTTGCCCATACAGACGGAAAAGTGCCGAACTTAATTGTCAATATTCCGGAGCTTAATGCATATACATTTGGATATCTCGTCTATTTCTTTGAAAAAGCGGTGGCGATGAGCGGTTATCTGCTCGGAGTCAACCCGTTTGATCAGCCGGGTGTTGAAGCCTATAAGGTGAATATGTTCGCGCTTCTCGGCAAACCGGGCTTTGAAGAGAAAAAAGCAGAGCTTGAAAAACGCCTTGAAAAATAAAAAAAAGGGCTGGCCCTCAGCACGACGGGTCAGCCTTTTTTAAACCGTGAAAGGTGTGATGATGAATGATACGACTCTTATGTAAGCATGCCGTCATTTCCGTCTGTTCCGCCGCTATTGTCTATTCGGCACTAAAACTGTCTCCTGAATCCCTCTTACAAACCATCCTGTTTTTCGCTTTCCCTCTCGGCTTGTTTACGGACATGGTCCGGCTGAAACTGAAGATTGGCCGGATGCAGTCGCTGATCACGAAGTGCTGTCTCTATGCCGCCGTTTTCTATATTTCAACGGAAGCCGTTCTCTCCGCAATTGTGATGTATGTTCTGATTGAATGCGCCGTTATCTCTATCCAGCGTCTGTCTGCCGCTCCCGATTCTTCCCGGGCGCCGTATGAAGATGCAGCAGAGCGGGGACGCTAAAGACAAAAAGGAGCATATGCACATGATCAGCATTCCATCTTCACTTGAAGGGCAATCGTTTTTACTCCGCGAACTGGAACAGGTGCTGAAACCGATCGGTTATACCATCGGAGGCGGCTGGGAGTATGACCGCGGGTTCTTTGATTACAAAATTTCCGATCAGGACGGCTATTTATTTCTTCGAATCCCTGTTGAAGCAAATAAGGGACACCTGGATGAACGGGGGGCCGCCGTTACAATCGGCACACCCTTTTTGCTGAGGCACGTCTATCAGCAGGAAACGGATGATCACGCAGGCGGCGGTGTTTTTGAGTCATTATTCAACCAATTCTCCGAGCCGAAACGGCGGGATGCGGCAATTGACCGCTCATATACAGATATTGGCATCTCGCTTGTGAAAGAGCTGGAAGACGTCCTGCTGCATTAAAGAGCCAAAAACAGATCAGTATCGAGCACCTGGTATGACAGGGGAGGGGTCAGCATTGGCCCCTCTTCTTTTTGTATGCCGATGATCGTGGTATTCCGTTTGAGATAATAGAGCGCACAGTCATGATAAGATGAGCCCTTTAGTTCCTCGGGGACGGGAATGATGCGCACCTTTTTCTCCAGCGTCAGATCTGACAGCGTTTGCGGTTTGGCAAGCTGCAGCTTGACCCGGTAATGCTCAAACATCACCCGGCTCGACAGCCGTGATGTGCACAGAATCTTATTGGCTCCTGCGCGCTCGGCGTTTTTGACATACCGTTCCGTTAAAATTTCCACGATACAATAAACGGACGGGTGCAGCCCTTTGATGGCGAGAAGCGTTAATACCGACAGCATATCAGCTTCGGATTCATTTTTTTGCTGGTCGGCTGTCAGAATGACGGTATCGGCTTCCGTAATATTCGCTTTATTGAGTGTGCTGTCATCAGCGGCATGTCCGCGGATGAAATGGACGTTTTCAATAAGCGGTCCTTCCCTTAATGAATCATCAATCAGGACGACAGTTTTTGACGGCGCGATGTGCTGCAGTTCTTTCAGCAGCATATGCGATTTTTCATTCCATCCGATAAGAATGACGTGCCCCTTGCCTTTAAAGGCGACCTTCCCTTCGACATAGCGGTGCTGTTTGCTGAACACGGCTGAAGAAAGCGTGGCGAAATAGGCGGTTACAAAACTCGCTCCGCTTAATACAAGCACCATACCGGCAATCTGCCCGAGCGGCGTCTGGGGAACGTAATCGCCGTAGCCGACTGTGGCCACCGTAATCACCGCCCACCAAACCCCTTCAAACACAGACGTGAATTGCTTCGGTTCGAGCATGTAAATGAGTTGGCCGAACAATAAAATCAAGGCGATAATGATCAGCCCGATCCGAACATATAACGGCCATCTCAGCCAGGAAATAAATAAACGGTTTGATTTCATTCGTCCGGCTCTTCTTTCGACAGAGAGATGGATAAAATCTGCTTAATAATGGTGTTTAGTTTTTCGTCCAGCTGTTCCTGGCCGTATGAGTCACGCGCATGTCTGATTAAATCGGCCGTCTCATCTTCAAACTGAATGAGAGGTTCATCGTTTTCCGCCTCATTATAGAGCTGGATGAAGGCGTCAAGCCCTTCGTTCATTCTGTCTATCGCATTGCTCAGCTGTTCTTTCTCGCCATTTGTCACTTTCATGTCGATCACACCTGTATCTTTTTTTATACAGTATGTCCCAGTTCGTTTGATGTCTTTCAAAAATCGCCGAAAACATATTCACCCTCATTTTTTCATATGATAAAGAAAGCGGACCGAAAAAGGGTGAGTCAAATGACAGTCATTCAAAAACTGCTGGCGGCGCTGGCCGGAGCGCAGCTGCTCGCTTCGGCGGCCGTATTGCTTATTTTCGATTTGAATGGATACAATCACATGTCCGGCGGATTTTCATGGCTTGTTTTTGCAAAAGAGACCGCAGGCACGTTTCCGTTTTACATCGGATTGGCAGGGTGTATCCTCATCATGCTCGGAGGATTGATTCCTGTCAGAAAAAAGAAGCGGATTTCTGTACAGGAAAACGGACAATCATTAAAATAATATATAAGCAGATCGTACGATATAAGAGAAAAAGGAAGAGGATAATATGCTGTTTATCTTTTTAACAATTGCTGCATTGGGATTGTCGTTTTGGGCACAATTTAAAGTGAAAAGCAATTTTCAGAAATACTCAGACGTGGAAGCTTCCAGTCAGCGGACGGGGGCGGAAACGGCAAGACGGATTCTTGATATTAACGGTTTATATGATGTGCCGGTAGAACCGGTAAGAGGCACTTTAACAGACCATTACGACCCGACGGAGCGGGTGGTGCGTTTATCTGAGCCGGTATATTACGGCCGCTCCATTTCCGCCATTTCCGTCGCTTCCCATGAAGTCGGACATGCTTTGCAGCATCAGGAATCATACGGCGCGCTTGTGCTGAGGCACAAAATGTTTCCGGTCGTCAATTTTGCCTCCGGGGTTGCCCCTCTGCTTTTCTTGGGCGGGATGCTCCTGGGCAGCTTGAACTTAATCGGACTCGGCATTATTTTGTTTTCGGCCGCTGTTTTTTTCCAGCTTGTCACACTGCCTGTCGAGTTTAATGCCAGCGCGAGGGCGAAGCGGATTATCGTGTCGGAAGGATTCATTCGCAACAGTGAAGAACACGGCGTGAATAAAGTGCTGAACGCCGCCGCGCTGACGTATGTGGCTGCGGCGCTCGTTTCATTATTCGAGCTGCTTCGTTTTGTGATGATTTTCTTAAATGGTCGTGATGAGAATTAACACGAAGGAGGTGGCCCCTTACCGTTTGCGGTAGGGGTTTTTTTGCTTATATTAAAACTGATTCTCATTATGCTGTTAATCGGATTAACGGCCATCTTTGTCGCTGCGGAATTTGCGATTGTCAAAATCCGCGGTTCAAAAATTGCGGAACTGGTTGAAACCGGAGACAGCCGGGCGCTCGCGGCGCACAGGGTGATTTCAAATCTCGATGAATATTTATCAGCGTGCCAGCTCGGCATTACGATTACGGCGCTCGGACTCGGCTGGCTCGGTGAACCGACGATTCAGCGGCTTCTGCATCCTGTTTTCAGCCTGCTCGGAATGCCGTCATCTATTACGCACGTCGTCACGTTTATTGCGGCGTTTATCGCCGTTACGTATCTGCACGTCGTCATCGGAGAGCTTGCGCCGAAAACGATATCCATTCAAAAAGCCGAAGCCGTCAGTCTGTGGACGGCGAAACCGCTCATTCTGTTTTATAAAGTGATGTATCCGTTTATTAAGCTGCTAAACGGCTCAGCCGGATTTTTGGTCAAGCTGTTCGGTTTTCATTCGGTGAAAGAACATGAGGTCGTGGTCAGTGAAGAGGAATTGCGGCTGATTTTGTCCGAAAGCTATAAAAAAGGTCAAATCAATCAATCTGAATTCCGTTACGTCAATAAAATATTTGAATTCGATAACCGGGTCGCCAGAGAAATCATGGTGCCGCGCACCGAAATCGCCGCCATCTCGCTTGAACAGTCAGTTGATGAAGCCATACATTTGATCATCAACGAACGGTATACGAGATATCCGGTTATTAAGGAAGACAAAGATCACATTCTCGGCATTATTAACAATAAGGATTTATTTAAAGCGTATTTTCTCGGCCGCTCCATTGAATTAAAAGAAATTATGCGTCCGGTCATCAGAGTCATTGAAAGCATCCCCGTTCAGGAGCTTTTGATCCGCATGCAGAAGGAGCGGATTCATATGGCGATTCTCGTTGACGAATACGGCGGCACGGCGGGACTTGTGACCGTCGAAGACATATTGGAGGAAATCGTCGGGGAAATCCGTGATGAATATGACCAGGATGAAATGCCCCACATCGTCAAAAAAGGCGAACACCACTATGTGATGGACGGCAAGGCGCTCATAGAAGAGGTGAATGATCTCCTTGATATCGCCATCGAAAATGAAGACATTGACACGATTGCCGGCTGGCTCTTAACACAAAAAATGGAGCTGAAAAATGGTGATGTGTTTCATGCCGAAGGGTGTGAATTTAAGGTGCTGGAAGCGGAAGACCATCATATCCGCTTCGTTGAAATTAAAAAAACTGATTTCTGAGCCTCCTGCTTTTGCAATGAGGCTTTTTTTATGGAAAAAATGCTTCTTCGTCCCGCTCCTTCATATGCTGTAAAGAAAGGAGTGTCGGTATGAAAACGGATTGGTGGAAAACGGCGGCCGTCTATCAAATTTATCCCCGAAGCTTTATGGATTCGAACGGGGACGGAATCGGCGACATGAACGGCATCAGAGCAAAGCTTCATTACATAAAAGAGTTGGGGGCGGATGTGATCTGGCTTTGTCCCGTTTTTGACTCGCCGGGCGCGGACAACGGCTACGATATTCGGAATTATAAACAAATTGCCGGCGAATTCGGCTCGATGGAGGATTTTGACCGGCTACTTGCGGATGTCCATGCGCTCGGCATGAAGCTGATTATAGACCTCGTCATCAACCATACAAGCGATGAGCACCCTTGGTTTATCGAATCACGCTCAGCGAAAGATTCCGAAAAACGGGACTGGTACATTTGGAGAGACGGAAAGAACGGCAAAGAGCCGAACAATTGGGAAAGCATTTTCGGCGGATCAGCGTGGGAATATGATCAAGAGACCGGCCAGTATTACCTGCACCTGTTTGACAAAAAACAGCCTGATTTAAATTGGGAAAACGAAGCGATGAGGCAGTCCGTTTATGAGATGGTCCGCTGGTGGCTTGATAAAGGCATAGACGGCTTCCGGGTGGATGCCATTTCTCACATTAAGAAAAAAGAAGGGCTCCCTGACATGCCGAATCCGGACGGTCTCCCATACGTCCCGTCTTTCCCGTATCATATGAATGGGGAAGGCATAATGGATCTCTTAAAAGAGCTGAAACGGGAAACATTTTCGCGCTATCCGACCATGACGGTCGGCGAGGCAAACGGAGTGGCGGCTTGGGAGGCGGCTGATTGGGCCGGTGAAGAAAACGGCGTCTTTCAAATGATTTTTCAATTTGAACATCTCGGCCTCTGGGATACGGAAGATGATCAAAGCATCTCCATTCCGGCGCTTAAGCGCGTCTTGTCCGGCTGGCAGAACAGTCTTGAAGGAAAGGGCTGGAACGCGTTGTTTATGGAGAACCACGATCAGCCCCGTTCCGTCTCGGTATGGGGTGACGAACGGTTTTTGACAGAAAGCGCCAAGGCACTCGCCGCGATGTATATGCTGATGAAAGGCACGCCGTTTATTTACCAGGGGCAGGAGCTCGGAATGACCAATGTTTCGTTCCCATCCATTGAAAATTATGATGACGCCGCAATGAAATATCTGTATGAAAAAGAGACGTCCCGCGGCGTTCCGCATGAAAAAGTGATGAAGATCATCTGGAAGAAGGGCCGGGATAATTCACGGACACCGATGCAATGGAGCGGTGAGGCGAACGGCGGGTTTTCTGATGCTTCTCCGTGGCTCGGAGTGAATCCGAACCACACATGGCTGAATGCTGCATCACAAATGCAGGATGAAACATCCGTATACCATTTCTACAAACGGCTACTCGCCCTCAGAAAAGAATACGGCGTATTGATCAACGGCACATATGAATTGCTGCTTCCGAATGACCGGCAGATTTATGCCTATCTAAGAAAAAACGGAACAACAACCGCCCTGATCATCACAAATCTGTCTCGAACCCCCGCTTTATACAGGCATCCCGGTTATCCGCTTGACTCCGATTCTCTCGTGCTTGCAAACGCAGAAACAGAAGCGCACCGCCATGTGACATCCTTTCTTTTAAAGCCTTATGAGGCCCGCGTATATATATGGTGAAAAACTTCAGTCCCGAGGCTGAAGTTTTTTGTGATCTGCGTTTATCATCGCGATCCGACAGGAAAAGACAAATACAGAAACGAATATGGGAAAGGAAGAGAAAAAGAAAGGAGGCATTTATATGCTGAAAAAATTGCAGATTCAAACAAACAGACGGGATGAAATGATCGACATCACACATGAAGCCGAAGCGTTTCTCCGCGAAACAGGCGTGAAAAACGGTTTGGCGCTCATATACTGTCCCCATACAACCGCCGGCATTACCATAAATGAAAATGCCGATCCGGATGTGAAGAGGGATATGCTCAGAAGGTTTGATGAAATGTATCCGTGGGAGCACGAACTGGACCGGCATATGGAGGGAAATACGGCGGCACATATGAAAGCGAGTACAACCGGCGCCTCCCAGCATGTCATCATAGAAGACGGGCGCCTGATACTCGGAACATGGCAGGGCGTTTATTTTTGCGAATTTGACGGTCCGCGAAACAGAACATGTTATATCAAAATACAGGCTGAAACGGAGGAAAACAAATGAGTGAGTGGATGAGTGCATTATCATTAACAAAGCCCGTCATTCAAGCGCCGATGGCCGGCGGGCTGGTCACGCCGCGTCTGGCTTCGGCGGTATCAAATGAAGGGGCGCTCGGAAGCCTTGCTTCAGGATACGTCAGCCCGCAAGCGCTTGAAAAACAGCTTATCGAGATGAAAGAGCTGACGAACCGCTCCTATCAAGTAAATCTTTTCGTTCCGGAAGAAAGGCAGATGCCTGAGGCGGAACTTGTTGAAAAATGGAAAGCCCGCATCCCGAGGGCAAAAGACGCCAAGCCGTTCTCTGATCTGAAAGAAGAATGGAATGATTTCGAGGAAAAAGCGGAGCTTCTGATCCGTTACGGAGTCAAAGCGTGTTCATTCACCTTCGGCCTGCCGCCGGAAGAAACGGCGGAAAAGCTGAAGAAAAGCGGATGTTTCCTTTTCGGCACGGCGACAACGCCGGAGGAAGCGAAGGCTTTTGAAGAACGGGGAATGAACGCCGTTATCCTTCAGGGAATAGAAGCCGGCGGACATCGCGGGTCGTTTCTGCCGGTTAAAGGAGAACCGGCTCTCGGCCTTATGGCGCTGATTCCGCAGGCTAAAGACGCGCTGAATATCCCGGTGATTGCGGCAGGCGGCATTTTTGACCGCCGCGGGGTGCAGGCGGCCCGATGTTTGGGTGCGGACGGCGTTCAAGTAGGAACACCGTTTCTCCTTTGTGAAGAAAGCAGCGCCTCACCGGCATATCAAAAAGCCATTGCCGAATCAAATGGAGCCGACACGCGGCTGACCACCCTGTTTTCGGGAAAACAGGCGCGGGGAATCGTGAATCAGTTCATGAAAACATATGAAGCTGACGAGGGAAAAACGCTGCCTTATCCGCTGCATAATACGCTGACAAAGCCGATGCGCGGGCACGCGGCTCAATCAGAAGACGCGGAGTATATGTCTTTATGGGCTGGCCAGTCCGCCGCGAAACTTGAAGGGCCGACAGACGTGAAAACCGTTTTGGACGGATTGTGCGAATCATAATCCAGCAATCGTGAGGTGATGGATGATGAAGATTCTTCAAATGTCCTATAAAAAAAGAGGGACTATTGAGTTTGTCTTTGAAGATTTTCCGCATTCTAAAGTCACCATGGCGCCGATTAAAGGGTATTACTTTGTCCGCGCCATTAAATGGAGCCGACGGGACAGAGCCGTCACCCGACATGATTTAGAGAAGTTTGAATGGGCTGCAAACCAAGCGCTCGGCACGACGGCTTTTTACCGGAAAAGAAAAGCATTCCGCATCCCATCGTCACAATGACAGACGATGGGATTGTTTTAATGCATGATCTGATAAAGCGCGGGTGCATCAAGCCTTGTTGCCTGGTTAAGCAGATAAGCCGGCTGCACGGCATTTTTTTTTCTTAAAGAATTCAATCTCTGGATGATTTGTTCAGCGGTCAGAATCCCGAGACCGTGGGCGAAATATTGATCATTCCCCATCACAATGACATTCTCTCCCCGCCACTGAGCCTTTGCAGGATTAAAATCAGGATTTTTAAAATATAAACAATCTCCCCGTAAAAAGTGGCTGCCGGTTTCCGTGTAGATCGGCAGATGCTCATAGTGCCAGTCATACAAAGTGATATCCCGGAAACGCCGGTTAAACCGTTCTTCACCGATTGTCTTTAAGACGGCCAGATAATAAATCACAACAATGGCGGTAGCGCATTCAAATGCGTAAAACGCCCCATTTTCAATAATGTCCCGAATCGCTTTTGAAGCGGGGATTCTGTACTTCAGCTCCAAGGCTCCTTCTGGCGTCACTCTCCAATAAGCCGTATTTCCGTATGTTTTGGCGAAAGTCGCAAATTTCACACCTGATCCGTGCAGTTCTCTTGCGGCTTCCACAATATGGCGGCGCAGCCGCACCTCGAACATCAGTTCAGCAATCGACCCGTAATCGAATTGTACGGGAGAATTGAGCAGTTCATTTATATACGGAACAAGGCTTTCTTCCGTCTGCCAGTTCGCGATGTCCTGAGGCCGAAGCACTTGGCCGGATATGATAATCATCTGCGCGCCCCCCTTCTCTTTTTTTATAAGATATGCAGGAAGCTTGGGCAATGAAAATCAAGTCATAAAAAAGGAGGAAATGTTAACAAAATGTGAAGGCTGAGCCGATATATAAGGTATCACACTTGAGGGAGCAGCTTAATATGAAAAAATTCATCAATTGGTGCACAAAGGCATCGATTTCACGTAAATTAATCATTTCATTTATCGTGATCTTAATCATACCGATTCTCGTGTTAGAATTCAGTTCATACCATACGGCGAGCAATTCGCTGGATGATCAGATTTCAGGCAACGCGAAAAATAACATCGAATCTTTTAACACAACCATTACAAATGATATCGGCGCAAAAGCAAAGGCGATTGAATTTTTCAGTGAAACGTTAAAAGGGTCATCCTTCTCAAAGAAAAACATGTCTGCTCTTGAAGAAAAGTTCGGGCAATACACGTCTATTCATAAGGACGTAGCCCGCATTTACGGAGGAACGGAAGACGGCAGCTACGCACAGGCGCCGAAGGAGAATACTCCGGCCGATTACGATCCGAGAACACGCACTTGGTATAAAGACGCTGTGAAGGCTGGCGGCACGCTCGTTGTCACCGACCCTTACACCGCGGCAAGCGACGGCAGCATGGTCGTCACCGTGGCAAAGCAGATGCAGGACGGAACAGGCGTAGTGGCCATGGATATTACGATTGACCAGCTGCTGAAGCAGATGCAGGGAATCAAAATCGGACAAAAAGGCTTCGTGTTTATCACGTCCAAAAATAAAACCTATGTCGCGCATAAAGACCACAAACCGGGCGATAAAGTTTCAACCCCGTGGCTGAATGAGGTATACAGCAAAGACAGCGGCATTATTTCATACAAGCTCGATGATCAAAATAAAAAAATGGCGTTTACGACAAATAAACTGACCGGATGGAAAATAGAGGGGAGCATGGAGCTCAACGAAATTAAAGACGCCTCACAACCGGTGCTGACGATGGGAATGATCGTCCTTGCAGCATCCATTATCATCGGGGGAATTTTAATTCTGTTGATTGTCAGATCCATTACGTCACCGCTGAAACGGCTTGTCCGCTCTTCTAAACAAATCAGCGGCGGAGACTTGACCGAGACCATTGATATCCGCTCGAAAGATGAATTGGGCGAACTCGGCGCGAGCTTTAATGAAATGGGAGAATCTCTGCGCGGACTGATCAGCGCGATCCAAAACTCTGTCGACAATGTGGCCGCGTCATCGGAAGAGCTGACCGCTTCAGCTTCGCAGACAAGCAAAGCGACGGAACATATTACAATGGCCATTGAGCAGTTTTCAAACGGAAACGAAGAGCAAAGCGAAAAAGTCGATTCAAGCTCAGCCAAGCTGAATCATATAAATGACGGACTCACCGCCGTTTCCCGCACATCATCATCCATTACGGAAGCATCTAAACAATCGAAGGAAGCTGCCGGCACCGGGGAAGAATATGTGCAGCAAACCGTCGGGCAGATGAATCTCATCAATCAATCGGTCCAGCAGGCGGAAGCGGTTGTAAAAGGCCTTGAGGCCAAATCAAAAGACATCACTCATATTTTAAGAGTCATCAACGGTATTGCCGATCAGACAAACCTGCTTGCATTAAATGCAGCCATTGAAGCGGCAAGAGCCGGTGAATACGGCCGGGGCTTCTCAGTGGTAGCCGAAGAAGTGCGCAAGCTGGCCGTCCAATCCGCCGGTTCTGCCAAAGAGATTGAAAAACTCATTCAGGAAATCACGGCTGAAATTAATACGTCGCTTCACATGTTCACATCCGTTAATGAAGAAGTTCAATCAGGACTTGCCGTAACGGACCGCACGAAAGAAAGCTTCCAGAATATCTTCGGCATGACAAACGACATCGCCGAGAAGCTTCAATCGATGAACGGCACGGTTGAACAGCTGTCAGACAGCTCTCAGCACGTTTCAGCCGCGGTGACCGATATTGCGGACGTATCTAGGGAAAGCGCAGCAAGCATTCAGGATATTGCCGCATCCGCAGAAGAACAGCTTGCATCAATGGAAGAAATCAGCACATCCGCCGATACTTTGGCGCAAATGGCCGAAGAACTGCGGGAATTAACGAAACAATTTAAAATCAACTAGTAAAAAAGGACGCTTTCCGGATGGAAGGCGTCTTTTTTTATAGTAATAGCCGGACAATTAAATAAAAAGTCTTGCATGAAAAGGGAGTACATAGAACTATTTTTTATTTATGACTTAATTTTCAATGTAATAAAAAGGGAGTCGGCCGATATAAACAGTAAATGATTGAAAGAGGTTTACAAAATTGAAAAAAACAGCAAAAAAAATCACCAGAAAATCAATAGCCAAAAAACTGATCATTTCATTTTTACTGATCTTAATCATTCCGGTAGCAGTATTGGCTGCCGGCGCCTACCGTTCGGCGGCTTCATCCGTTGAAAAGCAAATGATGGAAAGCGCCGAAGGAAATGTGCAAATCTTAAACAATATGATTGATGACCGGATCGGAATGTTTACAAAAAGCTCAGCATATTTCAGCGAATGGGCGACAAGCGCTAAATTTAAAGAAAAAAACCAAACGGAAATGCAAGAAAGGTTCAAGCAGTTTATTGAAAGCAATGATAAAGCGTCCGCCGTATTTTCAAGCAGCAAGGAAGGAACGTTTACCCGTTATCCGCATGCCGATATGCCGGCCGATTTCAACCCGCTTGAAAGAAGCTGGTATCAGGAAGCCATGGAGAATAAAGGCCAAACCATCATCACAGACCCTTATGAGTCCATCTCAAACAAAAAGATGGTCGTCACTATGGCCCGCGCGGCGCAAGACGGATCAGGCGTCGTCGCCATTGATATAAAAATCGACGATCTCATCACGATGACAAAAGAAGTGAACATCGGAAAAGAAGGATACGCCTTTATCCTCAGCAAAAATAAAAAAGCCGTTGCGTACAGTGATGAAAAAGCCGGCGCGGCGGTATCGGGAAAATGGGTTGATACATTATACAGCGGGCAAAAAGGCGACTATGAATATACGCTGAACGGGAAAGCTAAAAAAATGGCGTACGTGACCAATGAAGCGACGGGCTGGAAGATCAGCGGAACCATGTCCGTGGATGAAATCAAGGATGCGGCAAGACCGGTTCTGACTCTGGCCGTTATCATATTGGCGATAGCCATTGCCGCAGGGATGATTTTCATTTATTTTGTCATCCGCTCAATTACCAAACCGTTAAAACGTCTCGTAGCTTCAGCGGAAAAAATCAGCAGCGGAGATCTGACGGAAACCATTGATGTCAGCTCTCAAGATGAGCTGGGCGTGCTCGGTAAAAGTTTTAATCATATGACAAATTCACTCCGTTCGCTTATTCAGGGAATTCAGGACTCTGTTGAACATGTCGCTTCTTCCTCAGAGGAGCTGACGGCTTCGGCTGAGCAGACGAGCAAAGCAACGGAACATATCACCCTTGCGATTGAACAGTTTTCTAATGGAACGGAAGACCAAAGTGAGAGTATTGATAAAGCGACAGCCCAAGTGAATGAGATGAAAGACGGGCTCAGTGATCTGGCGGAAGCGGCAGCCGTGGTGACGGAAACGTCAATTGAATCGGCGGAGATATCCGGCGCCGGTGAGCGGCTTGTCAAGAAAACAGCCGGCCAGATGGGCGCCATTGACCAATCCGTAAGTAAAGCGGAGCAAGTCGTACAAGGGCTTGAACTCAAATCGCAGGACATCACCAGCATTTTGCGCGTCATTAACGGCATTGCCGATCAAACGAATCTCCTTGCTTTAAATGCAGCCATTGAAGCGGCAAGAGCGGGAGAATACGGACGCGGTTTTTCAGTCGTTGCCGAAGAAGTGAGAAAGCTTGCCGTCCAATCCGCCGATTCAGCGAAAGAAATCGAATCCTTAATTCATGAAATCGTCAAAGAAATTCATACTTCGCTCGGAATGCTGGAATCCGTCAATCACGAGGTGAAAAGCGGACTTCAGTTAACGGACGAAACGGAAAAAAGCTTCCGGGACATTTCCGTTAAAACAAATCAGATTGCCGGTGAACTGCAAAATATGAATGCAACCGTGGAACAGCTTTCTGCCGGGTCTCAGGAAGTATCAAACGCTTCAGAGGATATCGCGGCCGTCTCCAGACAAAGCGCGGCCGGCATTCAGGACATCGCGGCTTCAGCTGAAGAGCAGCTTGCGTCCATGGAGGAAATCAGTTCCTCCGCCGTCACGCTGGAAAAAATGGCGGAAGAATTACGCGAACTGACAAAGCGTTTTAAGATAAACTCTTAATTAAGTCTAAAAGACTAATTTTAAGATAGGTAAAAAGTATGTTTCGTTATATTTCTTCTTTTTGGATGTGTATATTTACCCATAATTGCCGATATGAAGGGTAAACACGCAAGAGGAGATATAGCAGATGAAAAAAATTGTGCAAATCATCAAGCAGAGATCGCTTACAAGAAAACTGCTCATTTCTTTTTTGGCCATTCTCATTCTTCCTATTTCAACGCTGGCTTTTATCGCCTATCAATCGGCGATAAGCACGCTTGACAGGCAGATGATGGGAAGCGCACTAGATAATGTGCAGCAGATTAACGATATGATCAACACAAGCATCAGCCAAAAGGAAGACGGAACGGCATATTTCAGCGATTGGCTCACAAAGGATCGGTACAAGCCGAAAAACCAATCGCAAATTACCGATAAATTCACAGAGTACATGAAGATCAATAAAGACGTGGAATCCATTTATACGAGTGACACGAAAGGACATTTCACACGGTATCCGGATCTGCAGATGCCTAAAGGATATAATCCGCTTGAAAGAGACTGGTATAAAAAGGCCGTGGAAAATAAGGGGAAGGTTGTTGTAACAGATCCTTACCGCACGGCTTCCACCAATACGATGGTCGTGACGGTCGTTCAGCAGACGAAAGACGGCTCAGGGGTCGTCGCCATCAATATGAAAATCGATGAGCTTCTGAAAACGACAAAGAAAGTGAACATCGGAAAATCAGGCTACGCTTTTATCCTGACGAAAGACAAAAAAGTGGTCGCCCACCCGAACCGCACGTCAGGCACAGTATTAAACGGGGAGTGGGCTGAACAGCTGTTCACCAGCAAAAAAGGTGATTTTCAATACAAATACGACGGCCAGGAAAAGAAAATGGCTTATGATACGAACGGGCTGACAGGCTGGAAGATTACCGGAACAATGTATCTGGACGAAATTCATGAAGCGGCCCTACCGATCCTCCATCTGTCCCTGCTCGTTCTCGTATTAGCGATTGTGATCGGAACCATCGTCATGGTGCTGATTATCCGTTCAATCACAAAACCGCTCAAGCAGCTTGTGACATCATCGAAACAGATCAGTGAAGGCGACTTAACAGAAACGATCGAGATTCAGTCAAAAGATGAATTAGGCGAGCTTGGCAAAAGCTTTAACAATATGGCCGCTTCGCTCAGGTCTCTCATCCATGCCATCCAGGATTCCGTGAATAACGTCGCATCTTCCTCAGAGGAGCTGACGGCTTCAGCGGAGCAGACAAGCAAGGCAACGGAACATATCACACTGGCGATCGAACAATTTTCTAACGGAAATGAAAGTCAAAGTGAAAATATTGAAAGCGCGGCGGAACATATTTACCAAATGAACAGCGGGCTTAAAGATATGGCGAAAGCATCTGCCGTCATTACCGAATCCTCCGCCACATCAGCGGAAGTCGCCAATTCAGGCGGAAAGCTCGTCCACCAGACGGTCGGCCAAATGAACGTCATTGACCGGTCAGTGAAAGAAGCTGAACAAGTGGTGCGCGGACTTGAAACAAAATCAAAAGACATTACAAACATTCTCCGTGTCATTAACGGAATCGCTGATCAGACAAACCTTCTTGCGCTGAACGCGGCAATTGAAGCCGCGCGTGCGGGTGAATACGGCCGGGGCTTCTCCGTCGTCGCCGAAGAGGTCAGAAAACTTGCGGTCCAGTCTGCCGATTCAGCGAAAGAAATCGAAAGCTTAATTATAGAAATCGTCAACGAAATCAATACATCTCTCGGCATGTTCCAATCCGTCAACAAAGAGGTGGAGAGCGGACTGGATATTACGAATCAGACCGAAACGAGCTTCAAACGGATTTCTGAAATGACGAACCAGATCGCCGGAGAAATTCAAAATATGAATGCGACGGTAGAACAGCTGACAGCAGGATCTCAGCAGATTTCAGGAGCTTCTGAGCAAATCGCGTCCATCGCAAAAGAAAGCTCCGCCAGCATTCAGGATATTGCGGCCTCCGCCGAAGAACAGCTGGCTTCAATGGAAGAAATCAGTTCGTCTTCGGAAACGTTATCCCAAATGGCGGAAGAATTACGTGATATGACGAAACGATTTAAAATAGATTAATAGGTCATAGAACACCCAAATGTGCTGTTTGGGTGTTTTTTTTAGTTTTTTTAATAAATCTTTTGTCCTGGCTGACGATATTAGATTTAGCTTTTCAAAGAAGGAGACTGAAAAAATGAAACAACTGATACATTGGATCAAACAGCCATCCATCAGCAAGCCGCTGATCGCGGCATTTTTAGCCGTATTGGTGCTTCCGATCGGCATACTCGCCTACTTCAGCTACCAAACGGCGGGGAGTACATTAGAAAGCGAACTGACCCACAGCGCCCAGGGAAATGTCAGCGAACTGAACAGCGTGCTGGAAAACATGCTTGAGAGTAAGCTCAAAGCGATTGACTACTACAGCGAATCAATCACAAAGGAAAAACTGAATACGAAAAATAAATCGGTACTGCTCGACAATATGAAGCAGTATGTCACCGTAAATGACGATGTCGCGTCAATTTACGCCGCGTCTCGCGACAAAGCGTTCGTGAAATATCCGTCCGCTGACATGCCGTCCGATTATAATCCGCTCACGCGCGAGTGGTATACCAAAGCACTTGAAAAAAGCGGACAGCCGGTGTTTACCGAGCCCTATAAAGACGCTGCAACCGGACAGACGGTCGTTACGATTGCCCAGCAGACAAAAGACGGATCAGGCGTTGTGGCGCTTGATATTAATCTGGGCGACCTTCTGAACGCTTCCGAACGCGTGCAGATCGGTCATAAAGGATTTGCCTTCATTACAACGGGAGATAAAAAATACATCGCCCATCCGACTATAAAAGCGGGAACGGAAGGCTCCGGAGAGTGGACGAAAGAGGTATTTTCCAAATCAAGCGGATCGTTTGAATACATGTTTGAAGGACAGCAGAAGAAAATGGCCTTCACGACAAACAAACTGACGGGCTGGAAAATCGCCGGCACATTTTTTGTCAGTGAGATCCATGATGCAGCCTCGCCTGTCATGAAAATGGCGCTGATCATCCTGGCGGTTTCTCTTATCGTCGGCGGTATTTTAATCGTTTTTATCATTCGCTCGATTGCAAAACCGCTCAAAAAACTTGTTTCGACATCAGCTAAAATCAGTGACGGCGATTTAACGGAAGTCATTGACATCAAGTCGAAAAATGAATTCGGGCAGCTCAGCCAAAGCTTCAATGAGATGTCGGCATCACTCCGGTCTGTCATCGGCGTCATCCAGTCATCCGTCGAACATGTCGCTTCTTCATCCGAAGAGCTGACGGCATCCGCCGGACAGACAAGCAAGGCGACAGAGCATATTACACTGGCGATTGAACAATTCTCAAACGGAAACGAATCACAAAGCGAGAAATTGGAAGAAAGTGCTGATCACCTTTCCCAAATGAATGCGGGCATTGCCGAGACGGCGAATGTATCGGCGGAAATCACTGAATCCGCCATCCAAACCTCTGAAACGGCCGGAAGCGGAGAAGAATTAGTGGCGAAAACGGTCGGCCAGATGAAAACAATTGATCGTTCCGTACAGCAGGCGGAAGCGGTCGTAAAAGGACTGGAAACGAAGTCGCACGACATTAAGAGCATTCTGAACGTCATTAACGGCATTGCCGATCAAACAAATCTGCTTGCCTTAAACGCGGCCATTGAAGCGGCCAGAGCCGGCGAATACGGGCGGGGCTTCTCCGTCGTTGCGGAAGAAGTGAGAAAGCTTGCCGTACAATCAGCCGGCTCCGCGAAGGAAATCGAAACGCTGATTCAGGAAATCGTCAAAGAAATCGCCACATCGCTTTCCGTATTCCAAGCGGTGAATCAAGATGTGAAGGAAGGCCTCGATATTACGGATCAAACGGCCGAAAGCTTCAAAAAAATCTCAGAAATGACGACTCAGATTTCAGGCGCCTTGCAGCATATGAACGGAACGCTTGAGAAGCTTGCAGCCGGGTCGCAAAATGTGACAAACGCGGTGGAGGACATTACCTCAGTCGCCAAAGAAGGGTCCGCCGGCATTCAAGACATCGCCGCCTCAGCTGAAGAGCAGCTGGCCTCCATGGAAGAAATCAGTTCATCCGCCGAAACGCTTGCGCATATGGCTGAAGAACTGCAGCAGGTCACACGGAAATTTACGATTCAGTCTGAAGACGAAGAACAGCTGTAGCGAGCTGTTTCTTTTCCTCATCTGAAAAAAGCGATACACTAATATAAAAGAAGGGAGTGGCAGTGATGAGATTAGAAGGCAAAAAAGTCATAGCGCTTGTCAGTGACGATTTTGAAGACTTAGAGCTTTGGTATCCCGTCTACCGGCTGAGAGAGGAAGGCGCGATCGTTCATTTAATAGGAGAAGAAGCGGGCCGTTCATACAAAGGAAAATACGGCGTGCCCGCGACGGCGGATTACGATTTTAAGAGCCTGATTATCCAGGAGTATGATGCTGTGCTCGTGCCTGGCGGCTGGGCTCCTGACAAACTGCGAAGATATCCCGAAGTTTTGGACATCATCCGTACGATGAACGAGCAGAAAAAGCCGATCGGCCAGATCTGTCATGCGGGCTGGGTGCTCATATCTGCCGGAATTCTCGCAGGAAAAAAAGTAACGAGCACGCCCGGCATCAAAGACGACATGACAAATGCAGGGGCACAGTGGCTGGATGAAGCAGTCGTAACTGACGGCCACATTGTATCAAGCCGCCGCCCGCCCGACCTTCCGCAGTATGCAAAAGCGTTTGCTGACCTGTTAGCGTCCAAATAAAAAACATCCGCCCGAATCCGGGCGGATGTTTTTAGTTTTGATCGGCGGGAAAGACAATTCCGATTTGTTTTCTCGCTTCTTCCATAATACTTGCCGTAATGAAAGAACGTTCAAATGTATTTTCGGAAGACTCCCGCTGTCCGTTTCGAAGAAGATTGATGAATTCAGCCGTTTCGTAGTACATCGACGGTTTCAGATCAGGGACTGAAATGTCTTCCGTCCGGCCGTCACGATAGCGGATTTCCGCCCGTTCCGGTCCGTGAATGCTGTCCAGAACGATCGTGCCGTCTTCACCCTGAATTTCCGCCGGGGCAAACGAATTTGAGATTTTCGAATGCATCAGCACCGCTTCAAATCCGTCGTATGACAGAATGACCGTGCCTTCGCCGTCAACGCCGGATGAGAGTTTATGACCGGTCGCAATGACGTTTTTCGGTTTGCCGAACAGGACGACGGCCGGATAAATGCAGTACACGCCGATGTCCATTAACGAACCGTTCGATAATTCAGGCTTAAACGCGTTTAGCACCGTACCGTTCTTATATGCATCATATCGTGATGAATATTGGCAGTAGCTTGCCGTGAATCTCCTGACGGGTCCGATTTTATGTAAGTGGTTTTGAAGCATGCTGAAGTTCGGCAGGAACGTTGTTTTCATGGCTTCCATCAAGAGAACGCCGTTCGTTTTGGCTGCATGAATCATTTCATCCGTTTCCCTTGCGTTAGACGCAAACGGTTTTTCGCACAGTACATGCTTGCCGTGTTCCATAAAAAGGACCGCCTGCTCTTTGTGAAATGCATTCGGGCTGGCGAGATACACCGCGTCATAGGCTTCGCTTTCCGCCATTTCTTTCAGGCTGGTGAAATAATGAGCAGCGCCGTGTTTGCCGGCGAATTCCGCCGCACGTTCCTCAGTTCTGGAATAAACCGCCGTTAATTGAAAATCATCAATAGCAGAAGCCGCCTCCAGAAATCGTTCTGTAATCCAATTCGTTCCGACTGTTGCAAATCGAATCATTGCTATCGCTCCTTCTATGTATTGGCTTACATTATAGCTTTTTTTCTGAGAAACATAAATGGAAAAAAGGCTGGCAGCTAAAGAGATAGGAAAAATTCCCATAGAGACCGGTTATTATTTTTCATTACAGGAACGATAGTGTACAATTTAAGTAAAATACATATGATGGAGGAACAATAGTGGAAACATTGCAAACATGGGGCGGCAGATTTAAACAGTTTTTCTTAGACAATAAATTTGTCTTGTTTTTGCTTGTATTGCTGCTCATCGGTCTCAATATCCTTGTCTTTATGAAGACATCATTTATTTTCACACCCATTATCGTCCTGCTTAAAACGATTGCGCTCCCCGTCATTTTGACAGGAATCGTTTATTATCTGCTTAATCCGATCGTAGATATATTGGAAAAAATAAGAGTGAAAAGAGTCTATTCCATCCTGCTCCTTTACCTCATTATTATAGGGCTGATTACGATTACGGTCGTTTCAATTATTCCGTTTTTAAAGGAACAGATCATGAGCCTGATCGACAATCTGCCGAAATATGTGGATATCGTTGAAGATCAGACGAAAAGCCTGATCGGAAGCGATTTTGTAAATCAGGCGCAAAAGACGATGAATATCAACATTTCCGATCTTGCTAATAAAGTATCGGCGCAGGCGGCGACAATTGCAAACAGCACATTTACCGGGGTCGGGAATTTTATCGGCGCGCTGACGGAAGTGATTATTTCAATTGTGACCGTGCCGTTTATTCTGTTCTATTTGCTGAAAGACGGCAAAAAACTGCCAATCTATATCTTAAAGTTTGTGCCCACCCGTCTGAAAGAACAAACGTATACGATGCTTAGTGAAATGAACCACAGATTAAGCTCCTATATTAGAGGACAGGTCATCGTCAGCTTCTGCATCGGGTTTTTATTATTTATCGGCTATCTGATTATCGGACTTGATTATGCGTCACTGCTTGCGGTCATTGCCGCTTGTACGAGCGTTGTTCCGTATTTAGGGCCGACCATTGCTATCACGCCGGCGATTATTATCGCGTTGGTCACTTCGCCCCTTATGCTGCTGAAGCTTGCGATTGTCTGGACCGTTGTCCAGCTCGTGGAAGGAAAATTAATTTCTCCGCAGATCATGGGGAAAAATCTTCACATTCACCCGATTACCATCATCTTTGTTCTTTTAACTGCCGGAAAGCTGTTCGGGGTTGTCGGCATTATTTTAGCCATCCCGGGGTATGCGGTCATCAAAGTGGTCACGACCCATCTGTTTGATTGGTTCAAAATGCGTTCGCATTTATATGAAGAAGAAAAAAATGATGCTGGATCGAAGTCATAAAATCGGAACGGATATGATATTTATTATAAGACAGGCTTTCCTTCAGAGGAGAGCTTCTCTTTTGTAAATGATGAATGAAGGGAAGAATGGGATGACATTATGGGAGATGTTCACAGCAGCCGTTTTGGGAATCGTGGAAGGGCTGACGGAGTATGCGCCGGTTTCTTCCACGGGACATATGATCATAGCGGATGACATCTGGCTGAAATCCGGAAGCCTGATGAATCCGGAAGCCGCCAATTCCTTCAAAGTGGTGATTCAGCTCGGTTCGATTCTGGCGGTGGCCATTGTGTTTAAGGATCGGATATTACATTTACTCGGCCTCAAAAAAAACGTCACGCGCGATCAGCAGAAGGGATACAGGCTGACCATCGCGCAAATCGCCGTCGGTCTTGTTCCGGCGGCGGTGCTCGGCTTTTTATTTGAGGATTTCATTGACCGCTATTTATTCTCCGTCAGAACGGTCGCTTACGGATTAATTGCCGGAGCCGTGCTTATGCTTATAGCGGACTGGATCAATAAAAGGAAAGAAACGATCGATACGGTAGACAGAATCACCTACAAACAGGCTTTCTGTGTCGGATTATTCCAGTGTCTCGCCTTATGGCCCGGATTTTCCCGCTCAGGCTCAACGATTGCCGGAGGTGTCATTGTCGGCTTGAATCACCGAGCAGCCGCAGACTTCACATTTATTATGGCTATTCCGATTATGGCGGGCGCAAGCCTTCTGAAGCTGGTGAAATACTGGAGCAGTCTTTCTTATGACATGATTCCGTTTTTTCTTGTCGGCTTTATCTGCGCCTTTGTCGTCGCCCTCTTAGTCGTCAAGTTTTTTCTTCGGCTCATTAACCGGATTAAGCTTGTCCCGTTCGCCATTTACCGTGTCATCCTCGGCATCATTTTAATCATGCTCGTGCGATAAACGAAGAGGCCCCCGGAGGGTCTTCTTTTTATGTTCGAAAAACGTCTCAGGAAAATATGAGCAAACTGAATTTTCTGCTTGAAATTCATAGAAGACTCGTCTATAATAAAACATGACGTTACAGCACGGGGCCATAGCTCAGCTGGGAGAGCGCTACGCTGGCAGCGTAGAGGTCAGGGGTTCGAGCCCCCTTGGCTCCATACCTTTAAACCCTTTATAAGGGTTTTTTTATTTGTCAGGAACAGAGCCAATAGCCCCAAAAAGCAATTGGGGACAATTTGGGGACGAAAAATTTATTTTGAGGAAGTTTAGTTGCTTTTCGCCTTCAATTAGGATTGAAGAAGCCGCCTCTAAAGGCGGCTTTGTTGTTTATCAATTTTCTTGCGGAGCAATCTTTGCTGGTGTAGCACCGCAGAACAGGAAGAATGTAAATAATACTGGTGGAGAAATTGCTACACCTAATTTGCCCAGATATTCCAATACTGTCCACCAATCTCCTTTTTCAATTGCCTTTTGAACTTTATCTAATGCTCCTTTAGAGATACCAATAGCATCTTCAAGGCATCTTTGAACAGTGTTCTTTTGGACACTTGCATACTTATATTCCTTGTTCATATAGTTAGCGAAGGCGATCATACCCTCTTTTTGACCTTTGGTATAAGGAGACTTTTCAAGCTCACCCTCATTAACTGTGTAACCTGTTTCTTCATCAAAAATTACAATCTTAGTAAAGATGTACTCAACTTCTTTTAAAGATTTTTCAATTTGTTCTTTAGTTAATCCATCTAACCCGTTCTCTTCCTCTGCTGAAACTGTTGGCGCTATTGTAGCAATAGCAAGAAGTAGGGTCAACGCCAGAAAAACTAATCTTTTCAACATTATAACTCCCCCTTTTGGAAAATTGTACAAGTAACTACATGGTAACACATTTTTCCAAATTAGGGTATGTTTATCCAGTTTTAATCTGTTTAGACAGGATAAGTCAAATATCGACAAAAAAGATTATGACCATAAACTCAAAGCAAGAGTCGAAACCCCCCATGCTATTATCCCAAACATTACAGAGAACCTAAGACAAGCTTCAAATTTTGAAAGCCCTCGCTCTCTTTTTGTTTTACCTAATTTCCAATAAATAGCGTATCCGGAGAACACCAAAATGATTATTCCAAGTCGTGTCATGTTTTCTAAAAATTCTATACCATCCATTGATTTTCACCTCGTTTTTATTTATGAGAAAAAATAAAGTAGACTTGTAGAAAGTCTACTTATACACGTTTATCCAAAGTACACATTTCTTTAGAGCTGAGAACGCTTGAGTGATAAAGTAAGGCTCATTTTAAAATGGCACATCCTTATCCCCTCCCCATTTGTATTCCCGACACATTAGTTTTATTATCGCAAATAGAATGGCCATTT
The DNA here is from genome assembly GCF_058808515.1 of Bacillus sp. GW821-FHT11D08. Classification (NCBI taxonomy): domain Bacteria; kingdom Bacillati; phylum Bacillota; class Bacilli; order Caryophanales; family Bacillaceae; genus Bacillus; species Bacillus sp. GW821-FHT11D08. The sequence continues at coordinate 679,033 of NZ_JBXARS010000001.1, forward strand.
CCAACAGTTATGTGAAAATAAGTAATGCGTAATATGTCTAATGGTATAAGAAATGATGTATCTTTTATCCAACAAAATCATGATTTTATAATCACTGTAGACCGCAAACAAATTGCGGTTTTTTTTCGCCCAAACATATTATGGAAATGTTAGAATATTATATAAAAGGAGGAGTGGCCTTGTGAGTTCTGTTTTACCATCATCGGAGGTTGGCGTTAAGATTAATGAATGGTACAAAATGATACGTCAGTTCAGTGTTCCGGATGCGGAAATTTTGAAAGCGGAAGTGGAACAAGAAATAAATGAGATGGAAGAAGACGAGTATCTACTGATTTACTACACCCTCATGAAATTCCGCCATCAGCTCATGTTGGATTATTTAGAACCGGTGACTACCCGCGTGAGACCGACAATTGACGAGCTGCTGGAAAAAATCGAAGCATCAAATAAAGGAATTTCCGGCCTGCTGTGCTATTATTCTTTATTTTTCCGCGGCATGTATGAATTTGATCAAAAGCAGTATGTAAAGGCTATCGGCTTTTATAGAGAGGCTGAAAAACAACTCGTTCATGTGCATGATGAAATTGAGAGAGCGGAGTTTCATTTTAAACTGGCTGAAGCATATTACGGTATGAAACAAAGTCACGTCTCTATGCATCACGTAAAGCAAGCGCTCGATATTTACGATCAGTATGAGTTGTATAAGGTCCGGAAAATTCAATGTCTATTTGTCATATCAGGGAATTATATTGACTTTAAACGCTTTGAAAAAAGCTTGCCGCATTTAGAAAAAGCTTTAGAGTTGTCGAAACAAGTAAACAATAATGAAAGGCTGCTCAGTTCTGCTTATTACAACATAGGAAAGAATTACGGAGACTTAGAAGAATACAGTAAAGCTGAAATCTACTTAAAAAAAGCAGCGGAGATATCTGAAAAGTATAAATTGGGTAACCTTCCGCATTCCTTGTTTACATACGCAAAGCTTCTATTTAAACAAGGGAAAACAAGCGAGGCGATTCAAATCAGCAAAAAGGGACTTTCATCAGCGATATTTCAAGGAGATAAGCTGTTTGAATCTCTGCAAAAATATTTGGAGGCTTTATATATTAATGCAATAGACCAAATGGGAATCAAAAAAACAATTGATTACCTTGAGAAAAATAAAAACTATTCGTATGTAGAAGATATTGCTCTTGATACGGCTGCTGTTTATGCAGAGTCAAAGCAATATGACAAATCTTATTTTTATCATCAAAAAATGATTCAAACGCAAAAACAAATTCAGAGGGGAGAATGCCTGTATGAATTTTAGAAAAGGCGTATTTATCATTGTGTCGGCTGTCGTTTTAATGTCAGGGATCGGTCTAGCAACATCGGCTGTTTCATTTGATGGATCTTATCAAGTTTCTTCTGATCGTAATCAAACCTAAGAAGGAGAGTGCCTGTATGAAAAAAAGCCTCTTCATTATTTTGGGTCTGTCGTTATCTTTGATATGCGGATTGGGTGTAAACACAGTGGAAAAACAAACACATGCTACCTTTCAAACTGCTTCTGATCGTCTTCAAACTTGAACAGCTTACGCCTTTTCTTCGGGAAAGGCTTTTTTAGTTTCTTCATTATATTGTTTCAAAACATCCACTTGTTTTTATTCTTATCCCATTCCAGCATACGCTGCTTCATGAGGTTCTTCACTGCTTCCCGGTTAGCGCGTTCATCCTTGCCGGTTTTTCTCTTCAATTCATCCAAGGAGGGGTTTTTTCCGAATTGGATCATGTTAAAGATAATCCGGTACACTTTTCGTTCAAAATCAGTCATTTGATCATCTCCCACTTCATAAGTCTCAACGGATAAAAGAGAATCAAATACAATAATGTATCCACCTTTAAGTTCTCGACACGAGTTTCCTTCCGTATGTGGTCCCGTAATGAACTGCGCAGATAACCTCGCGTATGTATCCGTCGTCATAAAGCTCGAACGATAAATCTATGCTAATATTAAAAAAATATGGCACTCTATATTTTTAGATCTTAAGAATATATAAGAATTGATAAGCTCAATTTTCAAATTTAATGGAGGGAAAATAGAAAGGAGAGAAATGATAAAGTATTTTGGAATAGTGTCGCTTATCATCCTTTTATTCACATTGTACTTCCTGCCTCATATTCATTGGGCACTTGGAATCCTAGGAATTGTCGTGGGGAGTATTCTAGCAATCAAATCACCTAAAGGAATTGCTAAGTATATTTCTTTTGTTATCCTAGCACTTTGTTTACTTTTACTATTATTATTGATTGTGATGGGCGTTTTGATGGCAGGTCTAGTGGAAAATTAACCTTAATTTATAATCCTATTTGGGGACAGATGGGGACGAATTAGGGACCAACTTGTTCATTTTTAGCCAAAACAGAAGATTTTTTATCAGAAAGGCTGGTCAGCAAACCTTATAAAATAAGGTTTCAAAATAAAACGTCTGTTTGTATCAGAAACTCATCTCCAGACTGGCAGCGTAGAGGTCAGGGGTTCGAGCCCCCTTGGCTCCATACCTTTAAACCCTTATTCTATAAATAAGGGTTTTTTTGTTTTTTCATCTTCTGCGGCAGCCTCTGTGTTCTGCTTCATTTCTAACAATTCAAAATAAAGGAAAGAGAGAAAATGAAAAAGAAAATCTATCTTATATTATCTCTTTCAGCGGCACTGGCACTTCTTTTAACAGCGCTTCTGCCTCTTTCTCCCGTCATCTTCACGTCTGCTTCAGAAAAAGGAGCCATCAGGCATGACATTTTATAAAAAAGGATATCCGTATCAAAGCTACTTTGCGATTCTTCAAAAATAAGAAGGCGGCGGAGAGGCCGGGAACCTTTATTATGTAAATTGGTTCAATTGGAAAGATGAAACTGGACAGACGCCGCACGTATGTTATTCAAAAAAATCGTCCGAAGGCGGATACAAAGTAAGCTGCGGAACCGGACCGTAATGATCAAGAGCCCCTCTCCAATGAGGGGCTCTTTCTGTCGAGCTGAATGCCGCTCTGGCTCTCCGTTTAATATCCCCAATATAACGGCGTATCATAATGCCGATACGGATCATTCGGATAATGCGTATTTGGCTGATAAGGCTTATTCATATCATGAATACCCGTGTTTTCAGTCTGACCGCAGTATTTATCGGGACCTATCACAGTTGATTGCCGGATCGGTGAAACGGCTTTTTCCCACTCATGCTCATTCAGACAGTACGTATGCGCCATGATCTCAGGCGGCGTCAGACGGAGAATATCCGAGCCGTATATCACTTCAGGCGAAGGGGCGTCAAATATGGCCAAAAGGTGGGTTTTGTCTGAAGTGGCGACTTCATAATGCCACCACCCCTGCGGAACATTCGCCACTTGTCCTGAAGAGATCGGATAATTCCGTATTTTCTGGGTGAACGGATTCAGCATCGACACCACCGCGGAACCCGAAATACAGTACACCAATTCAGCGGCGTTTTGATGGGTATGCGGTTCAATCACATTTGTATTGCTCAGAAAGATATCTAATAATGAAATATTTTCAAGCGTGTTTAACTGTTTAATCCCCAATACATTGATAAAGTTCCGAGCATCTTTCGTAAAAAAACGGCTCTCATTCACATTATAAGTGAACTGTGTATTCGGAGACGTGTAATCGATATCGGAAACCATGCACTCCCCCGCTTTCATCTTTAAACGTATATTCCCAAATATATGTGTCCCTGTTTCACCGGGTGATAAAAAAAGGAGGTGAAATCCATAAATTCCAAATCCAATACAATATTGTGACGACTTTTTTAAAGATTCATTTTCAATATATCTTTTATTCAAAATATCTCTTACTATAAAGATATATTGAAAATACATCTTTAGAAGGGTTGAGGATTAACATGCTGGATGAGAGAACAATAGACATCATCAAAAGCACAGTACCCGTATTGAAAACACATGGAGAAAACATCACCGGACGCTTTTATAACCTGATGTTTCAAGATCATCCCGAACTGTTAAATATGTTTAACCAAACGAACCAAAAGAAACAGACTCAGCGCGCAGCATTGGCAAATGCAGTCATTGCGGCTGCGGCGAATATTGATCAATTAGAACAAATCATTCCGGAGGTCAGACAGATCGGCCATAAACACACAAGCATCGGTGTAAAACCGGAACATTATCCGATTGTCGGAAAGTATCTGCTTCTGGCAATTAAGGATGTGCTGCAGGATGCCGCAACTCCTGAGATTATGCAGGCATGGGAAAAAGCTTACGGTATTATTGCGGAGGCTTTCATCGGCATTGAAAAAGACATGTACAATGAAGCCGGATGGCAGGGGTATAAAGAATTTACGGTTATACAGAAAACGAAAGAAAGCAAAGATATCACATCATTTTATATCAAACCGAGTGACGGCTCTTCGCTTCCTGGATTTGAAGCGGGACAATATATCAGCATTAAAGTGCGGATTGCGGATTCTCCTTATACGCACATTCGCCAATACAGCCTGTCTGATGCTTCTCAAAAAGGCGCATATCGGATTTCTGTGAAAAAGGACGGAGCGGTTTCTTCTCATCTCCACAATGAAGTTCAAGAGGGAGATAAACTTGAAGTCAGTGCACCCGCCGGAGATTTCAAGCTGTCTTCTTCCGAAAAACCGGTTGTTCTTATCAGTGCCGGTTCCGGAATCACGCCGATGATGAGCATGCTGAAAACAGCCGCCGAAAAACAGCCGGAGCGTTCCGTTACTTTTATTCATGCCGCGAAAAACGGAGAGTACGCCGCGTTCCGCAAAGAGGCTGAACAAGCTGCGGAGAATCATCCGAATATTAACGTCATTTATGTATACAGTGAACCGGCAGAACAAGACCGCTTAGGAGACAAGCCTTTTTACAGCGGCAGAATTGATCAAACCTTCCTGGAGCAGCTTCATCTGAATCAAGATGCTGAATTTTACTTGTGCGGATCAGCGCAGTTTATGACGCAAATGAAAGACATGATTCTTGCACTCGGGTTTGACTCTGATTCCGTTCAATATGAATTGTTCGGCCCTCAGCTGAGCATGGCATAACATAAAAGACTCCTCAAAGAGGAGTCTTTTTTACTTGCACAATGTGTTCTTTCTCCGTCTTTTTCCCTATTTTATTGAAATTTTCATCAATGACCAGTAAAATTATAAATCTAGTGATTCCGGAATTAAAGGAAGGTTGATATGAAAAAGAAAGCAAAGACCAAAAAGGGGCTTGGATGCCTTTTTGCTGTATCTCTTATATTCGGATTATTTCTGGTATCAATGGTGTTTTCGAAATTCATAGTGACGGAAGAAAAACCGCCTGAAGAGGTGGACGAGCAGCAGGTCTTTATTGACAGCCTTTCCGGGCATGCTCAAATTTTATATGAGAAATATCATGTCCTTCCGAGCATCACCCTCGCACAGGCCATTCTCGAATCGGACTGGGGGAACAGTGAGCTTGCGGGGAAAGCGCGCAACCTGTTCGGTGTAAAAGGTGATTATAAAGGAAAACACGTCACGATGAAAACGGATGAATTTGAAAAAGGAAAACGAAAAACGATTCGGGCAAAATTCCGTAAATACAGCACGTTTTTTGAATCAATGGATGACCATGCCAAATTATTTGTCAACGGAACGTCTTGGAATAAAAAGAAGTACAAGCCCGTCATTGAAGCGGACAATTATAAAACTGCGGCGGCTGCCCTTCAAAAATCCGGCTACGCCACAGACCCCGGCTATGCTGAAAAAATTAAAGATGTCATAGAAACCTATAACCTGAATGAATATGACAAAATCAATGCCTCTCTTAAAGCAGTTGATATGAAAGGCGCCATCAAAGACCACGCCATTGAAGACGTGTGGTCCAAGCCGTCAAAAGAGCGGCATTCTATTAAACTGGCATCGGCGCAAAAGTTTACCGGCGAGCATATTAAAGTCGTATCTGAAAAACAAAACGGAGAATCCGTCTGGTACCAAATTCAAGTGAAAGATGAGCTGATCGGCTGGGTTGACCAAACCGCCGTCCAGTTAAGTGAAGAAACATAAGCATCAAAAAAAGCCGGCAGCCCGCCGGCTTTTTTACATTCCTTCAGTTTCAAACCTTTTAATATCACGTTTATGCCCCATCAGCACAAGACAGTCACATTCATGAATGACAGTCTCCGGAGAAGGGGACAGCTGAATGTTTCCATTATGTTTCAAGGCGAGAATGGTGCAGCCGAATCTGGCCCGGACGCCGAGATCAAGAATGGATTTTAAATGCAGCTTTTTCGTGGCTGAAAGCTCCACAATGCTGTATTCATCTGACAAATCAATGTAATTTAAGACATTTTCATCTGAAAGGCTTTGCGCAATCCGCACGCCCATATCCTTTTCGGGATGGATAATACGATCAGCACCGATTTTTTCAAGCACTTTGTGATGATAATAGTTTTGCGCTTTCACCCAGATATTAGGGATGTTCAGCTCCTTCAATAACAGCGTCGTCAGCGTGCTTGCCTGAATGTTGGCGCCGATTGCTACGATGACATATTCAAAATTTCTGATGCCGAGCGACTGAAGCTCGCTTTCTTCCGTTGAATTTGCCCGCACAGCATGCGTGGCATAAGAGGAGTATGCGTTGACCCGCTCTTCGCTGATATCGACCGCAAGCACCTCATGCCCCATTTTAAAAAGCTCTTTACAGATGCTTCCGCCGAAACGGCCGAGTCCGATGACGGCAAATTGTTTATTTTTGATTTTTCCCAATCCTCATAACTCCTTAAGAAACTGTTTTCGTCACTCCAAATACAACAAACAAGAATGTACTCCTGTTTCAAGGGTTTGTCAATGCGAGGGCTGGAAGAAAGAAAACAGCACAAAAAAAGACCGGCTGACAAGCGATGGGCTTGTGCCGGTCTTTTTTTCGCAATTATTTGCAGTTGCAAGGCTGTGTCGGCGGTGTGCTGCGTTTTTGAACAACAATTGTGTCCTCAGCATAGAATTTAGAGCCGATGCTTAATGATTTATTTTCTGCACGGAACTTATATGTACCTGCAGCAGGCAACGTTTTGTTATTAAGAGAAAGCTTAAATTCCGCTGCGCCGAGCAAATCAATGTTTAACGGAAGTCTGACTGTTTTGCCGTTATTCAGAATCTGTCTTTCACGCAAAGCGTGTCCGTTGACTGTATCTTTTGTAGTAGCCGCAAATCCGCTAGGAAGGGTAAATTCCATAACGCCTAAGCTCAGGATCGTGTTCGGTCGGTACGTCAATTCGATATCAGAAAATGACCATTCCTGCTGGCTGGCACCTGTATATTTTGCAAATAAGGTAGCAGTCGCTTTCGTGGACATTTCCGGCTCGTGAACGGTTGAGCCTGACTCAGCGGCGAATGACGCTGTCGGCAGAGAAAGAAGCAAAACCAGGCCGAATAAACTTGCCATGACAGTTGAGAAAAATTTCTGTTTCATTTTCATAAATCCCCCTAAAAAAAATTTGCTGATTGTTCTTAAAAAAGAACGACCATACCTATAAAAATTTACCATCAATTTTAATGGAAGTAAATGGGGTTATGTTCCTATATTTTCTCAAAAATAATCAAATCACGACAAAAAACGCCTGATTTTGATTCAGGCGTTTTTTTCGTCCGTTTCTATCGGAATAAATTTAAAAATCTCCCCGCTCTGAACCGAGTCGGCGAGCCGCTTCAGCCAATGATAATAAGCTTTCGAGCTTTCAAGCTGATCATATAACTGCCGCGCTTCTTCCTGTAATTCCGCGTTGCCTTTCTCGGCCAGCAAAACGGACTGCAAATCCGCCTGGGCCTGTTCAATGGCGGACAAATTCACCTGAACTTCACGATCCCATTTCGGCGGGAAGAAATTCGTGAAAAACGTAAAGAAATCTTTTTCCGCTACAAACGTATGCTTCCGTGTGCCGCGGTGAAAGGTTTTTTTGACCACATTTAAATCCTGCAGCTTTTTGACGCCTGTGCTCATACTCGGTTTGCTCATCTGCAGTTCCTCACGCATTTCGTCAAGCGTCATTTCATCCCTCATATACATTGTTCCGTATAAAATCCCGACACTTCGAGTGATTCCGTAAAGATCCATCGTCTCTGCAATGGAATCAATGACAAGATCCCTAGCTTGTTCTATAGCTGCGAATTCTGGATTCTCATCCATACTGTCCCTCTTTTCCTCTTGAAGTTTAAATTTGTTAAGTCATTTCTTTATGTTCTTAATCTTAACGAATCATGACAAAATGTCAAAATCTAAACGGACTGACCGGGTTTTGACAGGCAAAAAAACATATGTTAAATTAATATTGTTAAAAACATTAAATTTTTATTTAACAAACTTACTTTTCGGTAAGGAGGACTCTTATGAGCAAAACGCTTTATATCGGCGGCGAATGGATCAGTGCAGAAAAAAAACAGACCCGCCGTATCATTAATCCATTTAATCAAGAAGAAATTGCAACGGTATGCGAAGGAGACCGGAACGATGCGGTGAAAGCCATCGCCGCAGCCAGAAAAGCATTTGATGAAGGGGAGTGGCCGGTGCTTTCCGGGCTCGAGCGCGGACAATTTGTTCTGAAAATTGCGGAATTAATCAGACGCGATCTGAACGAATTAGCTGAGCTGGAATCGCTCGATACAGGAAAAACGATTGAAGAAAGTAAAGCCGATATGGATGATATCGCAAATGTATTTCAATATTATGCCGGTTTGGCGGATAAAGACGGAGGCGAGGTCATTTCATCTCCGATTCCCGATTCCGTAAGTAAAATCGTCAGAGAGCCAATTGGCGTATGCGGACAAATTACGCCGTGGAACTATCCGCTCCTTCAGGCGAGCTGGAAAATCGCTCCCGCTCTTGCGGCCGGAAACACGATCGTTTTAAAGCCGAGCGAGATTACTCCGCTGACAACCATTAAAGTCTTTCAATTAATAGAAGAAGCCGGTATTCCGAAAGGGGTCGCCAATCTTGTGCTGGGGCCGGGCGCCTCTGTCGGCGATGAGCTGGCGAGAAACCTCGACGTCGATTTGGTCTCTTTTACGGGCGGAATTGAAACAGGCAAAAAAATCATGCAGGCGGCAAGCGGCAATGTGAAAAAGATTGCCCTGGAGCTTGGCGGCAAAAATCCGAATATCGTATTTCAAGATGCAGATCTCGAAACAGCTGCAGATCAAGCGCTGAACGCCGTGTTTTTCCATGCCGGCCAAGTTTGTTCGGCAGGGTCACGTCTTTTGGTGGACGAAGCCATTCATGATGAATTTTTAGCCGAGCTGATCAAGCGCACGAAACGCATCAAATTAGGAAATGGTTTTCATGAAGATACGGAAAGCGGTCCGCTGATTTCCGCCGAGCATCGGGCCAAAGTCGAAAAATACGTAGAAATCGGTATCGAAGAAGGGGCAAAACTGGAAACAGGCGGCAAACGTCCTGATGATCCCGCCCTTCAAAACGGTTTCTTCTATGAACCTACTATTTTCTCACACTGCAAGTCTGGTATGCGGATAGTCCAAGAGGAGATTTTCGGCCCCGTTTTAACAGTTGAGTCATTTTCATCTGAAGAAGAAGTGATCAGACTTGCCAACGATACCATTTACGGGCTGGCCGGAGCGGTATGGTCAAAGGATATTGAAAAATGCGAACGCGTAGCCGCCAAACTGCGGATGGGAACGGTATGGATCAATGATTTCCACCCGTATTTCGCGCAAGCGCCATGGGGCGGGTACAAACAATCGGGCTTCGGCCGCGAACTCGGCAAAATCGGTCTGGAAGAATACACGGAAATCAAACATATTTACCGCAACACGAAACCAGCGGCTGTGAACTGGTTTCAAGCATAACGAGGAGGAGATACAATATGACATTAAATATGAAAGTAGAAAGCATGCATAAATTCCATACATTCGAAATCCCGACAGTCATTAAACACGGAATCGGTGCGATTCAGCAAGCGGGAAGTGAAGTCAGAGCGCTTGGCGTCACAAAAGCGCTGCTCGTAACAGACCCGGGAATTTATAACGCGGGAGTGGCAAACCCGGTCATTGAATCTTTACAGGAAGCGGGCATCGAAGTCGTCCTGTTTAACAAAGTGGAGCCGAACCCGCCTGTACGTCTTGTAAACGAAGGATCAGAACTGTATAAAAAAGAAAACTGCAACGGCCTTGTGGCTGTCGGCGGCGGAAGCTCCATGGATACAGCGAAAGCGATCGGGGTAGAAGCGACACACGAAGGAAGCGTGCTTGATTATGAAGCCGCGGAAGGCAAAAAGCCGCTGGAAAACCGTATTCCTCCGCTGACAACGATCCCGACGACTGCGGGAACAGGTTCAGAGGTCACACAATGGGCGGTCATTACAGATGAGGAAAGAGAATTTAAATTCAATACGGGCGGACCGCTTATCGCCGCGCATTTAACGGTCATTGACCCTGAGCTGCACACGTCCATGCCTCCGCATGTGACGGCCATGACAGGTATTGACGCACTTGCGCACGCCATCGAGTGCTATACGATGAAATTCGCGCAGCCGATCACTGATGCCGTCGCTTTAATGGCCATTGAATATGCGGCGCATTATATTAAGCGCGCGTTTGCGGACGGAGAGGATTTGGAAGCAAGATACGGCATGGCGCAGGCGGCGATGCTTGCCGGCCTTTCATACGGCAGTGAATCAGCAGGCGCGGCGCATGCGATGAGCCAGACGCTCGGCGGCATCATCCCTGTCGCTCACGGACAATGCGTCGCAGCTATGATGGGGCCGGTAATGGAATACAACTGGAAAGGCTACCCGGAAAAATTCGCCCGCATCGCCAAAGCATTCGGAATCGATACAAGCAACATGACAACCGAAGAAGCGGCAAAAGCGTCCGTCAACTGGATGTATGATCTTGTAAAAGATTTAGAGGTGCCAAGTTTAGAAGAACAAGGTGTGTCTCCGGACATGATTGAACGTTTATCAAAAGAAGCCATGAAAGATCCGCAAACTTTCGGAAATCCAAGAGATTTGAATGAGAAAGCATACAACTGGATTTACAAACGCTGCTTTGATCTAACGCCGAAAACGGTATAATAAATGAACCCCGCTCCTTTACAGAGCGGGGTTTTTTAAGGATAATGTCAAGAAAAAGGCGGTGGCGGCTGATGTGGAAACGCATAACAGCAAAGACGGAAGGCGTATATATAGCGGATACCGAACAATTTGTTACCAAAAAGATGGACAAGCTTCGTGCGGAATACGGCGGGTTTCCCGGTGACCTGCATTTCGGACTGACAAAAAAGGCCGGCGCGCGTGAGCCGATGTATGAAAGAGGAACAGAGATTTTTAACCGGAGACAGATTTCAATCGTGTCCATGGAGGAATGTGATGACATTGCGGAGAAGATGGGGATTTCTCATATCTTTCCCGAATGGCTCGGCGCTAATATCGCAATCAGCGGTTTTTCTGCACTGACGCCGCTTAAAGAAGGAAGCAGAATGATATTTCCGAGCGGTGCGTCTCTGTTGTGTGAGGGAGAAAATGATCCGTGCATTCAGCCGGGAGAAGTCATTCAATCCTTTTATCCGGATCAGCCAAAACTCGCCGCGGCGTTTGTGAGGCACGCGATGGGCAGAAGAGGAATTGTCTGTATTGTTGAACGCCCGGGTGATATATGCACGGGCGATGCGGTCACCATCCATTCTTATGAACCGAAACGCGCCAAGAAAAAAATCGAGAAGGTCTGACTCAGACCTTTTCGATTTTTTGTTTGATTTCTTTTATTTGATTAATGTGACGCTTTTCATGATGGCCGATAAAATCAATCCACTGGCGGATCGTCAGTTCTTGAAAAACAGGATGCGGAAGCACACGTTCAAAGTCTTCCTCGTTTAATGATGAAATGACGGCGGTCAGCTGCTGTCTTGCTGTATCTAATTCTTGTTTTGCTTCAATGACTGATATTCGGTTTTGCTCAGGTTCGAGGTGTGACGGAGCCGGCCGTTTATTTGTTCTGTCCTCTATAAACTCCATCGGTTGTTCTTCTATTTCTTTTAACGGTGCGTCTTTTGCCTGCTTTGATAAAAGGGTCTGCGCTGTTTCGTCAATTTTCTTTAAATGGTCAAGGACTCCCCGCACGCTCCACTCATCAGCCGCGGGCTTTCGGTTGAATTCCTCATCAGAGAGTCCTTTCAGTTCTTCCCAGATCTGCTGTCTGGCTTCATTAAAAATGCTCATCCTATCTCCTCCTTTAGAGTAAACATATCATATCCGGATTGGATAATCATGTAATCAGCCTCCCTTATCAGAAAATTGAAACCATTTACCTTTACATCCGTATATAAAGTAACACTCCGACACATCGGCTGAAAGGAGGATAGAAGATGGACATATTTCATCTGCCGCTTGAAACGGTCTATCTTTACACATTGATTATTTCGGGAAGTCTCACGCTTTTGATTCTGTTTTTTCAAGATGTGTTTCACGGCCTCTCGGAAGCCATTCCTGTTTCATTTTTAAACCCTGCATTGATTCTGTCTTTTTTAACAATCTTTTCAGCCTCAGGTTATATCGGCGAAATCGCCGCTCCGCTATCAAGTTCTGTCATTGCGTTGCTTTCATTTGTTCTTTCGGTTCTTTTGGTCAGCCTGCTTCACTTCTTCGTCCTTGTCCCGCTTTCATCAGCGGAAGAATCGCTCGCTTATCGAGAGACGGATTTAAAGGGCAGAGTCGGCAGGGTCATTACTTCCGTCCCGAAAGACGGCTATGGAGAAGTGATCATAGAGGGAATAGGGGGCGCCATTTCTAAATCAGCCGTCAGCTTTGATCAAGAACAGATCAAGTACGGAACTGCCGTATTAGTGATTGACGTGAAAGACGGAGTGCTTTTTGTGACGCCGCATGAACCAATCTGATATCTAAGGGGGAACTGTTATGACTATGCCGATTATCATCGTTATCGGAATCGTATTCTTTTTACTCATCGCACTTATTGCTGTATTTATTACGAAGTACCGGACGGCGGGGCCGGACGAAGCCCTTATCGTGACCGGAAGTTATTTGGGAAATAAGAACGTCCACATTGATGAAGGCGGAAATCGTCTGAAAATCGTCCGGGGCGGGGGAACGTTCGTGCTCCCGGTATTCCAGCAGGCAGAACCTCTCAGTTTACTGTCAAGCAAACTTGATGTCTCTACACCTGAAGTCTATACAGAGCAAGGCGTGCCGGTAATGGCCGACGGAACCGCCATTATTAAAATCGGAGGCTCCATCGGTGAAATCGCCACAGCAGCTGAACAATTTTTGGGGAAATCCAAGGACGACCGTGAGCAGGAGGCGCGGGAGGTGCTGGAAGGCCATCTGCGCTCCATCCTCGGCTCCATGACCGTTGAAGAGATTTATAAAAACAGGGAAAAGTTTTCTCAGGAAGTCCAGCGGGTCGCGTCTCAGGATCTTGCTAAAATGGGGCTTGTGATCGTTTCTTTTACGATTAAAGACGTCCGCGATAAAAACGGCTATCTTGAATCATTAGGTAAGCCGAGAATTGCCCAAGTCAAGCGGGATGCGGACATTGCCACGGCAGAAGCGGATAAAGAGACGAGGATTAAACGCGCGGCCGCTGATAAAGACGCAAAAAAATCAGAGCTGGAGCGGGCGACGGAAATAGCTGAAGCGGAAAAAATCAATCAGCTGAAAATGGCGGAATACAGAAGAGAGCAGGATACAGCAAAAGCCAATGCCGACCAGGCATATGATCTTGAAACAGCAAAAGCCCGCCAGCAGGTGACAGAGCAGGAAATGCAAATTAAAATTATTGAGCGGCAAAAGCAGATTGAATTGGAGGAAAAAGAAATTCTGCGCCGTGAGCGCCAATATGACTCTGAAGTGAAGAAAAAAGCCGATGCTGACCGTTACTCGGTGGAACAAGCGGCCGCGGCCGCAAAAGCGAAGCAGCTCGCAGAAGCGGATGCCGAGCAGTACAGCATCGAAGCGATGGCCAAGGCGGAAGCGGAACGCGTGAGAATTGACGGTCTTGCTAAAGCGGAGGCTGAAAAGGCGAGAGGAGAAACCGAAGCGGAAGTCATCCGCCTGAAAGGTCTCGCAGAAGCGGAAGCTAAAGAAAAAATCGCCGAAGCATTCGAAAAATACGGGCAGGCTGCAATCCTTGATATGATTGTGAAAATGCTGCCTGAATATGCGAAGCAAGTCTCAGCGCCTCTTTCCAACATTGATAAAATAACCGTCGTTGATACGGGAGGAAGCGGTGAAAACGGCGGGGCCAATAAAGTCACAGGCTACGCAACCAATTTAATGGCCGGTCTTCAGGAAAGCTTAAAAGCATCTTCCGGAATCAATGTAAAAGAGCTTATTGAGAATTTTTCAGGCAAAGGAAACATAAAACAAAGTATAAATGAACTTACAAAAGAACTGAGTGATTCAAACGAACAGCACAGCCAGGAATAAAAAACAGCAGGCGTAAACCGCCTGCTGTTTCAGTTCGTCCGCTTAGCTTCAAGAAGCCGCGGCGCAGTCATGAATAATAAGATAAGGACAATGGCCGAAAGGATAAAAGAAGGAATCATATAAGTCGCGTTATAGACGGACGAATAAATCCATACCGGCGTGCCTTTCGGAGCATAGCTTCCGAAAAAGACCGCTCCGGAGACCACATGTGCCGCATAGCGCAGCACACTGCCGATGAAAACACCGCCTATAACATACATCGTTAAAGCGCCTCTTTTTTTATTCAATGCCGATTCTCGTACACCGGAAGCAAACAAGCCGCTGAAACCGAGAACTGCAAATGCCGCGATGTAATCAAGAAATAGCTGCACCGGGTGCTGCAAAAACAAATTGCCGATGGCGATCTGGACAATCCCTGTCAAAAAGCCTGTCGTAAGCCCGGCTTTCACTCCCCAGCGGAATGAAATCAAAAAAATCGGAATCATCATAATAGAGACCGAACCGCCTTGGGGCATCCGGAGAAACATACCTGAGACAATGTCCAGAATGACAGCCGCCCCGGTCATAATCGCTATTTCAATTAAGCGCACAAGCCGTGTTGAATGATTCATAGTTTTCCCCCTGGTCAGACAACCGTAACAAGGATAAACAAAAAAGCAGCGCGGGGAAGGATGGGAAAAGGCCCGCGCGCTGCTTACATAAACTGCAAATCATTTGGCTTTGCCACATCCCTACGCCAGCGTTAACTAACAGGTTCAAAGGGTCAGAACAAAACGTTCACTCTCAGCTTTAATGCTCCCCTTGTGGTCATCAAGTATTTAGTTCAATCTTACTATACAAGAAAATATGCCAATCCACAAGACAGCTTATCTTTCTATAGAAGAGAAACTGAAATAAGTATGAAAGAAAATAATTAATGATTTTTTTAAAAAAACTATTGTCATATTTTCAAAAGGGTGTTATATTATTAAACGTCGCTGATGAACAGCAGACAACAACGAAAAGCTTCGGAAACAACTTGAAAAAAGTTGTTGACATAAAAGAAGCTGAGTGGTAAGATAATAAAGCTGCTTCAACAAGCGGTAATGATCTTTGAAAACTAAACAAGACAAAACGTACCTGTTAATTCAAAGTTTTAAATAAATCGCACAGCGATGTGCGTAGTC